>JAGYJW010000075.1 GCA_018401435.1 Deltaproteobacteria bacterium | reverse complement strand
GTGGGGAGAGTCAAGTTCCAGCTGGGGCGGTACACGACGAGAGGTCATCGTCAGCGAGCGGCGAACCGGCGAGGACTACGCGCTCGCCATGAAGAAGCTGGTGGACGAGTACTACCCCGACGCCATCAAGATCCGAGTGGTGCAGGACAACCTCAACACTCACTGCGCCGCCTCCCTCTACAAGGCCTTTCCGGCCCCTGAGGCCCGTAGGATTCTGAAGCGGCTCGAGTTCCACCACACCCCCACCCACGCCTCCTGGCTGAACATGGTCGAGATCGAAATCGGCGTGATGACCACCCAGTGCCTGGACCGGCGCATCCCGGACCTGGAGACGCTGCGAGCCGAAGTCCAGGCCTGGGTGGACCAGCGCAATCAGGAGGGTGCGACCATCAGTTGGATATTTGATGTGCACGCCGCACGAGAGAAGATGGCCCGGCACTACCCGGAGCCAACACTCAAAGAGTCAGAATCACTCTGACGAGGTACTAGGTCGGGAGTGCCGCTTCTTCTCGGAAGCTGCGCCGTGTCCGGTCGCGCAGAGCCGGCAATGCCCTCAGGCGCATCAGCGCTGCCGAGTAGGCTTGCACCGTGTCCCGCCCAGTCCACGAATGCCGGTGAGGGAGCCCCGTTTGGGGGAGGGTGTCACCGCCCTCTGCGATCGGACCAGGGCCGCCTTCTCTCTCGACGATGGTCCACCTCCCGCAATGCATGCCGCGTCTGGTCCCGGCCTCGGCCCGAGACGTCCTGACGGGCGCCCGCGTCAGGTCGTTCCGATCACGCCCTGCTCGTCGAGGTGCTCCAACGCAACCAGCGCTGCGGACGCTTTCGCCACCGCCTTCGGTCCCCGCACCACCGCACCAACATGGGAGCTCTTGTCAGGGAGCGTGACCGTCGCTTGGTGGGTTGGGTCGTTGTCGGGCCCGCCCAGCCGTTCGACCACCCAGCCGTCGCGAGGGATGCTTTGACGCCAGATCTGCTGCACCCTGGCGTTCAGGGCGGTCATCGCTTGGGCGCCGCTGGTCTCGGAAAGCCTCGCCTCTGCAGAAGGGAGCACGGCGGGCAGCAAGCCGCCGAGGATGCGCTCGACAAAGGCAGACGCGCCGGGCCAGCCGCCCGCCAAGAACGCCGCCGCCACCAGCGACTCGAGATGATCGGAGCGTGCCTTGTCGCTCTCTACCTGCCCCTGGGCCCGTTCTCCGACGCCCATCCGGATGGCCTGGGTCAGCTGAAGCTCCTGGGCGATGGCAGACAATGGTCCAGCGCTGGTGAGCTGGTCGCGGGCGAGGTCCAGGCACCCGGGCAGGGCGTGGGGGAACCGGGCCCATAGAAGCTGCGCCACCACTGCCCCGAGCACTCGGTCTCCAAGCCACTCCATGGACTCATGGTGTGGCGCATCGGGCTCCCCTCGCTCCAGGTTCCACGCTCGCCGCGTCAACGCGGTCTCGAAGAGCGTGCGTGGATCCGGGGCGGTCCACAGGGGCTCGAGCTCGATGTAGATTGACAGCAAGGGAGGGGGTAGCAAAAGAGGATCTCCGCGCAATGGTGGGTGACAGGCGCCTATCTTGTGGGCGACCCATTGCCGACATCAGCCGGCGGATAAACTCGTTGCTCTAGCGGGCCTCACTGCTGCGGTCGCGCGACGTCCGTCAATTTGGCGCGGTTGCCCGGCGTCGCTCGACGAGAGCGCTGAGCCCAGGCCTGCTCCAGCCTCTCCAATTCATGGGCACGTCGCACACTCGCCCTCACGCCGCCAGCAGCTCCCGCCAGGCCGTCAACGTCTGCTGCCTGTGGTCCTCTGACCGAAAGCCGAAGGGCAAGCCCGCCAGCAGCAGCCGAACGCGCCGTCGTCCGGCCGAGACCGTCGCGATGCCCGGCTCGCGCCAGGCGTCGGAGGCCAGCTGCGGGTAGGCCAGCACCGAGTCCACCTGCCCGACGCTCTCGAGGGAGGCGTAGGCCAGCGCCTGGTGCAGGTCGGCGCGGTGGGCGTCGCGGGTGGATGGGCTGAGGCCGGCCCAGCCCTTGCTGCCGATCAGCTGCAAGTGCGCTTTGTACTTGGCGTCCACCCACACCATGCGGTCCGGGCCGCGCAGGCCGGCGTCGGGGATGAGGCTGAGCATGGACGCGGTAGGCGTGTGCCAATTGAGGCGGCGTCGGGTCTGGCCCCGGCGGATTGCGACCATGCCGCATCGGGGCGCAAGGTCGGCCAGGAAGCCATCGACCCAGCACTCCCAGAGCTCGTCGACGGCGAGGTCCCAGCTCAGCCCGTCGAGGCTCTTGGCGCCGCCCAGGCCGCGCTCTTCGGCCACCCAACCCATGGCTTGCAGCGCCTCGGCGAGCCAGCCGGCGCCGGGCGGGCCGTCCCATGGAGCGGGGCGGCGCTGCAGGCCTGGGCCGATGCGGGCGAGGAGGTCCGCCACACGGCTGCGAAGCAGACGGGCAGGGCCGGTGTGGCCCAGCGGGGTCAGCTCGTCGTCCAGGCGCCCGAGGGTCCAACGCACCGTCGCCATCAGGTGGGGGTCGTCGTCGGGATCGGGGAAGTGGCAGGGCAGCTGGGTCCAGCGGCCCGCCGGCACGTCTCGGCGCGCCCAGGCCGACCAGTCCACGCGGCCGCGGGGGCTGGCGCGGTGCTCGCTGCGTTCGACGAATCCCCGCTTGCGGTGCTCCAGCAGGCCCTCGATGCGGCGGAGCACAGGGCTGGCGAGCAGCCAGGGCGGGACCTCTCGGGCGGAGCCGGGGACCAGGGGTGCGCCGCCCAAGGCGGGCTCGGTGGAGAAGCCGGTGCTGCCGAGCACGGCCCCCAGGGCGCTCCAATGAAAGCGCGGCGCCACCAGCAGGCCGGCGGCGACCCTTCGGGTGGATGGCGAGAGCAGCGGGACTGCGCCGATGCGGGGCCCGGGCTGCAACGAGACGCCGAGGCCCCCCCGCGTGTCGACGCGCGCCTGGACACCCAGGCGATCGAGGTGGGCCCGGTTGGCGTCCAGGAAGGGCTCGACCCAACGGTCGCCGGCCGCGCCCACGAGGGCGGGGTCCAGCCGCACCTCCGGACCATGATCGACGGCTCGCAGCAGCGGCTTTGCCGCGGGGATAGCCAGCAGCGCCCGCTCTGCGCGCGTGCGCCCCTTGCGGGTCTGGCCGCGGCTCACGCGCGCTCCAACAGCCTCGCCTCGATGCGGTCGGCCAGGCCGGCGATGGCTTCAGTGGCGCCGCCCACCAGGCGCTCATCCAGGTAGTCGCGCAGCAGCGGCAGCAGCTCCAGCCGAATGCGGTTGGCGACCCGCTGGGCGCGGCCCTCCTCCGGCAAATCAGGCCGCGGATCGAGGAAGTAGGCGTGGCCGGGCACCAGGCGCAGGGCCTCGTCGTCGGCATACTCGGCGAAGGTCTGGATGGTGTCGGTGTAGAGGGCCTGGGCGAGGTCCAGCCCTTCGTCGGCCACGGCAGAGAGCTGGGGCCAGATGTCGACGAATGCGAAGCGTCGGCGAATGGCCAGGTCCATCCGGGCGATGGAGCGGTCCGCCGTGTTGCGGGTGGCCAACACATAGAGCCCGGGATGAAGTTGAAGCTCCTCGGGGTAGCCAGTGGGCACATGGGGCAAGCGCACCGCGCGGTCCCGCTCACCGACCTCGAAGAGCAGCACGGCCTCCCCCAGCACCCGACCCAGATCAGCCCGGTTGATCTCATCGATCAACAGGACGTGCTCGCCGTCCTCTGCTCGCTGGTTGGCTTGCAGCAGGTCGCCCGCGCGGACCTCGAAGGCCAGGCCGTCGGCGGTGGGGCGCGGAAAGAGGCCGACGACGAAGTCCTCGTAGGTGCGAGCGGGGTGGAACTGGATGCGTGTCGCCGACCCGACCGTGTCTGCGATTCTGTAGGCGAGGCGTGTCTTGCCGGTGCCTGGCGGCCCCTCCAAGACAAGGAAGCGGCGCTCCCGCAGCAGGCCGAGGATCTCGGCTTCGCTTGTGGTGGGGAAGATGGCGGAGGCGATGGCTTGGGTGCGTTGGTTCCACCGCTCCCTGGCCTTGCCGGTCAGCGGCGTATTGTGCTCGTCGAAGAAGAGGTCGAGCAGGTCGGCGACCCGGTCGGCATCCGCAGCGGAGCGCACCGGCGTGGCCGCGTAGATGACGCGCCCATAGGCCTTGAAGGCAGCGGGGATCTCGGGCCAGTCCGCTTGGATGGGTCCGGGCACCTCGCTGGCGATATCCAGCAGGTCGGGCTTCACCCAGATGGCTCCCCGGTGGAGCCGGGAGAGCGCCTTGAGTCGCCTGCGATGACCCGGGCGGCCAAGAATGTGCGCGTCGGCCCCAAAGCCGTCTGTGCCGATCACCAGAACGGCGACGCTGCCCCCCTCTCCAGGGAACCAAACGAAGGAGGTGCCCTGATAGGGCCCGGACTGCGGGTTCTCGGACGTGATCCAGCCGGCGTAGGACGCCGAGTCGTCCTTCTTCTGCAGGTTCACCCGGACTTGGTAGCCCTCCTTGAAGTGCTTGGCGCTGTGGAAGCGCTCGTTGTAGACCCGGTCCATCAAGGCGCGCGTCTCGGCGGCATCGCCCATCTGGTCCCAGGCCCGTCCGGCGGCCATGCCGGTGATCAGCTCGTCGAATGCGGTCATGCGGTCCTCGCGGCGGCCAGGCTCTCGCGGGGAGGGGGTGGCGTCAAGGGGGGGAGGCGCTCTGGGCCAAATGACGAGCGTTTGCTGGGCGGCCCCGATTGTCGGACCCCGGCAGCACCACTCATGACCCGAAGAGCTGTCAAGACGAGAGACGCGCTGGGGTGCCGCCGAGTGTTGTCCAGGAGGTTGAGCCGCCCCTCCCGGGCTGGGTATGCGCCGATCCCGAGCGCAGCGCCCGCGCCTCATCGCCCAAAAGCACCCCATCAGGGGCTACGGCGCGCCCACCGACGACGCTGGGCCGCCGCCGCCGAAGAAATCGATTCCACCCAATCAGGTTGGACCGGTTGGACCCGCCACCCCCCCCTCCTCCGGCCACCCATAGACCCGCGGCCGCTGGTCGCCACCCGCCACCCGCGGGCGGGTCACCTCCATGCCCATCCCATGCAGCACGATGCCCACGCGGGTGCGCTGGGCCCGGGTCTGCTGGGCCGCCGGCAGGTGCAGGGCTCGGGACAAGGCCTGCTCGGCGGTGAAGCCGGTGCCGTTCTGGGTGACCCAAGCGCGCAAGAGCGGCTCCCAGGGGTCGCAGTTGTAGAAGTGGCGGGTGTGCTTCTCGTGGGCGGCCTCCTCGTCGGCGTTCAGCCACCATTGGGCGCCTTGTTGGTAGGCGGCGTCGGCCTCGGCGAAGAGCTGGTCGCGGTCCTGCTGCAAGGCGCCGATGTCCACCGGGCGGCTGAGCTGCATGGGCCAGAAGCGGCGGGCGCCGGTGGGGTCATCGAAGAGCTCGTCGGAATTGGTGGTGCCGATGCAGACAGACTGCCGGGGGAAGCTGCGCACTTCCGTGCCGTAGGGCACGCGGAAGCGGTCCGAGGCTCGGGTGAGCAGGGCCTTGAGGGCGCCCGACCCGCCGCCCCCGAAGTGCACCAGCTCGGCAACCTCGGCGAGCCAGATGCCTTGGAGGGCCAGCAGGGTGTCTTTGGAGCCGGCGTCCAGGGTGACGGCGCTGCACCACGCGGGTACAGGGACGAGGGCCGCCACGCCACCGGACTTGCCCAGCCCCTGGGCTCCCGCGAGAATGGGCATGGTGTGTACGTCGCAGCCCGGCTTCCGGGCACGCGCGACCATGCTGACCATGAATTTCCGGCTGTAGACCGCGTGCATGGCTTCGACGTCGGCGCCGAAATATTGGGTGAAGAGGCGGTGGATGCGCGGGGTGCCATCCCAGACGAGGCCGTCCAGCCAGGCCTGGATGGGGTGGTTGCGGTGCTCCTTGGCGGCCTTCTCGGCGGCCTCGACCAGCGCCTTGGAGCCCGGCGTGATGCGGTAGGTCCGCTCGAAGAAGAGTCGCAGCTCGAAGAGGCAGTCTTGGCCCTGTAGATCGTCCAGCTCGAGGTTGCGGGTGACGTCGTTGTAGCGGAGGCGTCCGCACACGCGGGCATCACCGCGAAAGATGTCGAGGAGGTTGCTTCGGGTGGGCTCGGGCCGGCCGCCGCGCATCGACAGGGCAGCCAAGACCAAGGCGTCGGGGCCATGGGCGGCGCTCAGGGGCTGAGGGCAGGGGGCCGGGGCGTTCATGACAGGTCCTGGGGGATTCCGGCCGCGGGGAGAGGGGACGGCGCGGCCCTGCTTTCAACCTATACGGAACCCCTCCGCCCGATCCCACTGCGGAAAAAATGGCCGAATACACGTACACGTACACGTACACGCAGCCAGCGTGAATCCCGATGTCATGGGGAAGTGCACCGTGTTTGGACAGAAACCAGCCAGGCAACGGCCGACAGAAACCGGCCCAAATGGCCCCTGTAGGTCTTGGGACCCTCTTTGTACATTGAGGGGGAGCCCCTGTTGCACCCCCCCCCCTTGGAAGGCCCCATGGCACCCACCTCACCCCCATCCCCTCCCTGGCCCTGCCTGACCGACGCCACCACCTTGGACGGCCTGAACGCCTTGCGGCGGGCCCACCCCGACCGCTGGCACCGGGGGATGATTGAGCGCGCACGGACGGTCGATTCCAGCGCCACCATCGCCGAGGCGATGCGGGCGGGTGGCATGGGCCGGCTGCTGCCGCGCGGGCCAGGCGATGCCGAGGCCCGGCGCCTCAAGAAGCTGCGCCACTGCGCCCAAATGCTGTGCCGGTCCTACGGCGCTACGCCCTTGGAGGCGGTGGATGAGGCCTGGTTGACGCGGCAGGAGAAGGCCCTGGTGGAGCGACTGGGACGCGACCGGGCCGGCGCGTGCCGGACCCTGTTGCGGCAGGTGGTGGCGGCGACGCCCGCCAAGGGGGCCGCGCCGACCTCTCTGTGCGCGCGCCCCGTCGCCGGGCTCGCGCCGGGCCGCCTCCCGAGCGCCCGCCCGCCGACTGGAACACGGTGGAGCTGCTCTATACAGGGGCGAAGATCCCGATGGTGCGCGCCGGGGTCTGCCTGCAGGCCCATGTGGGCCTGCCCCCCGGGAAGGTCCTCGCCCTGCGGGTGGAAGATGTGGACGTGACCCGCGACATCGGCCGCGTGCGGGCCCGGCTTCCGGACCGCGACGGCAAGCGCGTCACGCTCTCCTACAGCCTGCCGCCGGTGGCCTGTAGGGCCCTCTCGGCTTGGGTCTCGAAGCGACGGCGGCAGGGCGGACCCAAGGCGCTGCTCTTCCCCAAGCGCGGGGACCCCAAGCGCCCGACAAGCTCCATCAACCGGGCCATCGCCCGCGAGGCCGCCCGCTTGAAGGTGGCGGCCCCGACGATGCAGCAGATCCGCCGCCTCTCCCAGGTGGCCTTGCGGGAGCTGCGGGCGAGTCGCGCCCAGGTGCGCGGCTCGGCGCGGGGGCCCAAGGCCCGGCGGGCACCGACGCGGACCGCCACCCTGACCCAGCAGCGCGATGGCTGGGCCTTTCAGCAGGGTGCCGCAGCGCAGCCCCTGCCCCTGCGGGCGCCCGCCCGCTGTCGGGCCAACCAGCCAGAGCGGGGGCGCCGGCGCGACCGACACAAGGCGCCGGAGGAGCATCCCGAAGCACCGCTGACACGGGGGCGCCTGCCGCCCGAGCGGCCCGTAGTTCGGCCTTGGGAGCCGCCTTGGGAGCCGCCGCCCCTGCCGCCCCTGCCGCCCCTGAGTCCGGAGGAGGAGGCCGTCTGCGGCAAATACTACTACCCGGCAACGACGGACCTGCCGGGGGATCAGGCGGAGGACCTCGCTCTGGTGCGGCAAGAGGCGGTTCGAGAAGCGGCAGCCCCGCCGTCTCGACAGCGGCCGGCCATGGGCGGCGACGGGCTCACGGGCCTGGGGGTTGCGGCCACCTTTGTCGCCGGCGTCTTCGTCGGTGCCGCCTTCAAGGAGCAGATCGAGGGCGGCGTCGCGCGGGTGGTGGAGGGTCTCCGTGGCCCCTTCGGGCGCGGGTCTTGAGTTCTCGGCCGGGAGGGCTTGGCGGGGAGCGATCGGGCGCCCGACCGCCCGCTGCTCAGCAACCGCAGTCCGACTGCCCCCGACGGGCTGGATGCGCTCGTGCCTGCCTTGGGCCCGCTGCAGGATCCAATATAAGGGTCGACTGGCTCAGGGCTTTGATGATTGAGCGGAAGCGTCCGGCTTGTGGCATGCACGCCGAGGTCTTGGAAGGCGGCGGGGTCCATTACACCGTCCTGGTCCCCGCTCCTGCTTGGTGCTCGTACTGCGCGCCGATTCCGGGTCCGGCGTGGCGATCCGCTGCCCGCGCTGCGAGGCCCCGACGCTGCTTGCGCCCCCGGTCGGGTTGTTTGGCTGAGCAAGCCCATAGGTGACGTCGGCCCGCGCGATCTTCGGGCCACCGCGCCGGTGCCCTCGCTGGGGTCGCAGTGGAGGACAAGCTCCTGCAGCCCGGTGGCCGCCGCTGGCCTGCCTGTTCACCCGCTTCTACACCCTATTGGGCCGGATCGGCGCGGTGGTCCGGGATGGCCGCTACCGCCGCGAGCAGGTGGGGCCAGAAGGGGTTCTCCTCGGGGTTGGATTCCGGCACATAGGCGGCTGCAGTGTGGCCCTGGGAGTGCCCGACCAGGTGCAGCACGATGGCCTCTTCCACCCCCGCCCGGATCAGCTGCGTGCGGACGCAACGTCGGATGGCGTGGGTCGGCGATGCGTGGGCCCTCCCCGGCTCGATGCCCCAGCGCTGCTTGGGCACCTTGGCGAGGGTCCACGCCTTTCGGAGTGGCGGTACCAGCACGTCGGCACGGTAGGGGCCGGTCCGATTCTTGTACCGTCTGGGAAAGAGCAGGCCGCTGGGTTGCCCAGCCCCATGCGCCTCGTGGGCCCACTGGGAGAGCTCGGCAGCGAGGGGCTGGCCGATGGGGACAACGCGACCTCTGCCCTTCTTTGCGCCCGTTCGCCCGGCCCGCAAGTGGAAGATGTTCCGATGGAGGTCGATGTCCTCCCAGGTGATGCCGCAGACCTGGCTGGCCCGCATCCCGGTGTAGCGGATGATGAGGCACGCCCGGCGGTGCCACTCCAGGGCCAGCTGGGCGATCATGGCGTCCACATCGGCCCAGGTCGGCGACGCGATGGCGACGACGGGCGCAGGTGCGGAGAGCTGGTCGGCGTCGGCGCCCGTGTAGCGTCGGGGGGCGGGGACGCCGGGGTAGCCCTCTGGGCGATTGTGGCCCCAAGTCCACATCCGCTCGATCTCCATCACCTTGCGATGGCGGGTCCGCCGTTGTGCAGTGGTCCCCGAAGGCAGAGATTTGGCGAAAGCCTGCAGCATCGTCAGCGAGAGCTCGGTCACGGTGCGGCCTTCCTCGAAGGTCCCCTCCTCGCGGATGTCCAGCCAGTCCATCCAGGTGCCGATCAGCGCCGACCGGTAGCGCTGGGTGCCCAGCGGCGCTCCGGCATCTACCGCTGCCTGGACGTAGCCCAGAGCCAGGGCGCGCAGGGTGGCGGTTGCCTTCCGGCGCTCTTCCTGCCAGTTTTCGCCGCGGCTGGCGGCGTTCTCGATTTGCCTTGCCAGCTCCTTGGCGGCGGCCTGGGTGGCGCAGGATTTTCGTCGGCTGGCCCAGCGCTGGGACTGCCGGCCGTGGTGATCGACCGTCGTTCGCAGCTCCTCCCAGCGGACCTCCCAGCGGCCCCCTCGTCGTTTTACGGCAGCCATGGACTCCCTCCGAACGAGCCCTCCCGGTGGGCTCAGACTTGGAGTTATCATCCGTCCGTCATCGGTCCAAGCGCATTTTGAAGAACGCTAAGTAGCTGAAATAGCACAATAGATAACGACGTTTGTGTTGAATCCCGGCAACACGGGTTCAAATCCCGTTGGGGTTACCATACAAGAAAACCCGCCCCAGTGGCGGGTTTTCGCTTTTCTTGGGCTTGGTTTGCCCGCCCATGCCCCTCAGCTCGGCTTTCGGGCCATGCCGAAGGCGGTCGTGGGCTTTGCGCCAACCTCGTGTGGGGTCATGTGGACGAAGCCCGCGGCGGCGATCTCGTCCAGCAGGGTGGCCTGCTTGAGGATCTTCACCATCGGCGCCTTGTCCAGGGCCCGCATGAGGGCGAGCAGTGGCCGGTAGGGCACCCAGGTGTCCCCCAGGCACACGGTGGACGACACCAGGAAGCCCCCGGGCTTGAGCAGGCGGAAGATGTGCGCCAGGGCTGCTCTCCGATCCTCCACCAGGTGCAGCAGGCTGTAGGCGCAGATCCCGTCCAAGCTGCTGTCATCAAAGCGCTGGAAGCTCTCGTCAAAGGCGCCGACATGAAAGTGCACCTTCTCGGAACCCGCGTCCTTGGCCTTGGCCCGGGCGATTCGAATCATCTCCGGGGAGAGGTCGAGGCCGTGCACCTCGGCGGCGCTCGGGGCCAGACGCAGGACCAGCGAGCCGGTGCCGCAGCCGATGTCCAGGATGCGGTGCTCGCGACGAATGGCGTCCACGGTCACGGCGATCTTGGCCTCGAAGGCGGCCGGGTTCTCGACAGGCTTGCGGGCGTACTCTTCTGCGATCTTGTCCCAGAAGGTTGGATCTGTGTTCATGGGGGGCCTCCGGGGCACCCCACACCTCTATGGCTTGCCGATAGCGGGCACCCGGAGCGAATTCGCGACGGGGGGGTGCGAGAATGGACCGCTGGCGCCGGAGAGCAGCGGGTGGAGCTGCTGGAAGGACCGGGCAATCCAAGCCCGCGCCGCGCGAAAGCGGGCATTGGCCCGAAGGTCCGGGTGGCAGAGCAGCCACAGGTCCGCCAGGTGGCGCAGGTCGGGGTGCTGCAAGCGCCGAAAGCGGGGGTTGGCGTCGGCCACATAGGTGGGCGCCATCAGCAGCCCCAGCCCCTGCAGGGCCGCCTGGGACATCAGCTCCAGCGAGGAGAAGGAGCCCCAGGAGGGGATGTGGGGGTAGCTGGAGCCCTGGATCAGCGCCCGCTGGATCTCGGGGTCCGCCCCTGCCACCCAACGCGGCTGGCTGCCGGGCAGGTGGGGGTCCAGCTGTGCCTGGTGGGCGACAGCGACGAAATTCGCCACCGTCACGGGGCCGATGCGGGTGCCGATGAGGGACTCGGGCGGCCCGGCCTCCCGGGGCAGGATGCGCACGGCCAGGTCACACTCGCGGCGGGCGAGGTCAAAGGGCCGGCTGTCGGTGATGACGCAGAGCTCGATGTCGGGGTGGCTTTGGCAGAAGCCGGCGAGCAGGTCCAGCAGCAGGTCCGAGATGAAGTGATCGCAGCAGGTGAGGGCGATGGTGCCGGCGAGCAGCTCGTCCATGCCCGACAGGCTCCGCTCCATCGCTGCCATCTCGGCCTCGACGTGCTCTGCCCCCGGCCGCAGCTGCAGGCCAGCCGCGGTCAGTGTCCATCCGGCTGCGCTTCGATCGAAGAGCCGGCTTCCCAGGCCATCTTCCAGGTTCTCCACCCGTCGGGCGACCGTGCTGTGGCTGACGCCCAGGCTGGCGCCCGCGGCCCGCACCGAGCCCTTTCGGGCCAATGCGAGGAAGTACCGAAGATCGTCCCAATCCATGGGTCGGGGCTATCCCGGCTGCCGCCCCACCTGAATCACCCGCAGCAGGGCTGCCCCAAAGACCAGCGCCAGCAGGGCGAGCGCGTGGTCCTGGCTGAAGCGATCGGCCTGGGGGTAGTGGTCCAGGGGCGTCCAGGTGACCAGGGCCGCCCCCGCCGCGAGCGGCAGGGCCCGCCAGCCCGAGGCGGCAAGCGCCCCGCAGAGGGCCACCAGGGCCGGGGCCACCAGCAGCACCTCGTGGGGAGGGGACATGCCGCCGGTCTCCACCGCGATCAGGGCGAGGACCAGCCCCACCGCGGCACCCCGGGCGGTGGCGTCGCGGCGTCGGCAACCCAGCCAGCCCAAGGCCCCCAGGCTGAGGATGCCGGCCGCCAGGCCGCGGTAGCGCCAGGCGCCGCCCAGGGGCGGGTGCTCGGTGGCCTGGCCGATGGTGGCTTGCTCCCAGGCCCGACCGAGATCCGCCAGGGGTGACCATTCCGGGTGGATCACCAGGGTCAGGCCCGCCAACAGCAGCCCCGTGCCGGCTGCGGTGGCCAGCCAGCGGCCCGCGGTCGGGTTCCACGCCACCGACTCGAAGCGCGCATAGCGCTCCGCGCAGAGCACCGCGTCCGCCCAGGTGGCGCCGCCGTCGTCGCTCCAGCTCACCAGCAGGCGGTCGCTCCCGCCGACCGCCACCACGCGCGCGCCGTCCGAGGCCACGGCGTTATATCCATCGCCCTCGTCGTACCAGTCGCCATCCACGAAGGACTCGACGTCGGTGGCCCACGCCCGGCGGCCGCTCCGACCGACCGCGACGAAGCGGTCCTGGTGCCAGACCTGCGCGTGCAGCATCGCGCTCCACGACTCGGGCTCGTGGACCACGGTCTCGCCCGAGGACGACCAGGTGTAGTCGCCAGAGCGCAGGCAGGCGAAGCGCTCCCACCCCCAGGCGCACCCATTCACCCAGAAGTCGTCCGCGAAGACGCTCGGCGTCCACGACGTGCCGTCCTCGGACCACGCGTAGGTGCCGGGGTCGGTCCAGGCGCTGCCGCTGCGGCCAGCCCGAAAGAAGCGGCCGCCGCCCCATGCCAGGCTGCGGGCCTCTTCGCCCGAGCCGTCGAAGGGCACCGCCACGACAAAGCTCTCGCCGTAGTCTTCGGTCACCCAGGTCAGGTGCCCGTCGGCCACCACCACGGCCCGCAGCGGCCGCGGGACCTCCGCCCGCAGGGCCACCGCGAGGGCGGGCGACGTGGGCACGGTGAGGGTGGCGGGCCAGGTGGAGGCCTCGGCGACCACGGCCGGGGAGAAGACCAGCTCCAGGTGGGCGGAGGCCTCGGGCGCGAGCACGGCAGGCGGCGCGCCGTCCAGGCTCCAGCCCTCGCCCGAGAGCCAGTCGGCAGGGTCGGCCGACAGGGCTAGCTCCGCCGCCCCCCGGTTCGTGAGCGTGAGCGCGAGGCGGCTCTCCTCGTCCAGCCCCGCCGGCGCCGTCTCGACGGTCAGCGTGGCGCCATCACCCACCACGGTCCCCGCGTGCACGAGGCTGACCGAGGCCTCCCAGCTCGGCGCCGCGTCGGGCCACCCGGAGTCGCCGCCAGCGCCGTCCTCCCCGTCTGGCGACGAGGCGGCGGTGTCCGCTCCGCCCGGGAGGCCTGAGGGCGCGCCGCCTCCACCACCACCGCAGGCGACGGAGGCGAGGATCGAGGCGGCGACGGGCATGCGGGAGGGAGCCACGGCCAGACTGTAGCGGCGACCTTGTCCGGGGGTCAACGGGGTCGCCGCAGGCGGCCCGCGCGGGCCGGGAAATTCCTTCCCGTCACAGGCGACCACCCGGGCGAAGGGCAGCGTGAGCGCGAGGAGGGGGCAGATCCTCTCTTCATGGGGTCCTCCACGGCCAACACAGCCCCCAAGACAATGACGCGGCAGGGCAAAGCCGCGGTGCTCTGGCAGCCTGCGCGCCAAAGGCTTCATGGGCCGAAGGGATACCGTTCTGCCGCCGCTGTCCGCCCTCGACGCCCCCGGCTTGGGAGTGGATGATGCGCCTGCCCGCACGCCTCAGCACCGCTGTGGGGCTGGCCTTCCTCGCCCACTTTCCTCCGGCTTTGCCGATGACCGCTCGCGCCTCAGAGGTAGCGCAGCCAGATGTAGAGGGTGCTCACCAGCAGCGTGCTCACCATCACCGGTGCGCCGATGGCGGTGAAACGCGCAAAGCTGATGGGGTGACCATTCTTCTTGGCGATCTGGCTGATGACGATGTTGGCCGAGGCCCCCACCAGCGACCCGTTGCCACCCAGGCAGGCCCCCAGGGCCAAAGACCAATACAAGGGCTCCTCCACCTGCAGCTTCAGGGCCACAGGGTCGTCGGTGATGCCCATCTGCTGTGCAAAGATGGGTACAAAGCCCTGCAGCAGCGGGATCATGGCGATGACCAGGGGGATGTTGTCCACGATGGCCGAGGCCACCCCCGCAAACCACAACACCGCGATGACGGTGAGGGGGAAGCTGCCGCCGGTGAGGTCCAACATCAGCCGACCCAGGGCCGCGATGGCGCCGGTGTGTTCCAGCGCCCCGATCAGCATGAAGAGGCCGATGAAGAAGAAGACGGCGTTCCACTCGACCTTTTCGAGCAGGTGGTGCAGGTCCACCTTGCAGACCAGGGCCATCACCAGCGCGCCGGCCATGGCGATCATGCCGGGCTCCAGCCCCAGGGAGTGGCTGGCAAAGAAGCCCACCATCACCAGGCCAAAGACGATGAGCGCCCGCACCAGGCGCTTGCTGTCCAGGATGGCGCGTTCCGGCCGGGCCTTCATGACCCGCTTGGCCAGCTCTGGGGGCACCTTGAAGGCCTTGCGTTGGGAGATGGCCAGCACCACCGCCCCAAGCGCCAACATGACGATCACCGGCGGCGCGAGGTGGAAGATGAACTCGTTGAAACCCAGGCCCACCCGGGATGCGATGAGCACATTGGGCGGGTCGCCCACCAGGGTGGAGGTGCCGCCGATATTGCTGGCCAGCGCCTCGATGATCAAGAAGAGCACCGCCGGAAGCTCCAGCAGCTCGCAGATCAGGATGGTGATGGGCGCCACCAGGATGACGGTGGTGACATTGTCCAGAAAGGCCGACAGCACGGCGGTGGCCAGGGTGAAGCCCACCAGGATCTTGAGTCCATCGCCGCGGGAGCGCCGGGCCAGGGTGACGGCCACCCACTCAAAGAGCCCGGTAGACGCCAGGATCTGCACGGTCATCATCATGCCGACCAGCAGCAGGACCACATTGAGATCGACGGCGTGCAGGGCGGCCTCGTAGGGCACCACGTGCAGCAGCACCACCGCGGAGGCCCCCAGCAGGGCCGCCGCGGTCTTGTCCACCTTCTCGGTGGCGATCAGCAGGTAGCTGATGCCGAAGATGATGATGGACGCGAGCATGTCGGCGGGCATCTCAAGGCTCCAGGATCTGGGCGATGACGCGGATGCGATCGATCACGCCGATGAGTCGGTCGTCCTCGACCACAAAAACCTTGGGCTTCTTCTTGACCGCAAGGAGGAAGACGACCTCGAGGATGGTGGCGTCAGGGCCCACCACGCAGGGGTCCTTGCGCATCACGTCGCCGGCCGTGAGCCGGTGCTCTTTGTCGAAGTAGCGCTCGAAGGGGTCGAAATCGGCGAGGAAGCTCACGCTCTCGAGCTGGTGGAAGAAGTCGGGCATGCCGATGCTGAAGAGGTCATCGGCGGTGACCAGGCCCACCAGGCGGCGGTCGGAATCGGTGATGCCCACGGCGTCGAAGCCGTGGCGGGCCATCGCCTTGCACAGCACCGGCAGGGGCATGTCGGGGGTGGCGCGGCCCATGGAGGGCCGCATGAGATCCCGCGCGGTGAGCACGCCGTCGTCTTCGCGCAGGCGCGCATCCAGCCAGGGGGCCAAGGCGCCGGGATCGGTGGCCGAC
>JAGYJW010000074.1 GCA_018401435.1 Deltaproteobacteria bacterium | reverse complement strand
TGATGTGCTCCACACCGGGTCGCGACCCACAGGAGGTTGGGCCCCTCCGCCTCGAATCGGCGCTCGACCCGGTCGGGGGCAGGGCGCCCCTTGCCGCGCCGCGTCGTGACGGTGAACCGACGGCGCGTCACCCCGCGGCGGCCGTCTTGTCGCATCAGGCGCGCAAGGCGCTTTCGTCCCACGCGCTCACCGCGGGCCTGCAGCTCGGCGTGGATGCGTGGCGCGCCGTAGGTGCCTCTGGAGGCGTCGTGGACGGCCCGAATGCCGGCCAGCAGGGCCCGGTCACGCTCACGGCGCTGGGAGGGACTGCGTTGAAGCCAGGCGTAGAAGCCGCTCCGCGAGAGCTTCAAGACGCGGCACAGGATGGCGACGGAGTGGTCGGCCTGGTTCGCCTTCACGAATTCGAACCCGACTTGGGCAGAGACCCGCCCTCGCGAGCGATCTCGGTGTGAAGCACCAGGCCGCGGCTTTTTTTAGGATTTCCCTCTCTTCTCGCAGAACCGAGTTCTCGCGACGGAGCTGGGCGATCACCCGATCCTTGTCGGATTCGCCGGCCACTCCAAGGCCAGCGAGCTCGGCCTGGTTGACCCAGTCGCGGATGGTCTTGGCGGCCGGCTCGAACTCCTTGGCGAGAGACTCGGGGCTGCGGCCAGTGCGGGCCAGCTCAATGAGCCGCTGGCGGCATTCGAGGGGGTAGGACTTTCGGGGCATGGGGACATCCTCATCCAGAGCTTCGAGGGTGTCCACCAAATCGGGTCAACTCCAAAACCCCCGCCCCAATCGGGCATGACACCCCCGTCCCACCGATCCCGCAGTAGCCCTTCGGGTTCTTTGCGAGGTATTGCTGGTGATAGTCCTCTGCAAAGTAGTAGGCCGGGGCCGGTCGCAGCTCTGTGCAGATATCGCCCAGCCCCGCCGCCCACAGCGCGGCCTGGTAGCGTTGCAGGCTGTCGGCGGCCTGGATGGCGTGGGCTTCGGTTGTCGTATAGAGGGCCGAGCGGTACTGCGTACCCACATCGTTCCCCTGCCGCATCGCTTGTGTGGGGTCGTGGTTCTCCCAGAAGACCTGCAGCAGTCGGGCAAAGGGCACTACGCTGGGGTCGAAGACCACCCGGACCACCTCGGTGTGTCCTGTCTTGCCGGAGCAGGCCTCCTGATAAGTTGGATTGGGCGTGAAGCCGCCCTGGTATCCAACCGAGGTGGTCCAGACGCCGGGGAGCTGCCAGAATTTTCTTTCGGCGCCCCAGAAGCAGCCCATGCCCACCATCACCTCCTCCAGATGCGCCGGAAAGGGGGGCGCGAGGGGGCGACCGAGCACGAAGTGGGCGGTGGCGATCGGCATGGGGTCGGGCCGGCCGGGCAGGGCCTGGTCGGCGGTGACCATGCGGGGGGTCCGCGCGGGACCGAAGATCTGGTCGAGAAACACGGGGCCTCCTGGGCGTCGGGCGCTCGCTCGGGCCTATCCCAGGTCGAGGCCGCCACCAGCGCGCGGCAGGCCGCCCAAAATGCGCCGGCAGCGATTCCAACCACGCCGCGAAAGCGGTATTCTCGCGCGGCTCAAATCGCCCCCCCGTAGGAGCTCCCATGTCCATCTTCAAGCGCCTCCTCCCCACCGCCCTGGCGGCCTTCCTGGGCCTCGGCCACAGCGGCACCGCAGCGGCGGGCGGCCTGACCTACAGCAACCAGTTCGCCGCCCGCTACAACCCCCTGGGCCTGCAAGACGAGTTCATGATCGGCTGGCGGGAGAAGCTCGGCAAAGCGCCTGCCGACGACGTCCTCTTTGGCAAGTCCCACATCTGGATGGGCGGCATCCTCAAAGCCAGCCCGCAGTTCGTCGAGCCCGGCCTCTTCATCAAGGCGCTGCCCATCGCAGTGCTCGAGGTCCAGGCCTTCGCGGTCCGGGTGGTGGGCATCAGCGACCTGCAGTCTACCCAGGACTCCTCCCTCTTCACCCAGGCCACCAAGGACATGGCCACGGCCGCCGGGGGCATCATCAACAACGGCTGGATGTCGAATTACAGCGCGAAGCTCCAATATAAGGGTGGCCCCATCGCCATCCGCAACACGGCGGCCTTCACCTGGTTCTACCTGGAGGACACGCCGTCGGGGCGCTTCTACGACCAGACCCTGGACGTGGTGACGGACAACCAGAGCTGGGTGCTGCAGAACGACGCCGACGTGCTCTATGCCGACGACGACAAGCGCTGGGTGCTGGGCGGACGCTACACCTTCGTGCGGCCCTTCTCGGATCCGACCTTCGACATCCAGCGGGTAGGGCCGCTCTTCGCCTACAAGTTCAAGGAGAAGAACGAGGGCGGGGGCTTCGCAAACCCCGCCTTGATCGCCATCTCTCAATGGCATGTGGAGCATGCCGGTCGCATGGGGCAGAGCACCAGCCAGGCCATCCCCTACTTCGCCCTGGTCTTCGCCTTCAACGGACAGATCACCGACTGAGCAGGTCAGGCCAGCAATGGGCTAGGCTGCGGGCAGCGCACGCAGCCGCGACGCCAAGCGCGCAGGGAGCCCCTTGACCTACCGCCCGGAATACCCCCTGGTGGTCCAATCGGACCGCACCCTGTTGTTGGAGACGATGAGCCCCCACTTCGCGGCCGCGCGCGACGGTCTGGCGCGTTTTGCCGAGCTGGTCAAGAGCCCCGAATATGTGCACACCTACCGATTGAGCGCCTTATCCCTATGGAATGCTGCGTCGTCGGGGATGACGGTCGCGCAGGTGAACGCCGCGCTGACGGACTGGGCCAAGTACCCGGTGCCCCCGAATGTGCCGGCCTGGGTGCAAGAGACCATGGGCCGCTACGGCCGACTGGAGCTGCACCGCGTCGGGGACCTGCTGGAGCTGGTGGCGGACGAGGCCGTGCGCATGGTGGAGGTGCGCAGCCACCGCGAGGTCGGGCCGCTGCTGGGCCCCAAGATCGATGCGCTACGCAGCCGGGTGGATCCGGCCCAGCGCGGCGAGCTGAAGCAGGCGCTGCTCAAGGCGGGGCACCCGGTGCGCGACCTCGCCGGCTTCGTGGATGGCGACGCCCTGCCCATCGCGCTCCTGGACGAGGCGGCCGGCGGGTCCTGGAAGCTCCGCGCCTACCAGGAGCAAGCCGTGGACGCCTTTCTGGCCGGGCCCGACGGCTCGCCCGGCGACGGCGGCTCGGGCGTCATCGTGCTGCCCTGCGGTGCGGGCAAGACCATCGTGGGCATCGCTGCCATGGCCCGCCTGGGCATGAAGACGCTGATCCTGTGCACCAATACGACGGCCCTGCGCCAGTGGCGCGACGAGATCCTCGCCCGCAGCACCCTGGAGCCCGAGGAGGTGGGCGAGTATTCGGGCGAGAGCAAGGAGATTCGGCCCGTCACCCTCTCGACCTACCAGATGCTCACCTGGCGCCGCAGCAAGGACAGCGCCTTCGAGCACTTCGACCTCTTTGACAAGGCCCAGTGGGGGCTGGTCATCTACGACGAGGTCCACCTGCTGCCCGCCCCGGTCTTTCGCACGGTGGCCTGGTTGCAGGCCCGGCGCCGGCTGGGGCTCACCGCGACGCTGGTCCGCGAAGATGGGCACGAGGGCGACGTCTTCTCGTTGATTGGTCCCAAGCGCTTCGACGTGCCCTGGCGAGAGCTGGAAGGCCAGGGCTGGATCGCCTCGGCCAACTGCGGCGAGCTGCGCGTGGCCCTGCCCGAGCCCATGCGCCTGGACTATGCGGTGGCCGATGACCGCGAGCGCTTCCGCATGGCGGCCACCAACCCGGCCAAGCGCGAAGCGGTGAGACACCTGATCGCCCGCCACCCCGGTGGGCAGGTGCTGGTCATCGGCATGTACCTCGACCAACTGCACGATCTCGCCGAGGACATGCAGGCCACCCTGGTGACAGGAGAGACGCGCCAGCGCGACCGGGACACCATCTTCGCCGACTTCCGTGCGGGGCTCATCCCGGTGCTGATCATCAGCCGCGTCGGCAACTTCAGCGTGGATCTGCCCGATGCGCGGGTGGCCATCCAGGTCTCGGGGACCTGGGGAAGCCGGCAGGAAGAGGCCCAGCGCCTGGGCCGGGTGTTGCGGCCCAAGTCCGACGGCTCTGCCGCCTGGTTCTACTCGGTGGTCACCCGAGACACGGTGGACCAGGACTTCGCGGCCAAGCGCCAGCTCTTCCTGGCGGAGCAGGGCTACACCTACCGGATCGAGAGCCTGGAGTCGCCATGAGCCAGCCCATCGTGCACCAGGAGCTGACCGTGTTGGAGGTGGACGACGCCTCCGTTCTCGCCGAGATCGAGCAGCTCATCGACCTGGAGGACTTCATCCTGGCCCGCCTGTCGGACCGGTCGGTGGCAGTGGACCCGGCGCGCACCGGTGAGCTGGCCGAGCGCCTGAAGGAGCGCGGCCGCCTGGCCTTGATCCGCCGCGCGCGCTGATCGCCCATCAACGCAGGGTGCAGCGCTCTGGCAGGACCACGGTCGCGCCGGTGCCGCCGCCGGCCATGCCTGGGCCGGCTTCGCTGGGGCCGGCCTCCAGGTCGACATAGCCGAGAGCCGCCAGCTCTTCGGCCATCTCGCTGTCAAATCCCCCGATGCCATCGCCTTCGGGCGGGGGAGCCGGGACCACGGCATAGCCGAAGCTGAGGGTGCGCTTGCCCACGGTGGCCCGGCCCAGCACGCGGCCCTCTCCATCAAAGCTCAGGTCCCCCGTGGGTTCCATCGTCGCCTGGGTGGCACCCGCCGAGATGCGCAGGGACAGGGTCGGGGTCAGGCTCTCGGGCGCCAACTCCGGCACCACGAAGACCTCGCGGTTGCCGCGGTAGCCCCCGGGAAAGAGCACCCGCACCTGCTCACCGGTGACCTCCACCGAGGCCGCGCTATTCATCAGCGGATCGTCTCCGGCATAAGCCCAGGCCACACCGCCGGGGACCTCGAATTCGACCACCAGGTCCTGGGTGGAATCGCTGCGGGCGGGCACCACGCGGAAGCCCGAACAGACCGGCCGGTCCAGGGCCGCACCCATCGCCGACCAATGGGGCAGCCGATCGGTGGAGGCCGCGAGCAGGTCCTTCTGCTCGCCAGCATCGACGCCCAGGTCAAAGAGCGCCTCCGCCCCTTCCCCGCTGCTGTACTTCATGCCCGCGGCGAGCACCCCCCACTGCCGAAGGCCGTAGAGCGGTCGTCCAAAAGCCAGCGGCCGCGCCGCGAACTCGGCGGTCTGACTGCCGTCCGCCGCACCTTGAAGCGGCATTCCAGCCATGCCCGAGGGGTCTTGTCCGCCCGCGACGGCCAGGGTCGGGGCCACATCCAGCAGGCTCACCGGCACGTCGTAGCGCCCGGCTTCGATGCTGGGCCCGCGCACCACCAGCGGCACCCGCAGCAGCTCATCGTAGAGGCTGTGGCCGTGCTCGAAGCCGCCATGGTCCCAGAATTCCTCGCCGTGATCCGAGACGATCAACACCGTGTCGTCCTCAGACAGCGTCTCCAGGAAGCGGGCCAGCTCCTGGTCGATATAGCCGAGGTTGTTGTCGTAGCGGCCCAGCAGGTAGTCCATGCCCGCCTGCCCCATGCTGCGCTTGGCCCGCAGCACATCCGCCCGCAGGAAGAAGTCGCTGCCAAAGGCCTCGGGCCGCGGCCCCGCGAAGGTCCGGCGCCAGGTCAGGGGCTCGGTATAGGGCAGGTGCATATCCATGAAGTGCAGCATGACCAGCGCCGACCGGTCCGCGTTCTCATCGAGGAAGGCCAGGGCCCGGTCCACCTGGATCTCGGCGTTGGGCCAGTTGATGCACCGGTGCAGGCCCCACCCATCCGACATCTCGAAGTTGCTGGACAGGTAGACATTTCCGGCCAGAAAGGCCGTCGCCCAGCCCTGACGCGCAAAGAGGGCCTGCAAGGTGTCGGCCTTCCCCCAGGCTTCGGGCTGCTGGCCGGTCATCATGGTGCGGGCGCTGGGCAGGGTCCAGGGTGCCACGGACCGCGCCTGCTCAAAGACCGCTGCAGTCTCTGCCCACTCGTCGAGATTGGGCGTGGTGGGCTTGTCGTAGCCATAGAGCGACATGTGGTCCACCCGCAGCGTGTCGATGAAGACGATCACCAGGCGGGGCGGGTGGTCCTCGGGTACGAAGAGCACCGGATCGGCCACGAAGACGTAGTCCAGATCCGTATTCCCGCTGGGCGCGTTGCTGATGAGCTCCAGGCGAACATTCTCGCCGGCCCAGGCATCCAGGGACACCCGCACCCGCGCTGGATCGCCCTTCTCGGGCACCGCCTGCGACCAGAGGGTGGTCACCTGATCGCCCTGCCGAACGCGCACCGCCAGCGTGGCCCCATCGGACCGAAAGGCGGGGTCGGCGGCCTCGGAGGGCAGCAAGAAGGGGCTGAAGTCGAGCACCGCCCCGGGCGCCACGGTCACATCGAAGTAGGCGCCCGCCGGAGCCGGCAACAGCAGGCCGGAGCGGGTGGCATCGCCCACCTGCACCGATCGCCGCACAAATTCCTCTGCCGGCAGCCCGCTCTCGGCGAAATTGAGGCTCTGTTCGCGGCTGTGGGCCCGCGGGTAGCGCACCGCATACTCGTCCGGGCCCGGCCGTCCAGCCGACACCGGCCGGCGCACCCGCAAGGCCTCGCCCGTGAATTCCCAGCTTCCACCCTTGCGAAAGCCACCTATGCCATAGCCGTAACGAGAGGGGCGGACGCCCTCCCAGGAGGCCTCCCCATCGTCGCGGTGCAGCAGCACCATGCCCTTGGGGGGGCTGTTGGTGAAGAGGGTGCGCGGCCGCACGGGCAGCGGCGCCTCCCAGCTTCGGATGCCGTTGGCCGTACCCAAGATGCGCCAGGGCCCCGAGACGGGCACCGGATCGGCGATCTGGGCGCGGCTGCGCTCGGGCAGCTCAAAGCGCGCGGGCACGGACTCCCGATCCAAGGCCAGCGCGGGCGCGGCATGGCTGGGCGCGCCGCGCAACAGCGCGAGGAGGGGAAGCAGGGCGAGGGGTCGAGACAGGAGAGGGCTCACGCGGGCTCTGCTATGGGATCAACGGCGGGCCTACCAGGGGCAATGCGCCGCGATGCGGTAGCATGGGCAGTCCCAAGACCTGGGAGGAACCCGTGAACCGCCGCTTCGGCCCCCTCACCTTATCCCTCGCGATCGGCGCCAGCGCCTGCTCCGTCTCGCATGGCGTGCGGCCCATCGGCGATGGCGTCACCGGCATCACGGCCACGGTGGGCGGCCCGATGGTGGACTACTACGGCAGCCACAAGCCGCTCCCCCTCAGCACCGTCGGCGTGGTGCACGGGCTCAGCGACACCGTGGACCTGCACGCGGCTGTCAACTGGAGCACCCTGGCCCTCTTCGGCCTCTTCGGGACCGAGATCGGCGCGGGGTGGATGTTCCTCGAACAGAAGGGCGCGCGACCGGCCCTCATGGGGGATCTCAGCTTCGACCTCTTCGCCGGGGACCTCAGCACGGGCGCCCCCGACGGCGGCGTCCGGGTCTTCAATGAGCTGGACCTGCGCGCCTCTTGGGCCTGGGGAAAGCAGCAGCACCTGATCTACACCGGCCCCAGCGCCTTTATTCAGCCTTTTCAGCTCAAGGGCGTGCCCTCATGGAGCCTGGGCCACCAGTTTCGGTTCCGGCGTTTCGACCTCAGCACCGAGGCGCGCTGGCTGGCCCCATTCGACGACAACGAAGCATTGACCGTCGATTACGCCGGACTGGGCAAGGCCGGCGCCCTCTCCTTGCAGCTGGGCGGCCGCTACCGCTTCGGAGGCCCCAAGTGATGCGCTCCCAGGCTCTGATCCTCCTCCTCGCGCCGGGCTGCATCAGCCTGGACGCCTTCGTCTACAACCCCGAAAAGCTCGATCAGTACTCCCTGAGCGGCGATGTGATCCCCGGATCGCAGATCGAGCTGGTGAGCTTTTCCTCTGAGGATCTCACGCTTTATGGCGCATGGGCCCGCCAGACGGAGCCCGCGCCGGTGATCGTGCACTTCCACGGCAACGACGGCAATATCGACGTGCACTGGGATCGCGTCGAGACCTACTGGAGCTGGGGCTACGACGTCTTCATCTTCGACTACCGCGGCTATGGGCGCAGCGAAGGCGAGCCCAGCCTGGAGGGCCTGGAGGCCGACGGCCTGGCCGCGGTGGAGACGGTATCGAACAGCTTGGGGGTTGAAAGCCGCGACTTGCACTACGTGGGCCTGAGCCTGGGCGGGGCGGTGGCCATCCGAACTGCCCGCGATCTCCCGCCACTCTCCCTCACCAGCGAAGACACCTTCGCGGATCTCGATCTGCTGCTGGACAGCAGCGCATCGGACCTGCGCCTGGGGGCCGGCTGGTTCTTCAACGAGGACTGGGACAATGTCGCCGCGATGCGCGAGGTCGAGGACGTGCCCACCTTCGTGATCCACGCGGCAGAGGACAAGTTCGTGCCCACGGTGAGCGGCGATCGGCTCTATGCCGCGGCTCCCGATCCCAAGCAGAAGTGGCACCCGCCTGGCGCGGATCATGCGGACAGCTACACGGTCCTGCCGGACCAGTACCGGCAGCGCCTGACCGACTGGCTGGACTTCGCGACGGCCCACCGTGCGGCTGAAAGCCTGGAAGAAAGCGGACTGCGCTGAATTGCGAAACGGCCCGCCCCTGGGGCGGACCGTCCGAATTCGCAGGCCGAAGGGGCCTGGCGCCCAGGCGATCAGTCCTCGCGGCGCCGGATGGCTGCGCCAAAAGCGATCAACATGCCGGTCAGGCCGACCGCGGTGCCCGAGACGACCTCGCAGCCGCCCCGCTCGCCCTTCTGGTCCACGGCGTCGATCTTGATCTCACCGGCAGAGACGCCACCGGGGCCGCCGACATTGAGCACCACGCGGTACTCACCCTCTTCGGGGAACTCGATCTTGGGGGACCAGGCGCTGAGGCTCTGAATCAAGGTGTCGCCCTTGAACACATCCCACTGGATCTGGTCGATGCAGCCATAGACCGAGGTGTCGGTCTGGTTGACCATCTGGTAGGTCAGCCCATCGAAGTGCTCGTAGGTGAACAGCCCGGTGAAGTCCTCGGCGGGCTCGGGCTGGCCGCAGACCAGCACATAGGCGCGCTCGCGAACCTCGTTGCTCCAATCACCGCATTCGCTGGCCGACCCGGAGGTGGACAAGGACACGCTGAACTGGCCCTTGTCCTCGTAGGTGTGGCAGGCGTTCAGGGTGGTGGTGTCGGTCGCGCCGTCACCGAAGTTCCAGGTGAACTCACCGGGATCCTCGTTGCACTCGACGTCGAAGCAGACCTCGAGGGGGGCGCCACCAAAGCGCTCGGTCTCGACCGAGGCCTCGAAGCTGCAGTAGGGGCCGTAGAGGGCGTTCATGCCATCCAGGTCGTCGCTGGTCAGCGCGCTCTGGGCGTTGTTGCAGGGCCCGGTGGACCAGAACATCACGGCAAAGCGCAGGTCCGGATCCGAGCAGCTGACGCCGGCGGGCTTGGCAGAGGCTGCGTCGTCGGCCGGATCGTCGCAGGAGTGGCCCAGGCCCCAGGAGTGGCCGATCTCGTGGGTGATGACGCCCTTGAGGGAGTACTCGTCGTTGCAGTTGCCGGCCTCGATGTCGTCCCACTCGCCCCAGTCGACATAGTCATTGAAGACGATGTCGCAGTCATAGGTATAGGTGTAGGAGATGTCGTCGCGGGCGAAGGCGAATTCACCCGAGGGGAAGCAGACAGTGGCGCCCAGGGTGGTGCCTTCGAGGTCGTCGTCGGGGTCCTCGAAGGTGAAGGTGTAGATGCCGTCCTGGTTGAAGCCCTTGTCATAGCCGTCGCGGACGCCCATGTAGCTGGCGTCGACCTCGGCGCAGGGAGCGCCATCGGTCCAGACCGCCCAGGCCTCTTCGATGGCGGGCGTGACATAGTCGGGGTCGATGGAGTCATCGACCACATCGGCCATATACCACTCGATTGGGATGTTGGTCCGACGCCAGACGTGACCGAGGTGGTACCAGGCCTGGGCTTCACCACCCGAGAATGCCAGAAGAAGGAGCAAGGAGCCGCCCATCACTTCACCTCCACGGGGGCCGCGTTGACGCGGGCCACGATGCGCTGCTCGAAGTCCGAAAAGAAGACCCGGCCGTCCTTGCTGGGCGCCGGAATGAAGCGGTGGTCATAGGGCTCGCTGGTGGGCACCATGAACTGCTGCACCACCTCGCGGCCGCCCCAGGGCTCGATGCGGATGGTCCACTTGCCGAGGCCCATGCTCTGCGTCACGACCCGCCCGTTGCGGAGCTGGGCGAGAAAGAGCACGACCTCCTCACCCTGGCTGTAGCGGGTGGCGGCGCCCACCTCCATGCGGAGGCCAGCCCATTCGCCGCCGAGCTGGTCCACGATCAGGGCCTCCATGTCGGGATCGCCCTTGAAGACCCGCGAGACCCGCACCTGCGCGCGGGTCCAGATCTTGCCGTTCTCGTCCCGCTCGGTCCAGACCTCGTCCACGACGCCGCGGAGGATGATGTCCGCCTCATCGATGCGTTCGACCTCGGTCATCTCCCGAAAGGTCGTCGCCTGGGCATCGCCCGAGGGGAGCCACAACGCGAGGCCGACAAGGGCCGCGAGGAGGCTGGTGGTGAGCTTTCGCATGGGGGTGCGCTCCGTGAGCTTTCCCGCTGGCTCGAAGCCGTCGAACCGCGGGTGAGGTGTCTCCGAGGCGCAGCTGCGCCCGGGCGTGCCTCACTTCGTAGCGGATGGATGGCGTCATCGTCAAGCAGTGCAGCGCAGTTTGCACAAGGGGTAGCGGAGACGAGTCGGGCCTGCGGATGGGCGAAGTGGCCACTTTCGGCAGGTCGCCGGGTCTGGCCCCTTGACTTTAGGACGGGGCCTGCCTAATGCTGCCGTCTGCTCTGCCGCCCCCCGGGTGGACGGTGCACGGCTCGAAGGCCCGCGCCTCCGGTCCGCAAACTGACCCACCTCGCCTTCGGCAGATTCCTCTCAAGGAAGGGCCATGCCCAGACTGCTCTTCATCCTCCGCTCCCTCATGCTCCTCGCCGTCTTCGTGCCGGGCGTGGCCTTCGCGAAGACCACCGGCATCATCCGCGGCGAGACCGTGGATGAGGGTGGTCTTCCCGTGCCAGGCGTGGTCATCACGGTCTCATCAGAGAACATGATGGGATCCCGCCAGGCCGAAACCGACGCAGAGGGTCGCTTCCTCTTCATCGAGCTGCCCCCTGGCACCTACAGCCTCACCGCTGAGGCCGCAGGTTTCGCCAAGGTCGGCAAGAACGGCCTCCCGGTGAATATCGGCCGGACCACCCAGCTCACGATCGAGATGCCGCTCAAGACGGCCAGCGAAGAGATCGTGGTTCAGGAGTCCCGTCCGGTGATCGACACCGAGTCCGCCAACCGCGGCACGGTGCTCACCAAGGACTTCTTGCAGCGCATCCCCGCCGGTCGCTCCTACCAGAGCGCGGTGCAGATGGCAGCCGGTGTCAGCGGCGGTTCGAACCCGAATATCGCGGGTTCGGCCTCCAACGAGAACACCTACCTGCTGGACGGTGTGAACATCACCGACCCGGTCACCGGCACCTTCTCGCTGAACTTCAACTTCGACGCCATCGAGCAGATCGAAATCCTGACCAGCGCCTTTGACCCCGAGTTCAGCAACCTGGGCGGCACGGTCAACATCGTGACCGAGACGGGCGGCAACAACTTCGAGTTCAAGGCCGGCCTCTACATCACCAACGGCAACTGGTCGCCCCGCCTCGAAGCCCGCTACGCGGCGGACGGCACCTTCCTGGCGCCCACCGACTTCGAGAGCACCTTCCAGACCTACCAGTTCGGCATGAAGGTCTCCGGACCCATCATCCGCGACAAGGCTTGGTTCGTCGCCTCCTACCAGACGGAGCGCTCGCTCATCTCGTCGGCAGGCGTCGCGACCCCGCGCGACTACGAGGGCCACTACGTCCTCGCCAAGTTGACGATGCAGCCCAGCACCGAACACCGCTTCACGCTGTTCACGCAGACCGACCCCACCACCGTGGACAATATCGAGGCCTCCGACCGCTTCGTGTTGCCCGAGGCCCAGGGCCGGCAGGCTCAGGGCGGCTACGTCGTGTCCTTGCAGTGGGACTGGTTCATCTCGCCGCGGTCCTTCCTGGAGACCAAGGTCAACGTCCAGAAGTCCTTCATCGAGCGCTACGGGGTGCCCTGCACCCACAACGAAGACGTCGGCTACAACCCCTGTGAGTCCGACGAGCTCGAGAACTCCCTGGACCTCGAGACCCCGGCGCGCCTAGGCTCGAACAACGCCTACAACTCCGACAACTACATCATCTTCGACTTCGACGACCGCTGGCGCAGCCACGCCCAGACCCGGTACAAGCTGCTGCAGGTCATGGCCGGTGGCACCCACGACCTGACCTTCGGCGCCGACGCGGACCTGCTCGTCTGGAACAAGACCTTCGGCATCACCGGCAACCACTACTATGTGGACTGGAACCGCCAGGCCTTCAACCCCGACACCTTCCAGAACTACTACTGGGTTGAATACAGCGACCCCTTTCACTACGTCACCACGTCCGAAGTCTACAGCGGCTTCTTCCAGGACGTGTACAAGCCTGTGGACAACGTCACGCTGCGCTACGGCACGCGCTACGACCGCCAGCTCTTCCGGAATGACGTCGGCGACGTGGTCATCAACACGGGTCTCTGGGGACCGCGCTTCAGCGCGATCTGGGACCCCTGGGGCGACAACAAGACCAAGGTGTCGGGCTCCATCGGCCGCTTCAACGAGACGGGCCGCCTGGGTGTCGCGGACTACCTGAGCCAGGCCAACATCGGGTCCAAGCTGTACCTGGGTGAGACCTTCGGGGCCTTCACCTCGACCGCAGCCAACGACTTCGACTACTCGCCGATCACCAATACCAACACGGTGGCCTCCAAGCTCACCCAGCCTCGCGCCGACACCTTCAGCGTCGGCGCCGAGCGCGAGATCATTCGGGACCTGGCTGCACAGCTCTACTTCACAGGCAAGTACACCCGGAACCTCTACGCCTTCGATGAGCTGAACCTGCTCTGGGACCAGGACGGCTACAACCTCATCGGGACGACGGACGGCACCCTGGTGGACCGCAACCGCATGCGGACCCCGATCATCGCCCGGCGCGACTACTACCGGGTCGATGCCTCGGTCCTCAAGGTCTACTCCGACCGCTGGGAGATGCAGGCCACCTATAGCTACAGCATCAGCCGTGGCACCACGCAGGAAGGCCCCTCCGGCTTCATGACCGTGGCGCCGCAGGTGCCCTACTACTACGACGGTCTGCTGCCCTCCGACATCCGCCACTCGGTGAAGTTGGGCGCCTCCTGGGACATCCCGAACGACCCCTGGACCACCCAGCTCGGCACGGTGATCTTCTACGAGAGCGGCTATCCCCAGAGCCGCGGCTATAATGGTGGTTTCCCCGGTTCTTCGGTCCTCTGGGCAACCCGCGGCACCTACGCCCGCACCGAACCCTGGATGGACCTCAACATCCGGGTCGAGCAAAAGTTCCCCGTCCGGAAGGGCGCGCTGTCGGCCATTGCCGAGGTCCAGAACGCGCTCAATATTCGCCAGGGCGAATTCGCCGGACTCTCCTTCGACAACCGGTGGGTCATCACCGGCCGGAACAACCCGTCCCGCCTCACCATCGGCGCCGAGTACGAGTTCTAATCATGAACCGCACCCACTCCATCGCCGCGTTGGCGCTCGCTGTCTCCACCCTCGCGGGTTGCTACAACGAGCTCGACTATATCGACCACCGAGACCTCAAAGGCACCGTGCGGATTCCCGCCAGCCTTGTGACCCTCGACGTGGTGGACGCCGAAGACAACCTGAAGACCATCTCGGGAGACCCTCGGGCCCTCGGGCCGGTCTACCTGGGGGTCTACGCCAGCATCCGCTACGATCTCTACGACTTCCCGCACCCCGAGATCGGGCCCGTGCTGGACGCCAGCACCGATGGCAACGCCTACCCCTATGGCGGCACCACCATCGGGCGCTTCGACTGGGGCTGCTACCAGGCCCTCAAGTGCAAGCTGGTGACCGGTCGGTATGCAGACTACGACGAGGTCCTGGACTTCTTCAGCTCCGACCTGGAGACCCCCATTCTCAACGACGAGGGTGAGGAGGTCACGGCGGGCATCGAGCTGCGCGAGCGCTGCTACGAGATCAACTACCTGACCGGTGACGCCGAGGTCCGCTTCATCGGGCCCCTGGACTTCGAGCTGAAGGGCGACGAGTGGGTGGCCGAGGTCGAGATCCTGCACACGGACTTCCGCAAGGGCGTGTCGGTGTGGGGTTGGGTGGACATGCCCAGCTCGACCTTCGACTTCCGCACCTGCGACCCCGCGAACGGCGCCCAGGTCTTCTATTACGACGAGAACTACATCGTCGGCACCAACTACACCGACGTCCTGAACTTCCCGGGTCGCTACATCGCGGACGGCGATATCGTCGCCGCCGAGCCCGCGATCATCGATGACCCGGACAAGGCCTTCGACATCACGCTGGGGCTTCAGATCAATGAGTAGGCACCTGCTGCTGGCGCTCGCCGCGCTGACCGCGATCTCCTGCGATCGCGACAACCTGTCCGCCCTGCCCGACCCCGGTGATCTGCCCGCCATCCTTGAGATCGGCGAAATGCAGGTGATCACCCAGGAGGCCTTGCAGGAATTCAAGGTGTCCAACGACCCGGCCGCCTGGTGCGCCGAGACCGACGACCAGGGGCGGCCCCGCTGCTTCTATGGCCAGCTCTCGTCCAGCGACGCCAGCTACCGGGGTGGGGCGACCTTCACCTACAAGGGCACCGGCGAACGGGTCTGCCTGATCGTCGATCCCGAGACGGTCTACTGGAGCCACTCCGTGGCCGCCTCGAACCCCAGCCCCGACTGGAAGGTGCCCGACATCGTCACCGATGACGGCGACCTGGACCTGTTCTCGGGGCTGTCGAGCTACTACACCGGCTCGCCGGGCATCGAGATCGGCGACTTCCGCGGCTTCTACAGCGACAGCCAGGGCCGCGAGGTCGAGATCGAGTATGGCGCCTGCTTCCAGCGTGGCGCCCGCGCCGGCTTCAGCACGGCCCACGCGGGTCGGGGCACGGTCGAGTTCTGCACCGTGGACACGGACCAGCGCGCGGGGGTCGAATACACTGCGGTGCTCGAAACCTTCAGCGTGCCCTTCGACGATGGCGCCTTGAGCTTCGCCACCATGGTGGTCGAGGGCTCCTGCACCGACGCGGCTGTCGCCGTTGACGAGTGCACGATGCGGGGCGAGTCCCGCACCATCGACAACGAGTATGTCGACTGCACGCCCAAGCTCGAGCAGGCCTTCTGTGACGAGAAGATGACCGCCTTCTGCTGCGCCAACCCCGAGATGTGCGGCGAGGCGGATGACCCCCTCACCGCCTGCAAGGCGGCATTTGGCGAGGACGGCAACGGTGATGAGATCACCCGCGACGCCTGGTGTGCCAGCAGCGGCCTGTGCTGCGATGGCGCCCCCGAAGGCGTCGAAGAGTAGCGCAGCCCCCTGCTGAATCGAAGCGGCCGCGTCCCCTCACCGGGGCGCGGCCGCTGTCGTTGGTGCTACCAGGCCAGACGGGGAGCCACGAAGTCCGGCCATGCGCCCAGCTGGTGACAGAGGGCCTGCAAGCGCGCCGGATCGACGGGAGACGCCGGCGAATCGGAGAGGGCTGGGCCATGCACGCCGCTGGTGATGAAGCAGGATGAGAGGCCCGCCGCGTGGGCGCCCAAGACGTCGTGCTCCAACGAGTCGCCCACGCCCAGGCCAGGCCCCTCCGGGCCTCCCAGGAGCCGATGGGCGGCCCGGTAGAGGGCTGGATCGGGCTTGCCCCAGCGCTGCACCGGCCCGCCCAGGGCCGCATAGGCTTCGGCGAAGCTGCCCGGACAGAGCCACAGGCTGCCGTCGGGCTGCAAGCTGACCCGATCGGGGTTCAAGCAGAGCAGGGGCAGACCTCGCGCGATGCAGCGACGCAGCAGGGCGAGATCGGGTGGGGCGGTCGGCGGGACAATGCCGGCGGCCACCACCAGGTCGGCGACCTCGGGCCTGGGGGCCAGCGGCAGGTCGAGGCTGCGGAGCACCGCGTCGGGCCCCGGCGGCCCCATCAGGCTGAAGACCCGCATGGGGGCGCCGGCGTCGCGGCGGGCCCGCAACCAGGCCTCGGCCGCACTGCCTGCCGTGACCAGCGCGCCATAGAGCCGATCCGCCACCCCCAGGCCCCGCAGCAGGCGGCGGGAGGGACCCTCCCCCAAGGACGAGTTGCTGACCAGGGCCACGGGCTTTCCAGCCGCCGCGAGACCCTCCAGCGCCGGCAAGGCGCCGGGATGAAGCCGATGGCCGTCATGCAGGCAGCCCCACTGGTCGATCACGAACCAGCCAAAGCGCTCCGACAGGCCCTGAAGGCCCACCGAGGGGCGCAAGCTGCCGAGGGCGGCGGGTGGCGCGGGCATGCTTCAGCCGCGCGGGCGCACCGCGAGGGGGGTGGTCTGGACCGGGCCCTCGGGGCTGAGGCGGAGCAGGACCGGCGCCCCATCGGCGCCCCGAAGCACCTTCCAATCGGCCCGGCTGGGGTCCACCCCCGGCAGGGCCGCCGTGCCGGACGGGGTCTCCAAACGCAGCTGGCCCTCGGTGGAAAGCACGACACCAGGCTCATTCCAGCCGCCAGGCACCACGGCGATCAGCGGAGCGGTGCTGCCGGGCAAGGGCACCAGCGGCAGGTCAGCCACCTTGGCGCCCTTGAGGCTGAGGACCTGCGTGCGGAAGCCATCGGCGGCACGGGTGGTCACCCACACGCTGAGGCCGCCCGCCTGGGTCTCGCCCCGGGGCATGACCACGAAGCGCGCGTCTTCGAGGGGGGCGGTGGGC
>JAGYJW010000073.1 GCA_018401435.1 Deltaproteobacteria bacterium | reverse complement strand
TCTAGGCCAGAGTGCTTCGGAATAATTCTTAGTCAAGGGGTCTTGTCAAAGACAGGAGGCAGCATGACCATTACCCCGCACGGCATTCACCACGTCACCGCCATTGCATCGGATCCGCAGTCAAACGTTGATTTCTACACCAAGGTTCTGGGCCTAAGGCTTGTGAAGCAGACCGTGAATTTTGACGCTCCCCATGTTTGGCACCTTTACTACGGCGATGAACACGGTTCACCGGCCTCAATTTTGACCTTTTTTCCATGGCCGGGGGTCACTCCCGGGCGGGAAGGCTCTGGACTGGCGACAGCAACCGCGTTTTCGGTTCCACCCGAGAGTATCGGGTTTTGGCATCAGCGGGCTTTGCAGCTAGGGGTGCAAGTCGAAGCACCTAAGACCACGGTTGATAGTGAGGTGCTGACTCTATTTGACAATGACGGAATGCGCCTTGAACTTGTCGCGTCCGAGGGCGATAGTCGAAGTGGCTGGGACGGCGTTGGTGACATTCCTTTGCAGCATGCAGTTCGGGGACTTCACACCGTAACCCTGTCAGAGCGAATGCTAGATCCAACTGCTGGAATGCTCACTGAGCTTTTAGGAATGAAGCTCTCGGGAGAAACATCTGGAATGGCAAGTTTTGATATGGGACAAGGTGGTGCCGGGGCAAGCGTGCAGGTTATTGGGGGAGTGCAGGACCGAGGGCTCCAGGCCGGTGGAACCGTCCATCACGTGGCATTCCGAGCGCCCGATCTTGCGACCATGGAATTGTGGCAACAAGAATTGTTGTCCAGGGGTGTGAGCGTGACCCAGATAATGGACCGCCAGTATTTCAAGAGCATCTACTTTCGCGAGCCCGGTGGCGTGCTGTTCGAAATCGCCACCGATGACCCGGGCTTTGATATTGATGAGCCGCTTTTGGAACTGGGTCGGAAACTAAAGTTGCCACCATGGCTTGAACCATCACGAGAGCAAATTGCCATGTCACTCCCAAGGATTGAGGTCTAGATGAACCCGACTGATTTGACCAGACCGCACGTCTACCAGAAAAAAGGTCAGCGTACTCTGCTGCTGCTGCATGGCACCGGGGCAGATGAACACGACCTAATTTCCTTGGGCACTGCGCTGGATGAGAACGCCAGTCTTTTATCCCCAAGAGGAATGTTTGTGGAAGCCGGCATGAATCGATTCTTTGAGAGAAGAACTGATGGCAGCTTTGTTCGAAAGTCAGTTATCAACGCAGCAGCTGAACTCAAGGAATTTGTCGGTTGTGCCATAAGGGAATATGAGATCTCCGGCGAGATCATCGCTGTCGGTTTTTCAAACGGTGGAAACACTGCGGCTGCGCTTAGCCTTTTGCACCCAGAAGTGCTTGCTGGAGCGGTGATGTTTGGCAGCACCAAACCGCTGGAGGAAGTGCCGGTTGTTGATTTAGCGGGCAAGCGGTTATGGATTGCAAATGGCGTTCAGGACCCTTACGCGCCCGAGACAGTAACCGCCGCCTGGGTGACCGAACTTGAAGCTTTGGGAGCAGAGGTTTCTTGGCTCTCTCACCCCGGCGGTCACCAGATTTCACCTGCGCACATACAGGAAATTTCCAGCGATCTCGCTTAGGATTTGGGAAGTTAGTTTCGAATAAAGGATGGTTATGTCATCGCACAACCCAGCATTTAACGCAGCTCTTCGTACCGGTTTGCAGAACGCAGATCAGCAGAGTGTTGACGGAGAGTTCGCGCGCATCACATCAACCCCGATGACCATGGAGGGAACCACCTCCAAGGTCCTAACAATGTTTGTTGCAGTGCTAGCCGGAGCTGGCGTGACCTGGTTCTTTGAGCTATACGCGCTTCTTCTTCCAGTACTATTTGTCGGCCTTGGTCTTGGCCTTTGGGCGAGCTTTGGTAAGAAGACTCGTCCTGGCGCCTACATGGCCTATGCGCTAGTTCAGGGTGTATTTATCGGAGCACTTTCCGGCATCTTTGAAGGCTTCTACCCAGGAATCGTCCAGACCGCAGTGCTTGGCACCTTTGCAACTGCGGGCGCGATGTTTGCGGCGTATCGTTTCGGCTGGATCAAGGTGGACCAGCGCTTTGTGCGCATTATGTCCTTTGCCCTGATCGGCTACTTCGTCTTTGCAATGGTGAACCTCGGTTTTGCTTTGCTGGCTGGAACCAGCGTCTACACATCTTCGTTTGGTTGGCTAATTGCCCTGGTTGGAGTCGGCCTTGCCGCCTTCACTCTAAACCTGGACTTTGAGACCATTCGCCAGGGTGTAGAGAACCGCTGGCCTCAGGAGCTTGAATGGCGTGCAGCGTTCGGTCTTACCGCAACCCTGATCTGGCTCTACGTTGAGATCCTGCGACTGTTGGCCATTTTCAACCGCGACTAGGAAGCTTTTTGCTTTCGCTCTAACCAGAGCGCTCTGAGATCCCAAGCGTTCTCAGCAAGGATTGAGACCCCTCGCACTCCGGTGCGGCGGGTCTTTCCTGATATCAGGAGCAATCGGTTTTGGAACAGCAGGTGTGCACACCGCCTTTGTGCCTCATCAAAAAATGTTGCATCTGCACAGCCGGTTCCATCATCTAAAGATACGAATACCACACGCTTGCCACTGCGCATTGGCGGTGTTTGGGTTGCGATTCTCACTCCGGCAACCAGAACCTCGGTGTTGCTTCTTAGGGAAACCAGTTCCTGAGCTCTGACAACGCCGAGCTCGTCTAGTAGCTCTTGGAATTCTTCTAGCTGGTGGTCGGTGACATCCATGCCGGTAATTGCAAGCTCTTGCCTAACGGTTTCTGCCTTTGTTGGTTTTTGGTTTCCGGTTGGCATTAGGTCAAGTTTTCCAAGTTCAAAGCTCAGTTGGTTTAGGTCTTGCTTTGGTGCGGGTTTCGAGCTGATTTGGCGCACTAAGACCATTAGATCACCGCGATTGTGCTTAGCATCCTCCGAGTCAATCCCAGCGACGCTGTCGAGCGCTCCGATTAGCGCAAGCTTCTCTAAGGTTCTACGGGAGGGCCTGGCACGCAGGTAAAAGTCACTGATGTCCCTGAAGGGCTGCTCTGTAATGATGCGTTGCAGTTCGGGATTTGAAATCCCCGAGACTTCGGTGAGCGCCATCCGGATTCCAACTCCCGTACTAGAAGTCTCAACGGTGTATTCCGCGCTTGATAGATTCACGTCAATAGGCAGTAGCTTTACTCCCAATCTTCTGGCCTCAGCTAAAAGTAAACGCCTTGGATACATGCCTGGGTCATGGGTCAGCAATCCGGCAATGAACTCGGTTGGGTAGTGGGTCTTTAGCCAGGCCGACTGATATGTGGGAACCGCAAAGGCGGCCCCGTGGGCCTTGCAAAAGCCAAAGGAACCAAATCCCTCGATGATTGACCAAACTCTTTCAATTACTTTTGCGTTATACCCTCTTGCACGCGCCGACTGCTGGAAATAACTTCTCAGCCTGTCGATTCGATCACTTTTTCCAAGCTGCCTGCGCATTTCATCGGCTCTGGCAAGGGTGCAGCCGGTCATCTTTTGCATGATTCGCATCAGCTGTTCGTGGAAGACCACGACCCCGTAGCTCTCTTCGAGAATTGGTCTTAGGTCTTGGTGAATGTAATCCGGTTCAATCAGCTTGTGACGACCATCGAGATAGGGCTTGATCATGTTGCCCTTCATCGGCCCTGGTCTGAAAAGCGAAATCTGCAGCGTTAGGTCATTGAACTCGGTTGGCTGGTGCTTGCCGGTCAGTTCGCGCTGACCGGGACTCTCGATTTGAAAGATGCCAAGGGTGTTGGTGGTTCTGATCATCTTGAACACATCGGGATCGTCTTTTGGAACCGCATCTAGATTCAGGGTTTCCTTTTTGGTTCTCGCTATCTCTTTGATTGTGTAGGCCATGGCAGATTGCATTCGAACCCCCAGAACATCGAGTTTTAGAAAGCCCATTGGGTCCATGTCGTCCTTGTCAAACTGACTCATCGGTAGCCCAAGTCCACTGGGTTCGGTTGGAGTCAGGTTTAATAATTCTGAGTTGCCAAGAATCACTCCGCAGGGGTGCATGGAAATATGGCGGGGGAGTCGGTCCAATCGCTGGGTGATGTCAATCAACAGGTTTAGTTTGCGATCACCTTCAGCCAGCTGTGCAAAGTTCTCAAGTTCGGGCTTCTCTGCCATTTCTCTGCGGAAATTTCGAGCCGAGAATCGCCACATGTTCTTGGCAATCTCGTCAATCTGCTCCTCAGGTAGACCAAGCGCCATGCCACTGTCCCGGAGGGCCCCGCGACCGCGATAGGTGGACTGCATCGACAAAAGCGTTACTCGCTCACCGCCATAGCGACGAAAGATATTTCGGTAGATATCGTGCCTTCTGGCAGATTCAACATCGATATCAATATCTGGCAGCGTGCTGCGCTCGGTTGATAGAAACCGTTCAAAAAGTAGCCCTTCGGATATCGGATCAACCCCACTTATACCAAGCAGGTAGTTGGTTAGCGACCCGGCTCCAGAACCACGAGCCGCAATTCTCACGTTCATGTCCCTAATCATCTGAGCAACGTCTGCAACCGTTAGAAAGTAGGTGGCAAAGCCGAGTTGATTGATGGCAATCAGTTCTTTTGAGAGCCGATGTTGCACCTGTGCGAGAACTGCAGCCTTAGCGTTTGGATAGCGCCAATCAATAGCTGCGTGTGCTTTTTGCCACAGCACCTCAAAGGGATTCTCGATTATCCCAAGAGCGCTTTGTTCCGGAGTCTTTGGTTGACCCCAGCCACAATCTGGAACCGGATCCAGGTAGCAAAGTTCCGCAAGTTCTGCGGTGGCAGTCATCAGGCGAACCGATTCGCTGGTGCTCTCGGTGATTTCAAGTGCGAGTTGAGCCATTTGGTTTTGAGGCTTTAGCCAGGCCTGCGCGTTGGGCTGGAGTAAAAACACACCCAGTGGCTCCAAGTGCCTCGCTGAATCCAGCACGTCTGCAGTGAGTGCGTCATCTGGCGTTAGATACCTAGCCGCATTGCTTATTACAGCCGGAATATTGGCGGATTTAGCTAGTTGATACATCGCCCTGGCATGCTCTTCAGAACCAATTGTGCCTGGCTCGGTGAGGTGGTTGGTGACCTCAATCACCAACGATCCCGGTTTGGTTAGGGCCTTAGTCCAGGTTCTGAGAATTTGCATGGCCTGGTTTGGATCACTAAGCACAAGCTTCGCAACACTGGATTCTGCGCCGATCAAAATGGTGCAGTTTGCACTGTCGGTTTGGCAAAGAAGTGCCAGTTCTTCAAGTCCTATCGAAACCTGTTTGTTTCGTCCCGGTTTTTGCCAAGCCTTGGAAACTATTCGGCAGAGTGATGCCCAACCCGCTCCCTGGTTGTGACCATGGGCCAGTACCACAACCCTGCCAAGGCTCTGAGTGTCGGTAACCTCCAGGTTTACTCCAACTATTGGGTACAGCCCTTCTTTGACGGCAGCTCCAATGTGCTTTATTGCCCCGTAAAGGCCGTCTCGGTCTGTAATTGCAAGTGACTCAAACCCAAGTGCTTTTGCGCCAGCCACGAGTTGCTCTGGGCGATTTACTCCGTAGTGGGCGGAAAAAGCAGAACTTACATTGAGGTGAGTAAATGCCACCTAGTCACCCTTGACTATCTCCCAGTGGTCTTCGGGCAGCTTGTGAGTCAGTTCAAAAAACACTCGATTCGTGTCGCTTACCGCCCATAATCGCCACATCTCGGTCTCCACCAGAGCCGACCCCACGCCCTTGGCCGCAGATTCGGCCTCATGCCACCAAAGCTTGCGGGAATACCACCGAACTGGCTTAGAACAGACCGTGTAGGGCCTATCACGCCAGCTAAAGCAGACCGGAGCACCGTCAAAATCCAGCATCACGCCGGTAATCAGCTCAAGTTGCATTTCCCACTCCCAAATTCGAACATTTGTTCGAATACAAAGAGTTTATGTTGGGATCAGGACATTTTCAAACGATTGGCTAAATTGCCACAATCAATTCTGGAGAGTTGTTGCTAACACTGCCAACAGCCTTGGAAACCTCGTGGAATGAAAGCTGTTGGGCGACCTCGTCCGACTCTGCCTGAAGCGCTAGCAAAAGTTCCGAACTGGTTTCAAAGTCCGGTGCCATCCAAGCCGCAAGTGAGTCAGGAGAAAGCATCACCGGGTTTCGATCGTGAATGGCTGCCAGGTTGGGAGCTGAGTCCTTAGTGAGAATGCTGCAGGTTAGAACCCAGCGAGCGGGGTCGCTGGCGTTTTTCTGAGGGTCTCGCCACCACCAGTAGATGCCGGCAAAACCAAGCATGCCCTCCGGTGGGTGAATATAAATTGGTGTCTTTGCTTCCGTCTGAGTCCATTCAAAATAACCAGATGCTGGAACAACGCAGCGTTTCAGTAAAGCGGCCTCTTTGAAGCTTGGTTTCTCCAAGACCGTTTCAATGCGGGCATTGAAAAGTGGTGGCCCACCCGCTTCCTTGGCAAAGGCTGGCAGTAGTCCCCAGCGCGCCGCATGCATTTGCCGTGAGGGCATGCCGTCAATTTCACGCTCCACGATGATAGGAACCTGCTGGGTAGGGGCGATGTTGTAACTCAGAATGTTTGAGCCCGGAGCAGTTTCTTCCAAGTCAAAAAGATCCACCAGTTCATCTTGCTCCCGAGCCACCACGAATCGACCGCACATTATCTATTTCCTTTTGTAACAGTTGTAGCTGAGGGCACCGAAACAACCAATTCGATCGACCGCCGTCAGACTAGTGCTGCCGATACTGCGACAGACCAGTTTGCACTGGCTCTAGGAGCATCTTCAAGCGTTTGCGGAAGGGCTTTAGTAATCTCAGCTGTCCGACATCAACACCGTTCCAACTGGTGACGCCTCGAATTCCCTGCAGCGCTGAAAGCGACCAAACCTCGGAGCCATTGAGATCGACGGGGGTCTCTGCAACCAGCTGAGTCTCGTAACCGGCCTGACTGGCGAGTTCAAATACAAGTTCACGGGTTATCGATGGCAACCAGGGAGTTGAATCATCCGGCGCGCACAAGACGTCTCCGTGCCACCAGACGATTGAAGACAGTGCTCCGTCGGATATAACTCCGTTATCGTCAAGCAGTACCGCTTCGTCCGCACCATGGAGATTTGCAGCGCGGCGCAACTTTTGGCAGGTCGAAAGATCAGGTCCTTTGATGGTCGGGTTCAGTCTCGGATCATTTTGGTCATAGGTCCAAAGTGTGCAGGTCTCAGTTCGCTCGGGGGCGGATCTCAGCCTTAGAAACAGACGCTCTCCGGGGGTTTGGTCGGCACGATATTCAAGCCTCGGGAACCAGTCACCGGTGTTTGGAACCTGCGCCATGACAGCAGCAAAGAATCCGGGTAGCTGTTCCTTGCACTTAGGCTCCGTGATGGTCCTGGAAAACCTATGCAGATGCCGCGCCAATGCTCGACTGCTGTTATTGGTTACAAGCCAGCTATCCGCCACCGAGATTGGGTCGGCCAGCGCAATGTCAACAGGCTGCAGTTCATGCTGCGCGTACCTGAAGAAGTCACCATTCACACTCATCGCCTCTAGACTACGTGGCTGAAAGCGGGCAAAATGCGACTTTTCCACGAACGACTTAGCGGCTGGACCACAATCGCGGATACCTTCGTGTCTTTTTTTGCCAATCAGCCAGGTAGCTTCTGGCTGGACCGCGAACATCACAGCGAAGAGCGGTTTTCGGTGATTGGTGCGGGCAGGCCCACAGACGCAATTGAAATTCTGAGTTATCAAGACCAAGCCGAATTACCTTTCCGTTTCAGACCCGGGTTTGTTGGGGTAGTTCACTACCCGCTTCGCTCTGGTGAGATTGAAATCGTGGAGGGGTTGTCTGTAGAGCGAGCCTTTGTTTATGATCACGACTCTCGAGCCATGTATTTCATTGGACTGTTTGATAATCAGGCGGAGTTCGACTCCTGGTTCCACGGAGCATTGTTGCGACTTGCACTAATTGGATCTGACGCCGCCGGCTACCAGCTCTCTAATCCAGCCGCAACTGCCGCGGTCCTAGAGCCCGCAGATAACAGAAGCGAATACCTAGAAAAAATTGTTGCTTCGCAGGCCCACATTTCGGCTGGTGATGTCTATCAAATTTGCTTGACTACTTCGCTAGAGGGCGAATTTGTTGGTGATCCGCTCAGCTATTTCTTGCGTTTACGAAAGAAAAATCCAGCGCCCTACTCGGCCTACATAAATGTCAACGGTGTGCATTTTGTTTCCATTTCGCCTGAACGCTTCATCACAGTTCATGGACAGAAGGTCCTGTCAAGTCCAATAAAGGGCACTAGGCCAAGATCTGATGATCCTGCACAAGACCTGCTACTAATCGAAGAGCTAGGAACAGACCTCAAGGAAAGAGCCGAGAATCTAATGATTGTCGATCTAATTCGCAACGATCTTTCGGTCGCATGCGATCCTGCCAGCATTCGTGTCGAGTCGCTCTTGGCGGTGAAATCCTTTTCCACGCTGCACCAGCTGGTGTCTGATGTGTCCGGTCTGTTGGCAACCGGAAAAACTGGAAGGGAGGCACTATCAGCCCTACTTCCCGGTGGTTCAATGACTGGTGCGCCCAAGATTAGTGCCATGCAGATTCTTAGCGGATTGGAGTCAAGGCCCAGGGGCGCATACTCGGGTGGAATTGGTTGGATAGCCCCGGATTGGAGCATGGACTTGGGAATGGTGATTCGGACGGCAGTCTTCAAAGATTCCAGCGTGAGCATAGGAATCGGTGGGGGAATTACATCCGACTCCAACCCGGATGCGGAACATGATGAAATTGTTCTGAAATCTAAAGCCCTGGTGGAGGGGCTCGGCGCCAGTGTGAGTTGGTAGCCTTATGAGATTGACGTTTTCTGAGGTAACCATTGAGCACTGAGTACGACATCTCCGCGATGCAAGAGCGCTGGTTACCTATTTGGGACCAGATCAAACCCTTTGACTCCTCAAGGGCCGACGACTCGCGTCCAAAAAAGTACATATTGGACATGTTTCCCTACCCATCAGGTGATTTACACATGGGTCACGCTGAGGCCTATGCGCTTGGGGATGTGGTTGCAAGATATTGGCTTCAGCGTGGTTATAACGTCATGCACCCAATCGGTTGGGACGCTTTTGGCCTGCCGGCGGAGAACGCGGCTATCAAGCGCGGTTTGGACCCCAGGGCCTGGACACTCGAAAACATTGCTCAGCAAAAAAGCTCGATGCGGCGCTACGCGTGCAGTTTTGACTGGGATCGAGTGCTGCAAACCTGCGACCCTATTTATTACCGATGGAACCAGTGGTTGTTTTTGCAGTTTTATGAGCGAGGGTTGGCCTATCGCAAGAATTCAAATGTGAACTGGTGCCCTAGCTGTCAGACCGTTTTGGCTAATGAGCAGGTGGTTGCTGGGCTTTGTGAGCGATGCGACTCAACGGTCACCAAGAAGGCGCTAACTCAGTGGTATTTCAAAGTCACTGACTACGCAGATCGACTGCTGGATGACCTGGACACCCTGGAGGGTGCATGGCCGGCCAAGGTCCTCACGATGCAGCGCAACTGGATCGGCAGATCTATCGGTGCCAACGTTGATTTTGAAATTGAGGGCAGAGCTGCTCCAATCTCTGTGTTTACCACTCGTCCTGACACTCTTTACGGTGCAACCTTCATGGTGGTGGCGGTTGACAGTGATCTTGCAAGCGAGCTGGTGATGGATGCTCCCAGCGAGATTCGCACGGCTTTTCACAGCTACCACGAGAGCGTGAAGCAGGCTAATGACATAGAGCGATTGGCCACTGACCGAGAGAAGACCGGATTATTTATTGGTCGTTACGCAATCAATCCGTTGAATGGCGAGCGGATACCGGTTTGGGTTTCCGATTACGTACTCGCGGATTACGGCACCGGTGCGATCATGGCCGTTCCCGCTCACGATCAGCGAGACCTGGAGTTTGCTAACGCAATGAAGTTGCCGGTTCGCGTGGTTGTGCAGACCGATGAGGACCCTGTGGCCACCGGTGTGGCTACGACCGGCGACGGAGTTATGGTGAACTCGGGTGAACTGAACGGCCTCACCAAGGCAGCGGCTATCCCCAGGGCAATAGAGATTCTGGAAAAGCGCGGGACTGGGATCAGTTCAAAAAACTTTAGGCTGCGGGACTGGCTGATCTCTAGGCAGCGCTACTGGGGGACACCGATTCCAATCATCCACTGTGATGCCTGCGGTGAGGTGCCGGTTCCTCTGGACTCACTACCGGTTGAACTCCCGGATAGCTCGGGTTTAGACCTGCAGCCAAAGGGCACTTCCCCCCTGGGTGCAGCTACTGATTGGATCAACGTCTCTTGCCCTAAGTGTCAGGGCCCGGCAAAGCGAGATTCCGACACCATGGACACCTTCGTAGATAGCTCTTGGTATTTCCTTCGATTCCTAGACCCAAACTCTTTGACCGAGCCATTTAGCGCTGAGGGTGCGAAGAAGTGGGCACCTGTTGATCAGTACGTTGGTGGCGTCACTCATGCGATCCTGCACCTGCTTTATGCCAGATTCTTCACCAAGGTGCTGCACGACATAGGGATGGTTGACTTTCAAGAACCCTTCACCAGGCTTTTGAACCAGGGAATGGTTCTAATGAACGGTTCTGCGATGAGTAAGTCGCGGGGCAACTTGGTTCGACTCAGTGAGCAGTTGGACGAGCACGGGGTGGATGCGATCAGGCTCACAATGTCTTTTGCAGGCCCGCCCGAGGACGACATCGACTGGGCCGATGTTTCACCAGCCTCGTCCGCAAAATTTTTGGCGAGAGCTTGGCGCATCGCGAAAGACGTGGATTCTGATGTCAAAGTCGATGTGACTGGCGGTGATGTCGAGCTGCGCAAGCAAACCCATTCTTTTTTGAGGGCCTTTGGTGAGTCGATTGAGGGTTTCAAGTTCAACGTTGGCGTGGCAAAAATCATGGAGCTAACAAACAGTCTCCGAAAAGCAATAGATGTTGGGGTCGGACCTAAAGACCCAGCCGTTAGAGAGGGTGCGGAGGAGCTAGCAAAAGCGCTATCGCTCTATGCCCCATATACCGCGGAGGAAATGTGGTCATTGCTCGGTCATGAGCCCTCGGTTGCTCTTGCTGGCTTGCGAGACGTCGATGAGTCGTTACTGGTGCAGAGCGAAATTGTTGCCATCGTGCAGGTGAACGGGAAGCTCAGAGATAAGTTCAGCGTTCCCGTGGACATCAGCGAGCAGGAACTGAGAACCTTGGCGCTTGGTTCCGAGGCTGTAAAAAAGATTATTGGTGACAGCAATGTCAAAAACGTAATTGTTCGAGCACCAAAACTTGTCAACATTGCGACTGATTAGTTAGTTTTTCACAACTTTAGATTCTGCGCTGGCATGCTTCGATTCCGCATGTTTCCATCCTTGCCATGGAGAACATAACAAGATACATCTCGGGTCTTGAGCCGAAGGCCAAGCGAAGGTACTTGATTTTGCTAGCTGTCCTCGGTGTCGTCCTCGGTGTCTGGTTTTCAAACTTCAGTAGCCCCAAGCCCCCAGAGGCCAGACCAATTCTTAGTGAGGTGCTTGCGCCCTCGAACTTTATGGTGCACGTCGCTGGCGCAGTAACTGAACCGGGTCTTTACGAACTCGCAACAGGTTCCAGAGTTCAAGACGCCATCACCCTTGCAGGTGGCTTTACGGAAGGCGCGGTTGAATCCAGCGTCAACCTGGCGCGAATGGTTTCAGATGGTGAACAGATTGTTGTTTTGCACCAGAACCAACTCAACATTGACGGTTCTGGTGGCTATATCTCATTGAATAGCGCAACCGAGTCTCAACTTGAGTCGCTAACTGGAATTGGACCGGCAATGGCATCCAGAATCTTGGAGTATCGGTCTAAAATCGGGAGTTTTTCATCGGTCGAGCAACTGACTGAGGTGCCTGGGATAGGCAGCAAATTGCTGGAGAAGATTAGAGACCAGTTGACGCTGTGAGCACCGCGCTAGCAGCACTCATCTGGTTTCTAAGTTGGACCCTTGCTCCAGAGAACGCCCAGTCGCAAATCAAACTCAATTACCCAGAGGTGTCATTCATTAGCTACCTCCGGGAACGCTTTCTTTTGTCTCTAAACGGAGTGAATGCGGACGCGGCAGGTTTAGTTGCGGGCTTGACCATAGGCGAGCGAAGCCTTCTGTCAGATGCTGTCGAGTTGGAAATGAAGACGTTGTCACTAACCCACCTGGTCGCGGTATCAGGTGCGAATCTGGCAATTATCGTTGGCGCCATCTACTTTCTGTGCGCCGGTTTGGGTATGCCAAGAAACATCCGCTATTTGACGGCGCTGATTGCAATGTCTGGTTATGTTCTGCTTGTGGGTCCGGAATCCAGCGTTATTCGGGCCGCAACCATGGCGTTGTTTGTCATGATCGGACTCTGGCTCGGGAGGGGTTCGACGGCGCTGAATTCGCTTAGCTTGGCCATCGTTGTTCTTCTGATGATTGATCCAGGCCTGGCAACCGACATTGGATTCGCTCTTTCCGCCTTCGCAACCGCTGGCCTATTGATAATGGCGGCACCGATGTTTGAGTGGCTAAGACAGTACATGCCAGATGTTATTGCCATGGGAATTGCCGCGAGTTCCTCCGCACAGCTTTTCACGACTCCGGTGCTGCTGATACTGCAGCCATCTATACCGCTGTATTCAGTGCTCGCAAACCTGATTGTCGAGCCAGTTGTCGCACCAATAACGATTCTTGGCATCCTGAGCGTCATTGTCTCGTCCGTCAACATACCGCTGGCCGGTGGCGTGAGTTACTTGGCTTCAATTATGGCCAATTGGATTGTGATTGTTGCGCAAGAGCTTTCAAGTTGGCCGGCTGCAAGACTCCACTTTGTCAAGGGCGTTTTGGGCATTCTCCTGGTTGCGCTGGTAGTTGCTCTATTGGCTCTTAGCTTTGGAATCTTTAAGCCGGCAGCCAGGCAGTTGCGAATCAGCGCCGCACTGGTTTGCGTGTTGGCCATTTCCTGGAGTGCAACGGATCAGATTCGTCATACCAATTTTGCCTCGGACTCGGCTCTATTGGTTTGCGATGTTGGCCAGGGTGATGCTCTTCTGGTCCGGGATTCAGGGCAGGTGGTGCTTGTAGATGTTGGGCGGGATGACGACCTTATCGACCAGTGCCTGCAAAGCGCTGGGGTGAAGCGAATTGATCTGCTGGTACTTACTCACTTTGATGCTGACCACGTCGCCGGCATCAGGGGTGCAATTCGAAATCGTGAGGTTGGCTTGGCTTTGGTGTCGGGCTTTGAGGATGACCGACCGCTGGTTTCTATAGTCCAAAAGGTATTGGCAGAAGCGGGAGTGCGGATTGAAGTTGGTAGAACTGGTCTTGTCGGAAATCTGGGTAGGTTTAGTTGGAAAATTCTGCAACCGTCATCGAAGGCTAACGAATCAAGTGACAGCAACGATGCCAGTTTGATCTTTGCCGCCTGGGATGACGAACATGCGGTTTTGGCGCTGGGCGATTTGGGTGAGTCTGGACAAATAAGACTTTTGCGCAATGCAATGCACGACCTTTCCCTACTGCGCACGCGGCAGCTTATTGTGAAGGTCGCCCATCACGGTTCCGCCGACCAGTCCTCAGAGCTTTATGAATTTCTCTCGCCGGTTGCCGCGATATTTTCAGTTGGCAAAAACGACTACGGACATCCGGCTGCTTCGGCGCTTTCAATTCTGGAGCGAACAGGTGCAACAGTGTTGAGAACAGACCAGCTTGGTCCAATCGCGATAGATCTCGACGCTGAGCTCGGGATTAGAAGCGGCGGTAAACTCACAACGTGAATGCAGGAAAAACTCTAAGTTGGAATCAGGCTGAGGCTGCGGCCCTCGTTGTTGTCTCAGGCCCCGAACACTATCTAGCTTCGCGCGCGATTTCAAGAATTAGACAGGAGCTGCGTAATGCAAACCCCGATCTTGAGATTGACGAGATAGCGGAGGGTGAATACGCCAATGGGCTGCTGTTTTCACTCGCGTCTCCTTCCCTGTTTGGCGAGGCGAGACTGGTTGTCATTCACGGCGCCGCGGAGGAGCTTGCTTCTGACATGGAGAGGTATCTTTTGGAGCCAAATCCAAGTTGCACGGTAATCGCCAGGTTACCAAACCTTGTTGGTCACAATGGAAAGTTCAAAACCAAATTCAGCAAGCAGGCGGTCAACGTTGTGTGCGAGGAGCTCAAACGTGACAGCGACAAGATGGCGTTCATAAATTCAGAGTTTGTATTTCGCAACGTGAGTGTGGAACCGCAAGCCGCAAAGCTTTTACTTCAGGCGTTTGCCAACGAGATTGGGGAGCTTGCGGCGGCTTGTTCGCAGCTAGCCTCGCTTGGAAAACCAAAAATCTCGAAAGAGGATGTTGAGCAGACGTTTGGCGGGAGGGTCGAGACCAATGCATTCAAGATTGCGGATGCCGCCATGGCTGGAAATGCTGCAGAAGCAATCAGGCTATTTCGCCATGGCTCTGCAACCGGTATCGACCCAGTTGCATTGACAGCCGCATTGGCAATGAGAATCAGGCAGTTGGCCCGGCTATTCAACGACAGAAATTCGAATGCTGCGGCGCTAGGAATGGCGCCTTGGCAGGTGGACAAAGCTCGCAAGGAGCTCGCTGGCTGGACAGAACAGGAGCTGGTCGAATTGGTCCAGTTGGTCGCGAAGACAGATGCGGATGTTAAGGGAGCGGCTCGGGAGCCAGAATATTCGGTGGAAAAACTACTGCTAGCAATGGCGAAGGCTACAAACTAAAAAAACCGAGCCCAAAAGGACTCGGTTCAAATAGGAATCTAGTTACAGAGCTGCTGCTGCTTTGGCAATTGCGCTCTTGCGGTTAGCACCCTGGTTCTTGTGCAGAACACCCTTGCTTACAGCCTTGTCAATCTTTCGACCAGCTGTTACGACTGCCGCGGTTGCAGCTTCCTTGTCGCCAGCAACGACTGCCTCGCGTGCTGCCCTAACGGCAGTCTTGAGTTCAGATCGGACTGCCTTGTTGCGGGCCTCAGCCTTGCGGTTGGTGCCAATCCGCTTAATGTTGGATTTGATGTTTGCCATTGTCTGCTTTCGGGGGAAATCTTGGTTTTGTGGTCAGCGACCATAACAAGCCAAAACTCTATCAGTTTGGTTTCTGATGGGCAACAGTCGTGGCAGAATTGGGGTTCCCAACTCCATCGAGGTATTAGTTGTCGCCACGTGCACTTAAAGCGCTGCAGCCGTCGCTAACGCCGCCCGAAATGATCCGCAATTTTTCGATAATCGCACACATTGATCACGGCAAGTCGACCTTGGCCGACCGAATGCTTCAGCTCACCGGAATTGTCAATGACCGACAGATGTGGCCCAGTACCTGATCGCATGGATATAGAGCGAGAACGAGGTATAACCATAAAGTCTCAGGCCGTCAGGCTTCCTTGGGAGATTGATGGCAAGACCTATGCGATGAACATGATCGACACCCCAGGTCACGTCGATTTCACCTATGAGGTTTCCAGATCGCTAGCGGCATGTGAGGGAGCGGTTCTGCTTGTTGACGCGGCTCAGGGAATCGAGGCGCAGACACTGGCAAACCTTTATTTGGCAATGGAAACGATTCAGAGATCATCCCTGTTCTAAACAAGATCGACCTCCCGGCAGCTCAGCCAGAGAAATATGCTGAGGAACTTGCAAATCTGATTGGATGCCAACCCGAAGATTGCCTTATGGTCTCTGGAAAAACAGGTGTTGGAGTTGGAGAACTGCTTGATCGCATCGTGGCTCGGGTTCCGGCTCCGGTGGGTGATCCAAATGCACCCGCTAGGCAATGATTTTTGATTCGGTTTATGACAGCTATCGCGGTGTTGTCACCTACGTCCGAATGGTGGACGGCAGCCTAAAGCCACGCGAGCAGATTCAAATGATGTCCACTCGTGCCGTTCACGAGCTCTTGGAAATTGGTGTTATCAGCCCAGAGCCAGAGGTGACTCAGGGTCTTGGTGTGGAGAGGTGGGCTATCTAATCACCGGAGGAAGGATGTTCGTCAGTCAAAGGTTGGCGACACCGTAACAACCAAGGTGAAGCCCGCCAGCAACGCTCTCAAAGGTTACTCAGAACCCAAGCCAATGGTTTTTTCGGGAATCTACCCAATTGATGGTGGAGACTATCCAAATTTGCGTGAGGCCTTAGACAAGTTGCGGCTGAGCGATGCTTCTCTGGTCTACGAGCCTGAAACCAGCGCTGCGTTGGGCTTTGGTTTCCGTTGTGGCTTTTTGGGTCTGCTGCACCTTGAGATCATCACCGAACGACTCGAGCGCGAGTTTAACCTCAGCCTGATAGCAACCGCGCCCTCTGTGGTCTACGAGGTAACTCGTGAGGACGGCTTGATGCAGGTTGTTACCAACCCACACGAATTTCCTGAGGGGAAGATTAAAGATGTTGCAGAGCCAATAGTTCGGGCCAATTTTGAGCCCGAAGGACTACGTCGGGACAATCATGGAGCTTTGCCAGAACTGCCGTGGACGATGATCGATATGCAGTATTTGGGTGAGGATCGAGTTCAGTTGCGATACGAACTGCCGCTTGCTGAAATCGTGTTTGATTTTTTGACAATCTAAAGAGCAAGACTCAGGGCTACGCATCTTTGGATTATGAAGAGGCTGGTTACCGGTCCGGCGATCTGGTCAAAGTTGATCTTTGTTGCAGGGTGAAAAGGTTGATGCCTTTAGCTCGATAGTTCACCGCGATAAGGCCTATGCACACGGCACCAAGATTGCTGGAAAGCTCAGAGAGTTGATACCGCGTCAGCAATTTGAGGTTCCAATCCGGCGGCCGTTGGAGCCCGGATCATAGCTCGGGAGACTATCCGTGCGATTCGTAAGGACGTTCTTGCAAAGTGCTACGGCGGTGACATTTCGCGCAAGCGCAAGCTTCTAGAGAAGCAAAAGAGGGCAAGAAGCGTATGAAGATGGTCGGCAGGGTAGAGGTCCCACAGGAAGCATTTATTTCGGCGCTTTCCTCTGAAGAGGTTTCAAAGGCAGAGAAGAAGAAGTAGTGCCTGGAGCTCTGCCCGATGGCTTGGATTGGCCCAGCAACAACTTGTTGCCGGCTTTGATGATACCGAGAGAAGCTTCCACGCCTACGTGTAACATTCCATTTTCACCGGCGATGTGGCTACTGTGATTTCACAATACCTATACCTCTAGCGAGCTCAACGGAGACCTCAAATCCGGTTTTCATGATCAACTAACCCTCGAAATTAGGCGCAGTAAAGACCTTCTGCAGCAATCGGGTTACCTCGCACGATCGCTCAATACTGTGTTCTTTGGAGGTGGCACACCCTCGCTATTCACCTCCCAACAGTTTGAAGTGGTTTTAGGGGAGCTGTGGGAAAAACTGGTATCGATATTGATGCAGAAATAACAACAGAGGCCAATCCTGAGTCCACGAGCGTTGCGTTCTTAGCTGAGTTGGCAAATCTGGGAGTAAATCGGTTGAGCATGGGTGTCCAAAGCTTCGACGACGAGGTTCTTGCTGTTCTGGACCGGACTCACTCTAAGGATCACGTGGGCCTGCTGGTAGGTGCGCCAAAGAGCTTGGCTATGAGGTCAGCATCGATCTCATCTATGGAGCACCAGGAAACAATTCAGAGCTGGGAGGCAACCTCAACAGCGCTCTAGAACTAGACATTGATCACATCTCTGCATACTCACTCATCGTTGAACCCGGCACAAAGCTTGCCAGGCGGGTTTCAAAAGGCGAGGTTGCGCAAGTTGATGAGGATCTCAATGCCTCAAAATATGAACTAGCAACCGACCTGATTACTTCTAGTGGTCTGAATTGGTACGAAGTTTCGAACTGGGGGTTACCGTCAAGACACAACAGTGCTTATTGGGCCTCTCAAGACTGGTGGGTTATGGTCCGGGTGCTCACTCGCACCTCGCTGGCAATAGATTCTGGAACTTAAAACACCCCACCAGCTACCAGGCAGCTTTGAAGTCAGGCTTTCCCGTTGCCGCTCGGGAGGAGCTGACGGCTCGGCAGCAATTGGAGGAGCAACTCATGCTCGGTCTGCGCACCCAATCTGGCATATCTAAATCACTGCTGAGCGAGCTTGATGTTTCCGCAAAACTGGTCTCGGAATCTTTAGGTCGTGGACTTCTAACAATGGATAGGGATCGAATCCGAGTCACCCCGGCGGGCAGGCTTCTGGTTGACCGCATTGTGTTGGATTTTCTTAGCTAGTGGCTCATCTTTGTTTAGACTTGGCACTCAAGGTAGGTGAGTGCTAATGATTCCCGAAAGATCCCTGGATGTGCTTAGGGCAATTGTCCAAGACTTCATTTCATCGAACCAGCCCGTTGGGTCTAAGGCGCTGTTAGACCGCCATCCAATGGGAGTATCGGCTGCGACGATTCGAAACGACATGGCACTTTTGGAAGACGAGGAGCTGATAACAGCCCCGCATGCTTCATCGGGTCGAATCCCAACCGAGAAGGGCTACCGGCTCTTTGTTGATCGACTCGGGGATGTGAAGCCGCTTAGTTCTGCTGAGAGAAGCGCAATCGAAAGTTTTTTGGTTGGTGCAAGCGATCTGGATGATGTGGTTGAAAGAGCGGCTCGCTCGCTTTCGCAGCTGACCAACACGCTGGCTCTGGTGCAGTATCCGTCGCTTGGAAAGAGCGCCGTGAGGCACATCGAGCTAATACCTATCAACGACAGTCGAATCTTGCTCATGTTGATCACCGACTCGGGTCGGGTTCAGCAGGTGATGATTGAGTGGAACAGCGAGATTGACCTCGAATTGGTTCAGGAAATTAGGGGTCGGCTAAATGGCATGTTGGCAGCGAGCCAGCTCTCCGAGGTTAGGGAAGCTCTAGATGAATTGGCAGAACAGTTCGCACCCAATCGCAGGGATTTTGTGCAGCGGGTTGTTTCGACGCTATTAGCCTTGGTTGATGCAAATAAGCAAGAGAAGCTCGTGGTCTCGGGTGCATCCAATTTGGTTCGACAAGACGGCGATTTCTCGGGAGAGCTGTCAAAGGTTTTAGAGGCGATTGAGGAACAAGTGGTTTTGATGCGTCTTTTGGATGAGTTGCATGCGGATGCTCACGGAGTGGGACTGCGCATCGGTTCCGAACTTGGTATCCAAGGTATTCAGAACACTTCTTTGGTCTTCACCGGCTATCAAAGTCGTGGCACTGAAGTCGCCAAGCTTGGAGTTCTGGGCCCAACCAGGATGGATTATTCCAACAATATTGCATCTGTGAGGGCCGTGGCCAGATACCTATCAAAAGCTTTGGAGGACAACTAGTTGGCAGACCACTATCAGGTCCTAGGGGTCGCTCGTTCCGCCTCGGAAGA
>JAGYJW010000072.1 GCA_018401435.1 Deltaproteobacteria bacterium | reverse complement strand
CCCGGCAGCGGCGACCCCGGCGCCGATCCACCGAGCTGCACCGCCACGGACAATGGCGGCCCCCTGGGCGCCGAGACCTGCGTGAGCGCCGCCCCTTGCAGCTGGACGGGCAGCCAGGCCTATGACTACTTCGGTCATGCCCTGGCCAGCGGCGCGGACTTCGATGGCGATGGCCGCCCCGATCTGGCCATCGGCGCCCCCTACCGGGACATCAGCGGCGCCACCGAGACCACCGTGGATGCCGGCGCTGCCTTGATCTTCAGCGGGGGCCGCCTGGATTCGCCCCAGGCGGGCCTGTCGGCCACGGTGCCGGGCCGGGCCACGGGCGGGCGCATGGGCAGCGCCCTCGCCTTGCTGCAGGACCTGAACGGAGACGGGCTGGGCGATCTCGCGGTGGGCGCCCCGGGTGTGGGCGGCACGGGGGCCGACGGCTTGGACCTGCCCGGCGCGGGCGAGGTCTGGCTGGTGGTGGGCCAGGTCGGTGACGCCGATGCACCCCCGGCGCTGAGCCCCACCCTGCGCATCACCGGCGACCTCGCCTTGGGCCAGCTGGGCAGCGCCCTGGCCGATGCGGGCGATGTCAACGGCGACGGCCTCTCCGACCTCGCCCTCAATGGCGCCCAGCGCGAGGCATTCGGCGATGGCGGCGAGACCTGGTCCCGCGGCAAGGCCTGCCTGCTGCTGGGCCAGGCCGGGCTGGCCGGCGATCAGAGCGCCGCCGACCTGCCCTGCTATTTTGGCGTCAACAGCCAGGATGCGGCGGGCATGGCCCTGGCCGGTGGCGACCTGGATGGCGATGGCTACGCCGATCTCGCCCTGTCTGCGCCTTATGCCGGCGGGCCGGGGCGGGTCTATGTGCTTCCCGGCGGCCCGACCGACCCCGTGGGGGGCAGCCTGGCCGACGCCCCGGTGGTGCTGGAGGGCCCCACCCGGAACGAGGCCTATGGTTGGGCCCTGGCCGTGGGCGATGTCACCGGCGATGGCATGGCCGAGCTGCTGATTGGGGCGCCCCTGCGGGATCTGCCCTGGGGCAACGAAGGCGCGGTGGAGCTGCGCGGCGGCGGCGACCTGAGCGGGGCGGGCCTGCCCCTGCTGGCCACCTGGGAGGGCGACCACGCCGATGTGCAGCTGGGCACCGGCCTGCACGCGGGCGCCGACCACGACGGTGACGGGCTGGGCGACCTGCTGCTGGGGTCGGTGTCGGCCTGGCAGGGGCTGCGCACCAAGGCCGGGCAGGTCTACCGCATCGCCGGCCGCGCCGATGGCGCCTTTGTGTCGGGGCGGGCCCGGGCCGTGGCCGACCGCAGCTTCTTCGGGGCAGAGACCAAGGACTACCTGGGCCGGTCCAACACGGCGGCAGACCTGGACGGAGATGGGCGCGCAGAGCTCATTCTCGCGACGGCCTACAGCAATGTTGGCGCCTATGATGTGGGCGCGGTCTACCTCTTCTTTGGGGTGGACGGCGCCCGCTGAGTTCAGGCGGCCAACAAAACGAAGCGCGCCCCCCCGGCGCAAGGCCGAGGGGGCGACGTCTATCGGTGGGAGCGAGGTCTCAGACCTCGATCCGCTCCTTCAGGGTCTTGCCGACCTTGAAGCCGATGGCCTTCTTGGCCGGGATGTCGATCTTGGTGCCGGTGGCGGGGTTGGTGCCGCGACGGGCAGCCCGGGTCTTGACCTCGAAGGTGCCGAAGCCGGCCACGAGGACCTTGTCGTTCTCGTTGAGGGCGTTGGCGATGATGCCGTTGTCGCCGTCGAAGATCACGGTCAGGAGCTCGGTGGCCTTGACCTGGGAGATGCCGGCGCGCTCGGAGAGCTGGGCGGCCATATCCTTCTTGTTCATTGGAGTGTCCTTGGCTTGGGGGAGGAGTGGTCTTGGGGGGAGGATGTCCCAGGGCTCAGGCCCCGAGGCGATCCTTGAGGTTCTTGCCGGCCTTGAAGCTGGTGTACTTCTTGGCGGGGATCTGGATCTTGGCGCCGTTGGCGGGGTTCGTGCCGCTGCGCCCGGCGCGGGTCTTGACCTCGAAGGTGCCGAAGCCGGCCACGAGGACCTTGTCACCGCTGTTGAGCGCGGTGGCGACGATGCCGGTCTCGGCGTCGAAAATGTGGTTGAGCAGCTCGGTCGCGCGGATGTGGGGGATGCCGGCGCGCTCGGAGAGCTGGGCGGCCATGTCCTTCTTGTTCATGCGTCCTCCGGAGGATGCGTTGGGCGGGAGGCCCGGGAAAGCGTTCACCGGTGCGCGCTGGCCCCCAGGGTCCGCGAGGCGGAACGCAGAGACGAGAACGACCGGCTGTCGACCGGATCCAATGGGACCCGACGCATGGATATGTAGCACTCTCCCCCGCAGCCGGGAAGGGTCGATCCTGAGAGAAGTGCCACAGGGCCGCCCTTCCCGGAGGGTGAGCCGCCCCAGGGGTGCTACCAGATGGTGACGATTCGGCACAAGGCGCCCGAAATGGACCGGAGCGCCACGACTGAAACTTCATCATATCCGCTACTTGTGCCGCATCACCCGGTCGCGGCTGGCCGCCAGGGGGGCCGCGCATCCCGCGCCCCCCTGGCCCGCGATCCGCGCGACAACGGCGCGATCAAAGCGATCGCTCGACGGGATCGCGATCGCAGGGCCCCGGCGCGTGGTCGGGGTCCCCCTGCTGGGGCTACGCTGGCGCGATGCCCGAGCCCCTCACCGCGCCCCCCACCCACAGCCCGCCCTGCGTGCTCTGCGGGGGCGAAGGCTTCCACAGCCTGCTGGAAGGCCTGAGCGATGTCATCTGGGCCCGACCGGGCTCCTTCGCCCTGGCCCGCTGCGAGGGCTGCGGCCTGGTGGCCACCCGGCCCCGACCGGCCGACGCCGACCTGGGCTTCTATTATGAGGGCGCCTACTCCGGTGCGGGGGCGGCCTTGGACATGGGCGGCTTCTATGCCGGGCCGGTGGGGCGCCTGCTCAACGCCTACCGGCGGGTGACCATCGAGAAGCAACGCCCCCTGACCGCCGAGGACCGGGTGCTGGAGGTGGGCTGCAGCCAGGGCTACTTCTTGCAGGCCCTGCGGCAGGACCGGGGTTGCCAGACCGCGGGCATCGACCTGGACGCGGGCAGCATCGCCGCCGCCGTAGACCCCGAGGCCTGCGACTATGCGGTGGCGCGGGTGGCCGATGCGCCCTTCGACGCGGAGTCCTTCAGCCTGGTCTGCTTCTATGAGTGCCTGGAGCACGAGACCGACCCGGTCGGGGCCTTGCGCGCCGCGGCCCGGCTGCTGGCGCCCGGCGGGCTCTGCGTGGTGGAGGTGCCCGACTTCGGCAGCCCCCTGCGCGCCCTCTTCGGCCGAAGCTGGCTGCCCTTGCTGGTGCCCCAGCACATCAGCCACTTCGACCGGGCCAGCCTGGCCGCCACCTTCCGGGCCGCGGGCCTGGAGGTCGTACACGCCCAGTCCATGCTCTTTCCGGGCGAGCTTTGCGGCAGCCTGGCCATCGCCGTGGTGCGGGCCTTGGACCTCAAGCCGCTGCCCGACGCCGAGAAGGGCGCTGGGCGGCGCATCTTCGAGGGGATCTTCGGCCTCTGGCTGCTGCTGCTCTTTGGCCTGGTGGACGTCCCGGTGCAGCTCTTCTTGCGCCTGATTCAACGCAGCGGACACCAGACGCTGATCGGGCGCAAGAGCGGCGCAGCGCCACAAGGATAGGGCTCTGGGAGCCCCCCCCCTTGGAGCCCGAGATGAGCGTGCGCATTTGGACCGGCAGCGGCAGCCCCTACTCCTGGCGGGTGCTGCTCGCCCTGCGCTTCAAGGGCATTCCCTATGAGGAGCAGGTGCTGTCCTTCTCGGCCCGGGACCACAAGGCGCCGGACTACCTGGCCCGCAACCCCCGCGGCAAGGTGCCCACCCTGGAATGCGAGGGCGCGGTCTTCTACGAGTCTTTGGGCATCCTGGCCTTCCTGGAGGCCCGCTTCCCCGACCCGCCCCTGCTGGGCCGGGCTCCGGTGGAGTCCGGGCGCATCTGGCAGCGGTTGGCCGAGATCGACAACTACCTGGCGCCGGTGATGCACGCCTTCTTCCGGCCCATCTTCTTTGGCAACCCCGCCGGGCAGGAGCACGCCATCCAGCAGGCCGCAGGCGTCATCCACCTGGAGCTGGGCGGCTATGAGGCGCTGCTGGACCAGGCGCCCTGGATCACGGGAGATGCGCCCAGCGCCGCCGATCTCGCCCTCTACCCGATGCTGCGCAGCATCCTGCGCGCCGCCGCCCGCCCCAGCGTGGCCGACCTTGAGTTGGCCCTGCTGCCCATCGCCGAAAGCTACCCCCGTGTGGCCGCCTGGATGGGTCGGGTGGAGGCCCTGCCGGGCTTTGCCGCCACGGTGCCCCCCCACTGGCAGGCGGCCGACGACGGCTGAGGCTCAGAGCAGGCCCGACCGCTTGATGTCCAGGTAGCGGTTGACCAGGCTCACGGGCAGCTCTGCGGGCTCGACATCCAGGGCCCGGATGCCCCCACGACGCACCAGGGCGTGGGCGCGCTCCCGCTGGCCAAGATATTGCTGCACCGCAGCAAAGTGCAAGGCATCGTCCAAACCCGCGATGGGCCGGGCCAGGGCCTCGTCCAGGGCGGGCTCGCGCAGGCTGGCCAGCAGCACGACGTGGCGCCGCCGCAGGGGAGCCAGGGCCACGGGCAGATCGCCGGCGTCGTCATCCCGCAGGTTGGTGAGCAGCACCACCAGGGCGCGCCGCTTCTGGCGGGTGGCCAGGCGGTGGGCGGCTTCGGCGAAGTCCGAGGGCGCCGGCGTGGTCTGCAGATCGTAGAGGCCGTTGAGCAGGGTGGTCATGGCCCCCCGGCCCTTGCGCGGGGGGATCCAGCGGTCCTGGCCCGACCAGGTCATGAAGCCGACCGCGTCCCCCTGCCGCAGCGCGACATAGGCCAGCAGCAGCGCCGAATCGAGGACCCGGTCAAAGAAGGTCAGGGCGCCGTCGCGGGTGTGCATGCGCCGCCCGCAGTCCAGCATCAAGATGACCTGCTGGTCCTTCTCTTCGCGGTATTCCCGCGAGATCAGCCTGCCGCGCCGCGACACCGCCTTCCAGTCCACCTGCCGCAGGCTGTCGCCGTCGCGGTACTCCCGCAGCTGGAAGAATTCGAGGCCCTCACCCCGGCGGCGCTGCAGGTGCACGCCGAAGGCCCCCGCCCGGTGGTCCAAGGCCAGCAGCGCATAGCGGGCGACCTGGCGAAAATTCGGGTAGACCCGCAGGTCTTGGGGCTCACCCACCACCTTGCTGCGTTGCAGCAGGCCCAGGGGGCCGGTCAAGCGCAGGGCGCATCCACCAAAGCGGAAGTTGCCGCGCTCCTGGGGCTGGACCCGGTAGGGCAGGCGCGCGCGGCCCCCGGCGGGCAGCACCAGGGCCCGGGGCAGGCCCTCCACCGTGAAGGGATCGGGGGCGTGGTCGAAGGCCTCGAGGGCCTGGCTGCGGGGGGAGGCGCTGCTCAGCTCCAGCACCACCTCTTGCCACTCCCCCAGGGACAAGGCGCCGGGCAGCACCCGCTTGACCGTGGGCCAGGGGCTGCGGCGCAGCAGGATGAGATCGACGAGGACGAAGAGCAGGACCGCCCCCCCAGCACCCGCCCAGGGGCCCACCAGGGGGCGCCAGGCCGAGGCCGCCGCGCCCAGCAGCAGCCAGGCCAGCAGCACCTGCAGCAGGCGGGGAGCGGGGGTCAAGGACATGGCGGGGGGGGCTGCGGCATCACTGGCGGGGAGCCTCGACAGCCTCGAGGATGGAGCGGATGACATCGTCGGCGGTGAGGCCCTCGACCTCCAGCTCCGGCGCCACGCTCACCCGGTGGCGCAAGGCCGCCAGGGCCACGCCCTTGATGTCGTCGGGGGTCACGAAGTCCCGCTCTTCGAGCAGGGCCACGCCCCGTGCGGCCCGCACCAGGGCGCCCCTGGCGGTCCAGCGCCCGTGGGCCAGCCCCTGCCAGGAGCGGGTGGCCCGCACCAGGCGCACGGCGTAGCCCACCACCCGGTCGTCCACGGTGACCCGGGCGGCGCAGCGCTGCAGGGCCTGGGCGATGGCGGGGTCCATGACGGCCCGGACCGCGTCCACCTCCAGCTTCTGGCCCACCCGTCCCTCGGTGACGGCCCGCACGATGTCCACCTCCACCGACTCCGGGGGGTGGGCGATGCGCACCTTGAGCAGGAAGCGGTCGAGCTGGGCCTCGGGCAGGGGGTAGGTGCCCTCCTGCTCGATGGGGTTCTGGGTGGCCAGGGTCATGAAAGGCGGCGCCAGGGGGTAGCTCTGGCCCTCGATGGTGACCTGCTGCTCCTGCATGACCTCCAGCAGGGCGGACTGGGTCTTGGCCGGCGCGCGGTTGATCTCGTCGGCCAGCAGCAGGTTGGCGAAGACGGGCCCGCGGCGCACCCGAAAGACCCCGCTCTGCTGGTCCAGCAGGGTGTGGCCCGTCACATCGCTGGGCATCAGGTCGGGGGTGAATTGCACCCGCGAGAAGCTGCCGCCGATGGCCCGGGCCAGGGCCAGCACCAGCAGGGTCTTGCCCAGGCCAGGCACGCCTTCGAGCAGCACGTGGCCCCCGGCCAGAAAGGCGGCCACCACGTCGTCCACCACCTGCTCCTGCCCCAGGAAGGCCTTGCCCACCTGGTCGCGCAGGGCCCCGGCCAGGCGGCCGGCCTCGGCGAAATCAAGCTCAGCGGGCGGATCTTGGGGCAGGTCAGGCTGCTGGGTCGGGCTCATAGACGGCTCCAGGTTCGCTGCAAGGCGGCCACCACCCGGGTGAACTCCGCCCGGTCGGCCGAGGGGGACGCTTCCAAGGCGGCGCGCACCTCGTCGGGTAGCATGGACAGGCGGCTGGCGACGGCCAGGACCCGGGCCTCGCCCTGCTGGTCGGCGAGGCTGGGGTGGCGCCGGGCCAGCCGCTCGAAGAGGCGCTGGCGGGCGGCCTTGAGCAGGATCTCTCCCTGACCCACCCGCCAGAGGTAGTGGCCCACGGCGTCGACATGTTCGAGCAAGGCCCGCCGGTGGCCGCTGGGGTCGGGCAAGGGCGGACCAAAGGCGACGGCTGCCCGCCAGGCCCAGGCCAGCAGCAGCAGGCCCAGGCTGAGCAGGGCCGGCCAGGCCCCCCGCAGCAGCAAGCCCAGGATGCTGGGGCTGTCGCCGGTGAGCACCAGCAGCACGGCGTCGGGCAGGCGGTCGGGGCTGCGGGCGGGCCGCAGCAGCTCGACCAGGGCGAGGGCGTGGTCCAGGTGCTCCAGGCGCTGGTTGTCGAGGAAGCCGGCCTCGGGCAGCACGGTGAGGTGCCCCAGGCCATGGGGCCGGCGCAGCACGGTGTAGACGGCGCTGTCGATGCGGGGGGCCTCGCTCACCCAGATGTCGGGCAGGGGGTCTTCCACGGCGGCGTCCACGTCCACGGCGAACCAGCCCACCCTGCGGTGAACGGCGCGAAGACGAAGACGCAGCGGGTCTTTTCGGCCAGGAACCGTCACCCGCACCCGGGTGGGCGGGCCGGTCCAGGGCTCGCTGAGGTTGAGGCCGAAGGCCGCCAGCAGGCGGTCCTGGGGCGGGCCCTCGACCTCGGCCAGGGCCTCGTCGTCGGGGTCTTCGTCGGGGCGGCCCGTGTCCCGCCGCTCCACCTCGGCCGGACCGACCCTCACCACCGGCTCCCCCTGCGCTGCGTCCGCAAGCGGCAGGTCGCCGGTATCGGACTCGCCCCCATCGGTGGACTCGCCCAGCAGCTCCTCCACCCCGAAGAGATCAAAGAGGTTGAAGCGCTCGGATTCCCGCGCCGGCACCACCACCAGGTGCCCGCCGGCCGCCACCCAGGGCAGCAGGCGGTCCACCATGGGCCAGCGCTGCAGATCGTCGTCCACCAGCAGCAGGATGGTCTGGCTGGTGGGGCCGGGATCGCCCAGGCCGTAGCGGCTGGTGGTGGCCACCCCCAGCCCGCTGAGCAGGCGCTCGGCCGCGTGGTGGCGGTTGCGGGCGGCGAGGCCGGACTCCTCCACCACGACCTGCTCTTCGACCTTCTCAAAGAGCAGGAAGAAGGCGCCCACCAGCAGGGCCGCCCCCGCGATCAGGGCCAGGGGAAGGCGGGTCGGGGCGCTGGGGTCATGGCCGCCCCGCCGGCCAGGGGCGGGCCAGCCGGCGCAGAGGGCCTCAAAGGCGTCGGGGTCGAGGGGGGGTGGGCATAGGCCCACCTGCTGCCGGGGCGCGGGTGAGCCGGGGCGAAGAGGGGTCAAGGCGCCGCCGGAGAGGCGCCCGCCGCGCCGGCTGGCAGCACCTCGCCCTCTGTGGCGCCTTCGGGCACCACCAGGGCCCGCTCCTCCACCAGCCAGGTCAAGGCGCTGCGGGTAAGGCGGCCAGCGCCTCGTCCCGCCGACCCGCCGCCCACAGGCGCGGGGCCAGGGCCGGGGGATCATCCGGCAGCGGGGGCGGAACGAGATCACCCGCCTCAGCTGCCTCTCGCCCAGCAGCACCGCCGGCTTGTCCCGCGGCGGTCGCTGCGCCGGCTGACCAGCAGCAGGGCCCGCCCCCACCAGCAGGCCCCAAGAGGGCCCAGAGCAGCACCTCCAGCAAGGCGCCCAGGCCCAGATCGGGGGATGGCGCGGGGCTGTCGTCAGAGCAGCCCTCCAAAAGCCGCGCAGCTCGACGGATTTGAGCTGCCAGCGCGTCTGCGTCTCTTCGTGGCCGAATTCGGCGCAGCCACCACCTCTTCAAGCTGCTGCCGACTTCATCTTCGGGCAGGGGGCACCTCGGCGGTCCGCTACGCCCGCCCGCCGCAACGGCCAGCAGCACAGGGGCGGCCCAGCCCGCCGCGGTCAGCCGCGCCCGCCAGCCGCCGGAAGACCAGCTCGACATCCCAGCCCTCCAAAGACGGTGCGGCGGTTGATGTAGAGGCCAAAGCCCGCGGCCACCACCAGAGGCTCCACCAGGCTCATGGCCACAAAGGCCACGGTGGGCACCATCAGCTGGATCCAGGCGGGCGCCCCAGGCCATCGAAGAGGCCCTCCAGCAGCACGTCGAAGTCAAAGCGGGGCTCGTCGGGCAGCAGCATCAGCCCGGCCCCCAGCAGGCCCGAGGCCACCGCCAGCTCAGCAGCACCCCCAGCAGGCTCAACCAGATGCCGTGGCCGCTCAGGGCCCGGGCCAGCTCCCCGCCGCCGGCGGCCGCCGGTCCGCGCTCGCCGGGAGCTGCGAGAGACCGGCGCCACCAGGGTGCGCCAGGGCAGCAGCCGCCGAATGAAGAGCTTGCCCAGCAGATCCCGGGGCCACTGGGCGAAGCTGGCCCGCAAGCTGCCCCGCAGGCCCGTCCCTCCACCAAAGAGGGCCCGGCTGAGCACATGCAGGGGGGCGTGGTCCCACAGCGACCGCAGCCACCAGCCCACCGCCAGGGCCAGCAGGGGCCAATCCCAGAGAATGAGCCACAGCAGCACATAGGCGGGCAACACCGACAGGGTCCAGGCCGCCCACATGGGCCCCGCCCAGCGCCGCGCCATGGCCAGCCCCAGGTCCATGGACTCCCAGGGGTTGCGGCGGCGCAGCACGGCCTGCAGGCGGTCAAGCTCCACGCGACCTCCCGGCCAGCAGCAGGTAGCCATAGACCAGGGTCCAGCAGACGGCCCCGCTGGCGTATTTGGCCTGGGGGGGCAGCGCGGTCATCGACGACCAGAAGGCCTCGATGAAGGCGGCGATCACCAGGAAGCAGGTGAGCCCGAAGAGCATGGGCAGGGTGCGCTTTCCGGCCTCGGCCAGGGCGCGGCTGCGGCTCTTGCGGCCCGGCGCCAGCAGGCCCAGCCCCAGGCGCAGCCCCGCGGCGCCGGACAGCACGATGGCGGTCAGCTCGAAGGCGCCATGGGTGACCACAAAGGACCAGAAGGTCTCGACATGGCCCACCTGGGTGAGGTGTCCGGCCACCGCCCCGATGAAGAAGCCGTTGTAGACCAGGAAGAAGATGGAGCCGGCCCCACCCAGCACCCCCGAGGCGAAGGTGCGAAAGGCGATGCCAATATTGTTCCGAATGTAGAACCCGAACATCAAGACGTCGCTGTCGCTGTCGCGTTCCTTGAGAAAACGCGCTGCGTCGGGATCGTACATGGCCTCCATCTCAGAGACGCTGCCCGGATCCACCACCGAATAGACCAATTCCGGCCGCCAGGCGATGGCCAGGATCATGCCGAAGAAGGGCCCATAGAAGAGCAGGTGGGCCAGCAGCACCAGGCGCCACTCCTGGCGAAAGGCGCGGGGGAAGCCTTCGGTCACCAGGCGCGCAAGGCCCGCGCCCAGCCCGTCTCTGCGGGTGTAGAGCTGGTGGTGTCCCCGCACGGCCAGGGCGTTGAGCTTGCCCTCCAGGTGGGCGCCATAGCCCCGGTAGCGCGCCAGGCTGAGCTGCTGGCAGAGGCGGCGGTAGCGTTCGGCAAAGCCCGGGTCGCCGTCGCGTCCCCGGCCCCGCTCCAAGCGCTGCAGATCGGCTTGGACCGCGTCCCAGGTCTCTTGGTGCTTGCGCTCGAAGGATTCCTGTCGCATCGGGTCAGCGCTCGCCGCGCAGCCAGCGGGCCATGCCTTGAAGGGTGGTCACGGTGCGGGGCGGCGGGCCCCCCACGACGGGCATCAAGACCTCGGCCAGCTCTTCGGCGCGGTCGGTGGTCCAGGTGGGGCTGCGCTCGGCATATTCGATGAAGGCCCGCTGTTCAGCAGGGGACAGGGCGAAGGGCACGGGCACGGGCGGGCTGTCGGGCAACATGCCCGCGCCGGATCGCCGGTCCACATAGATGACGATGGTGCCGGCCACCCGGTCGCCCAGGCGCTTGAAGTCCGGGTCCAAGCTCATGCTGGTGAGCCCCGCCAGCCAGCCAAAAGGTAGGAAGTCCGCGGCACGCAGCAGGTTGCGCACGATGCTGTCCGACCAGCCCACCGGGGTGCCGTCATCCCGCACCACCGAGAGGCCCAGGGCAAATTTGCCAGGGGTGGCACCGCGCCAGAGCACCTCGAAAAAGACCGGGTAGAACCACTCGATCATGAAGATCGCGATCATCAGCAGGCCCATGCCCAGATCGCCCAGCAGGGCCAGGGGGGCGCCAAAGACCGTGTAGAGGCTGGCCCGCACCAGCAGGTCGATCAAGAAGGCCGCCCCACGGGCGAAGGGCCCGGCGACCGGCAGATCGAGCTGCACGCCCTCGGGGGTCTCCAGGCGCCGCACGGTGTCGAGGGCCTCGGCCATGGCGGGCACCCTATCCCCTCGCTGGCCGGCCGGGGCGCGGGCGTGCCGCGGGGGGGTCAACTCGGTGGGGGGATCCGTCTCTTGAAGGGAAGCGGGAAGCCGAACGGAGAAGCCATGCCCACCCCCCTGACGACCTTGCTCGCCCTGACCCTTGCCGCAGCGCCCGCCTGGGCCGCGGAGGCCCCGCCGGATCCGGCCGCCGCGCCGAAGGTCAGCGAGCCCGCGCCCCCGGCCCTGGACACCAGCGCCGCCGAGCCCCTGGGCTACCTCTCCAACCAGCGCCTGCAGTTCCTCAAGCCCAAGCAGGCCCGCCTGCCCCAGCACCCCTACGCCAGCACCGACTTCACCGCCTACGCCCTGGAGTGGGGCGAGGCCCGCATCGGCCTGGGCAGCGTGACCGTCGGCCTGCTGCCCCGGGTGCAGGTGGGCACCTCGCCCACCCTGGACGCCCTGGGGGTCTACAACGTCAACGCCAAGGCCAACCTGCTGCGCCTGGGCCCGGTGGACCTCGCGGTGGGCGGCTCGCACTACACCATGCCGCTTCAGGCCTTCAACGGCCACTGGACCGCGGGCACCGCGTCCTTGTCGGTGCGGGTGCTGAAGCCCTGGTCGCTGCATGTCTCGGGCTCCTATGTCGACCTCGCGGCCAGCGGCGCGACCACCATCGGCGACCTGCCGGACTGGCTGGTGACCCGGGCCACCGGGGACCGGCTGAGCCAGGCACCCGAGATCGTGCAGCAGCGGGCCCAGGACGAGATCGACCAGAGCGAGGCCGGCCTGGAGCTGAGCGCCCGCGCCGCCACCCTGAAGGTGGCCACCGACATCCGCTTCAACCGCCGCGACAGCCTCATCCTGCAGGGCCAGGCCATGCTGTGGGGTGAGCTGAAGACCGACGTGAACACGGACCTGCCCCCCATTCTCGGCCTGGACGAGGCCCTGGACACCGCCAATAGCTCCGACACCCCCATCGCCGACACCTATGTGGCCAGCGCCGCCTGGCAGATGCAGTGGAAGCACCTCGAATTGCGCGTGGGCGCGGGCGTCTCGTCGATTCCAGGAGCCTGGCTGCTTCAGAGCACCGATCTGGCCTGGCGTTTCGGCGGCAAGACCCGCAATGGCGAGCGCCGCGTGCGGGCCGCCTGGCGGGGGACCGCCGCGCCCTTGCGCGAGGGGCCGACGCCCTGGCCGCCGCCCCCAGCCTGCCCGCGCCCCCGGCCGAGAGGCGAAGCCGCTGACTGGGCGACCCTGACGCTAGCAGCACATGGGCCGCTCGGGATGGAGTAGCCTCTGGCCATGCGCGCCACCGCCCCCCTCTGCCTGCTCGCCCTGCTCTCTGCTCCATGCCGCCCATGCAACGGGGACAATCTGCGCTTGGTGGGCGCTCCCCGGCAGTGGTGGGGCAAACAGACACGGTGCTGCCCGTCATCGCGCCACCGCCAGACCGGGTGATCCTGCCCCGCGCCGCCGCCTGGCCCCGCGGCCGCGCCCCCACGCCGGTGCCCCTGCCCCCTCCCCTCACACCCCTGACCGAGGCGGAGCGCCGGCGGGCGCCGAGCGCGTGCCGTCGAGGCGCAGCTGGCCGGCCAAGAGGCGAAGCTGGGCATCGCGCGGGTGCCGGTCAACCCCAACCCGCCCGCGGCCCCCGTGGCCGAGGCGCCCCCGGTGGACGACGATCCCACCCCGCTCAACCGCCGGATCGACACCCGCGACCAGGTAGACTTCACCGCCTATACCCTGGACTTTGGCCAGATGGAGATCGGCCTGCAGCGGGTGGGCGTCGGCATCGCCCCGCGGGTGCAGCTCAGCACCCAGCCGGTATTGGACGGGCTGGGCGCCTGGAATGCCCAGCTCAAGATCAACGCCATCCGCGGCGGCCCGGTGGACATCGCGCCGCTGGTGGCGGGCTACTTCTTGTCCGACCCCGGCGGCTTTCAGGCCCGGTGGTGGCGGGTGGGCTTGCAGGCCTCCGTCATCGCCACCAGGCGCTGGTCCCTGCATGTGGGCGGCGGCTGGGACTGGTTGGGGGCCGATGGCATCCCGCAATATTCCACCCTGTCGCCCTTTATCTGGACCGAGGGCCAGCGCAGCCAGACCCAGGGCTGGATTGACGACGCCAACGCCATCAACGCCGAGCTGCGGGTGCGGCAGGTGCTCATCAGCATGCGCGTCGCGACGGATATCCGCCTGACCTGGCGGGACAGCATCGTGCTGCAAGGCAGCGCCCTGCCCTATGCGGTGGCCACCCAGCAGGCCACGGCGGACGCCTATGGCCGCAAGATCGACCTGCCCCCGGTCCTTCAGTTGGACGAGCTGCTGGTGGACACCGGCAGCGCGCCTTTCGCCGAGGCGGTGGCCATGACCTATGTGGCCAGCATCGCCTACCAGGCCAGCTGGGACCACCTGCAGCTTCGTTTGGGCGTGGGCACCTCCGCGACCCGCCTGGCCTGGCTGCTGCCCACCTTTGACCTGTCCTGGCGCTTTGGTGGGGTGAAGCCCACGGGGGCGCAAGGGCCCGCTCCGGCCACGGCGAGCGGCCCCCCCTCGAACTGAGGGGGGCCACAGCCGGAAATCAGCCGGAAATCAGCCGCAGTCGAAGACGTCTTCGCAGTCGTCGTAGGCGTCGCCTTCGTAGACATCCTCACAGGTGGAGGAGGCGAAGGTGTCCAGGCAGGCCTGGGCCTCGTCCTCGTCGAAGTCGCAGTTGGCGTCGTCGGCGGCCTCCATCGAGTCTTCGAAGTCGTCGGTGGCCTCGCCCACGCAGTCTTCGTAGTCGGAATACTCCGACTCGAAGAAGCCCCGCGAGCACTTCTCGATCTGGCGGCAGTAGATCTTGGCAGACTTCTCGGCGTAGTTGTCCTCGTCCACCTTGCCCACGGAATTGCAGGCAGCGAGCATGAGCAGGGCGGGGAGGAGGCGGGGGAAGGTCATCGGTGTCTCCGGTGGCATTCAGCCGGGAATTGAGGGCTGCGGGTAATCCAGGATGAGCGTGACGGGTCCATCGTTCACCAACTCGACACGCATGTCGGCGCCGAAGACACCCCGCTGCACGAGGCTTATTCCGGCCGCTTCGAAGAGGGCGCACAGGCGCAGGTAGCGGGCCTCGGCCAGGTCGGGCGGGGCCGCACCCGAGAAGCCCGGCCGCCGCCCGCGCCGGCAGTCGCCATAGAGCGTGAATTGCGAGACCACCAGCAGGCCGCCCGACACGTCGCGCAGGCTGAGGTTCATGCGGCCCGCATCGTCGGGAAAGATGCGCAGATCGGCGATCTTGTTGACCAACCACAAGGCGTCCGCATCGGTGTCACCGGGGGCCACGCCCACCAGCAGCAGCAGGCCGCGGTCGATGGCGCCCACCACCGCGCCGTCCACCGACACGCTGGCGCGGGACACCCGCTGAAGCACGATTCGCATGGGCCCAAGCTAATGCCAACCGCGCGCCCTCGCCCTGACCGGGCTCAGGTCCACTTGCCAGAGACCCCAAAGGCCGCCCAGGCCAGCAGCAGGGCCGAGGCCAGCCCCATGGCCACCCGGGCGAGGGGCCGGCCGGATTCGCCGGGCACCACCTGGTTGCCCAGGGTCATGGCCAGCACGCTGCCGCCGATCAGGCCGCCGAGGTGCCCCAAGGCGTCGATAAAGGGCAGCAGGCCCAGGGCGAGGTTGAGCAGCAGCCAGGGCAGCAGCTTCCAACGAAAGAAGGCCCCCGCCCGTGGCGGCAGCTCGGCCCGGTATTTCCAGCCAAAGACGATGGCCGCCCCCATCAGGCCGAAGACCCCGCTGCTGGCGCCCACACTCAGCCGGTTGCCCCCCAGCCAGCTCAGGGCCGCCCCGCTCATGCCCGAGACCAGGAAGAGCCAGAGCAGGCGCGTGGACCCGAAGACCGACTCGCACAGGCGCCCGAGCGCCACCAGGGCCAGGGCGTTGAGCAGGACGTGAAGGCCCTCCACATGCAGGAAGTTGGCGCTCACCAGGCGCCACAGCTCCCCCCGGTCCAGCGACACCGACTCCATGGCGCCGCAGCGCCGCAGCAGGCGCGGGGGCCGAACTGCGATGAGCACCCCCAAGGCGCCGGTGCGGCCGCGCTCCATGAGAATGAGCCCCAGCACTCCATGAAGGCCCAGGATGGCTGCCACCAGGCCGCCGGTCATCCACGGGCGGGCCAGGCCGTCCACGATGCGGTCGGCGATCTCCTCGGGATCGGGCGCAGGGCCGGCGTTCAGGGGACCTGCCACAGGATCGCCTCCTCCAACATGCCCCCGGGCGCGCCCAGGGGCAGGGCGCCCAGGGTCTCGCCATAGAGGCCCACCCCTGCCTCGGCCCGCAGCAGGCGCAGCGGCGCGCGGCCCCGCGCGTCCCGGCCCAGCTCCAGCCGGGTCCCCGGCTTGGCGCGCGGGGGCGGCCTGGGTGGCCGAGATGACCAGGCTGCCGGGCGGCAGGGCGCTGCCATCCCACCAGGTCCAGCCCGCCTGCTCCAGGCGCCACCGAAAGGCCCACTCCCCTGAAAACGAGCCTGCGGACTTCATTCCCATGGACCCTGCGCGCTGAAGCGCCGCCTCGGCCGCCTCCACCTGGGCGAAGAAGAGGCGGTGTTCGCCCACCGTTACCAGCAGGCCCAGGCCCAGCTGGGCGGCGGCCAGGCCCAGGCGCAGCCGGCTGCTGCCCCGACCGCCGCCCTCCTGCCCCAGCAGGAGCCGCCAGGGCAGCATCACGAGCGGTAGCGCGGGCAGCGTGGTTGTGGGCGAGCACCACGCCGGCCACCCCAGCGGGGCCCAGGCCCCAGCAGCGGGCGGTCGCCGGTGTCGGGGTCGGCGGCGCCCGCCCGCAGGCCCGCCCGCAGGGCGCCAAAAGCGGCCCCAGCAGCAGGGCGCCCACCGCCGCCAACAGGCCCAGCAGCAGACGGTCCGGGCGGCGCCTTCGGGCGCCCCCACCAGGGCCAGGCCCCCTCCCACCAGCAGGGCCAGGGGCGCGGCGCGGCGCCAGGCCGGCCGCAGCAGCGCCAGGGGGATCAGGCCCAGGGCGCCCAGGCGCACCAGCACCCCCAGCAGGCGGCCCAGCAGGGGGCCGCGGCCGATCTCGCCAGCCCGCAGCAGGACCTCCACCAGGTGAGGCCGGCCATAGCTGGCCCACAACCAGCCCTCTCCCGCCGCCCAGGGCAGCGCGAAGGCCAGCCAGAACCAGCCCGTCTGCTTCAGCAGGCCCCGGCGCGCCCCATGCAACAGCAACACGGGAAGCAGCACCAGGGCCGCATACTTGGTGAAGGCCGCCGCCGCGAGCATCAGGCCCGCCGTGCGCAGCCAGCCCGCGCGGCCCCCCTGGCTGTCGGCCAGCCCCTCCACCCAGCAGGCCACCGCGCAGGCCGACAGGGCGCAGACCATCAGGTCGGGCATCAGGCCCCGCTGCAGCCCCAGCAGGCTGATGGGGGCGCTCAGCCAGGCCAGGCCCGCCCACAGGGGCTGCCGGGTGAAGCGCTCCAGCAGGCGCCCCCCGCTCCAGCCCAGCAGCATGGCCCAGGGCAGGCCGGCCGCCAGCTTCCAGGCCGGCATCAGGCGGGCGGCGTCGGCGCCATCGCCCACCCAGGCCTTCACCCACATCAGGAAGAGCGGCGGGTGGGCATAGACATAGGCGTCGGCCTCGCGTTGGCCGCCCCAGGGCTGCCAGGCCCGCCACCAGTCATAGGGGCGCAGCAGCTTCAGCTGCCGCGCGATGTCCAGGTAGCTCTCCTCGTCCAGCACCGGCACCGGCGCGGTCAGGGCTGCGGCCAGCAGGCCAGCCAGGACGGCCAGGACGAGGCGGGTCGGAGGCACGGGGGGCGCACCAGGCTCGTGGGGAGGCCCGCCGGACCGGCGGAGGGTCAGACCGGGACGGCAAACTCGCGCAGCACGTCGTTGAGCGAGGTCTTGCGGTCGGTGCTCTCTTTGCGCTGGCCGATGATCAGGGCGCAAGGCACCCCATAGGCCCCGGCGGGGAAGCGCTTGAAGCGGGTGCCGGGAATCACCACCGACCGCGGCGGCACATAGCCCTTGTAGACCACCTCCCGGTCGCCCGTCACATCGATGATGGGGGTGGAGGCGGTGAGCACCACATTGGCCCCCACCACGGCCTCGCGGCCCACCCGCATGCCCTCGACCACCACCGCGCGAGAGCCGATGAATGCCCCATCTTCGACGATGACCGGGGTGGCGCCGGGGGGTTCGAGCACCCCGCCGATGCCCACGCCGCCCGACAGGTGCACGCCCTTGCCGATCTGGGCGCAAGAGCCCACCGTGGCCCAGGTGTCCACCATGGTGCCGGCCCCGACATAGGCGCCGATGTTGACATAGCCGGGCATCACCACGCAGCCGGGCTCCAGGTGGGCGCCAAAGCGGATGTGACCCGGCGGCACCAGCCGCACCTGCTGCTCGTCGAGGTGCCGCTTGAGCGGGATCTTGTCGTGCCACTGGTAGGGCCCGACCTCCACCACCTGCATCTCGTTGACCCGGAAGGTGAGCAGGATGGCCTGCATCAGCCAGGCGTGCACCGTCCACTCGCCGTCCAGCTGTTCGGGCGGCGTCGCCACCCGCAGCAGGCCCCGGTCGAGGGCAAAGAGGGCCTCGTCCAGCGCGGCGCGGTCCACGACCCCGGTGCGCCAGCTCTCTTCGATTCGTTGCTGCAGATCCATGGGGGGTCCTCCTTAGAGCAAGGTCCGCCAAGCCTCGATGGCCGCGCGGATCTCTTCCAGGGAGGGTACCAGAGCCACCCGCACAAAGCCTTCGCCCCCCCCGGCCACCCCGAATATTCGGCCGGGGCTGACGACGATCCCGGCCTCCAGCAGCTTTGCCGCCCAGGTCTCGTCCGTCTCGCCTGCTGGCGCGGCCAGCCACAGGTAGATGGTGGCCTCGCTGCCGCGGACCTCGATGCCCACCTCGTCAAAGAAGGCGCACAGGAGCGCCTTCTTGGCCAGGAAGATGGCGCGGCGGTCGGCCACGTGGTCGTCGTCGGACCAGGCCGCACAGGCGGCGGCGTTGACGAAGTCCTGGGGGGCCAGGCCGGGGTTGGAGCGCAGCTCGGCCAGGCGCGGCACCAGGGTGGGATCGCCGGCGACAAATCCCGACCGGTAGCCCGTCATGCCCGAGCGCTTGCTGAGGCTGTGCAGGACGAGCACATGGTCCAGCCCCGTCTCCAAAAGAGAGTGTGGGCGCTGATCCTGGTAGATGTCGGCATAGCTCTCGTCATTGACCAGCAGGATGCCCCGGGCCCGGCAGAGATCCGCCGCCCGCTGCAGATCCGCCAGGGGGGTGATGGCCCCCGAGGGGTTGTGCGGGCTGTTCAACCAGATCAGGCGGGTGCGGTCGAGCAGGGCGTCGGGCAGCAGCCAGGGCCGGAAGATGTGGTCGCCATCGAGCTTCACAGCGTGGGACTCCGCCCCCGCGAAGAGGGCCCCCCGGTGGTAGACCGGGTAGCCGGGGTCGGGAAAGACCACGACCTTGTCTGGAGCCGCCGCGTCAATGACCAGCTGCGGCAGGTGAAAGACCGCCTCTTTGCTGCCCGAGGTGGGAAGCACGCTGCGGTCGGGGTCTACCGCCACCCCAAAGCGCCGCTGCAAGTAGGTGGCCACCGCCTGCCGCACCGCCGGGCGCCCCCGCACGCTGGGATAGGGGCAGGAGGGCAACACCGCGTCCACCAGCGCCTGTCGGATGAAGGCCGGCGTCGGCTCGACCGGGTCCCCCGTGCCAAAGTCGAAGAGGCGTTTCCCCGCCGCGCGCAGGCGGGCCTTGCGGCGCTCCAGCTCGACGATGGGGTAGGAGGAGAGCTGCTCGAAGATGGGGTTGAGGCGCGCCATGCGGCGGTGCCTATCCCGCCCGGGCGCCCGCGCATGCAGACAAGCCGCCTGCGCGGCCCGATTCTTCGCCCCCCGGCAGAGACGGGATAGGCACGGGCACCCGCTGGATGGAGAGCGCCCATGGCCTTCGTGGTGACCGATAGCTGCATCAAGTGCAAGTACACCGACTGCGTGTCGGCCTGTCCGGTGGACTGCTTCTACGAGGGCCCCGACTTCCTCGTCATCCACCCCGACGAGTGCGTGGACTGCGGGGCTTGCGTGCCGGAATGCCCGGCCGAGGCCATCTTCGAGGTCAGCGAGGTGCCCACCGAGTGGGCCCACTTCACCGAGATCAACGCGATCCTGGCCCCTCACCTGCCCAATATCGCCGAGCAGCGCGAGGCCCTGCCCGAGGCCGACCACTTCCGCGAGGTCAAGGGCAAGGGCGGCCTGATCACCCTGCCGCCTGACATCCGCGCGCTGGTGGCCCACCTGCTGCCGGCGGGTGTGTATCAGGCGGCCCCGAGCCGCTGCTGGCCCGGCGTGCGCGAGATCAGGCGCGCCGGTCGAGGCAGCGCCGAAGGTCTTGAGGCAGCGCCGAAGGTCGAGCAGCGCCGAGGCGGCGGAGCCCGGGCCGGCGGCTGGCGGCGTCAGGCGCGGCGCCCAGGCGCAGCCGCCAGCGCGCGGCGGGGCGCCTGCGGGTGCTGAGTTCCGGCACCACTGAGCGCCGCCGCCGGCCGCCCACTCCAGGCCCCGAGCCGCGCCCGCTCCGAAGGCCCCGCCCCGCTCCGCTCCAGGCCCCCGCCCTTGCCCGCTCCGAGGCCCGCGCCGCCCGCTCCAGAAGGCCCCCGCCCCGCGCCCGCTCCGAAGGCCCCGCCCGCGCCCGCTCCGAAGGCCCCGCCCGCTCCACTCCGGTGCGCCGCCGCCGAGGCCGAAGTCTCGGCTCTCCGCAAGCTCGCCCGAAGCGTGCTGCCCGCCGATGTGCGCAGCGGCATCAAGCGCCTGCTGGGACGCGGCTGAGCCATGGGCGCCCTCCCCCGCGGCCTGGCCGCCCTCAGCCTGCTCACCGGCTGCTCCCTGGTGGCCGACCACCTGGGCGCGCCGGCCGACCCCGACCAGACCGACACCGTCGTCTTCGAGGTGCCCGCCGGCGCCAGCGCCCGCAGCCTGGCACCGGCCCTCGAAGCCGCCGGGCTCATCGGCTCGGCCAGCGACTTCGTCAACTGGATGCGCATCACCAAGGAGGGCGGCTGCATCAAGGCTGGCCGTCACAACGTCTCTGCGTCCATGGACGCCCACAGCCTGGTCGAGGCCTTGTGTGGGGTGCCCATCCCCAACGACGAGCCCTTCACCGTGGTCGAAGGCTGGCGCATCCGCGAGATCGACGAGGCCCTGACCGCCAAGGGCTGGATCCAGGCCGGCGAGTATGCGGCCCTGGCCCGCAGCCCCGGCCGATTCAACGCGCCCTTCAACCTGCCCGAAGACAGCCTCGAAGGCTATCTCTACCCCGAGACCTATATGGTGGACCCCAGCAAGTGGGACACCGCGGGCTTCATCCAGCGACAGGTGGACCTCTTCACCACCACCTTCTACAACCCCCACGCCGACGCCATCGCCGCCAGCCCCCGCAGCCTGCACGACCTCGTCGTGATGGCGAGCATGTTGGAGCGCGAGGAGCCCAAGCCCGCGCAGCGGCCCATGGTGGCCGGCATCCTGTGGAAGCGTCTGGACAACGCCTGGAACCTGGGCGTAGACGCCACCAGCCGCTACACCCTGGCCGAGTGGAATGACCGCAAGGCCTTCCTGGTGCAGCTGCGCGACCCCAACGACCCCTACAATACGCGCCTGCGCGGCGGCCTGCCCCCCACCGCCATCGGCAACCCCGCCCTGCCCAGTCTGCAAGCCGCCCTCGCCCCCACCGAGAGCGAATACTGGTATTATCTGCACGACAGCGACAAGGTCCTGCACCCCTCGCGCAGCGTGGCCGAGCACGAGGCCTATCGGAAGCAATACAACGTGTACTGAGTGGGGTGACGGGCGCTCCGACAGGTGGCGAAGACTCGCCACCCCCGGGCTGGGCCGGGCCGCAGGGCCTGCGCGGCGACAATGAAGTTCCGGACGGCATTGTGGCAGCGCGCCATGGGGCGACAGCCTCCGGGCATGCGCCTTGCAGCAGCATCGGGCGGAGGTCCCATGCCCGCCGCTCCCACAGCCCCCCGCCTGCTCGACCAGGTCAGCGAGGCCTTGCGCCTGCGCCACTACAGCCCCCACACCGAAGCGGCCTACCGCCGCTGGGTCAAGGTCTTCATCCTCTTTCACGGCAAGCGCCACCCCCGCGACCTGGGCCCACCCGAGATCACCGCCTTCTTGTCCTGGCTGGCCACCCGTCGCAAGGTGTCCGCCAGCACGCAAAACCAGGCCCTGGCCGCCCTGCTCTTCCTCTACCGCCATGTCCTGGGCATCGACATCGACGCCCAACACGACTTTGTGCGCGCCAGGCGGCCCCAGCGCCTGCCCGTCGTGCTCAATCCCGCCGAGGTGGCCGCCCTCTTCGCCCATCTGCACGGCCTGCCGCGCCTCCTCGCCCAGCTTCAATATGGTGCCGGCCTGCGCCTGATGGAGGCCTGCACCCTGCGGGTCAAGGACCTCGACCTGGACCGCCACCAGATCACCCTGCGCGACGCCAAGGGCCAGAAGGACCGCATCACCCTGCTCCCCGATGTGCTCCTGCCGCCCTTGCGTGCCCAGCTGCGCGCGGCCCGGGCCCAATACCAGCGCGACCTGGCCCGAGGGGCAGGCTGGGTGCAGCTGCCCGACGCCCTGGACCGCAAGCTGCCCAACGCCGGCAGAGCGTGGCCCTGGCAGTGGGTCTTCCCCGCCACACGCACCTGGAAGGACCCGGCCAGCGGCCGCCGCTACCGGCACCACCTGCACGAGACCGTGCACCAGCGCGCCATCCACGACGCGGCGCTGGCAGCGGGCATCCAGAAGCGCGTCACCACCCACAGCCTGCGCCACAGCTTTGCGACCCACCTGCTGGAATCGGGCACCGACATCCGCACCATCCAAGAGCTGCTGGGCCACCAGGACGTGTCCACCACCATGATCTACACCCACGTGCTCAACCGCGGACCGCTGGGCGTGGTGAGCCCGATGGACCGGCTGCAGATGGGATTTATGCAGACCAGGAGAGGGAGCGGGTGGGAGGGAGAGTAGGGGCGCTGGACGGCGAGAGAGGCTGCGGGTGGGGCGGGGATATGCGGCGTGGCGGGGAGGTGGGCGCGGGCTATGGGGGGGTGTATAGGAAGCGTTACACCGTGAAAGTGGTCACGCAGA
>JAGYJW010000071.1 GCA_018401435.1 Deltaproteobacteria bacterium | reverse complement strand
GGCGCTCGCGCACATCGCCCACCGAGCGGATGGTGCCGAGCTCGATCATCGTGAGCAGCTTGGCCTGCACCCCGGGCGGCAGGTCGGCGATCTCGTCGAGGAACAGCGTGCCGCCGTGGGCCGCCGCCACGAGGCCGGGGCGGTCTTGGGCGGCGTCGGTGAAGGCGCCGCGCCGCGCCCCATAGAGCTCGGCCTCGGCTAGGGCCTCGGGCAGGGTCGAGGAGTTGACCGCGAGGAAGGGGCCCGAAGCGCGGGGCGAGAGCCGGTGGATGGCCCGCGCCACGGCGGTTTTTCCGGTGCCGCTCTCGCCCTCGAGCAGCACGGGGCCGCGGGCCTCGGCCACCCGCCGGGCGCGCTCCATCACCCGCTGCATGGCGTCGCTCCGGGCGACCAGCTCGCCGGGCTCGTCGGCCTCGGGGCTCAGCTCGCGCCGCAGCCGCACGATCTCGCGCCGGAGCTTGCGCTCGCCGAGGGTGCGCCGCACCACGTGCACCAGCGTGTCGGGGCCGCAGGGCTTCGACAAGAAGTCGGCGGCGCCGGCGCGCAGGACCTCGACCGCCGAGGGTACCGAGCCATAGGCCGTGATCACGATGATGAGCTGCATCGGGCGCTGGCTGAGCAGGCGATCGACCAGGGTGGGGCCGCGCAGGCCCGGCATCTCGACGTCGCAGAGCACGAGGTCGTGGGGGTCGCTGAGCGCCCGGTCGAGGGCGGCGAGCGGGTCGGTGTAGGCGCTAACGCTGTAGCCCGCCCCGCCGAGGACCTCGACCCAGAGGTCCATCACGCCCTGATCGTCGTCGATCACGAGGATGCGCTCGGGTTGGCTCATCGGCGCGCCCTCGGGAAGCGCAGCTCGAAGCGGGCGCCCTCGCCCGGCGCGCTCTGCAGGTCGATGCTGGCGCCGAGCCGGTCGGCAATGCCCTTCACGACGGCGAGGCCGAGGCCTGTTCCGCCGCGCTCGACGCGGGTGGAGAACAGGGGCTCGAAGACCTTCGCCCGCACCGCATCGTTCATGCCGTGGCCGCGATCCTGCACCACCAAGCGCACCCCCGTGTCTGCCCCCGCCACCTCGACGGTGACCTCCGAGCCCTCGGCGCTCGCCTGCAGGGCGTTGAGGATCAAGTTGAGGCACAGCTGCTGTAGCTCATCGGGGTCGGCGGTGACCACGCGGCTGGCCGGCGGCCCGAGGGTCTGCTGCCGCAGCGCCACGCCCAGGGCCCGCGCCTCGGGCTCGAGCAGCCACAGCACTTGGCCCAAGGGCTCCGCCAGATCGACCGGTCGGGGCGCGCCGTGGCGGCGCCGCACCACGTCGTGCAAGCGGCCGACGATGCGGGTGATCCGCGCGGCTTGATCGGCGATCATCTCGGCTTGGCGCCGGGCCTCGGAGCCCGCCTCGAGAGGCCGCCGCGAGCATCAGCGCCCGCCCCACCAGCACCTGCAGCGGCGAGCCGATCTCGTGGGCGAGGCTGGCGCCAGCTGGCCCACCCGCACGAGGCGGTCGGCCTCGCCGAGCTTGCGCTCCGCGGCGGCGCGGTGGGCGCTGGCCTGGGTCGCGGCGTTCCGGCTCTGCTGAAGCTGACTCCGCAGCGTGAGCAGGGCCGCGCCGAGGGCGCCTATCTCGGCCGTGCGCGCCTCGGGCAGCGCGATGGGCTGGTCGAGGTCACGGCCCACGGCCTCGGTGGTCAGCACGATCTGGCTGATGGGCTGCAGCACCTCTATCTGGAGCCCCGCCAGCAGGGCGATGCTCACGAGGCCGGCGAAGAGCAGGGTCGCGGCGGCGATCACCAGGGCTGTGACCTGCATGTCTTGGCGCAGGGAGGTCAGCGGGCTCGTGAGCACGAGCATGCCCTCCGGCTGCGCGTCGTCGGGGCGGAGCAAGAAGGCTTGCACCTGCGTGGGACCACGTCCTGGCACGTCAAACTCGCCGCTCGCCTCGCCCTCGGTCCAGACCCGGTCGGCTACCGGCCCGATGAGCTGCAGGTGGTCGGCGCGGTCGGAGGAGCTCGCCACGGGCGCCGTCCCGCGCCCCAGCACGACGAAGATGTCGACCTCCCCCTCCTCGATCTCGAGGCGCTCCAGCAGCTCATTGACGTCGAGGCGCTGGTTGTCGCGCAGCGCGTTCTCGACTGAGACCTGCGCGGCGCGCGCGAGCAGCCGGGTGGAGCGCGCCGACTCCTCGGCGAGCTGGAGGCGCTCGACCGCCAACAGGGCGGCGCCGGCGGCCGAGGTGGCCAGCACCAGGGTGAGCAGGGTGCGCCCGAGCATCCGCAGCGCGAGGCTGTTGGTGCGCATACGGATCATCGACCTCGCCTCCACTCCGGCCAGCGGCTCGCTCTCGGGAGTCTAACCCAGCACGTCGCCCTCGCGGCCAGGCGCCTCCGCGCAGTTCCCCGCCCATCGGCGCCCCGTCGCCTCGACACGCCGTCGGGGCCGCCTGGAGCCCCCACGCGCCCCCGCGCGCCCTCGGTCCCCCGCCGCGCCCGCTCCCCCTGGCTGTTGGCCTTCGCCCTGGCTTGCCTCGGCGAAGACGACGCCCAACTTGATGACTTCGCGCCCCCGGCCCTGCGGGAGGGCGGGGTGGCCCAGTCGCCCGGTGGCGCCGACTCCGGCCTGGCGCGACCATGTCGTGCCCACGGGACCGGAGCCTGAACCCAGCCGGGGTCGGCTGACCAGGCGCTGCACCAGGGCGCGCTCCGATCGAGGCCGCCGGCGCTGGCCCCGCTGTGGAGCAGTGCTGCTGCACAGCGCGAGCACCTTCTCTGGCAGGTCTTCCTGGTGGATGGCTTCCGCTGCCCGCGTTGTGGGGGCAGCATGGAGCTTCGCGCCGCTGCCCGCGCGCCACCCACGGGAGACGCGCAGGCGGCCTGAGCGCACCGCACCTCGCACCCGACGCCTCCCTGCTGCGGGCGGGGCCCGTGCGCGTGGGGCGGTCGGATGAACAGAACTCGGACGCTCGTGGTTCTGCAAGCGGGGAAGACGGCCCTGCGAAGGACGTCTATGGCGCACGCGCCATCCTCGGCCACCGCAGTCGCTACACGGCCGAAGTTCCGATAAGGGGCCTTGTGTCAGCTATCCGCCGCGCAACAGCAATCCGGGAACGCGGCATTGATTCGCTGGTGGGCGTGCAATAGAGTGCGTCATGCTTGGCCATCCGGTCACAACAACGACCCTGGACCCGGGGACGCCGGGGCAGGACCCGGGCAACCGGGGGATCGGCGTGGTCTGGGCCACACTCGTTGCGGCGCCGCTCGCGCTTGCCCTGCCATTTTGCCCCGTGGTGGCCTTCCTCGCGATTCGCCAAGGGCTCGAGGGCGAGGCGCTGATCGCTGCCGTCCAGCGCGTTGCGGTGGTGCCTGCGACGGCCGGTTTCTGCCTGATCGCGCTGATGACGTGGCTCATGGCGAGGCGCGATGGATTGTCCTTGCGAACACTGGGCTGGTTCAGGCCCGGGTTGGCCCAGCTCGCCATCGGGGTGAGCGTTGGTGCTCTGGTCGCAGCCATCAATCACGTCTGGCTCTACCCGTTGATCCAGCGTTTCCAGCCCACATTCGACCCGTCGATGGCCGAGATACCGCTCGGGGGCGCAGTCCTCATGTTCACTGTCGCGGTGGCCGCAGAGGAATCGCTGTACCGAGGCTACGCCTTGGTTCGACTGCGGGGCCGCTACGGTTCGGCGGCTGCGGTCGCCGCGACCAGCCTGTTCTACGCGCTGCTTGCCCCAGGACCCGACGCAGCACTCAAGGTCTGGGCGCTGGGTTTCGGTGCCGTACTCGCGATATTCCGCTTGTTCACGGGATGCCTGTGGCCGGTAGCGGCAGCACATCTCATGGTCAGCCTTGGGCCGAAGCTCCTGGCGTCGTTGTTGCCGACCCACTGAAAGGGGGCGGCGCCCAGAAGCCGATGAAACGCGAAGCAACGGGGGAGAGCGGCAGGGCCCCCAGAGGCGAAGTCTGACCTTCCGTCGTGGCCTGCAACAGTCCCGAGTGCGCGTGACGCCCGGCCTCACCTGCGGGCCGCGAAGCGGACCGTCAGGTGCAAGCCGCCGTAATGAACTGACCACGTAATCGTTCAGCCCCTTGGGACTGCCGACACGCCCCGCCGCTCGCCTACGCCGGCAACAGCGTCGGCGTGACCCGCAGCCCGGCGGCCGCCTGAAGCGCGTCGGTCAGCCAGTCGATGAGGGCGACGCGCTGCTTCTTGCAGGTGGCCCAGACCGACAGGATGCGGGACACGAAGCGGCTGCCTGCCTCGGACCGGGTGCCGAAGCTGCCCTTCCTCCACAAGACCGCCGGCCTCAGGTCGCGCTCGGCCTGATTGTTGGTGGGCTCGATGCCCTCGCGGTCGATGAACTGGAAGACGGCGGGCCACATCTTCAGCAGGTCTTTGGCCAGCCCGCGGCGCTTGCCCTTCTCGCTGGCCTGGGCGGCCTTGGTCGCCCAGCGGTGCAGGCAGCCCCGAAAGCCAGCCACCGCCTTCTTCAGCTCGTCGCGGGTCAGCTTGCTGGCCTTGAACGCGCGCCAGGACCGGAACATCTGGTGCGCCCCGCGCAGGATGAGGTCGGTCTCGGCGTCGTCGGGGTTGGCGTCCACGATGCCCTGCAGGTCGCGGTCGAGGTGGGCCCAGCACAGCTGTCGGCGGGCCGGCTCGAGGTGGTTGTACGCGCTCCAGCGGTCGGCGCTGACGACGCCGTGGGCCTCATTCGGGAGCCAGGCGCGGACCTGGGCGCTGCTGCGCCGGCGGTGGATGGCGAAGACCGCGAAGCGGGCGGTCGAGGCCGTCCACAGCCAGTGCCGGACGCCGTGCTGCTTCCAGCCCGTCTCGTCCATGAAGACCTGTGTGGCGCTCGGCAGCGCCGCCTCCAGCTCCTCGACAGGCGCGACCACAGCGCCACTCACGCGCTCGCAGATGGCCTGGATGGTGCCCTCGCTCAGCTCGACTCCCAGCAGGTCGCGCAGCAGGCCCGTCGTCTCGTCCCGGGCGAGGCGGTAGCGCCCAGCAAGCGTCGCGATGGTGGCCATCAGCCGGGGGCCGGTGCACCAGGTCTGGTCGCGCCGCAAGGGCGGGGCGTTGACCACCCCGCAGTCGCACTGCACGCGCTCGGCTTGGAACTCCGTGATGACCGGTCGGATGCAGGGCAATCGCATCTTGACGGGGCCAGCGCGATAGGGCGGGCAGATCACCCAAGCCCCGCATCGGTGGGATCAGGACAGATCTGCATGCCGACCCTCCTGAGTCCTTCGACGACATCCCGACCCGCGCATGGCGCGCAGCGCCACTCGCTGGACATCTTGGTCCTGAGCGTTCTGGCGGTCATCTGTGGTGCCGATGGATTCGTGCAGATCGAGGACTTCGGGAAGGCTAAGGAGGGTGGCTCCGCAAGATCCTGGACCTTCCGAACGGCATCCCGTCGCACGACACCATCGGGCGTGTCTTCTCGATGCTGAGCCCGGGCTTTCTGCCAGCTTCATGCGGTGGGTGGGGACAGTCGCCGAGCTGGTGGACGACGAAGTGGTCGCCATCGACGGCAAGACCGTTCGTCAGCAGGACGGGGCGAGCAACCGAGGCCCCATCCACCTGGTCAACCTGGGCCACGGCGAACCGGCTGGTGCTCGGGCAGGTACCGACAGGAGAAGTCCAACGAGATCACCGCCATCCCCGGAGCTCGTGGCGCCCTCGAGTGAAGCGGCTGCATCGTCACCATCGACGCGATGGGCTGCCAGAAGTCCATCGCGGCCGTCATCATCAAGGCGGAGGCTGACTACGTTCTCGCGCTCAAGGACAACCACCCGACGCTGCACCAGGAGGTTCAGGGCTTCTTCGAGGACGGCGTCTCACGGACTTCACGCATCAGCACGACTTCCACGGTCCCCAGGCCCACGACCGCGACGAGGTGCGAAGGTCTGACATCGAGCAGCTCGACTGGCTGCCGGTCCAAGACTGGGCGGCATGAAGAGCCTCGCCTGCGTCAGAAGCCCACCGCACGGCCCTCGGCAAGGACACCTCGGTCCACGGCGCTACTTCCTCTCCAGCATCCCCACCTCGCCGCCCAGGGCCGCGCGCATCGTCCGGGCGCACTGGCAGATCGAGAACGGACTGCACTGGTGCCGACATCGCCTCCGAGAGGACGAGGCCAGAGCGAGGGGCCATGCAGCCGAGAACCTCGCGACGGTCCGCAGCATCGCACTCAACCCCCAAGCAGAGCCTCCAAGCGGCATCACCGAGGCTGCGTGCGGGCTGGGATCATCGATACCTATTGAAGATCCTCGGCGATTAGATGCGATCGCCCTGCGGTCGGATGGGCGGCAACTCGGCCTGCTGGTACCGCATCGGTCGCCGTGGCCGAAGCCCGTCCAGCGAGGCGCCGCGCGCGACGCTCGCGCGCAGCCGGACGACGTGGTCCACCTCGAACTCCGGCAGCAGCGCGCGGTGGTGGCCCTTGTGGCCCGGTTGGCCACCGGGCTTGCGGCCCGACGACGCCTTCTTCTTCCGGCGCTGCCGACGCCCTGGCCGGTCCGTGGACGGCGGCTTGTGCGAGTTCGACGAGTCCTGCGACAGGCGCGCGATGAGGTCTGCGACCTGCTTCTCCAGCGCGGCGACGCGGGCCTCGGCTGCCTCGGCGCGGGCTCGCCAGTCGGTGGTGGATTCGTCCATGATCGGCGATCACACGCCAGGATCATGCTGTCAACAGCCTGGCGCTGAAGAGAGGGGCTGAACGATTACCTGACCACAACGGCGGCGGCGACCGGCGCATCGCTGGTCGCGGCGCCAAAGGAAGTAGACAGGAACTACAAGTCAAGCCGGACGCTGGTGTGCCTGCAGGCGGGGAAGGCGGCCAAGCGAAGGACGTCTACGGCGCGCGCGCCATCCTCGGCCACCGCAGTCGCTACACGGCCGAAGTTCCGGTAGGGGGCCTTGTGTCAACCATCCGCCGACTATCCCCTCGGGGAGGCCGCGCTTGCGCAGCGTCGTTTTGGTCGAGTCCTGGTCGAAGACATGCCAGCCCTCACCGGTGGCGTCCAGGGTCTGCACCGCCGGGTGGTTCAGCACCGCGTGCTACCGCTGCCCTCTCGAAGGAGCCACGGACCCAACTCCCGAACCCGGTCGAGCGGGATCGCGCTGAGCAGGCGGGACATCGCCGACTGCTGCGCCAGGCTCTTGCGCCTCGCCCGTCGGATAGCGCGCGGCCGGGCGCTGCCGCCCGCGCCGAGAACTCCTTGAGCCCGCACCCCAGGCCGCTCGCAGATACGAAAGCAAGAGACGACGCCGTCGATTCCCGCGTACCCCCCTCCCGCTGCACCCGCAGGAGCTTCGTGACCTCCACCCGGAACACCCGACGGCCCCAGGTGCAGAAGCAGCGCGCCCGCCTCGTTCAACCACTGCGGCAGCGCGGCCTGCTCCAGTACATCCCCAATGACAATGGCCGCATTTTCGGTCATGATGAGCTCCCGCTCAGGGGCGACCCGCGGCGGCTGGCTGCTATGCCTGGGCCGGCGCGGGGCCGTCTACAGGTGTGGCCCATACCCACCCGCGGGCGCTTCGCCCCTGTGCGGCGCTCAGGATGCTGCGTCTTCAGAAACGCGCCGCTCCAAGGTAGAGGAATTGGATCCGCATCGAGTGGGCGGCCCCACTTCTTGCCGGCGGCCCATGGTTTCTTCCCTCAGTTTGTGCCAGACTCGCTGACACATTCCGCTGGGAGCGTGTGTGCGAATCCCCCGCCTGCTCGCCGCCGCTCTCGCCGTCGGCTGCACCATCCGCACCCACCGGGTCGAAGTCTCGCGGGTCGAGACTGGACGCACGACCACGCCGGAGGAACGTGCCGATGCGCCCGTCGCCACGGCCGTCGAGACGGATGGCCGCACATTCCAGGTCGAGGCCGTCCAGCCGAGGTCGTGTCGCACCCAGGTGCACCGGAACGAGCGCATCGTCACCGAAGTGCAGCCCAAGGAGAAGGGCAAGTTCTGGACCCAGGCCGTGATCGCTGGCGCGGCCACCACCACCGCGGCGATCACCGCCACCCAGGCGGAGTGGTGGACAACGAAGGGGCGGACGAACTTCGCGGTGATGCTCGTCTCGGCGCCTATCGCGATCGGGACGGGCAAGCGCACGCTCGCGGCGGCGAAGGACATGCGGGGCTCCACCAAGACCCGCACCGACACAACGTTGGTGGATGCTGGGACGTGGCGAGCGTGTGGAGAGGATCCGCTCGATGGCGACTTCGGCGTAGCGATTCGGCCGACCTCCGCGGTGTCGATCGATCCCGTCGCCACCAGCTTCCAGCGCGGTCGATCGACCGACCTGCCCATCCTGACGGTTCCCTCGCATGGGTGGCAGGCCAGCCGATGGGGCATCCAGCTCTCCTCTACCACCGACGAGACCGATCTCGGGCCCCTGGCCGACGTGCCCGTGCGGGGGAGCCGGATCGCCGCGATGGAGACGGTCTACCACGAGGAGCTTGCGCTGGAGCGCGCGATGGAACTGGCCGCCGCCGCCCGCCGCAATGCACCCAAGCAGGAGCCCTCCGACCACGACATCTTCACGTCATGCTACCGCCGCGCAGGCACGAACTTCTTCGCGAAGGCGAAGTGCACAGCGGATTTCTACGCGAAGAAGTTGCAGGACGGAAAGAAGGTGTACGACGCGCTCCCAACGAGCGCGAAGGAGAAGCTCTGGGACTTCGCAGCGTCGGTCTGGGCCGACAGCCAGGACACCGCTGGTCGCCTTTACAGCAGCCCGGAGAGTCGGCAGTCCGGGGTGCCCGAGCTTCGGCGCGCGCCGCCCGGGGCACCGAAGGAGGTCGCGCACCCCTCCACCCCCGAGGAGACGTCGGCCTACTACGTCTCCGGCGTCTTGCTGTACGAGAGCGGGCAGCCCTGCCGCAGCTGCGGCGTCTCCCTGCTGTCCAACAACGGCGTGTCGTCGGAGAAGGCCTACACCGACGACCGCGGGCGCTTCACGCTGACAATGCGCGGCACCCGCGTCCAGAAGATCTACTCGGACGGTTGGACGATCTGGGAGGGCAACGACGACTGCTACGGGGGCTGCTACCTCAAGGTGTACCGACGATGAGCCGCACCACCACCGCCCTGCTCCTGCTCGCCCTCCTGCTTTCCGGGTGCAAGCTGCTGCTCGGACCCCCGCTGCGGCCCGGCGTGTGGGACCTGACGCTCACCGGCATGGACGTTGGCGACTCCTGCGAGGCCGATGGCGCGGTCTACTCTGGCCGGACCACCTTCGAGGGGGCGAAGATCGACTGGCCCTACATGCAGCAGATCGAGGTCACCAGCTGGGGCGACGCCGACGACTTCGAGGTGGGCGACTTCCCCGGCTTCGACATGGAATTCGACGGGGAGCAGGCCTTCGACGCCGAGGGGATCGAGGGCGCCATCGAGCTGGCCGCGGGTGCGTGCGAGACCCACGAGACCGACGTGCACTTCGAACTGGACGACCGCGAGCACCTCCACGGAAGCGCGACGCTGAACGATCTGATCGGGCCCAACTGCAACGTGCCGACGGGCTGCGCGGTGCAGATGTGGTTCGAGGCCGACTGGGTGGAGCGCGACTGACCGAAGCCGCGACGCCCCTCACGCCTCGGCCAGGGCCGCGAGCCGCGCGGCGATCACCCGACGCTCGCCCTCGTCGCTCACGGCGTCTTCGCGCCCGGCGCGGCCTGGCGCGGCCAGGTCGTGCCCACGGGACCCGAGCCTGAAACCAGCCGGGGTCGGCTCACCAAGGCTGGCCCGGAGCTGGCCCCCCGAGTGGCGCCCGGCGCCGCTTCTGGGGCGCGGCGCTGGCCCCGGGCGGGCCTGGCGCTGGCCTCTGCCGGGACCTGGGCTGGCCCCTGGGCCGCACGGAGGGGGCGGCGAAGCGGCTGGCGTGCCCCAGCTCAGCTCGTCGGCCATCGCACGCCGCGCCCGCTTCTCGGGCCAGGCCCAGCGGGCGCAGACGCCGGTCGACCGGGGCGGCGGGCCCGGCCCATGCGCTCCTGGTCGGCCCACCAGCCACTGTGCCCACTTTGGGCCGGCTGGGGCCCCCTGGGGCCGGTTTTCGGTCGATCGGGCGGTGCTAAGATGCTGAAATCAGGCGCGCTTCCCCCTCTCAGCACTCCTTGGGGAAGGGCGGCAGGCCGCCGGGGATCGGGTCGTTGGGGCCCAGGTCCAGGAAGTCGCGCAGCCACTCGTCCTTCAGGTCCTTCCAGATGTCCAGGTCATCGGGGGTGGGGCTGGGCGGGCCGTGGCACCACATCTCTTCGGGGGTGGGCGCCATGGTGGCGATGATGGTGGCGTGGCTGGGGTGGTTCGGGTGGACGTCGCTGGCCCAGTTCAGGGTGGCGGTGCGCCAGTGGCGGCTGGCGAATTCCTCGTCCCACTCCCAGTCGCTGCCTCCAGCCTGGGCGGTGGTGGCGACGAGCAGGGCGGTGAGGATCAGGGGGGTCTTCATGGGGCACTCCGGGTGTGGGCTCGACCAGGAGCAAAGCAACCCCCGTGCCAGGGGGGTGGCGGCGGCGGTTGTTGGCTGAGAATCGGCTGCTGGTGGGGTTGTGCACCTCGCAAGGGCCCGCTGGAGCGGCACGGGAGGGGGCCCTGGAAATTTCTGCCCCTGGAAATTTCCGGTGTGGCACTGTCAATTTCCAGAAGGCTCCGATAGGCTGGGATACCCGGTGCTCTCGGGGATCCCCTGCAGGCGCGGCGGTCTGGAAGGTGGGATCCCGGGGGGAGGCCCTACCGTGCGCCTCGAATCCCGCTTTCGTGTGCTTCGCTCGATTCAATCGGCGGAGGGCCGCGAGACGATCCTCGCTCAGGACCGCCTGTTGGGCGTGGCCTGCGTGCTCAAGCTGGCGGCAGCCGGGGGGCCCGCGGGGCTGCACCTGCGTCAAGAGGGCCAGCGCCTGGGCGCCTTGTCTCATCCCCGGCTTGTGCGGCTTCATGCGCACCTGCACGGGATTGAACGCGAGGGCGACGCCCAGCTGCTGGAGGGCTTCGCCACCGCCTGGGTGGATGGGCAGCCCTTGGAGCAGGCCCTGCAGGGGGCGCCCCTGGCTGAGGTCTGGGGGGCCCTGGCCCAGCTGCTCTCCGTGGTGGATCACCTCCACGGGAACGGAATTCTTCACCTCGACATCAAGGACGACAACGCCTTGTACGGGCCCGGCGGCCTGACCCTGCTCGACCTCGGGTCGGCCCAGCCCACCGACGTCGGGCCCGGCCTGTCGGGGGGCACCCTGGGCTATGCGGCCCCCGAGGTGGTGGCCGGCGAGGCGGCCTCGGTGGCATCGGACCTCTACAGCGTGGGCGTGCTCTTCTTCCGCCTGCTGACGGGAGAGCTGCCCCGCGAGACGCGCCTGTCGGGGCCCGCCCTGGGGGGAGAGGCCCTGCCCTTGCGGGCGCTGCGTCCGGATGTCCCGGTGGCGATGGCGGAGCTGCTGGAGGCCATGATCGCCTGGGAGCCCGGTCGCCGCCCGGCCGATGTGCGCAGCGTGCGGTCCCGCCTTGCGGATCTGGGGGTAGGGGACCGCCGGCAGGTGGGTGCGCCCCCGCGCGTGGGCGCCGACGATCCGCTCCACAGGCTGGTTCAGCGCCTGTCACCCCCGCGCGCTGGTGGCGGTCGTGGGGCCCACCTGGAGCGGCCGCCGGCGCATGGTGGCCGAGGCGCTGGGCGCCCTCGGCGGATCGCGGGCTGCAGACCTTGGATCTGAGCGAGCGGGAGGATCCCATCCCAGCCCTGTCGGCCTTCATCGCGCTGCTGGGGGGCGCGTTGCCCCGCTCTCACGCGCCCGATGCCTGGGCCGCCGAGGCGCTGGGGGCCACCGGCGACCTGCCCATGGGCTGCCCCTGGGTGCTGTCCTTGGGCGACAGCGCGCGCTTCTCGCCCGCAGTGCTGCAGTCGGTGCAGGCTGTGCTGGGGGCCCTGCGGGGGCTGGGGCTGCGCGTGGTGGAGGTGGCGGCCGAGGCCGACCGTGGCGCCGTGGCCCTGGCCCCGCCTCGGGTGGGCGCGGCGGACCCGCTGCCCCTGGCGCACTTCTGCGGGGTGCCCGCCGAGGCCGCGACCGAGGCCTTCCGGCGCTCGTGGCCGCGTGGGCTGCTGGTGTTCCCTGCTGCGGGGCGGGCAGCCCGGGCGGCGCCCAGCCCGGGCGCCCGCGCCTCGGACCTGGTGCTGGCGCTGCCCGCGGGCTCTCCCCGCGCCCCTGGTGCAGGTGCTTTCAGGCGATGCCGACCCGGCGCTGCGCGAGGGTCTGGACGAGCTGTTGGAAGCCAGCCTCGCCTGGTGGGATTGACGATGGCGCGCTCTATGTGTTGGGGGGCGCGGGGCGCACGGCCCTACCGGATTGGGCGGTCGGTCCGCTGGCGGCCTGGCTGGAGGCGCCCAGCCCGTCCACGCCGGCGCTCTGGCAGGCGCTGGCCGTCTCTGCGCCTGGGGCAGTGGACCGGGCCGAGGCCCCTGCTGCCCGCGGCGCTGGACACCGACAATGGGCTCACCGAGCGCATGGAGCTGGCCGAGGCCCTCTGCCGGAGGATCGGCCGCCGCCCGCCGGGCCCTGGCCGAGATGCGCCGGCAAGTTGGCGATCATGCGGGCGTGGTGGCGATCCTCGACGATGCGACCGACCGGGACGGCGCCGAGGACCGGCTGCTCGCGCGGGCCCTTCGAAGCCTGGGTCGCCTGGACGCCGCCGAGGCCCTGGCCCGCGACGCCGCCTTGCGACGGGCCGACCCCGCCCTGTGGTTGGAGCTGGCGCGCTGCCGGTTGGCCCGCGCGGATCTGGACGGGGCCGAGGCCGCTTGCGCCGATGCCGCGGTGCTGGCGGCCGGACCCAGCGCCGAGGTGCTCAACCTGCGCATGGTCATCGCCATCCACCGGGGCCAGGTGGGCGCGCCCGCCCAGGTCGGCGCCCTCTTCCACGAGCTCAAGGGGCTGCGGGCCCTGGACCGGGCTGATTCGGCTGTGTTGGGGTCGGCGGCGCGGCTGCTGGAACAGCAGGGGCAAACCGAGGAGTCGCTGCAGCTGCAGGCCGAAGCGGCCCAGCGTGCCGATGCGGAGGGCGATACCGAGCGGGCCGCGGGCCTGCGGTTGAACCTGGGTCTGGGGCTGGAGCGGGTCGGCCGCATCAGCGACGCCCGCAGCCGCTACCAGGAGGCCCTGCACCTGGCCGATGGTGCCGGCCTGCACGCGCTCTGCCAGCGCATTCACGCGTCTTGGTGCGCGCTGGAGCTGGCGGCGGGCCGGCTGCCGGACGCTGAGAACCACCTGCGCGCCTTTGAGCGCCTGGTGCCCATTGTGAGCGGTTCCGGTTCGGAGGAGCGCCTGTCGGTGCTGCGGGCAGAGCTGGCGGCAGCCCAGGGCCGGCCGGCCGAGGCCCTGGCCCACCTCGCGCAGCTGTCCCTGGCGCGCCTGCCCCCGCGGAATGCGCGGCACGTCGGCTTGTTGTTGGCGGATCTACAGTTGGGTGTGGGGGAGCTGGATGCGGCCGCCGACAGCCTGGAGGCGATGGGCCCCCTGGAGGATCCCATCGAAGTGGCCCGGGGCCTTGCGTTGCGGGGGCGCCTTGCATTGGCTCATGGGCGCGCCTTGCTGCGCGATGCGGTGGCGGCCCTGCCCACCGAACCCAGCCCTTCCCAACGCAAGGCCGCGGGAGAGATCCTGCTCGCGAGCGGCGGAGAGGATGTCGCGCCGGCCGAGATCACGCGGCGGCGCGCGCAGCTCGACCTGGCCTCGCGCTGGCTGCGCGGGCCTGCGGCCGGACGGGCTGCCGCGCTCCGGGACCTGCTGCAGGTCGCGCCGGGGGCATCCTTGGACGATATTGTCGCGCTGACCGAATCCATGGCGGACCCCCAGGCCTTTCCCGCCGCCATCGCGTCGCTGGTGCGCGAGGCCCTGGGCGCCCACCGGGTGCTCATCATGCTGCGCATGCCGGGCCTGGGAAAGGTGACCTGGACCGAGCTCTCCGGGGCCGAGGCCACGGGCATCTGCGCCGAGGTGCTCAAGCGCATCCAGCGGCCGGAGCAGGTGTGGCTGGCGGCCAACGCCTTCGAAGACCTGGAGCTGCGGGAGAGCAGCCAGACGGTGCGCACCTTCGAGCTGAAGAGCCTGCTGGCGGTAGCGGTGTCGCAAGGCGAGGAGGCCATCGGCGCAATCTATGTGGACGACAAGCACCGCGCCGACCGCTTCGGCGAGGCCGAGACCCAGCTGCTGCAACGCTTGGGGCGGGCCGTGGGCGGCCTGCTGCCGGTGGTGGGGGCCGTCGAGCGCCTCCCCGTCGCCTTTGCCGAACCGGTGGATATCCTGGGCGTGCGAACCAGCGATCGCCACCATGTCGACACCCTGCGGGCCACCCTGGGGGCGATGGGGGACCGCCACCGCAGAGGCCACCAGGTCAACCTGCTGCTGACCGGGCCCACCGGAGCCGGAAAGTCCGTGCTGGTGGAGCGCCTGGCCCAGGAGGTCTTCGGCATCGACGAGGTGGAGCGGGTGGTGCTGCACAATGGCGACCCGCAGATGCTGGTGGCCACCCTGGCCGGCGCCCGCAAGGGCGAGTTCACCGGGGCGGCCGACAGTGTCGGGGCCATCCAGCGGGCCATCAAGCACCGCAGGGTGCTCTTTCTCGACGAGCTGCAGAATCTGGAGGACGCTGGTCAGCAGGTGCTGCTTCCCTTGTTGGAGCTGCCGATTCGACGCTTTGGTGGGCTCACCCGGTCCACCTTGCCCATCGGCGGAGAGCTGCATGTGATCCTGGGCACCAACGCGCCGGTTGCCTTGGGTGCCTGGGAGGCGGTCTTTCGCGAGGACCTCTGGTACCGGATGAGCACCCTGCACCTGGATCTGCCGCCCCTGCAGGAGCGCGGGGTCGAGGCCGTCTATCGCTACCTGGTGGACTTTCTGGCTGAGTGGGGTGCGCCTGCCCCCGAAGAGGTCTTCACCACGGCCACCCTGCGACAGCTCACCGCCTGGGCATGGCCCGGCAACCTGCGCCAGTTGCGTGCCTTCGCGGATCGGTCGGCCCAGCTCTGGCTGATGCGGCAGTCTCCCTTGTTGGAGGGCGATGTGGCCCGCCTGCTGCCCGAGGCCATGAACCCGCCCACCTTGTCCCGGGTGCAGCGGGCCGCCGAGGCCCCGGTCCCCAACCTGGCCCCCGAGATCTGGTCGGCCTTGCAGCGCCAGCACTTCGTCCAGAAGCAGGCGGCGCGAGAGCTGGGCATCTCTCCGTCTCACCTGAACAAGCTGCTTCGCCGGGCGGGCCTGCAGGATCGGGTCAAGGATCTGCGCGTCCGCCGCCGGAAGCGAAACGGAGATTGAGGGGGCGGACGATCCTTGCCCGGCATCCGTCGGCGGCATCCGCTATGGTGGCACTGAACAGATGAGCAGTGCTCTGGAAGGCCCGCCCCATGGCTCCCCTCGCCCCCCTCGTCCACCCCGGCCTGCAGACCCTGGTGCGGGTGCGCCTGCTGCTGCGCGCCCCCCCGGGCCAGGCCCGCCTGCCGTCGGCCCGGCTGCGCCCCACCCTGGAAGACCTCGTCGGCCTGGTGGATGCCTTGCAGCCCTACCTCGTGCACCCCGCGGCCTGCGCCTCCCACCAGCTCACCGCCACCGAGATGTATGGCAAGCGCTGGCCCCGCAGCTGCGATTGCGGGCTGTCCGAGCTGATTGACGAGACGCGGGTGCTGCTCACCCTGCGTCCCGCCGACGCCTGGGCCGCCCGCCGCGAAGACCAGGCCCTGCGCAATGCCTGACCCACCGGCGCCCTGCAGAATGCCGGGCTAATCGGCCGCATGGGTCGCCTTCACTGGATCGAGGATCAGCTCCACGGGGCCTTCCACCGCAAGAACCACCCGGCCTACCGGTGGGTCCAGGGCACCGTCTGGGCCCTGATCGCCCTGTCGATCGTCATCTTCGGCGTCGAGCTGCTGGTCTACGACATGCGCGAGGTGACGGTCCTGGTGCTGGTCGACCGGGTGCTGCTGGCCATCTTCGCGGTGGAGATCGCCCTGCGGGTGCTCAGCTTCCGCCCCCCCGCCGTGGCGATGTATGCCCTTAGGCCGGGCCGACGCCTGTGGGTGGGTCTCACGGGGCGCCTTCGCTACATGCTGGAGCCCCTGAACCTCATCGACATCCTGACGGTGATGGCCGTCCACCCGGCCCTTCGGGGGCTGCGGGCCCTGCGCCTGCTGCGCCTCATGCGCTCCCTGCCCATCTTCCGCTACAGCAACCCGCTCTATGGGGCGGTGCAGTCCTTTCGGGACAACCGGACCCTCTACCTGCTTGCGTTCAGCCTGCTGGGGGTGTCCACGGGCATGGGGGGCCTCTCGCTCTACCTGGTCGAGGGCAAGCGCAACGCCGGCCTGGCCACCCTGGCCGACGGCATGTGGTGGGCCCTCGTGACCCTGACCACGGTGGGCTACGGCGACATCTCTCCCCAGACCCCGCTGGGCCGCATCATCGGCGGCGCGCTGATGGTGCTGGGCATGTTCTTGCTGGCCCTCTTTGCAGGCGTGGTGGGCCACACCCTGCTGGGCGCGGTGCTCAGCATCCGCCAGGAGCAATTCCGCATGACCGGCACCATGAACCACGTTGTCATCTGCAACTACGACAGCGGCGCCCGCATGCTGCTCGACGCCGTGCTGCAGGAGGTGGACGCCGACGAGGTCGAGCTGGTGGTCTTCGCCCCCGGCGAACGCCCGGCCGACCTGCCCCCGGAGTTTCGCTGGGTGAGCGGCGACCCCACCAAGGAGAGCGAGCTGGCCAAGGTGCGCCTGACCGAAGCCGAGGCCGTGGTGGTGGTGGGGGTGCGCGACAAGTCCCCCCAGGACGCCGACGCCCGCACCATCCTCACCCTCTTCACCATCCGATCGGTGATGCAGGGCAGTGAACAGGCCAGGCTGCGGCGTTGCCAGCTCTACCTGGTCGCAGAGATCCTCGACGCCGAGAATGTGCTGCACGCCCGCGCTGCCGGCGCCGACGAGGTGATCGAGACCACCCGCCTGGGCTTCGCGATGCTGTCCCACGCCCTGGTGCAGCGGGGCACGGGCGAGATCCTCAGCAAGATCACCAGCGCGGGCGCACACAGCCTCTATGTGGGCCGAGTTCCAGAGAACATCGCCTTGCCCCTACCTTTTGGAGAGGTCTCCCGCCGGATCAAGACCCTGTCGGGGGCCCTGGTCCTCGGCCTGCATGACCGAAAGGCTGAGGAAGACCGGATCAACCCCGACGACGACCTGCTGGTTACTGCAGACTCGGCGGTGATCTATCTGGCGCAGAGGCCGGTGCTCGAAGACGGGTGATGTCGGGGACGGTGGGCCCCCCTCTGTGCTAGGCTGGACATCTCCCCGCACCTGTGGTCTCCCATGCGACACGCCGCCCGGCTCCTCCCCCTGCTGCTGATTGGCTGCAGCGAATACGACCTGTCGGCGGGCAAGGACCCGGCGGGCGGCGGTGAAGACTCGGGGGACGTGACGGGCACCGACGGCGACACCGACGGCGGCGACACCGAGGTCGAGGAGATCTGCAACGGCGAAGACGATGACGGCGACGGGCAGGTGGACGAGGGCTTCGAAGACATCGACGGCGACGGAGTCGCCGACTGTGTGGATGACGACTGCGACGCCGACGCCCCCGCCGGCGGCTTTGTGGGCGTGGTGGCCGAGTGCCTGGCCTATGACCCGGGGGAGGTGGCCGACCCCTGGGACCTGTCGGTCGAGTGGCAGAATACCAGCGTGGGCACCAGCGTATCCATGCCGGCCGTGGGCAACCTGACCGACGACAACGGGGATGGTGTCGTCAATGAGGACGATGTGCCCGACATCGCCATCACCCTATATGGGTCCTATGGCAGCGGTGGCAGCGGGGCAGCGGTGCTGAGCGGAGACGGGACGCGGGTGCACTTCACCGCGCCGGACTTCCGCTACGACAGCGGCGTGTCCATCGCCGATGTGGACGGCGACGGCGCGCCGGAGCTGGTGGGCCCCCGCACCGATGGTCGGGTGCAGTCCTATAGCGGCAGTGGCGTACTGGAGTGGGTCAGCGCCGACAGCTTCACCCTGCTCTACCCCATCTCCACCGTGGCCGACGTCGATGGCGACGGCATGCCCGAGGTCATCGCCGACACGGCGGTGGTATCGGGGCTGGATGGCCACACGGTGGCCCGGCTCAGCCCCTTGGACAGCAGCGCCTGGCGCTCGCCCGTGGTCGCGGATCTGGACCAGGATGGATACGCCGAGATCGTTCTATCCAACACCGTCTTTGATGCTGCGGGCAATGTGCTGTGGTCGGCCTCTGGATACGGCACCTCCTGCTTCAGCGCCCTGGTGGAGATGGACGGCGACCCCGAGGCCGAGGTGGCCTTTGCCTATGGCAACGCCCTCATCTTTCACGAGCACGACGGCACCTTCATCAACCAGGTGCCCCTGCCCGGCTACTATGGCCACCCGGGTCCGCCCTGTGTCGGGGATCTCGACGGCGACGGGGACGCCGAGATCGCCGTGCCCGAAGGCAGCCAGATCACGGCCTTTGAGCTGGATGGCAGCCAGATGTGGTCGGTGCCCATCAACGACAGCTCGGGGGCGGCCGGCTGTTCGGTCTACGACATGAACAACGATGGCAGCTACGAGATCATCTTCGCCGACATGAATGACCTCATCATCTTCGATGGGGCCACCGGCGCCCGTCAATACGAGAACCCGGCCCACGGGTCGGTGACCTACTTCGAATACCCGGTGGTGGCCGACATCGACCAGGACGGGTCGGCCGAGATCATCACCGCATCGAGCGGCTATAGCGGCTACTCCGGGGTCACGGTCTTTGGCCACAACGGCGATGGCTGGCCCGCTGCCGGCCCCACCTGGCCGGTGCACGACTTCGCGCTCACCAACGTCGATCCCGACGGGTCGGTGCCGGCCAATCCCCTGCCCTCCTGGACCACCTGGAATGTGTTCCGCGGCCGGCCCTCTGCCGACTATGCAGGTCAGCCCGACCTCTTCGTCGAAATCAACGATGTCTGCCTGTCTGCTTGCGAGGACGATGGCACCTTCAAGTTCAGCTACCAGCTGGGCAACCAGGGCGAGGGTGACGTCGCCGCCGGGTCCACCAGCTTGCGGGTGTGGATGATCGATGGGGCCGGCAACGAGACCCTGTGGGCCGAGACGCCGATCCCCGCCGTGCCCAGCGGCAGCACCTTGGATGCAGAGACGGTGGTGCTGACCCTGGCCGAGCTGGGAGAAGGCGGCTTCATCCTGCGCGTGGACGACGATGGAACCGGGCTGGGCCTGGTGCCGGAGTGCGACGAGACCAACAACGAGGACGCCTGGCGCGAGGGCTGGTGCAACTGAAGGCGGCCCTCTTTGCGGGGGAGCCTGCTGGCCGACGAGGGCTGGGGGTGGGCCTCCGGCCTCCCAGGCTGTGGACGAGCCCTCTGGCGCCGCGGCCCCGAGGCCGGGCCTGTGTCAGCCGGCGAGCCCCTCGAGGGGACCGGTCGGCCAGTCGGCCTCCTCGTGTCCGAAGGACGCGTCGTCGAAGCCGAATTGCCGCAGCACCGATGTGAACAGCTGGTTCGTGGTCGCCCGGCTGTCCAGGTAGTTGTTCATGGCGAGGAAGGCGTCGAGGGTGCCGCCGAGGTAGTCGAGCCAGCGGCCCGGGGCGGCGTCGCCGAGGTTGCCCGCGAGGATGGCGGGGATGCCGTTGTGCCAGTGCCGGCCGGACGAGAACTCCGGCAGGTAGAGCACGAGCGTCGAGTCCAGCAGGGGGTCGCCGTCGGCGTCCGGCGTGGTCGCCAGCAGGCCCAGCAGGTCGGCGAGCTGCTCCATATACCAGCGGTAGACGTGCTCCATGCCGGGCTGGTAGTCGGCGTGAACCATCGCGTGCCAGTTGTCGAAGGACGACGTGTCGACGATGGGCCCGCCGTTCCGGCCCCACAGCCAATCGAAGGCGTGGTCGTGGCCGTTGGCGAGCTCAAGCGTCACGACCCGGGTGAGCCCGCAGGCCAGCGCCGACACGGCGATCTCGGCGAGGGCGGGCGCCGAGATGTCGTCGTCATAGGTCCGGTCGTAGCCGCCCGGCTCGGTCCACGACGGCGCGGTGCAGGCGCCCACTCCGCTGCGGATGCGCTGCTCGAGCTGCACCACCTTGTCTTCGTGCGCGTCGAGGCGGGCCCGCTCGTCCCCCGACAGCTCGCGTCGGGCGAGGCGGAAGTTGTCGAGCACCGCGTCGAGCACCGCAGAGCGCCGGGACCGTTGGGCCCAGGCGTCCTCTGCCGACACCGACGGATCGCCGAAGATGCGGCTGATGGCCACGAAGGGATCGTTGAAGGCGGCGACGGGGTCGCCCATCCCGTAGTAGAAGCGGTCGCCGGTGTAGAAGCCGCCGGCCGACGTGCCGCCGACAGCGAAGTCGAGCCGCTGGAAGGGCGTGTCGCCGCCGATGCGCTCCGCCACCACCTGCTCGATGCTGGGCCCCGCGCCGGTGAGCCGGGCCGCGTCCTGCACGGGGAAGGGGCGCCCGGTGAAGAGCGTGAGGTTCGCGTTCTGGTGGGCGTTGCCGACGGTGTTCAGGCGCGGGTTGCGGTTGTCGAGCCCGGTGAGCACCACCATCCGGTCCTGGAAGGCGGCCAGGGGCTCCAGGACGTGCGGGAGCGAGAAGGCGGATTCGGCCCCCTCAGGCGTGAAGAACGGGAGCACCTGGCCCTGGTGGTGGTGGAAGACCACCAGGCGGGTCGGGCGCGGGCCGGCCTCGGCGCGGGCGGCGCGGCTGCCGAAGAGCGGGTGCAGGAAGGGCAGCGCCACCGAGGCGCCGCCGACGCGCAGCAGGCTGCGACGGTCGAGGACGGGGCCGCGGCCGCGGCGGCTCACTCGTCGCCTCCGAGCGGCGGGCGGAAGAGGAAGGCGTCGGTCATGGCCACATCCACCATCAGGGTGCGCAGATCCCCGTCCGCTGCGGCGAAGCGGGCGGCGAGGTCGCGCAGGGAGCAGGCGTCGTCGGCGTGGGCCGGCCGCCCGACGGCATACTCGAACCAGCGCTCGGCGTAGCAGGACCGCGCGCGGTCGGTCGCGCCCACGAGGGCGATCAGCTCCGCGGCGCCGTCGAAGTCACCGGCTGGGTCCTCCAGGGCGCCCGTCGCGTCCACCGGCAGGCCGCTCTCCCAGTGCGTGCGCCAGGCGCCGAGGGCGTCGTAGCCCTCGAAGGCGAAGCCGATGGGGTCGATGCGGCTGTGGCACGCGGCGCACGAGGGGTCGGTCTGGTGCTGCGCGAGCCGCTCGCGAATGGTCGGGGCGTCCTCGGACTCCTCGGGGAGGTCCATGTTGATGTCCGCCGGCGGGTTGAGGTCCTCGCAGAGGAGCTCCTCGAGCACCCAGGCCCCGCGGCTCACGGGCGACGAGCTGGCCGCGTAGGCATGGCTCGCGAGGAAGCCTGCGCGGGTCAAGGCGCCCGGCCGCGTGTCGGCGGGCAGCTCCACGCGGTGCCACCCGGGGCCCGGGTCGGGCAGCCCGTAGATCGCGGCCAGATCGGGGTTGACCCAGGTGGTCGTGCCGGAGAGCAGGGTGTCGAAGCGGCCGTCGCCCATCCACACCACCTCTGTGGTGAACAGGTCGAGCTCGACCTGCATGGCCGTCACCAGGTCGTCGGACCAGAGGGGGTAGAGCTCGGCGTCCTTGAAGTGGCCCTCGAAGCGGTAGAGGTCCAGCCAGTCGCGGTGAAAGCGGGCCACGACCGGCGCGGCCAGCGGGCCCTCGACCAGGCGGAGCGCGTGCGCCCGGACCTCGGCGCGGGTGCCCAGGGCGCCGGCGTCGGCGGCGGCCCGGAGCGGGGCGTCGGGGGGTTGGTCGGTGAGAAAGAAGGCCAGCCGGGAGGCGACCGCGTGGTCGTCCAGCCGGGCGACGCCGGTGTCGGGGTCGAGGTTGGCCGGCGCCGCGAGGTAGAGGAACTGCGGAGACTGCACCAGCAGCTCGACGCCCATGCGCAAGGCGTCCTCGGCGGGCAACCCGGCGTCTACGAAGCGGGTGACGATGGCGCTCTCGTCGGCCGTGAGGGGGCGGCGGTACAGGGCGTCGGCCCAGGCAAGGAGCTGGGCGCGGGCGCAGCCCTCCGGCGTGTCGCCGCATGCCAGCGCGGCCTCGACGTCCAAGGCCGACGACACGGCCTCCGCGGCCAGCAGGATGGACTCGGCGCCGGCCGCGGAGACGGTATTGTTGGTGGCGAAGGTCCGGAAGTCCGCGTTCTGCGCCGTCGCCGGGAAGAGGTCCGGCGGCAGGGCCACGTCGAAGACCTCGACGATGGCGTTGTCCACCTGCACATCCGTCAGGCGGCGGAGCGGCGCCGGCCCGGGCCGCACGCTGCCGTCGCAGGTCACGGGAGGCTCGCCTGGGTGCGCGCAGCCGCCCGGCGCCTCAAGGCGCGCGACCAGCTCGTGCAG
>JAGYJW010000070.1 GCA_018401435.1 Deltaproteobacteria bacterium | reverse complement strand
GGACGAAGTCACCACCGGCAAAGCCGCAGCCGAGTTCGACGCCGGAGCAGCTGCCGGGGTCGTCGCCCGGGAAGACCAGCACCGTCGCCAGATCGTCGTCGCCCACGAAGCACTCGCCCAGGATGCCGTCGCGGTCGCAGGCCAGGTTGGCCTCGAAGCTGCCCGCCCCGGCCCCGGGCATGGGGGCTGCGCAGTCGGCCTCGGCGCTGGAGAGGTCCCAGCCGCTGCCGGTGTACTCCTTGCACTCTGCGCCCTGGGAGAAGGGGTTGACATAGGTGCAGCGCCCCGCGACGGCGTCGCCCCCGTCGCCCCCGTCGGTCGCGTCGCCACTGTCCTGGTCCACCGCAGGGTCTTGCCCCGTGGGGTCGGCGTCTTTGGCGTCGCCGCCACATCCCAGCAGGGTGGTCAGGGTGATCAGGGGCAGCAGGGAGAGGCGGGTCATGGGGGCTCCGGGTCCTTCAGACCTTATATATACATTGTCCAAACAATGTGCAAACCATGAACAAGCGATCGCCGGCGCCCCCTCTGGGCTCCCGCCCCGATAGGCTGCCCGCCTGCATTGCCCGGGAGCCCCATGCCTGGAATCCTGCTCGCCCTGCTGCTGTCCGGCGGGGCCCCCGCCCTGGCCCAGAACGCCGTCGACCTGGAGGCCGTGGCCACGGTCGGCCTCGGCCAGGGCGACCCCAGCCTCAGCTTTCTGGGCAATACCGCCGGCCACATCGACGTGGCCCTGGTCTGTGGCAGCATGCGCTACACCCTGTCCGCTGCGATCTCACCGGGCAGCCGCAGCAGCCTGCCGCTCACCGGGCTGAGCGCCGGCAGCCACGCCTGCAGCGGCCAGCTCACCCTGCGCACGCCCGATGGGGGCGAGGGGCAGCTGCCCCTGAAGCTGGCGGTGGCCGTGCTTCCGCCCCTGCGACTCCATGCGCCCGAAGCCTCCCTCGACCTGGCCAGCCGCAGCCTCGTCCTGCGCTCGGATCGCCCCCTGAAGGCGCTTCAGGTCGATGTCTTCGGTGGGCAGGCCGGCGAGCGCGTGGGCGGCGCCGGGCTGGACCTGAGCGGCGCCACCGAGGTGCCGGTGACCTGGGATGGCAGCGGCGAGGCCTTGCGCATCGACCTGATCGCCACCGATATCCACGGCATCTCCGGCAAGCTCACCCTGCTGCCCTGGTCCTACCAGATCCCGCATGAGGACTTGATCTTCGACAGTGGAAAGGCCGAGGTGACCCCCGGGGAGGCCCCCAAGCTGGAGGCCGCCTGGGGCCACATCGCCGAGACCTTGCGCAAGTACGGCGAGATCGTGCAGATGGAGCTCTTTGTGGCCGGCTACACCGACACGGTGGGCGACGCCGCCCGCAACCAGGCCCTGTCCCAGGCGCGGGCCAAGGCCATCGCCACCTGGTTCCAGGAGCGCGGCTTTCAAGGCGCCATCTGGGTGCAGGGCTTCGGCGAATCCGTGCTGGCCGTGGGCACCCCCGACGAGACGGAGGAGCCCGCCAACCGGCGCAGCGTCTATGTCTTGTCCGCCCAGGCGCCGCGGCCCTCCCCCGACCTGCCCAAGGCGGCCTGGACGCGGCTGCAGTAGGGCGGGGCGCAGGCCGAAGATCTACTGCAGGCCTTCATTCTGGCAGGTGGTGCGGTCCACCTTCTTCTCTTTGCGGGAGTAGGCCAGCACCAGGCCGAAGGGGTCGGCGACCATGCGGGCGTCGGGCTCCTGATCGGTGGCGATGAAGGGCCCGCGGCCGTCCACCACGTCCACCATGCCGCCCACCGCATCGCCGGCCTTGTCCAGATCCTTGGCCTCGTCGATGCGGTCCTTCAGCTTCTTGCCGCCGATGGCCACGGGCATGTCGAAGTGGCCAAAGGGCACGTCGGTGACCACGCAGCCGCGCAGGGTGACCTTGCCGTCGGCCTGGGGCTCTACGGTGTATTCCAGGGTGATATTGGGCACGAAGCCGCCCCGCACCCAGTAGTCGAAGAAGTCGTCCAGGTTGATGCCCGCCGACTCTTCGAAGCCCGCCTGAAGCTGTTCGGTGGTGATGCGGGTGCCCTTGTTGCGGCGCCCCAGGCGGTCGATGGCCCGGAAGAAGGCCTGGTCGCCGATGCGCTCGCGCAGCATGCGGCCCAGCACATAGAAGCTGTAGGCCCGGAAGAGCATGGGGCGCTGGGTGGCGAAGGACCCGCCATCGGTCAGGGACAGGAAGTGGTCGCCGCGATCCGAGACGGCTCCGGCATTGTCCAGCGTGGTGTGGGGGTCCTCGATCTGCTTGCGCACATATTCCAGGCGGGTCTCGAAGGCCTCGAAGCCGTCCTCTTGCAAGGCGGCCCGCACATAGAAGTAGCCGAAGGCCTCCACCAGGGACTCCAGCACCCAGGCGTCGCGCTCGCTGGCGGGGGCCACCACCTGCCCCCAGACCTGGCTCATGACCTGGCGGGCGAGCATGGTGCGGCCCAGCTGGGGGTAGGCCTCCTCGATGTTGCGAATCTGCGTTACGCCGCTTCCGAGCTGGACTTTTTCGATGCCAACCAGGCCGGACGGGCTGAGATCCCGGGCCTGGCTGAGGGCCTCTCGGGCGACCTCGGCCTTGCCCTCGTAGACCTCCACCTCCCAGAATTCGGGCAGGGGCATGAAGCGCTTCATGAAGACGAAGATGCGGCGCACCTCGGAGGGGAAGTCCTTCATGGTGGCGGCCGAGGCGGGGAACATATGCACCCGCACAGCGGGCAGGCCGTTGGCGGCCTCCTCCTCGTAATACTGCCAGCGGCCGGCGTTGACGGCGGGTCGGCGGGCGTCGCGACCCCGGCTCTCCACCCACAACCAGGAGCCCTCATCCAGCCACTCGTTGCGCGTGTCGCCCGACACCGCCACGTCGATGCGCTTGGGGGGCACCGTGACCTTCACCCGGAAGTCCCAGGGGGTGCCACCGGTGAGGGGCAGCAGCTCGGGCAGGAAGGTGCGGGGGCCGGTAGTGGGGCCCATGGGCCGGTAGGCGCTGGTGGTGGAGAAGGCGTTGCCTCCGGCCGAGGTGTCGTTGCCGCCCTGCTGGCCGTAGATGACGCCCCAGTTGGCGAAGGGCCAGCGGGCCTGCCAGTCCAGCAGGACCTCGATGGTGTCGCCATCGGCCAGCGGCTCGGGGAAGACCACGAGCATGTCCAGCTTGGGGCCCATGACGGCTTCGATGGAGCTGCTCGACGCGCGGCTCATGTCCTCGTCCAGGCCCACGAAGTCGCCGCCGGGGGAGACCGCCGACACCTCCGAGGCGGACGAGGCCCCCACGGCCGAGAGTCCCCCGCCGCCGCTGCTGCTCGAAGACGCGCTGGTGGAGCCCCCATTGGCCGAGTTGGCCACGTTGCGGTTGGCGCTCAGGTCGAAGCTGCCCTGCTGGAAGCGGGTGGCGCGCTCGCTGCCCAGCTCCATCCACTGCAAGGGCCGGCCATCGGACGTCTCCATCTTGAGGATCTGGAAGGTGCCGGCGATGGCCTCGTGGCGCGGCATGCGGATGATCATGTGTTGCACGCCGTCTTCGGTGGCCCGGAAGCGCAGGGTGCTGCGGACGGTGCCGTCCACGTTGATCATGCGCCGCGTGGGCTTCATCTCGACGGTGGCTTCTGCGTTGTCGGCCTCGATGCGGCTGGGGGGCAGGGGCCCGCGGTGCTCATCGACGGTCTTGAAGCGCTCGCCGCTGAACTTGACCAGGTGGCGCACATTCTTGTTGTCGGTGCCATGGGCCAGGGCCGACGACGCCAGCCCCGTGTCGGCGTGGTCGATGCCGTCGCGGAAGCAGGTCAGCCACTGGTCGAAGCTCTTGTCCCCGGCGAAGAACTCGGGGCCGCTGGCCACATGGAAGCGCTGCTCGGTCTTGAACTCCGAGAGCATGCGCAGCTGTCGCCAGCCCACATTGAAGTGGTCGTGCACCATGCGGTCAAAGCGAAGCATCTCCACCGGGTCCATGCCCGAGCGCTCCAGCGCCCGGCGGCGGTCGGGCAGGATGTTGCGAGACAGCGCCTTGGCGGCGAATTCTCCCTTGGAGCTGGTGACGACGTAGACCTCGTCCACGCCGCGTTCGCGGGCCTCGGTGGACAGCGCGCCCTGGCTGACCACGCCGCCGCCCACCGGGTCCAGGCGGGAGAGCAGGGTCTCGAGCTGGCGGTCGGCGGTGAGCACGATGCTGCGGCTGAAGGAGGTCTGGTAGGGCATGCCGCCATAGACGATGGGAATGAGCGGCTCGCGGTCCATGTCGGCGTGCAGCGTCATGTGGTTGGCAAATGCCAGGGCGTCGCCGCGATCGGGGAAGCGCACCGCCAGGTCGCCTTCGCCGAAGTAGACCGCGCCCACGGTGCGCTCGGGGGTGGTGCCCTTGCCGCCCGAGACGATGGGCACAAAGATGCCCTTGGTGAACATGGCGCGGCAGACGCCGTCTTCGATGAGGGTGTTGTCGGCCCAGCGCGCGTCATCGGAGAGGCGCAGGTCGGCCATCTCGTTCCACATGCGCCGCAGATCGGCCGACTCGCTGAGCAGCTGGCTGATGTCGGGGTTGCTGGGCGGGGCCGCCGGCAACGCTGCATTGGTGGGCGGCTCGGCGGGGGTGGGCGCCGGCGCCGCGTCGTCGGGAGCGTCTGCCGCCACCAGGAGGGCGGCTGTGGCGAGCAGGGCCAGGGGGGCGAGGCGCCTGCGGGGGCTGGGAATCATCCGGGGTCTCCAGGGGCCGGCGTCGGCCCGGCCTCGATGCCGGGGGCAACCTGGACCGACAGCCCGAGGGCTTGGGCCCGGCGCGCGATGGCCTCGAGTCGTGCCAGGGGTAGCACACCCACCCGGGGATCCGCTGGCTTGCGGGCCACCGAATAGACCTGGACCAGGTCGATCTGACCGCCTTGAGACAAGAGGTCCGCGATGCGCCCTTGCCAGGCGTCGATCTCGGCGTCGGTGGGCCCCTCGCCATCCAGGGTGGGAAACATGCATTGCAGGGTGATGGGGCGGATCTTCGCGGCGTCGGCCAGATTCTTCAGCACCCGGGAGAAGGGCAGGGTGGTGCCGTCCACCCGCTGAAACCAGGCCTCGGTGCCGGCGTCGAGCTTGGCCACGATGCGCCCGCCCAGCCGATCCAGCTCGGCCAGCCCCGCCTGCACCGCCGGCCGGTGCAGCAGGGTGGCATTGGTCAACAGCTGGATCTCGACCGCGTCCAGCCCGAATGCGGCCCGCTGCCGCCCCACCCGGGCAAGGGCCTGCGCAAAGACCGGGCAAGCGGTGGGCTCGCCGTCTCCGGCCAGTGCGATGTCGTTGACCCGGCGCAAGGCCGTCGGCGCCGTGTCGAAGGGGGGGACCGACCACAGGCTGCCCGAGGTGATCAGGCCGAAGAGGTGGGCCAGCTCGGTATCCAGCCGGTCCAGGTCGACATCCCGGCTGCCCCCGGGCTGGCTGCGGTCCACCTGGCAGTAGGGGCAGTCGAAATTGCAGACCTTGTCGGGATTCAGGTTGATCCCGATGCTCAGCCCGCGGCTCCGCCGGGACAACACCGCATAGATATAGCGGTTGTCGTCCAGCTCTCGGCGGTGGTCTTGGAAGTTGAGGCGGCGCATGGCGTCCGGGTCTAACCCCATGGGTGGCCCCGACCTGCCCCGGTGCAAACGCGGGCTCGGTCGGGCCGTCGGGTTAGGCGCAGGAATCCGCTTGAGGGAGCAGGAATGGAACCGGATTTCTGGCACGAGAGGTGGAAGCTGGGGCAGACCGGCTTTCATCAGGACGCCGTGCACGACGATCTGGTGCAGCATGCGAACTGGCTGTTGGGCGGGGGCCCCAAGCGGCTGCTGGTGCCGCTTTGCGGCAAGTCGCGGGATCTGCACTGGGCCGGCGCGCAGGGTCACCGCGTGACCGGCGTCGAGCTGTCCCCGGTGGCTGCGCGCGCCATGTACCAGGAACAAGGCCTGCCCTTCGACGAATCCAGCGTGGGCCCCTTCGGTCGGGTGGGTTCGACCGATGTGTCGGTGCTCACCGGCGATGTCTTCGCCTTGCAGCCCGATATCTTGCGCAGCACCCTGGGGGATCTCCCCGACCGGCTGTGGGACCGCGCCGCCCTGGTGGCCCTGCGCCCGGATCAGCGCCCGCGCTACCTGCAGGCCCTGCGGCGGGTCCTGGCCCCCGGCGCCCGGGTGCTGCTCAACAGCCTGGTCTACGACCCGACCCTGCACGATGGCCCCCCCTGGTCCGTGGATGAGCCCGAGGTGCGGGCCCTGTGGGAGGACGCCCAGGTCGACCTGGTCGATCGCGTCGATGTGCTGGAGCAGGAGCCCCGCTGGAAGGAGCGGGGTCACCAGTGGTTCCGCCGCGACCTCTACCACATCACCCTGCCGGACCCGACGTGAGGGCGCTGCACCGCGTCCTGCTCCCCCTGGTGCTGGCGGCCTGCACCGGCCCCGCCAAGGGCGGCGCAGACGGGCAAGACGGGGCGGACGGCGGCGACGGGGCGGACGGCCTGGATGGCACGGATGGCGCCGACGGGCTGGACAGCTCGGCGGTGGGGGAGCGCCCCATCTCGGTGACCGTGACCCTGGACGGAGAGCCGACGGCCGGCGTGGTGGTCTACCAGGCGGGCACCCAGCGTCTCGGCATCACCGACGCCGCCGGACAGACCGAGCTGGTCGTCGACTATGGGCTGGACGCCGAGATCGTGCTGACGGCATCCCATCCAGATGCGCGAATCGGAGGCTTCGACCTCAGCTTTGGTGAGCCACCCGACGAGGCCCTCATCGAGCTGCTGCGCTTCGATCGCAGCGACAACGAGGCCTATGTCTTTCAGCATCCCGGCAGCCGGGAGGAGCGGCCCAATACTGGCTACTGTGCCCACTGCCACCTCACCCTCAACGATGACTGGCTGGCCTCTCCCCACGCCAGGGCGGCGTCCAACCCCTGGCTGCAGGATCTCTACGCCGGCACGGCCCATGGGCTGGCCAGCCGGGCGGCCTGCGAGGCCGCAGGAGGACGTTGGCGCACCGGGATCGCGCCCGGCACCGGCGCCTCCGCCGACCGCTGCTATATCGGCGAAGGCGTGCTGCCCGACCTCAACGACTGCGGCGACAGCGCGCCTTGTGACACCGAATCCACGTCCCTGGCCCAGCGGGGGGCCTGCGCGGATTGCCACGCCCCCGGCATCGACGGCGTGCTGGGTGGCCGCGACCTGCTCGAAGCCCGGGACATCGCCTATGACGCGGGCGTGCACTGCGATGTCTGCCACAAGGTCGAGTCGGTGGACCTGGAGGCCACCGATCCCGGCGTGGCGGGTCGCCTGCGCGTATTGCGGCCGGCCGAGGATCGGCCCGTCGCCGGCCTGGAGTGGACCCCCCTGACCTTCGGGCCCTACCCCGACGTGCTCAACCCCCGCATGGGCAGCGTGCAGCGGGATCACTTCCAGGACTCCACGATCTGCGCCGGCTGCCACGAGCACTGGCAGCCCGTGCTGGTGCCCGGCGCCGCGGTGGACACCGTCCGCTGGCCCGATGGGCTGTTGCCCGTACACACCACCTGGTCCGAGCTGGGCGAGGGCGCCTTGGGCGAGACCGGCGTGGCCTGCGTCAGCTGCCACATGCCGCCAGCGCCAGACGTGGGCAATTCCGCCGACCTGGGCAACGAGCTGGATCCCCACGACGCGGGGATCGCGGGGGGCTGGCCTCGTCCCCCCGGCGCGGTGCGCCGCCACGCCTGGTTCGGGCCCCGAAGCGGCGAGCAGCGCATGATCGACCTCGCCGCGCAGCTCCAGTTGAGTTTGCGCCGTGACGGCGCCGACCTGGTGGCCGAGCTGACCACCCGCAATGTGGGGCCCGGCCACGCCATCCCCACCGGCGAGCCCCTGCGCAGCTTGCTGGTCCAGCTGCGGGCCACCTGCGAAGATGAGCCACTGGAGCCCATTGGCGGCGATGCGCTGCCCGCCTGGGCCGGCGCCTTGGACCAGCAGGAGGCCGGTGCAGACTGGGCGCGTTGGCCCGGCGCGGCGGTTGGCGATCGCATCCGCGTGGTGGGCCTGGATGGCCGCTTTCACGACTATATCGGGCCGGGGCCCTTTGGTGACGGCCGCTTTGACCCCGCCGCGCGAGGCCTGCCGGTGGAGGAGGTCCTGGGCGGCGCTACCGTGCTCGCGGTCTCAGGCGATCTCGTCAGCTTGGATGGGCCCCTGCCCGCTGGCAGCCGGGCCTACCGCCTGCCGGCCGATGAGGGGCTGGTGCAAGACGGCGATCCCGTGCGGCCCCTGGCCGGCGACCCGGGCTTTGCTTTTGCCCGCGTGATGGTTGGCCCCGACGGCGCCGAGATGGTGCCCCACTTCCTGGCCGTGGACGTGCGCAGCGACAACCGCCTGATGCCCGGCCAGTCCTTCACCAGCCTGCACCGCTTCTCGGGGGACTGCGCCAGCCCGGTGGTCGAGGCCCGGCTGATCCATCGGCCCGCCCCCTGGGCGCTCTCGCAGCAGCGCGCGTGGCAGACCGAAGATGCGGTGATGGCGCGCGTTTCCGAGGAGTTGACCCCATGAGTCCGCGCTGGCTGCTGGCCGCATTCTGGCTCTGTGGCTGTTCCGCCGACCCGGCCCCCGGCGATTCCGGGCCGGCCGCTGGCGGGGACGGGCTGGAGGGCAGCGATGGCGCAGAGGGCGGCGATGGCGCAGAGGGCGGCGATGGCACAGACGGCGATGACCCGCCCGCCTTGCAGCAGCCCCTTCTGCAGCAGCCTGTCGAGGCCGAGGATCTGGACCCGGCCGAAGGCGTCGTGCAGGTGAGCCTGGTGGCCGCCCCCGACACCCACCGGCTGACGGACTGGCGCACGGGCGAAACCATCGAGATCGCCGGCTATGCCTACAATGGCAGCCTGCCGGGCCCCACCTTGCGGGCCCGCCTGGGCGACAGGCTGGTGGTGGATTTCGAGAACCAGCTGGACGATGCGACCACCTTGCATTGGCATGGGTTGGATGTGCCCAATGCCATGGATGGCTCGCCCATGACCCAGGCCCCGGTGGGTCCCGGAGAGCGCTTCCGCTACGAATTCACCCTGGAGCAGGCCGGCACCTTCTGGTACCACCCCCACATCGACACCGAACACCAGGTCGATCTGGGGCTCTACGGCGCCATCGTCGTCGAGGACCCCGCCGATCCCGCCGTGGATGCGGACCTGCTGCTGGTCTTTGATGACTGGCGCGAGGTGGCCGAGACCGATGCAGAGCCCTCGGCGGTGCATGGGGCCCATGGAGAGGTCGGTCTGTGGGCCGTCAACGGGCAGGTGCTGCCCCGGCTGGTGGTGGGGGGCGGCCTGCGCTACCGCCTGCGGCTGCTCGACGTGAGCAACCACGGCTACCTCAACCTCAGCCTGCCAGGGGCCCGCGTCATCGGCCACGATCAGGGGCTGGATGCCGCGCCCGCACCGGCCGACGCGGTGGTGCTGGGGCCAGGCGACCGGGCCGAGCTGGAGCTGCTGCCGGCCGAGGGCCTGCTGGCGCTGATGGACAGCCCCTACTCGCTGAATGGGGGGGCAGCCCTGGGCGAGGCCGAAGCCCGCCTGGACATCGAGGTGGACGTCGCCGCCCCAGCGGCCGCCGCGCCGGCCTGGGCCTTTTCAGGAGCATCGCCCGCGCCCGACCCCGGACGCACCGACGTGCTCTACGTCTTCCAGGGCGAGGCCCACAGCGACTCCTGGGCGATCAACGGCGAGCAGTACCCCGATATTACGGTTCAAAGCCTGAGTTTCAACCAGGATGCCGTCATCGAGGTGCGCAACCTGTCGGCCACCGAGCACCCCTTCCACCTGCACGGCCTGGTGTTCGAGCTGCTGTCCCTCAACGGCGTGGCGCCGGCCTTTCAAGAGCGCTTGGACACGCTCAACATTCCCATCTATGGCGTGGCCCGCCTGCGGGTGGTGGCCCACAATCCCGGCATGTGGATGGCCCACTGCCACATCCTGCCCCACGCCGATGGGGGCATGATGAGCATGCTCCAGGTGACGGAATCGACACGATAGGGCGGCAGGGGGGGCCTTCAATGGCGGGTTCGGGGAGCGGTGATTAGTTGCCGGGACCCTTCTGTGAGGCTCTCCATGATCCACTCCCGCTTCCTCTCCGTCATCGCCCTCGTCGCCGTCGCTGCCTGCCAGCCCAAGGTCGAGGAGCCCGTCCCCGGTCAGCTCACCCCCACCGGCACCACCCTGGTGACGGTCAACGGCCAGCCGATCACCCAGGACATGGTGGACGCCACCCTCGCCCAGATCCCCCCCCAGATGCGCGAGCAGCTCGAGCAGTCCGGCCGCCTGGATCAGCTCCAGGAGCAGCTGGTCATCGGCGAGCTGCTCTACCGCGAGGGCCTCAAGCGCGAGCTGCACAAGAAGGACAGCCACAAGATGGCCCTGGCCCTGTCGGCCCGGAACACGCTTGCTGACGCCGTTCTCGACTCTGTGGTCGAAGAGCGCACCACCCCCGAGCGCATCCAGAAGTGGTATGACGACCACGCGGTGCAGTTCGCCAAGCCCCAGGCCAACGTCCGGGTGATGGTGCTCGAGACCCTCGACCAGGCCAACGAGGTCAAGGCACTGCTCGATGGCGGCGCCGACTTCGCCAAGCTGGCCCAGGAGCGCAGCAAGGACGCCCGCACCGCCTCCAAGGGCGGCGAGCTGGGCTGGATGAGCAAGACCGATCTGCGCGGCGAGATGGGCGAAGCCATCTTCGGCGCCGAAAAGGGCGCGGTGGTCGGCCCCCTCGACCCCGGCGGCAGCGGCGGCGGCGTGCTCTTCAAGGTCGATGACAAGCGGGAGAGCGTCCCGCTCTCCGAGGTCGAGGACCAGATCCGCACCAGCCTGCAGCAGGAGATCGTGCAGGAGTACATCGAAGAGGTGAAGACCGGCGCCACCATCGTGGCCGCGGGCGCCACCGGCGCGACCGTCACCCTGCCCGATCCCGCCGCGCGCCGGCGGGCGCCGCGCCGGCCGGTGGGGCGCCGACCCCGGCGGCGGCCGCCAAGGGTCCGGAGGCGGGTGCTCATTGACCCTGGACTCCCCAGTCCTGGTCCTGGGTGCCTCGTCGGGCTTCGGAGCTGCCATCTGCCGCGCCTTCTCGCGGCAGGGTCGCTACGTCTATGGCGTACACCTCGACCGGCGCAGCACCATGCCCCAGGTCGAGGCCCTGCTCGCTGAGCTTCACGCAGATGGCCCCGGCGCCACCTTCTTCAACCTGAACGCAGCAGACGACGGGCGGCGCGCCGAGGTCATCGACGCGATGCTGGCTGCGGGGCGTGGCCCCGTCGGCGTGCTTGTGCACTCGCTGGCCTTTGGCACCTTGGTCGACCTGATCCGCCCGGTAAAGGATCCGGCCCGCCCGGTCGTGCGCCGCAAGCAGCTCGAGATGACCCTCGATGTCATGTGCCACAGCCTGGTCTATTGGGCCCAGGATCTCGTACACAACGACCTGATCGGGCGCGGCGGGCGTATTTTCGCGATGACGAGTTCGGGCAGCCACCTGGCCTTTGACCAATATGGGCCGGTCTCGGCCGCCAAGGCCGCCTTGGAATCCACCATCCGCCAGCTGGCCCGCGAGCTGGCTCCGCGGGCCATCACGGCCAACGCCATCATGGCGGGTGTGACCAACACCCCGGCGCTGCAAAAGATCCCTGGCGCCCAGGTCCTCATCGACCGCGCGACCAGCAAGAACCCCCACCACCGGCTGACCGAGCCCGAGGATGTGGCGGCCGCCCTGGTCGAGCTCTCTCGGCCGGGGGCCTACTGGATCAACGGCAATGTCATTCGTGTCGACGGCGGTGAAGACGTCTGTCCCTGAGCTGTGCCTGGTCGCGGTCCTGCTGTGGGGCTGCGCCGACAAGGCAAACACCGGCGGCGCTGCCGCGGGGGATGGGGCGACGGGTGACGCCGCTTCGGACGGCGGCGACGCCTCGGACGGCGGCGACGCTTCGGACGGCAGCGACGGCAGCGACGGCAGCGACGGCAGCGACGGCAGCGACTGGGGCGAAGACGAGGCCCTGCTGCGCGCGGCCATCGCCGGGAGGAGGCCGCCGCCCCCGCCCTGGCGCGCATCGCTGAAGGCGGCGGGCTCCCCGTCGAGACGGAGTCGGGCAGCTACCTCTTCGCCTGTCGCTGCGGCAGCGGGGACTGGGCCGTGGCCGGCGATCACGACGGCTGGGCGGGCACCCCCCTGGCCCGCGCGGGCGAGCTGTCCTGGGCCGAGGTCGAGATCCCCGATCCGGTCGGCAGCCGCTACAAGTTCACCAATGGCGAGACGTGGATGTCGGACCCCCAGGGGCGGCGCTTCGATTGGGATGACTTTGGCGAGCTGAGCCTGGTGCGCGCCCAGGCCGCCCACCTCGAGCGCTTCTACGACCGCCGCGACGCCCTGGGCGATCTGCAACCGCGCGACCTGCAGGTCTGGGTGCCTGATGGCGGCGTCTTCACCCATCTGCTCTTCGCCCACGATGGCCAGAACCTCTTCGATCCCGGAGCCATCTGGGGGGGCTGGCGCCTGCAAGACGCGCTGCCCGACGGCATCCTGGTGGTGGGCATCGACAACAGCCCCGACCGCATGTGGGAGTACACGCCATCGGAGGACCGCATCGGCGGAGACCTGATGGGCGGCGGGGCCGACATCTATGCAGACTTCGTCGAAGATGATGTCAGGCCCTTCATTGTCGCGCAATATGGAGACGCAGCCGTGGTGGGCAGCCTGGGCTCATCCCTGGGTGGGCTGGTGTCCTTTGTGATCGCCGACCGCCACCCCGGTCGCTACGATATGGTGCTCAGCCTGTCGGCCACCATCGGTTGGGGCAGCATCGGCGAAGACGGGCCCACCATCGTGGATGCCTACCGGGCGGCCGGCCACCGCGACACCGCCATCTATCTGGACTCCGGTGGTGCTGGCAGCTGCGTGGACAGCGATGGCGACGGCGTTCCCGACGATGGCGACGCCAACGACAACTACTGCGAGAACCTGTGGTTCCGCGACGTGCTCAGCGACGAGCTGGGCTATCGATTCGACGCCGACCTCTGGCATTGGCACGAGCCCGGCGCCAGCCACAACGAGGCCGAGTGGGCGGAGCGGGTGAACCTGCCCCTGGAGATCTTCGCCGGGCTGTGATCGGGCGCCCGCCCCCACCGGGGGCAGGCGCGCAGCTGCCGGCCTACCAGACCTCGCAGGTCTCGGCCGGGCGCATCGGCGCGTCGGCAGCACAGCCAAAGGCCGCGTGGAACTCGGGCATCTGGCTGACGGGGCCGTTGACCCGGAAGCGCGGGGGGCTGTGGGGGTTGCTCAGCACCAGCATCTTCTCGTATTCGGACGAGGACTTGCTGCACCAGCCCTGGGCATAGGCCACGAAGAGCAGCTGGTCGTCGGTCAGGTCGCCCACGGTGGTGCGGGGCACGCCCTTGGCCTTGCCGCGCTGGTAGGCCTCCCAGGCCGCCCGCAGGCCGCCCATATCGGCGATATTCTCGCCCAGGGTGAGCTTGCCGTTCACGTTGAGCCCTTCGGCCACCGAATAGCTGCTGTATTGGCGCTCGACGCACTGGGCGCGGGCCTCGAACTGCTCGGCCACGCCGGGATTCCACCACTCGACCATGCGGCCCTGGGGGTCGAATTTGCGGCCCTGGTCGTCAAAGCCATGGGTGAGCTCGTGGCCCATCACCATGCCGATGGCGCCGAAATTCATGGCGGCGGGGAAGGCTTCGGAGAAGAAGGGGGGCTGCAGGATGCCCGCCGGGAAGACCATCTGGTTGTAGAGCGGGTGGTAGTAGGCGTTGACGGCCGAGGGGGTCATGAACCAGCGGCTGGGGTCGGTGGGCTTGCCCACCCTTTCGAGGTGGTAGGCCGAATCGAAGCGCCGGGAGGCAAGGCTGTTGGCCAGGGCGTTGTCGGTGACCACCAGCGCGGTGTAGTCGCGCCACTGGTCGGGGTAGCCGATCTGGTTGGCCAGGGTGTTCTTCTTGTCGATCGCCCGCTGGCGGGTCTCGTCGTCCATCCAGTCGAGGGCGGGCAGGCGCGACTCAAAGGCGTCCTGGATTTCCGAGATCAGGGCGCTGGCCAGCTCCTTGCTCTGGCCGCCGAATTTTTCGGTGACGAAGGCCTGGCCCAGCAGCTCGCCCATGGCGGCGTCGGTGGCCCGCACACACTTCTTCCAGCGCACCTCGTCCTGCTGCTGGCCCATGACCTGCTTGCCGTAGAAGGCGAAGGCCTCGTCGCGGAAGGCGGCGGGCAGGTTGCCGGCGTTGGCCGACAGCAGGTGGTAGCGCAGGTAGGCCTTGAGGGTGGCGGCGTCGGACTTGGCAATGAGGGCGGCGGTGGCGCTCATCACGGCGGGGGTCTCGACGTTGATGGTGGTGGTGCCACCAATGCCCAGGCCCTTGAGCCAGGCCTCCCAATCCAGCTGCCCGGCCTGCTCCTTGAGGCCAGCCAGCTCGATGCGGTTATAGGTCTTTTCGGGGTCGCGGAGCTGGTCGGCGGGCATGTGCTCGGTGGCCAGCGCCTTCTCGAAAGCGACCACCCGGGCGGCCATGGCGGCGGCCTCCTTGGGCTTGACGCCGGACAGCTCCATCATCTTGGCGACATGGGCCTGGAAGGCCTCCATCAGGGCCGCAGAGTCGGCGTCGTCCTTGATGTAGTAGTCGCGGTCGGGCAGGCTCAGCCCGCCCTGGCCCATGTGCAGAATCGTGAGGGTGGGCTCTTTGAAGTCGCCGTCGGGGGCGCCGCCAAAGAAGACCGGCACATCCACCAGGTGCAGATCGGCCACCAGGGGCATCAGGCCCTTGGCGCCCTTGACCTTGTCGATGCGGTCCAGCAGGGGCTGGATGCCCTCCAGGCCGGCGGCGTCGATGGCGTCGGTGTTCATGCAGGAGCCGTAGAACTGGCCCAGCTTGGCGAGGTTGGCGTCATCGGCCGGGGGCTCGGCCGCCAGCTTCTCGAGGGTGCTCTTGAGGAAGGTGCGGTTGTCCTCGGAGATCACGCTGAAGCTGCGGGTCCAGGAGGGCTTGTCGGCGGGGATCTCGGTGGCGGCCAGCCAGCCCCCGCAGGCGTATTGGTAGAAGTCGTCGCAGGCCGAGGCGGCGGGGTCCATCGCCGCCAGCACGGGCTGGGCGATCTCTGCCGCGGCCTGGGGCAGGGTTACGGGGATGGCGGGGCCGGGGGTGCCGGCGCTCCTTGGGGCCACAGGAGGAGAGGGCGCCGGCGACGGCGAAGAGGAGGAGGGCAGGGGTGTTCGTGCGCATGGCGCGCGTCTAATGCGCCGGAGCGCCCCTGGCATCCATGGAATGCGCCCGCACGCGGGGGTGTTGGGCGGGTCTGCGCCTGCGCGGGCCGGCACACGGGTCGAGATCCGGATAGCGGTGCCGCTCTTCTGTCGGTCACGGCCGGCCCGTCCTCTCCCGGAGCCCCCCCATGTCCCGCTCGTCGCTGCTCTCCCTCGCGCTGGTCGGCCTGTCCCTGGTCGCTTGCGAAGTCCCCCGAGCAGGCCAGCCCCGCGGCCGCTCCGGCGCCGGCCGCCGAAGCCGGCACTGCCCAGGCCGCCCCCGCCGCCCAGGGCGAGGGCGTCGCCCGCCTTGCTTCCCCCACCGTGGTCGCCTCCTGGGAGGGCGGGCAGCTCACCTATGGTGATCTGCTCGGCGAGGTCGAAGGCCAGCTGATCAAGGCCCGCGTGGACTACCTCACCGGGGTCTACAACGCCGAAAACCAGACCCTCGAACAGAAGGTGATGGAGTCCGTGCTGCAGGCCGAGGCCAAGTCCCGCGGCTTTGACGGCCCCGAGGCCCTGCTCAAGGTCGAGATCGAAGACAAGACCCCCGAGGTCACCGAACAGGAGGCCCGCGAGTTCTACCCGGTCATCGCCCGGCAGCTGCGCGGCGCCACCTATGAGCAGGCCGAGGTCCAGATCAAGGGCGAGCTGCGCCGGCGCAAGCAGTCCGAGCGCTTTGCCGCCTATATCGACGAACTCAAGGCCAGATACAAGGTGCAGAACAAGCTGCCCTACCCCGATGTGCCCCGCATTCAGGTCAGCATCGACGACGACCCCTACCTGGGCACCAAGGGCGCCCCCGTCACGATTGTGCAGTTTGCTGAGTACCAGTGCCCCTACTGCGGCAAGGCCAATGAAGCCGTCGAGCAGGTGCTCAAGGAGTACGAGGGCAAGGTGCTGATGGTCTATCGGGACTTCCCCCTGTCCTTCCACGACCGCGCCATCCCCGCCGCCATCGCCGCCAATTGCGCCGGCGAACAGGGCAAGTACTGGGAGATGCACACCACGCTGATGGCCAACCAGCAGGCCCTGCAAGAGACCGATCTCGAGGGCTATGCCCGCCAGAACGGCGTGGATCTGGCCAAGTGGCAGACCTGCCGGCAGGACCCCAAGCAGGCCGCCGAGGTGCAGAAAGATATGGAGGATGGCATGGCCGCCGGTGTGAGCGGCACCCCCGCATTCTTCATCAATGGCATCATGATCTCCGGGGCCCAGCCCTTCAGCGAGTTCAAGAGCATCATCGACCGCGAGCTGGGCGCGGACTGATCGCGCGGGCGCCGCGCCCGGGCCTGTCGGCGATCAGGACCACCCGCGATCGGGGGGTGCGGGGTGTTGGCTTCGTGCGGACCGGGCGCGCCTGGGGATAATGGCGCGCATGACTCCTGCCGCCCCATCGACGCCCGCCTCTATGACGCCACCCCGGGGCGGGCCCCTGGCCTGGGCCGGCCGCGCCCTGGCCGAGGTCTTCGGCCTGGACACCCGCTCGCTGGCCCTCATGCGCATCAGCCTGGGCCTGCTCTGCGTCTATGACGTGCTCAGCCGCTTTTCGGACCTGCGGGCCTTTCACAGCGACGCCGGCGCGCTGCCCCGCGACGCCGTCATGTCCCACCTCAGCCGGGTGGAGCACTTCTCCATCTATATGGGCTCGGGCGCGGCCACCTGGGCCGGCATCCTGTTGCTGATCCAGGCCGCAGCCGGGCTGGCCTTTGCGCTGGGCTACCGCACGCGCCTGAGCAACCTGGTGCTGTGGTTGATGGTCATCTCGCTGCATGTGCGGGGCGGCATCCTGCTGCAGTCCGGCGATGTGGTCATGCGGCTGCTGCTGTTCTGGTGCCTCTTTCTGCCAGTGGGCGCCCGGCTCAGCCTGGACTCCTTGCGGCGCTGGCCCACCGGCCCGGCGCCGGGCCTGGTGGTGGGTGTGGCCAGCCTGGGCTTCTCGGTGCAGCTGGCCGTGGTCTACATCTTCACGGCCTACCTCAAGTCCGGGGCGGTGTGGAGCAATGGCCAGGCCGTCTACTATTCGCTGATGATCGACCACTTCGCCAAGCAGCCCTTCGCCGATCTGCTGCTGTCCCAACCCTGGCTGCTGGAGATCCTCACCCCCGCCACCTGGTATTGGGAGATCGCGGGCCCCTACCTGCTCCTGGTGCCCTTTCTGCGCGGGCCGGTGCGCAGCTTCGTGGTGTCTGCCTTCATCTTCATGCACCTTGGCTTCTTTGCCGGTCTGGAGATCGGCATGTTCCCCTGGATCTGCATCGGCGCCTGGCTGGCCCTGTACCCGGGCTGGTTCTGGGACCGGCTGGGTTGGCGGGTGAACGCGCTGCCCACGCAGGCTTTGGGCATCACCGATCCGCCGGCCGCGTCGCGGGGTCTGCGGCTGGTCGGGGTGGGCGCCCACAACCTGGTGGCGGCCTTCTTCCTCTTCATTGTGGTGATGTGGAATCTGAGCACCGTGGGGGGCTCTCGCTACGATGTGCCCGAGCCGGCGCGCAGCCTGGGACACGCCCTTCGCCTTGACCAGAAGTGGAATATGTTCGCCCCCTTTCCGCTCAAGGACGATGGCTGGTTCGTGATGCCGGGCCAGCTGAGCGGCGGCGATTGGGTGGAGATCTGGCAGGGGGGAGAGCCCCAGTGGGCCACCGAGGCCGAGCGGGCCACCTGGCCCGATGGCGCCCAGACCAGCCCCCAGGGCCAGCCCGACGGCGCAAAGGGCTGGTTGACCCGGGTCAAGCCCGAGAATGTCTCGGGAATGTACAAGAACCAACGTTGGCGCAAATATATGCGCAACATCTGGTTGAAGCAATACAAGGACATGCGGCTCTACTACGGAAAGTACCGCTGCCGGGAATGGAACGCCCGACACAGCGGAAACCAGCGCCTTCGGCAGTTCGAGATCTGGTATATGAAGGAGGTCACCGGACCCCCCGCCGTGGGAGAGGAGCCTGTCGTGCCCGTGCGCATCTGGACCCACCGCTGCTACGAGACCGAGACGGTGCACTGATGCGGGGCCGACTGGACCCCGCCGCCCTGGAAGCCGAGCTGGAAGACGCGCTGATGAACGCGCTGATGGGCGATCCCTGGGGCCGGGCCTTGCAGGGCCGCCTGGAGACGGTGGCCCGCGCCGTGCTGCTGCGCCACGGCCTTCCCCAGGCCCGGGTGCAGGTCAGCGGCGGCCGCGGGGCGGTCGAGGTGGTGGTGGCCCTCCGCCCCAGCAAGCCCGGGTGCGGGAGATCCGGTTGAGCTTCGGCGGGCTCTGAGGCCGCTTATCGAGCGGCGGCGTAGGCCGCGGACAAGGCCGGGTCCGCGGCGATCTCGTAGAGCTGCGCCTCATAGGTGGCGGCGTCCAGGCCGGCCTCCTTGAGCAGGGCCTCGGCCTGGGCGGGGTTGGCCTCGATGGACTTGGACAGGGCCGCGAGGCTGCGGGCCCGATCGGCGCTCATGGCCTGGCTGGTGGGCGCGCTATCACAGGCGACCAGCAGGCCGGGGCCCAGGGCGAGGAGCCCGAAGAGGAGTGCGGCGGGGGTGAAGCGGCGCATCATCGGCCCTTCCCCTTGCCCTTGCCTTCGGGCGGTCCCTTGCCTTCGGGGGGTCCCTTGTCGTCGGACGGTCCCTTGTCGTCGGGGGCGCCCTTTCCTTCCGGGGGCCCCTTTCCATCGGGCGGCCCCTTTCCATCGGGCGGCCCCTTTCCTTCCGGGGGCCCCTTTCCTTCGGGGCGACCGCCGCCCTTGCCCTGGCGCGCGTGCTCCTCTCGGATGGCCTGGGCCAGCTCCCGGCCGCGCAGGCCCTCGTCGAGGCGGTCGTTGACGAATTTGCCGAAGTTGTCGATCGGGCCGCCCTCTTCAGCCGTCTTGCGCCCCTCTTCCAGCACCTCTTCGGCCTCGCCGGCCGAGAGCCCGTGCTCCTGGGTGCTGCGCAGGGCTTCGTCCACGTCGGCCTCGGCTACGCCGGCCACCCGCAGCTTGTGGGCCTCCACCGGCAGGCGGCCGGCACGCGTGATGGCGCTGTCCTCGGCCCAGGCGATGGGGACGGTGAACAGGCCGAGGGTGGCGAGAGCGAGAACGGAGCGGGTCATGCATCCTCCAGGGTTGCAGCCTACTACGCGGCGCACAGGATTTCCCCGCATACACCCCTGTTACAGCCTGCGCGTTGCGGCCTGCCGCCCCGAAGGCCGCCGCCCCTCAGCGCGCCTCGCCCGTGTCGTCATCAAAGAAGAAGGCAGGTACCGCCTCGTATTCCAGGGCCACGCTCAGGTGGTCGCAGGTGCCGGACTCTCCCTTCATATCCGCGGCGATGGGCAGGGCCTGGTTGAGCAGATCCTTGAGCGCGGCGTCGATGGCATACATGCCCAGCTCGTTGGTCATGTAGTCGATGGAGAAGGCGCCCCCGAAGAAGCCCGTGGCGCCCCCGCCGTCGGGGTCGATGTCCACGTGCACCTGGCCCTTGTACAGGCCCAGGTCCAGCTTGGCGTCGAGGATCTGGATCTGGATGCCGAACTCATCCGCTCCGAAGATCAGCCGCCCGTCTTCAATCCGGGCGCCTTCGACGCGGGCCGAGTCCTCGTCGAGCTCTCGGCTGAAGGTCTGGCCCGGCAGGATCAGCCCGTCGGTACCCAGCAGCGGGGTGCCGGTGGCCGCGCCAAAGTTGATGGCCACGCAGTCGTCATTCTGCAGGTCGTCCACGCCTTGCAGCTCCATGGCGATGAGCAGCTCTCCGCTGGTGACGGAGGCCTGCAGCAGCCCCGAGACCGCGGCGGCCTCGGTCTGCTCCAAGGTGGGCAGCAGGCCGGCAAAGGCGTTGTCGATGCCGGGCTGACCCTCTGGATCGGTCAGGTCCTGCTTGCCGCAGCCGTTGGGGTCGCCGATCTCGCTGACGGAGTCGTCCAGGTTGAAGCCCCAGGCCACGCCGCCCTCGGAGCGGGCAAAGGAGATCTGCCGCATCACATAGGTGACGGTCGCGCCCGGGTCGTCGCAGGTGGGACCCCCGGCGGCCACCGCGGCGCCCGTGTCTTCATCCTTCTTGCAGGCGCCCAGCGCGAGCAGAGCCACAGCCAGGGTCAGGCGCGTCATCTCAGGCCTCAATCGCCGACAAACCGTCGGTTGTATAGGTTTCTTCGGCCCCCCAGGAGGTGGCGTTGATGCCCACCGCCCGCATCAAGGACAGGGTCATCTTGCCGGCGTTCTCCTCGGTATAGGACCGATAGTGCACATCCTGCTTGAGCCGCCCGCCCGCCGACCCGGCGATGACGATGGGGATATTCGTGATGTTGTGGGTCCGGGCCTCGCCGTGTTCACTGGTACACAAGATCCCGCAGTGGTCCAGCAGCGTCTCGTCGCCTTCCGGGATGCTGTCCAACTTCTCCAGGAAGTAGGCCAGCTCCGCCATGATCTGCTTGGTGATGGCGTTGACGTTGGGCTGGGGGCTGGGCTCGTCGTGGGTGAGGTTGTGGTGACCGTCGGGGGCGCCGGGGAAGAGCAGGTTGCTCACCGGCTTGCTGACCTGGAAGTGGAAGACCCGGCTCTGGTCGCAGGCCATGGCCATCGCCAACACATCGTGAATGGCCATGGCGCGCGCCGAGATCTGCGGGCGGCCATCGATGTCGGGGAAGGACTCCGCCGGCGTATCGGGACGGCTGCAGCTCTCGAGATCGGGCGGATCCTCTTGAAGCCGCGCCAGGCGCTGTTCCAGGGTGCGCACGCCTTCGAGGTGGTTGTCCAGGCGGGCGCGGTCTTCGCTGCCCAGCTCGTCCTTGAGGCTGTTGATGTCGCCGATCACGGCGTCCAAGGCGCTGCGTCGGAAGCCCAGGCGTGGGTCCACCACGCCCTCTTCACCGGGCTCGCGGAAGGTGGCCCCGAAGATGCGCTCATAGAGGGTGAAGGGGTCGGTCTCGCCGGGATTGCGGGCGTTGGGCCCGGTAAAGGAGAAGACCTCGTTGCTGTCCAGCCCCGCCTCGATGCTGGAGTAGATCGTGGTCTGGCCGATGCTGGCCGCCACGATCTGGTCGATGGTGGGGCCCTGCACCGTCCAGTCGCTGTCGTCGCCCACGGCGTCCAGGCCGGTGAGCAGGCCGCCCGCGCCGGACCAGTGGGGGATGTAGTTGGGCACCTTGACGCCCATGCCCGTGACGACGCTGATCTTGTGTTTGACCGCCGCCAGGGCCGCCAGCTGCTCGGACAGGGCCCAGGCGTCGCCTTGGCCTTCGCCCGTGGGCTGCCACTCTGCGGGGCGGTTGCCATTGCCCCAGAACCACACGCCGAAGCGGATGGGGAAGAGCGTCTCTGCATGGGCGGGGCGCCCCGCGAAGATCTCGAGCCAGGGCAGGCTCACGGCGACTGCAGAGCCGCCGAGCAGGCCCCGCAACACACCGCGACGGTTGGGGCCGGCCGGGGCGGGGCCTTGAATGGGGCCCAAGGCAGCGGAGGGTGCCAACACCCGGGGGCGCACCAGCGGGCGGTCTTGGGGACGCCACAGCCAGGAGAGGCGGCGGGTCCAGCGGTCATGGGTGGTCACTGGATCGCTCCCACCTTCCGGAAGCCCTCGGAGAGCACGGTCTCCACGAGCAGATCCTGGAAGCTGTAGTGGTTTTCGTCAAAGCCGGCGGCCAGCCAGTCCAGCAGGTCGTCTTCGCCGTCGGCTTCCAGCCGGCCGGTGCTGTATCGGTAGACGTGGCGGGTCATGCAGCGGCCCAGGTTGGGGTGCCGGGCGACCACCTGGGCGGCCCCCCAGGCGTCTTGAAAAGACACATTGTCGAGCGTGCCGGAAGCGTCGATGGTGGCTTCGTTCTCGGTGAGCCGCCACCGGCCGATGCCGTCGAAGTTCTCGAAGGCCAGGCCCACCGGGTCGGTGAGGGTGTGGCAGCTCGCGCAGTAGGGGTCTTCGAGGTGGGTGGCCAGGCGCTCGCGCAGGGTGGGCGAGGAGGCGTCGGCCTCGGGGATGGAGGTGTCCACATCTGCCGGCGGCGGCGGGATCTCCTGGCAGAGCACCGTGCTGCGGATGAAGGCGCCCCGGCGGGTGGCCGAGGTGCTGGTGGGGTGGCTCTGCAACAACAGGAAGCTGGCCTGCCCGAAGAGCCCGCGGCGGCGCAAGTTGTCGGGCAGCCAGACCTCGGAGAAGCCGGCGTCGGTGGTGGCCGCCACATTGTAGAGGGCGGCCAGGCGCCGGTCCACGAAGGTGCGCTGGGACGTGAAGAGGTCGCGGAAGTCGCCGTCGTCGTCCAGCACCAGGGCCTCGATGCCCAGCAGCGTCTCTTCTCGGGCGGCGGGGCCCAGCTCGGGGCTGGCGAAGGTGAAGACCAGGGGGTCCTTGGTCAGGCTCTCCAGGCCGTAGAGGTGGAAGACCTCGTCGAAGAGGTTGCGCAGGCCCTGGCGCGCCTTGTCGTCGTCCAGCATGCGCCGGGCCTGGGACTCCAGCTGCACGGGGTCCTGCAGCTCGCCGGCCTCGGCCGCGCGCAGCAGCTCGTCGTCGGGGATGGAGTTCCAGAGCAGGAAGCTGAGGCGGCTGGCCAGCTCCCAGTCCGTGAGTTCGCGCAACTCTCCGTCGCCGGCCCCATGCTCGCGCCGGTAGAGGAAGTGGGGGGACTGCAGGATGGCGCCGATGCCGTAGGTCAGGCCCTCTTCAAACTCCCCCGATGCGGTGCCGATCGAAGCCACCAACCTGCTGAGCCGGTCGATCTCGTCGGCGCTGAGGGGGCGGCGCCAGGCCCGGGCCCCGAAGCTCGTCACAATCTCGGCGGCGCAGTCGGCGTCCCCGGCAGAGCTGGGCGTGCAGACCATCAGCCGGCCCAGGACCTCGGGGTCCTCCACCACCTGCTCGGCCACCAGGTAGGCCGCGCTCTCGTAGAGTTCGACCCCATAAGCGCTCACGCTGGTGGTGCTGGCCCCCACGCTCAACAGGCCCTCGACGTCGTTGTCGGGTTCGAGGTTGGACGGGATGTAGAGGTCGGCCCCGAAGAGGTCCGTGATGGCGTTGTGGTACTGGCTGTGGGTCAGGCGCCGCAAGGCGGGCGCGGCGGGCAACACCGATGGGGCCGGGCCGCGGCTGCTGGCATCGGCGACCGGCTGGGGGTCGTCCTTGCCGCAGGCCAGGGCGCCAACGGCGCTGAGCAGGGCCAGGACGGACAGGGGAGGGGCCCTTCTTGGGGGGGCGGCGGCTGGCGGCACGGGGGCTCCTCGGCGACGGTCGGCTCGGGCGGGTAGTCTAGGGCCATTTCGGGGCGCCCACAAGTCGGGGATGC
>JAGYJW010000007.1 GCA_018401435.1 Deltaproteobacteria bacterium | reverse complement strand
CAGCAGGCGGCCATCATTCCCGCGGCGGCGCCATCGGTGGCGCGGCCTTCGGCCACGCTCCAGGGGGCGGGACCCAGGCGCTCGGGCAGCTGCTCGCGCATGCGGCCCCCGGCGATGGCCCAGCGGGTGTGTTCCGGTGCGTGCTCGCGCAAGGCCGCAGCGCTGGACAGGAGCCCGGCCGTCCGCCAGATGGCGCTCCAGCGGCTGCTGCCCTCTCTTCCCAGCAGAATATGCCCCCCAGGCTCGTCTTCGGCGTCCCCCGCCAGTCGGTCGAGCAGGCGCTTCCAGGGCGCGAGGTGGTGCCGGGCCCAGGCCCGGTTGCCGGTCCACCGCACGACCTCGCCAGCGGCCCAGGCCAGCACGGCCTCGGCCTCGCCCCCGCTGGCCCCGCCCAGCCGGCCGTCTCGGCGCACCGCCCCCAGCCAGTCCCCCAGGCGATCCTCGGCCCGGCGCACAAAGCCCAGCCGGGCCAGGGCGACGGTGCCCAGCAAGGCGGGCACATCGGCCTCGCGCGGATCCTGCAGCAGGCGCAGGCGCGCCGCATCAAAGGGCATCTGGTGGGCATCCAGCAGGATCTCGCAGCCGGCCTGGAGCAGGCCGCGGCGGTCGGCCGAGGCCCCGCTCCACAAGGAGGGCCCGCTGGTGCGCACCAGGGCCGCCGGCGTGCCCGCCGGGGGCGCCACCACCGCGAGGCGGCTCCACGATTCGCCGGGGGTCAAGGTGGGCGTCCAGACCTCGGCGGCGGTGGCCTGGCCCGCCGGGCAGCGCAGCTCGGCCCGCCCCAGCCGGGTGAGATCGCCGGCCCCGGGCTGGGCGAAGCGGTGCCAGGCGTCCTGCTGGCCCCAGCGCCCGGTGAGCAGGCCGTCTCCCACCCGCGACAAGGCGAGGATGGGCACGCCGTCCGCACTCCAGAGCCCATCACCATCGCGGCTGAGGTGGAAGATCGGCGACACGCCCTCCAGGGTGGCCGGGCGGATGGCCAGGGCGAGGCGGGCGGCGCGGGGCCGGCTGCCGGCCAGCTCCAGCTTGGTAAAGAGGGCGAAGGCCACGTCTCGACCCAATCGAACCGGCCAATGCATCAACGTCAGGGTGAGGTCTCCCCGCCGGCAGATGGTGCGCACGCCCACCCGCTCATCAGACCACTCCTGGCGCACGGAGTTGCCGGCTGCGGCGGCCTGTTCGCCGGACTCGTCCGGGCGCCGGCCGACCGGCCAGGCCGCGTCCTCCAAGCCAAACCAGACCGCGACGCTGGGGCCTTCGCCCACGCCGCACCAACCCAAGGGGTCCACCCAGGCGGCCGGGCTCTGGCCCTCGCCCCCGGGCAGGCTGATCAAGATGCGATCCCGAGCGGCCAGCACCGGGTGCAGGCCCATGGGGGCGAGGAAGGCGGGATCGCCGGGGTCGAGCTGGCGCATCAGGCCCGAAGGCCAGGGCACCGGGTCGCGGCCGCGCAGCACGCGGTCGGTGAGCATGGCGCGGGTGGCCTGGGCCGGCCCGCCCGGAAAGGGCACGCCATCGGGCGCAGGCCACCAGCACCGTCAGCGCCCGGGCGCAGGCGGCGGCCTCCTCGACCTGGGCCCGGCCCACGCGGCGGGCGAGGAGCTCGGCGTGGCGAAGCGCGCGCTTCAGCAAGGGCGCCCCCTCAACGGCTGAGGGTGCCTTGGCAGAGCTGCCCGGAGATGGTGAAGGTGTCGCCACCGTCCCAGCGCATATCGCCCGAGGGCGGGCTGATGGGAACGGCCTCGCAGCCCTCGTCCTGCAAGGCGCTGTCCACATAGAGGGCGGCGTCCTGGCAGTCGGCGTCGCGGATCACGACGGGCTGGTCGCCGGCCGAGCGACTCTGCACCACGGTCACGGCGAAGACGCCGTCCTGCTGCACCTCTCGGCCCTGCCAGATGTAGCTGGAGCTGGTGTCCATCTGGCCGGTGTAGACCTTGACGTCTTGTTCGGTGAGGTCGATGGAGACCGCCGTCACATAGTCCAGGGTGACCGTCTGCCCGTCGTCGTCCACCTCGGCCGAACAGTCCAAGGCGCCGGACCAGAAGCCCAGCAGGCTGTCGACGTCTCCAGACCCACGGCAACCCGTCAGGGCCAGGAGCAGGACGGCAGAGCGGAACATGGGGAACTCCGGGACTCAGCGCTCGAGGGTCAGATCGCAGTCGAGGTCGAGGCTTAGAAAATTGCTGATGCTGGCAGAGATCGTGTCTGCGCCATCCCAGCCCAGCTCGTCAAAATCCGAGCAATCCATGATCGTGGTGCTGCCGTTGGCCCGCACGGCCTGGCAGACCGGCTCGTGGATCTCGAGCACCTGCTTGCCGTTGGCCTTGGTCTGCTCGATCTCGAGGAAAAGCTCGATGGTGGTCTCGGCGCCATCCAGGGTGAGCTTCTGGAGCAGCCCGACGGCGTCGTAGTAGGCGGTGCCATTCTCCTCGATCTCCATGTCGAGGTCCAAGGAGCCGTCGCTGCCGCAGTCGACCTCGCCGCTCCAGTCGTCTTCGAGGCTGGTGTAGCGCAGCCGGTGGCAACACCGATAGGGCTGCGGTGGCCAGCGACAGGATGGATGGGGCGGAAGTTGGCAGTCGCTTGCGCATGGGACCCTCTATCTCTGAAGGCGGAGTCGCGAAGGTAACCGCCCCCTTCGGGACTTCATGTAGCGCGTCTGTGAAGCCGCGACGCCTGGACCCGCAGCGCAGGGGCCATGTTAGCCCTGCGCCATGACCCCGACCGACGCCTCCGCCTTCCACCCCGACCACTTGCCACCCTCAAGGTGGCCTACTGACGCCGACCGCCATCCGGGTTACCGTCAGTTCAAATCGTGCGCCAGCAGATGGGCAGCGACCAGCTGCGCGAGTGAACAACTCTGCGCGGCCCTGGGACCGGGCCCGCCCGCTCCTGCTCAGCTGGCCGCCAAAGGCCCCAGCCGTGGCACACTCCATCTTCGCGTCGCCAGCGTAATGGCGGGTGAACGGGCCGGCTGGGACGAACCACGGTGGCCCGCATGTGCGCTGGCAGCGCGGTCGGTGCTGAAGCCCGGCTGCGGCGGGCAGTCGCTCACGTCGCGCCGTGGTGGACGGGGTGGCCCTGGGCTGGGGCACCGAGTTCCTGCTCACCTGCGACCACCGCATCACCACCCCCAACGGCGAGCTTCGCGCCACCCGGGCCAGCATCGGCATCGTGCCCGGCGCGGGCGGTACCAGCGAGCTGTGGTCCCTGGTGGGGGTCACCACGGCCCTGCGCCTGGGCATGACCGGCGAATCCATCAACGCCACCGAGGCCCTGCGCGTGGGCCTGGTGGACGAGGGCTGCGCCGACCTCGACGCCGCCTTGGACCGTGCCCGGTCCCTCTGCGCCCGGGTGGCCCGGCGCTCTCCCTCGGCGGTGGCCGCCTTCAAGCGCGGGGTGCTGGCCAGCGTGGGGCGCGCCGCCGCCGATCGCGCCGAGATCGAGGCCCGGGCCTATGAGCTCTGCTTGCACAGCCAGGAGGCCGCCATCGGCCGAGAGCACTTCAAGGCGATCACCGCTGGCGGGGAGGCGGCATGGGGCCCACGGCGCGATTTCGAGCCTTGAATAAAGTCCTGGCGCTCGTTTTCGCGTCGATTGGCTGCCGCGGCGAGCCCGCCTCTGGCCGATTGTACCGGCTTACCGGCTGCGGCGCAGACACCCGCTGCCTATCGCCCCCCTGGTGGGCGATCCGGCCGCCCTGGACGCGGCCCTGGCCGCCATCGAAGACCCGGCCAGCCGCGACCTGCTGCTGCTGCGCCTGGCCATCGCCGACCCGCCCCAGGCCGCGGGCCTGTGCAAGCGGGTGGTGACCGAGGGGGCCCAGGCCCGCTGCGCCCAGGTGCTGGGCCGTCCCCACCTGCAGTCCACCCGGCGGCCCCCCAGCCCACCGCCCGAAGCCGCCCCATGAGGCCCCTCGGCGCCCTGCTGCTGCTGGCCTGCACCCAGGCGCCGGGCCCCGATCCCACCGCCGCCGCCTTGGGCCCCTGGCCCGCCGATCCACTGGTCCTCTCGGCCTTCTGCCCCAGCCTGCCCTACCCCGAGCTGATCACCACCTGCCGGGTGCAGGCCGCAGCGGGGCTGGCCGGCCAGGGTGACAGCGACGCCGCCTGGGCCGAGTGCGCGAGCCTGCAGCCGGGCACCTGGCTGGAGGAGTGCCACTTTCGGGCCGGCGAAGAGCTGGGCGCCGCCGGACTCACCCTGGAGGCCTTGCGCCACTGCGCCGCTGCTGGCTGGTTTGGCCGCTTCTGCCTCACCCACGCCGGCTGGAAGCTGCCCCGGGACCCCGATCTCGACAGCAGCCTCTCGCCTTCCGAGGTGCAGGCCGCCGGCCTGGAGCTGCTGGCCGCGGTGGACGCCGCCCTGGCCGGCGCCGGCGACGGCCTGGAGGGCGAAGGCCGCGACATCGTGTTCGCCCGCTTCGGCTTCAACGTCTATGTGGGCAGCGGGCGCGCGGATCCCGGTCCCGCCCGCCTCTCGGGGCCCCTCGGGGCGGCCCTGCGCACCGGCTATGCCATCGAGGCCGCACGGCTCTCGGGCCGGCGCGACCTCCCTGGGCTGGTGGCCCTCTACCAGGGGCAAGGGGCGGCGCCCACCGGCGACAGACTCGATGAGAAGGCGCGCGTGGGGCGCTATACCGTACCCATCGACTCCCCCTTCGAGCGGGGGCAGCCCCACCTGCCCACCTTTGGGGGCGGTCGCCGTCTTGTCGCTGAAGATCCCGATGAGGACTTCATGATCGCCGCATTGGAGGCGCTGTTCTGGCTGGGGGATAGCCCCCCTTCTGCCTTTGAACCGGCGTTGCAGGATGCCCGCCCCAAGGTGCGCTGGACGGCGGCCCGGCTGCTGCGCCTGGTGCCGGGAGAGCCCCTGGCCCAACGGGCCCTGCTGGAGGAGCTGGCGGCCCAACACCCCGATGAAAATGTGCGCTGGCAGGCCAGCGACGGCCTGCGCACCGGCTCTTTTGAGCAGCTGGCAGACCCGGTCACCCGGGACTACCCTGCCGCCCCCACCCCCTCCAAGTTGTCCACACCATGAGCCAGATCGCCGCCGTCGGCCGGGCGCTGCCGCCCCACCGATACGAACAAGAGGCGCTGATCGCCGCCTTCAAGGCCTATTGGGCCACGCAGCACCACAACCCCCGGCGGGTGGACCAGCTGCACCGGGCGGTGCAGGTGGGCGGGCGAAACCTCGCCTTGCCCCTCGAAGCCTACCCGGGCCTTGGCTTTGGCGACGCCAACCGCGCCTTTGCCCGGGTGGCCGTGGATGTGGGCGAGGCCGCGATTCTGCAGGCCCTGGCGCGCGCGGGCATGGGGCCCGAAGACGTGGACGCCATCTTCTTCACCACGGTCACGGGCATCGCCACCCCCTCCATCGACGCGCGGCTGGTCAACCGCCTGGGCCTGCGCACCGACATCAAGCGCACGCCCCTCTTTGGCCTGGGCTGCGTGGCCGGCGCGGCGGGGCTGGCGCGGGCCCACGACTACCTCAAGGGCCACCGGGAGGGCGTGGCCCTGCTGCTCAGCGTGGAGCTGTGCTCCTTGACCCTGCAGCGGGCCGACCTCAGCATCCCCAACCTGATCGCCAGCGGCCTCTTTGGCGATGGCGCGGCGGCGGTGCTGCTGCTGGGCGAGGACCACCCCAAAGCCGGCGCGGGTCCGCGCATCCTGGACAGCCGCAGCCGCTTCTACCCCGACACCGAAGGCGTCATGGGCTGGGAGCTGGAAGACACGGGCTTCCGCATCGTGCTCAGCCCCGCCGTGCCGGCCATGGTGCGCCAACACCTGCGCCAGGACGTGGACGCCTTCCTGGCCGAGCGTGGGCTCAGCCGGGCCGACATCGGGTCCTGGGTCTGCCACTCCGGGGGGCCCGCCGTGCTCGAGGCCTTCCAGGAGGCCCTGGAGATCGACCGCGCCGCCCTCGCCCTCACCTGGACCAGCCTCAAGGAGGTGGGCAACCTGAGCAGCGCGTCGGTGCTCTTTGTCTTGCAGGACACCCTGGACCAGGCCCGGCCCCCCGCGGGCAGCCTGGGCATGTTGTTGGCCATGGGTCCGGGCTTCTGCTCGGAGCTGGTCCTGCTGCAATGGTGAACAGATGAGCCCCTCCCTGCTCTTCTATGTCGGGCTGATGGCGCTCACGGCCTTGGAGCGCCTGGTGGAGCTGCGGGTGAGCCTGCGCAACGCGGCCTGGAGCTTCGCCCGCGGCGGGGTGGAGCATGGCCGAGAGCACTACCCCTTCATGGTGGTGCTGCACACGGGCTTCCTCTTTGCCGCCCCCCTGGAGGCCTGGCTGCTGGACCGGCCCTTCTTCCCCGCGGTGGGCATCCCCCTGGTGGTGGCCGCGGTCCTGTTGCAAGGCTTGCGTTGGTGGTGCATCCAGACGCTTGGCCCCCGCTGGAATACGCGCGTCATCTTCGTTCCCGGCCTGAAGCGCGTGACGGGAGGGCCCTACCGCTACCTGTCGCACCCAAACTATGTCGTGGTGGTCTTGGAGGGCCTGGTGCTGCCCCTCATCCACTCGGCCTGGGTCACGGCCCTGGTCTTCGGCGTCTGCAACGCGCTCCTGTTGCGGCGCAGGATCTCGGTCGAAAATGCCGCCTTGGCCGAGATGGAGGCCGCTGCCGCGACGGCGGGGTCGGGGCCGACGGCGCCGCTGGGTTAGCCGCAGGCAGGAGCGTCCATGACCCCCACCAACGAAGCCATCGAGGCCGACCTGCTGGCCCTCGCCCGACGAGAGCTGCGCCTGGACAGGCTGCCCGCCCTGGACGCCGACCTGGCCCAGCTCCTGGACTCGGTGCAGCGGCTGACCCTGGTGGTGGCCATCGAAGACCACTTCGAGATCGCCTTTGATGACGAAGACGACGCCCAGGTGACCACCCTGGCCCAGGCGGTGGCCGCGGTGCAGCGGCGCCCGGCCGATCGCGGCGCGGATGCCTGAGCGCCAGACCCTGCAGGCCTGCCTGGCGCGCGCCGCCCGGGTGGGCCGCCCCGACCGGGACGGGCTGATCTGGCTGGACCGCCACGAGGCAGAGACGCGCACCGACTGGGCCGAGGTGCAGCGCCGGGCAAGGAGGGCGGGGGGCGCCTTGCGGGCCCGCGGCCTGAAGCCCGGCGAGCGGGTGGCCCTGCTGCTGCCCACCGTGCCGCTCTTCGCCGACGCCTTCTTTGGGGTCTGCGCCGCCGGGGGCGTGCCCGTGCCCCTCTACCCCCCGGTGCGGCTGGGCCGCCTGGACGAGTGGACCGAAAAGACCGCCGCCATGCTGAAGGCCGCCGATGTGGCCGCGGTGGTGGCCGACGCCCGGGTGCGCCGGGTGCTGGGCCAGGTGCTGGCCCGCCACAACCCGCGCCTGGGGCTCATTTCCGCAGAGGACTTGCCCGCCGGGCCCGACCAGGACCTCCACCGGCCCGACCCCGACGCCCTCGCCATGGTGCAGTTCTCGTCGGGCACCACCGTGCGCCCCAAGCCCGTGGGCCTCAGCCACCGGCAGGTGCTGGCCAATGTGGAGCGCATCCTGGACTTCATGCCCGAAGACGGCGCGCAGGAGCACGTGGGGGTGAGCTGGCTGCCGCTCTACCACGACATGGGGCTGATCGGCTGCGTCTTCGTCGCCCTGCACCGCCCCGGCCCCCTGGTGCTGATCCCCCCCGAAGCCTTCCTGGCCCGCCCGGCGCTGTGGCTGCGCGCTCTGTCCCGCTACAAGGGCACGGTGTCGCCGGCGCCGGACTTTGCCTATGGGCTCTGCGTGGAGCGGGTGCGGGACGAGGAGCTGGCCGGCTGCGACCTGTCGGCCTGGCGCCTGGGCCTGGATGGGGCCGAGCCCGTCTCCCCCAAGGTGGCCCGCGCCTTTGCGGCCCGCTTTGCCCCCTTTGGGCTGCGCCCTACGGCCGTCACCCCCGTCTATGGGCTGAGCGAGGCGGCCCTGGCGGTCACCTTCACCGATCCCGACGCCGTCTTTCCCACCTGGGTGCTGGACCGCGAGGCCCTCACCCGGGGAGAGGCCCGGCCAGTCGAGCCGGGACAGCCCGGCCTGGAGCTGGCCCGGGTGGGCCGCCCCTTGCGGGACTACGCGGTGAAGATCTGCGAGAAGGGCGACGATCAGCCCCTGCCCGACGGCCGGGTGGGACGGGTGCTGGTGCGCGGGCCCTCTTTGATGATGGGCTACCTCGACCGAGAGGAGCAGCCCTTTGTGCAGGGCTGGCTGGATACCGGCGACCTGGGCTTTCTGTTGCAAGGCGAGCTGACCATCACGGGCCGGGCCAAGGACCTGCTGGTCTTGCGGGGGCGAAACCACGCCCCCCAAGACGTCGAGCAGGCCCTGCACGGCATCGATGGCGTGCGTACCGGCTGCGTGGCAGCGGCCGCACAAATCAACGAAGATGGGGAACAGCTGCTTGTCTTCGTCGAGGTCCGCTCGCGCAGACCAGACCTGGAGGCCGACTGTCGCAACGCAATCCTGGCGAGCACCGGGCTGCGTCCCGACGCCTTGCTTCTGTTGGAGCCCGGCACCCTGCCCCGCACCTCGTCGGGCAAGATCCGCCGCGGAGAGGCCCTGCGCCAGTGGCAGACCGGCGCCTTGCGGCCCCCGGCCCCGGTGACCGCCCTGCGCATGGCCGGGGCCCTGGCCCAGAGCGCCTGGGGCTACCTCAAGGTGGCCCGCGACACGGAGCCCGACGGTGCCGGGGGCTGACCGGGACCTGCTGGTGGCGGGCGGCGGGCCCAGCGGCCTGGCCCCCGCCATCCTGGCGGCGCAGGCCGGCATGCGCGTCACCGTGATCGAGCCCAAGCCCGGGATCATCGACAAGGCCTGCGGGGAGGGCCTGATGCCTGCCGCCGTGGCCGCCCTGGGGCGCCTGGGGCTGCCGCCACAAGGCGGCCACCCCTTCATCGGGGTGCGCTACTTCTGGGGCAGCTGCATGGCCGAGGGGCGCTTTTCCCGCGGACAGGGCCTGGGCCTGCGGCGCCTGGACCTGCACGCCGCCCTGCGGGCGCGGGCCCATGCCTTGGGCGTCGAGACGGTGCAGGATCGGGTGGGCGACGTGCAGCAGGATGCCGACGGGGTGCGCGCCGCGGGCCTGCGGGCCCCCTACCTCGTGGCGGCCGACGGCCTGCGATCGCCGGTGCGCGCGGCCCTGGGCCTGGACCTGCCCCCGCGCCGCCCTGCCCGGGTGGGCCTGCGCCGGCACTTCCGGGTGCCGCCCCGCGCCCCCTTTGTGGAGGTGCACTGGAGCCCCCTGGCCGAGGCCTACATCACGCCGGTGGGGCCGGACCGGGTGGGTCTGGCCTTCTTGATGCGCCAGGGCCAGGGCCCGAGCCCCCAGGGTGGATCCGTCTACGATGCGCTGCTGGCGTCCTTTCCCGAGTTGCAGGACTGGCTTGGGGACGCGCCGGTGGACAGCGCGGTCGCCGGGGCCGGCCCCTTTGAGCGCCGGGTGCGCGCCCCGAGGCTGGGGCGGGTGCTGCTGGTGGGAATGCGGCGGGCTACCTCGATCCCCTCACCGGCGAGGGCCTGCGCCTGGGATTCGACGCGGCAGAGGCCGCCGTCACGGCCCTGCTGGCCGGGCAGCCCGAGCGCTACCCCGGGCCTGGGATCGCCTCGCGCGCCGCTACCTGTGGATGACCGCGGGCCTGCTGGCCCTCAGCCGGCCGCCGCTGCTGCGCCGGGCGCTGGTGCCGGTCCTGAAGCGGTTGCCCTCGGTGATGGGCCTCGCTATCGGCCTTCTGGGCGAGGAATCCCCCCGTCCTGGCTTCGCGCCGACCGCGCCATCTCCCGCGGAGAGCTGAGTTTCCGTGACATGTCGTGACAATCGCGACATCTGGTGACATTCTCATCTCGCTGCCATGCCCACCGACGCCAAACGGTGCCCGGAACCGAATGATGCGGAGAGAGTGTCGGTGGGCTGGCCAGTCCCCCACAGGCGGGCGAGCGGCAGCATTCGAGGGGCGGTATCCCCGTGTCCAGCAGGCTACGCGGCCCCGTGCATCCGCCCGATCCCCGCCATCGCCTGATCCTGACGGCCCTGCTGCTGCTGGTCCCCATCGTGGTGGGGCTGGCCGTGGCGGTGGTGGGCGAGCGCAGCCTGGCCGGCGCCGCCCTGCTCTGGGCCGAGCCCCTGCTGATCTGTCTCGCCCTCTATGGGGTGCTGGCCCAGCTCTCTGACGGCCACCGCATGGAGGGCCTCGCGCTGCTGCTGGGCTGTTCGCTGGGCACCCTGGCCTTGCACCTGCCCGCCGAGCCCCTGCCCGTCACCGATGTCGAGGCCGACTGGTCCGCGCGCCTGCGGGACTGCGCCAACCTGCTGGAGCGCCCCCGGGCCTCGGTGCGCGTCTTGTCGTGGACCCTGGGGGGCGAGGCGATCAGCCCCAGCGACGAGGCCAGCCTGCTGCGGGCCCGGCCCGATGTCATCGTGCTCAACGGGCTGGTCCACGGGGAGAGCGCAGACCGGCTCGCGGAGCGCCTGTCGGGTGAGAGCAAGCTGCTGCCCGGCCGGAATGGCGCGCCCGCCACCGCGTTGATCGTGCGCGGCGCCTTCCAATATTGTGGCGGCCGCGAAGACATCTGGGAGATGCCCCTGCCGGCCCACGAAGGCGGCGCCGCCCGGGTGGTGCTGTCCTTCCCCGAGGTCGAGCAGGTGGGCGTCTTGCCCCTGCTGGCCCTGCAACTGGACCGCCCGGGCCCCGCAGCCGCCTGGACCGGCTGGCCCCGGCGCCTGCTCCTGGGTGCGCGCCATGTGGCCGCCCTGGCCCGGGCCCTGGGCCCCCGGCGGGTGGTGGCGGTGGGCGACTTTGGCGTGCCCGCGAGCTTTCGCCAGGTGGCCGGCCACCTCGCGGGCGCCAGCCTGGAAGAGGTGGAGGTGCCCGCGACCTGGCCCGCCCAGGTCGGTCCCCTGCCCTTGCCGGGCCTGCACGCCCTGGACCGCAGCTGGCATGGCGAGGCCTGGACGCCCCTCGACGCCCAGGTGCTGACCCTGGCGGCCCACCGGCGCCGCGCCCTGCTGGTGGAGCTGGCGCCGCGTTAGGTCAGCCACCGGGCGAAATAAGCGAAAACAAGCGCAGCGCGCTCATTCACAGCTTGCAGCGCCCCATTCACCACCCTTGAGGGCGTCGGCGGTGAGGCTGCAACGCTGGCCGTCCTTGACCTCGATGACGCCGCGTTCGGCGCGGCCCTTCACCGGGGTGACCTTGGTGCGGTAGGTGCCGACCTCCAAGCCCGCAAGCTCGAATTCGCCTTTGCCATTCCAGGTCCACCGGTCGTCGGAGGTGGGGCTGAGGATCTGCACGGTGGCGGCCCCTTCGGGCTCGACCCGCAGCACCAGGCTGCCGCGCCCGGCGCCGGCTGGGGCCAATTCGATGCGGCCGGGGCCCAGCAGGTCTTCGACGCCCTCGACAGGGTCGTTGTCGGTGCTGGCCTCGGGCGGCTTGGCGCCCCCGAAGACCCCGAGCACCTTGGCCCCATAGAGCCGCCGCCGCCCAGCACCGCCAGGAAGAGCAGGGCGCCGACGATCTTGAGGCCGCCCCCGCCGCTCTTCTTGGGGGCGGGCGCAGGCCGGGCCCTGGCGGCGGCTGCGGCGGGGCTGGGTGCTGGGGCGGGCGCTGGGACGGCTGCGGGAGCCGGGGCCGGGGCAGGAGCCGGGGCGGGGCAGGAGCCGGGGCAGGAGCCGGCGCCGGCTCGGCCGCGCCGCCCTCGTACTCGTTGTAGATGTCGTCCTCGTCCCGAGGCACATGGTAGACGGTGGGCGCCGTGAACAGGTCCAGGCCCTCGGGCGGGGCGGGCTGGGCGCAGATTGCGGCGTGGGCGGGCGGGGGGCGGCTGGGAGGCCGGATGGGCTCGATCACCACGTCGCTGGGATCCTGCGGCCCGGCGAAGGGGTCGGCGGGGGACAGCGCAGGAGATGGCGCGGCCGCGGCACCCAGCTGGAAGGCCGGCCGGGCGCGGGCCTCCGAGGGCGCCGCCATGGCGGTGGGATCGTCCTCCTGGTCGGCGGGGTCCTCTGCATCCGAGGCCGGGTCCTCCTCGTCCTCCACCGAGATCTCGACGCCGCTGGCCGACCGCTCGACATGGGCGCTGAAGGCGGCGGGCGCCGGCGCCTCTTCTACAACAGGCTGCTGGGGCGCTTCTTCGACAAGCGGACGCCCGGGATCCATCGAGAAGGAGGGGCCCACCGGCATCTGCAAGGCCGGGCCCGGCCGGATGCCGCTGTCGGATAGCTTGACGGCAGCGCCACCCGCCGGAGTCGCCCCCGAGGCCTCGGCCACCGGGGTCAGGCGTGGACCGGACTGCTGCCCGGGGTCGTGCTCTTCGCCGATCCAGGTGTGGCTGGATCCCGCGATCTCGACCCCTTCGCCCCCCCCAGACCCGGTGCTGGTGGCGCCGGAATTGAAGGCGGAGACATCCTCGAAGAGGGTGCTGCCGGTGAGCGGGTCGTGGGGGTCCTGGTCGGGCTCGAGCTGGTCCCGCAAGGGCGAGACCACCTCGCGGCAGAAGCGGCGCATGGACCCGTCGTGGATGGTCTCGGCCAGGGCCTCGAGCAGATCGACCACCTGCGAGGTCGTGGGCCGGGCTTCGGGGTCATAGGCCAGCATCAGGCGCAAGGTGGCCAGCACCTGCTCGGCGCGCTGGGGGTCGAGATCGGAGAGATCCAGCTCCTCCATGCGCTTGTCGAGCTTGGCCTCGTATTTTTCGGGGCGCAGGTGGATCTTGCCGTAGCTCTGCAGGGCCAGCATCTCGTAGAGGGTCACGCCCAAGGAGAAGACATCGCCCGAGGGGTTGTCGGGGTCGCCGGCCAGGCGTTCGGGGGCCATATAGGCGGCCGATCCGAAGGCCAGGGCCTGGGTCTTGGCCTCGCGGTGGTCAAAGACGGCCTGGGCGGTGCCGAAGTCCAGCACCTTGACCTCGCCGGCCCGGGTCACCATCACGTTGCTGGGCTTGATGTCCCGGTGAATCAGCGCCAGGGGCTCGCCCCCCTGCAGGGGCTTGTGGTGGTAGGCGGCCTCCAGGGCGCTGGCGATCTGTGCGCCCACATCGAAGATCACCTGCCGCGGGATGATGTTGCCCTGCTCCTTGGTGTGGTTCACCAGGTTCTTGAGGTCCACCCCGTCCAGATACTCCATGATGATGGCGCACTGGCCGTTGATGGAGCTGAGGTCCTCCACGCGGATGATGTTGCGGTGGTGCAGCAGGCCCAACACGCGGGCCTCGTCGCGAGAGCGCTGGGCGATCTCTTCGTGGTCGGCCCACTTCCCGTGCAGAAGCTTGATGGCCACCACGCTCTTGAAGTTCTCCCCCGTCACCATCTCGGCGAGGTACACCTTGCCGAAGGCGCCCTCCGACAGCTCCTTCAAGAAGCGAAAGCTGCGGCGTGGCTCCATCGGGGGAACAGACTCCGAGAAAGTGAGGCGCCACTATATCCCGTGCAGGGCTCCGGCGACCCCGACAGGCCCCCCTTGGCCCCCCTTGGCCCGCCTTTCAGTCTCCGCAGAGGCCGCCTTCGGACTGGGCCAGCTCTGCAGAGAGGTGCATCAGCGCGAAATAGTCGACGATTCGGGAGTCAATGCCGGGGTTCTCCTTGACCACCACATCCCAGCTCCAGGTGCCCATGGGCGCGCGGTCCCAGGGCTTCACGCTGTCCACCGCCTCGGCCTCTTTGCCCAGCAGGATGGCGGCGATGCCCATCAGCGGCGCATCCTCGCGGCGGTCGTCCGCCAGCTCCAGCCCCTCGTAGACCGAGGCGATGAGATCGGCGCGGCTCCACTCCTGGCGGCGCAGCAGGGTCACCCGCTGCAGGTCCACGGGCCGGCGCGTGCCGCGATCCTCCTCCACCAGGAAGCGCAAGGCGCCATAGCGGGGCCGCAGATCGCTGCTCTTGCCACACAGGGCCGTGGCCAGCTCTTGGGGGTCCTCGGCGCTGTCCATGGCCACCTGCAGACGGCTGCCATGGCGATCCTCCAAGGATACCAGCGCCTTGAGGGTGGCATTCACCAGGGTGGGCGGAAGCCCCATGCGCTTGAGGTTGCTCTCGCGATCGGTCTTGGTGAAGCGCATGTCGAAGAGGGGGTCGGTGCGCGCCGTGCTGTGGCGGATCTGGCGTTCGGCCGGCGCGATGCGGTTCTGCCCCGACTCGTCGGGGGTCAGCTCCTGGTAGACCAGGAAGAGGTTGGCGGCGAGCAGCAGCAGCATGACCGCGATGGCGACGACCGGGCGCAGGCTCATCCGCGACCTCCGCGGGCGATGGCCTTCTCACGCGAGGGCACATTGATGCGGGTGCAGTAGCCCCCCGATCGGACATATTGGCGCCACTTGTCGAAAGGCGGCGTCGTGCCATAGTTCTGGGCGTAGTAACATACCGCCAGGATGTGCTGCGCCACGATGCTATAGGCGTAATGTTGGGTCTGGTTGGGCAGGACCCCGCCGCAGAGCTTGTTGGTGAGGTTGGGGTCTGCCCACTCGCTGCCCTCGCAGGTGATGTTGCTGCCATAGAAGTTGGCATCGCGGTCCACCGCGGCCTTCTTGATGTGGCGGCGGTAGGCCGGCAGCAGGTTGGTGGCCTTCTCTTCGCGCTCCTCGTAGCGACCGTCGTCATAGCCGGCGTTGTGGGCGAGGATGGTGATCTGCACCAGGGCCCCGGACTCGGCCAGCTCGGGATCGTCCCAGGTCTCGCGCAGCAAGGTGACCGCCCCGTCGGTGGACGCGGCCAGCTGCTTGCGCTCGTCCACTTCGCAGCCCTGGATGCGGCAGCGGAAGCCCCCATCGGCCCGACGGTCGATATACTCGGCGTTCTTGATGACCCCCTTGGGGGTGATCATGCGGGTGGGGGTCCACTTGTATTCGGAGTTGGCCAGCTTGCAGTCCCGCACCTCGATGCCGACCCGGTTGGCCGTCTCGGGCATGAACTGCCACCAGCCCATGGCGCAGGCATAGCTCTGGCGATCGCCGTTGTATTGGCTCTCTTGGTAGGGGATGGCGGCGAAGACCTCGGGCAGCCTGGCCGCGCGCAGCTTCTCGACCACAAAGGCGTAGTCGTCCTTGATCAGCTCCAGGCGGTTCCAGAAGTTCCAGGCGTTGGCGTGCAGGGTGACCGAGCGGGTGACATAGGCGAAGAACTTGGGGTCCCAGCTGTCGGGCTCGCCGGCCAGGCGCTCCCACCGGGCGGCCTCGGCGTTGGGGGCCATGATGAAGTCCCGGAAGGCCTCGTTGAGCCCCTCGCGGAATTCGGGGGGAAGTTCGGCCACCGCGGCCACGTCGGCCCGCTGGTAGTAGATCTCGCCCTGGTCCTGGGGGCCCAGCTTGGGAACGGGCTTGCGGATGCTGGGCAGCACCGAGAGCAAGATGGCCCCGGCAAAGAAGAGGCCGGTCACCACCACGCTGGGGATGAACCAGGCGGGCCGCCCCTTGGCCGTGTCCAGGGCCTCGACCTGGCTGCCCTGCTGGTCGGGGCGGGCGTCGGCGGCCTCGGACAGGATGCGGTTCTGCTCCCACACGCCCAGGCGCCGGGCCTCGACAAAGATGGCCGTGACGCCGCGACCGGGCGGCCCCAGGTGAAAGGCGTCGCCGGGCGACAGGTAGACCGGGCCCCGCAAGACCTGCAGCTCTCGCCAGTCGACATGCTCGTGGCTGGCCACGCGCACCTGGTTGGTGCCCACCGGCGCGATGGCAACGGTGCCGCCGTCATAGGCGCTGATCACGGCCTGGCGGTCATCGACGCCGCGGTAGCCATCCAGGCTGAGGCCGCCGGGCCCGGGGCTGGCACCCATGCGCACCACCGGCCCCCGCACCACCAGGTCGCCCTGGTAGGACAGCGGCCCCGAGGTGAAGCGGAGCACCACATCCCAACGCTCCTGGCTCATCCGTCGGTGTCCTCCCCCCGCCGCAGGGTCAGGGCGAGGGCGGCGGGCAGGGGGCCGAGATCATCGAGCAGGGCCCAGGGTGAGAGGGCGCGGTCCCCATGGAAGAGGGTCCAGCTGCCGGGCGGCAGGTCGAAGCGCCCGGCCAGGTGGTCCACCAGGGAGCAGACGGGCACCGCGCCGCCGACGGGTGTGAAGAAACGCACCGGCGCGGGTTCCTGCACAATCGTGATCTCGACGTGCAGAATCGTATTGGGCACGAAGCGCAGCTCGAGGTCTTGATCGGCGTTCAAGCTGCCCACCCGGGCGTCGGGGTCCAGGCGTTGGCCCCCCTGGTCCAGGCGCCAGGAGCCCAACAGGGCCCCCGACAGGTCGGTGCGCACCGCCACGCGGTTGCCCACCAGCCAGGTCACGGCCTCGGCCACGGTGAGGGTGGCGGGCAGGCGCATGCGGAAGCTGCGGCCGCCGGGCCCCGCGAGATGGTGTAGCGGGCGGTGTCCTTGCCGCTGGCGTCGCTGGGGATGGGGTCGGGGGTGCGCGCCCAGGGCGGCCGCGGGGGCCAACCGGTGCAGACACGGCCGGGGCCGGGGCCGGGGCCGGGGGCCGGGGCCGGGGCAGGAGCCGGGGCCGGGGCCGGGGCAGACACGGGCGCGGGCGCAGGAGCGGGCGCAGGAGCGGGCGCAGGAGCGGGCGCCGGCGGATCCGCGAGCGGCCGGGTGAGCACCACCGTGCGCTCCCCCGCGAGGTTGGCCAGGGGAGAGGGCATCTCCGGGAAGGTCATGCCCGGGTCCATGGGGCAACCGGGGCGGCGGCCCAGCCACCCGCCGCGGGGAGCTGGGGGCGTGGGCACCGCGTCCGACGCCGCACCGGCCGGGGGCATAGCAGGGGGCGCCGGGGCCGCCACAGGGGCGGGGCCGGCGCCCGCATCAGCTTCTGCAACACATCGGCGGGATCGCGCCCTGGGACTTCATCCTGAGCGATGTCGCTGGGCCAGGTTGGACCGGATGCGGCTGAGCAGATCCGCCGTGCTGGTGCGCAAGGCCTTGCCGGCCGCAGCCACATCCCTGGCCGATGGCGCCGGGGCCGGCGGCGCTTCGGGGATGGCGGGCAGCGGCACCATCGGGGCCGATGGCGCGGGCCGGGCCCGGCGGGGCGGCAGGCGCAAGGTGCCCAGCTGGGGCTGCCCGGCTCGGGCTCGGGGGTCGCCGCCACCACCGGGGCGGGCGGGGCGGGGGCGGGCGCAGGCGGCGCGGGGCGCGGGGCGGGCGCGGCCGCAGCGACCGGCTCCTCGGGCCCATCGGGGATCAGGGTGGGGCGCGGCGCACCGCAGAGACCCGACCGGCCCCGGGTGCCGGCGGCGGCGCGACCGCCGGGGCCGCGGGGGCGTCGCCGCTCTCTTGCAAGCGGCGGGGCGTGCGGCGTCCAGTGGGCCAAGAGAAGCGGGGCTCGGCTGGCTGCAGCCGCCGTGGCCGGCGTCGGGGGCGGCTCGGTGCGGCGGGGCTGGCGATCGGGGGACTCAGGCCTTGGCCCCCTTGCCCGCGTCGCTGCCGTCGTCCTCATCGCCCAGCATCTTCCGGAATTCTTCCGGGCTGCCCATCATGGTGGAGGCGCTCTCGGGCCGGCTGGCGGTGCGCCCCTGCTGGGTGGAGATCCGGCGCATCAGGTCGGAGAGGGGCATGCCCACCGCGTCGGGGCTGGACAGGACCCGCCGCACCGCGTCCAGGAAGTCCTCCCCCGTCGCGAAGCGATCTGCGCGATCCGGGCGCATGGCCTGGCTGAGCAGATCGCGCACCGACTGGGGCAGGCGCTCGCGGAAGCGGAAGAGGCGGCGCGAGCATTCACCCCGGGCGGCCTGCTGGCGGATGTCGTTGACCAGCCCGTCATAGACCGGCTTACCGGTCATCAGCTCGAATGCGCAGAGGGCCAGCGCAAAGAGGTCGCTGCTGAGGTCTTCGGGCTGCCCGGCGATGCGTTCGGGCGGGCAGTACCGAAAGCTGTCCTCGCGGGGGATCTGGCTGCTGTCCTCGTGAAAGAGCAGGATCTCGACCTGGGGGAGGGCATAGCCGATGATCTCGACCTGGCCGTCCTTGCGCAGCACCAGGCGCCAGGGCGTGAGCCCGCCATGGCTGTAGACGCCTTGGGCCTCGCCGGTCTGACTGGCCTCGAACAGAATCTGTCCGCCCAAGAACATCAGCTCGAGCCCGGCGCGCACTCCGCCGTCTTCGCCCAGATCGGCGAGCATGCGGATGATCTCGGCCACCGACCAGATCTGGCCGGTGGGGTAGATGAAGGCGCCCGCTTCGGGGTCGTCGCCCACCAGCTCCACCAGCCCGGTCACCCAGGGGGACTCCAGGAAGCCGCGCACCACCGACAGGGCGTCGTTGATGGCGTGGTGGTTGCGGTATTCGGGGTGGAAGACGACCGCGGTGTGCTTGAGCCCGTTGGCGCTGTCGAGCTCGACCAGATCCGAGGCCGGGCCGCGCAGGCGGCGTCCGGTCTCGGGCAGGCCGCCGATGGTTTCCATGGACACGATTCCGCAAGGTCTGAGGCCCGGCTATTGTATGCCGCGCAGCGCCGGCGCGCCGAGCCTGGGGTCGCACTCCCGCGCCGGGGCCGCCGCGGGCTATCGTCAGGACGCACCGACAACCGGGTCTCCCCCTGGCCACGCCCTCCCACGAACAGCGCCGGCAACGCACCGATCAGGCCAACGAGGTCGGGTCCAGGCGAGCCGAACAGGCGCCAGTCGATCTCACGATGTTGGAGGATGGCTACGAGCTCTCGCCAGAGCTGGCCACCACCCTGCAGCCGCAGCTGGGCAACCTCGCCCTGCAGGATCTGCTGGGGCACTCCAGCTCGGCGCTGGGCAGCCTGGGCCCCGAATCCGAGGAGGAGCAGGGCGAAGAGCTGGTGGAGGTGGAGGAGGTCGCCGAAGACCAGGAGCTGGACGGCGTGCGCTTTGGCGGCGGCGGCGGCGGCGGGGGCAGCGGCGGCGCGGGAGATCCCTGGGATGTGGGGCGGCTCTTTGGGGGGGATGACGATCCCGACGACCAGCCCAACCGACCGCGGCCGCCGGCCAAGGCCCAGTCCGCAGAGGCAGAGGAGGCCTTCGACGAGGACGCGCTCTTTGACGAGGAGCGCCCCGACGAGGATCCCGACGCCTTGCGCCCCCATGAGCTGTCTGCGGTGGAGCGTCGGGTGGGCAGCGCGACGCCCCTGGACGGCCCCCTGGAGGGCGACGCCCGCTACCGCGCGGTCGAGCCAGCCCTCACCGAGGCCCTCTTTCTGGGGCGCCGCCGCCTGCACCCCGAAGACCTGGTGACGGTGGACAGCGGGGCGGATCCCCTGGGTCGCCCAGGCCATATCGGCCGCTTCCTGGCGCAGTCCGCCGACAGCCCCCGGGCCCGGTCCCTGGGGCGCCTGGTGGCCAGCGCCAGCGCCGCCCTCTGCCCCGAAGCCGGCGGCTATGCCGGCGCCGCCGCGCATGTGCGCCTTGGCCAGCCTGGCCGAAGCGGCGGAGGGGGCGGCGAGCGCACCGATCGCGCGGTGCGCCTGTCCCTCGCCGATACGGCCTGGCCCGCAGCCGTCGCCGCCGCCCGCCCCTTGTCTCGGCGGGGCCGCCTGCGGGCCCCCACATCATCACCGAGGCCCTGGGCCGCCTGGTGGACGACGACGGCGGGCGCATCCCTTGCCCAGCGCCATGGGCGGCAAGGCCCTGCGGGGGCTGATGCCGGCCCCCCTGCTCAACGAAGTCCCCAGGCTCGATCTCGCGTCGCTCAAGCCGCAGGCCCCCTCCGCTGCCGACGCCGAGATCGACGCCTTGGACGCGGTCTTGCGGGCGCTGACCGGCGGGGTCCCTCCCTTGGAGGATCCCCTGCTGGACGAGCCGGTGCTGCGCCCCACCTGCGGGCGGCCCGGCTGATGATGCAGTCCCTCGGCCGCGCCTATGTGGAGGTGGCCGCCGCCGCCCTGGCGGTGCTGGAGGTGCGCCCGGAGGCCCCCTGCGGGCCACCGTCAACACCGCCGACCAGGCCATCCGGGCGCTGGCCAAGCGCAGCCTGAAGGCGGGCCGCACCGTCGAAGGCGCCCTGAACGCCCCGCTCAGCACCGTAGACGCCGAGGCCTTGATGGGCGCGGTCGACGATCTGGAGCGCAGCCGAGAGAGCCTGGAGGCCCTGCGAGACTGGACCTTCGACAGCCTCGCGGGGGCCCTCGATGCCTGAGCTTCGCCCGGAATTCGCCGCCCTGCTGGCCGCCCCGCTGCTGGGGGAGGCCGGTCGGCAGGCCGCCCGCCGCTGCGCCGCGCTGCGGGCCGACCCCGACCTCACCCCCCTCGAAGATGGGCTGCTGTCCTTCATCATGGGCGAGCTGTCCCGGGTGGCGGGCCAGCCCGACGCCACGGCCCAGCTGGCCCGGGCGGCCCCGCCTGCTGGGAGAGGCTGGCGCGCTGCCCCTGGAGCTGCGGGCCCGGGTGGCGGTGGCCCGGGCGCTGGCCGGGGGGCGGCCGCAAGGCCATCGCCGAGCGCCTGGCCGACGAGGTGCTGCCCGCCTTGGACGCAGAGCCCGCCCTGGCCGCCGACCGCCTGCTGTTGCAGGCCGAGCTGGGCCGGGGAGACCGCCGCCAGGACCTGGACAGGCTGCTGGGGCTGCTGCCCTCCCCTGCCCGGGATGCCGATCGGCTGGCCACCCTGCGGGCCCTGGCCACCTTGCACCAGGAGGGCGGCGACCGGCGCGGGGCCCGGCGGCACCTGGGCGCGGCCCTCGATCTGGCCCGCCGCCACGACGATCGCGTCCAGGTGGCCGATCTCGCCCTGGCCCTGGCGGCCTTGATGCTGGAGGCCGGCCCCAGCCCCGAGGCCGAGGCCCTGCTGCTGGAGGCCATGGAGCTCTGCCAGCGCCTGGACGACAGCCTGGGCACGGTGGCCGCCGCGAGCAGCCTGGCCGCCTTGCGCCTGGCCCGCGCGGACTGGGTGGGTGCGGCCCAGGCCGCCGAGGTCGAGCTGGAGGCCGCGGAGCGCCGCCAGGCCTGGCTGGCCGTGGCGGACGCGGCCATCACCCTGAGCACCTGCCTGATGGCAGCCGACGAGGCTCGCCAGGCGGTTCACCTGCTGGTGCACACCGGGTCGGGCCTGCGCGCCCGGGGGGCTGCGGGCGCGGTCAACCTGCTCAAGGGGCGCCTGGGCGAGCTGCGATCGCAGCTGGGCGCCAAGACCTTCGACCAGCACCTGTGGAGCGCGTGACGGGCCCCGACCAGGGTGCGAAGGCCGCCTGTGCCGGCTATTTTTCAGGGATGCTCCTGCTGCTCGTCCTGGCCTGCCGCGCGCCGGCCCCGATCGCTGCGGACCCCGCCGCAGACAGCGGCGAGCCGGCCCCCCCGCTGCTGGACTGGTCGGGCCTGGACCAGAGCGGCGTGATCGCTTGTGCGGCCCCCCAAGAGCGCGCGGCCCTGGGGCCTTTTGCGCTGGCCGACCTGGGCCCGGACTGGGCGCTGCAACGCCCCAGCCTGCTATCCGAGGGCTTGGACCCAGTGCCCGGGGCCGGGGCGGTGGTGGCCGACCTCACCGGAGATGGGCGCCTGGACATCTTTCTGCCCGCGCGCAGCCCCTGCATGCTCTTTGTGGGCCAGGCCGATGGCACGGTGCGGGACGAGAGCCTGGCCCGCCTGCCCCAGCCCGGCGCGGACTGTGACGCCTGGGGGGCCAGCGCCGCCGATGTGGACGCCGATGGAGATCTCGACCTCTTCATCGCCAAGAACGGCGCCCTGGACCGCCTGTGGTTCAACGATGGGGCCGGCCACTTCGCCTTGCGGGAGACCGGCGCGGGCTTCACGCCGCACCGCTGTGGCAGCCGCAGCGCGAGCTTCGGAGATATGGACGGGGACGGCGATCTCGACCTCTTTGTCGCCCGGCACCACATCGTGGGCGGGGTCGAAGGCGACTGCCCCCAGGGCGAGGTCCTGCCCGGCCGCAGCATCCGGCCCGGCGACCCCAACTCCCTCTACGAGAACCGCGGGGACGGCGTCTTCGCCGATGTCAGCGCCCGCCTGGGGGACACCGGCATCCACGGCTACAGCTTCTTGGGCAGCTGGCTGGACGTCGATGACGACGGCGATCTCGACCTCTATATCATCAATGACTACGGGTCCCTGGCCGAGCCCAACCTGCTCTACCTCAACGACGGCTGGGGCGGGCTGAGCCTCGCGGGCCCCGAATCCGGCCTGGCCCTGGCCATCGACGGCATGGGGCTGGGCTTTGGTGACCTCAATGAAGATGGGCTCCCAGACCTCTTTGTCAGCGATATTGACCGCCTGCACCTGATGCTCAGTCTGGGCGAGCGGACCTGGTATGACGCTGCCACCAGCCTGGGCCTGGACCCGGTGGCCAGCATCCGCCAGCGCAGCGCCTGGGGGGTGGAGCTGGCCGATATGGACAACGACGGGCTGCTGGACGCGGTCGCCCCCTATGGGCCCACCGAGGGCTTCATCGGCGAGGAGGGTACGGGCATGCGCCAGCCCGACGCCCTCTTTCAGCAGCAGCCCGACGGCAGCTTCCTGGATGTGGCGGCGGCCTGGGGGCTGAACCAGACCGGCAACGGCCGGGGCCTGGTGCTGGTGGACTTCAACCAGGACGGCTGGCTGGACCTGCTGCGCCCGGACTACCGCGGCGGGCCGGCCAGCCTGCACCTGTCCCGCTGTGGGACCGCGGCCTGGCTCACCATGAAGCTGGTGGGCGAGGCCCCCTTCGCCCACGCCCGAGGCGCGCGGGTCACCGTGGTGGCCGGCGACCGCTCGCAGCTGCGCTGGCTGCAGCCGGGCTCCACCGCCCTGGCCTCGTCGGGCCCCCTCGAGCTGCACTTTGGCCTCGGCGACCTCGACCAGGTCGACAGCATCACGGTGGACTGGCCCGACGGCCGGCGCTCAGTCTTTGGCGCGGTGGCCACCCGACAGCGCTTGACCATCACCCAGTCTCAAAGCCCCCAGGACTGAGCCCCCGGGCGCTCTCAGCCCACCCGGCGGTTGCAGACGGCGCAGAAGCGGGCGTCGCCGCGGTAGACCGCGAGGCGGGCCTGGTAGCAGCCGGTATGGAAGGTCTGGCCACAGGCGTGAACGCAGTCCTGGCGCACATCCGCGACGACACCCAGGCCGCAGATCCCGCAGGGCACCTCCACCACGGACTGCTGGGCGATGGCCTCCTCTGCGGCGGTCTCGGGCAGGGGCTCGACCGCGCCCCACCAGGCCAGCCAGCCAAAGAAGACGCCCACCATGCCCATGATCAGCCCGGAGATGCTCTCGGAGTAGACCGTCGCGACGGCCTCACCCTTGATGACGCCGGGCAGAAAGACCATCACCGACACCAGGATGAAGAGCACGACGGCCACCGCCGGGATGCGCAGGCTGTCGCCGCGGCCCCCCCACAGGTGGCGCGCCAGGGACAAGCAGAACATGCCCATGGCCAGGCCCGGCAACATCACCGTGGCGGTGCTGCGCTCGACGGTGAGCGCCACGCCCCAGGCCACCGCCCAGACCACCACGCCCAGGGTGGAGCCCAGCAGCACACCGATGCCTTTGCCGGCGTAGCCCTTGTTTTCAGGGTAGTCGGGCCGCTGTTCGACCACGCCCGATCCCTGGGGCGGTTCGGGCAGCAGGTAGACCAGCTCGCCGTTGATGACGCCCAGGTCGCCCAGGGTCTCGTCTTCACGCAACAAGCGGCCCCGCGCCCGCAGCCAGTAGAGCCGCCGCCGCCCATCCTCCCAGAAGGCGCCCAGTCCGGCGTCCTGGGCGATGCGGTGGGTGAGGTCCCGGGCCGGCAGGTAGGTGGGCACCTGCAGGTCCAGGATCACGCTCTTGAGGTCGATCACCTGCACCCGGACCTGGACGGTCTGCTGCGGTTGCAGGTGCGGGCCTTGGGTGGCGGACATGACAGGCAGGGTCGAAGCGGCCGGCGCCGGGATCAGCGCTGGGCTTCGACGGTCTGCTCGAGCTCCTCGGAGATCTTCTGAAGGGGCTGCAGCAGCCGCTCGAAGCGGTCGAACCAGCGCAGCCAGACCTCGTCCCGCTGGTCGGGGGCGGGCACCTCGGCATTGACCCGGCGCACGAATTCGTTGAAGCGCTGGATGCGCTCGATGGGCCGGGGCAGCGCGTTGTAGAAGTCGTGGGCATAGCCGATCAGGCTGCCGGCCACCCGGTAGAGCACGCGGTCGGTGGTGCCCTCCTCGATCAGCAGGAATTCCGAGGACACCAGGCTGGCGTAGAAGGCGGTGGAGGGCAGGCCCAGCTCGCCCATGGTCGCCGTCCGGTAGAGGTTGGTGACCACCTTCTTGTTCACCCGGATGAACTCGACCACCCGAGGCTTGAGGTAGCTCTCGGCGGCGCGGGCCTGGCGGCCGGCGCGGGGCACCGGCAGCGGCACCTGCACCATGCGCCCCAGGCGCACATTGATGCGGCAGAGGGCCACACCATCGGCCACGTCTTCATCGGCGGGGTGCAGGCGAGGGGCGCAGGACTCCTTGATGCGGGCCTCCTGCTGCTCGGCCGTGTCAAAGACCGGGCGAACATCGGCCTCGTCCGGCGCCTCGGCATGGGCCAGCCAGAGCATATACTCGCCGTCCTTGCGGGGCACCTCCAGGGGCACGGCCACGGCTTCGGCCAGCAGCACGCCCTGGCCCATGCGGGTGATGCCGAAGCCCCCCTGGACCACGGCGAGGTAGCGCTCTGCCTTCTGGGTCAGCTCGACCTGCAAGCCCTGCACGATGCCGTGGCCGTGCAGGTAGAGGTTGTGCCGCTGGAGGTTGCTGCGGTGGTAGGTCTGCTCGTCGAGCAGATCCCGCGAGGTGAGGCAGAGGCCTTCAAAGGGCCTGAGCCGCCGCAGGGCCGGGTCGTCACTCATCGCACGCTCTCCTCGAACTCAATGGTAAAGGTCACGTGGGCGGGCTTCTCGCTGGTCACGATCTGCGAGATGCGGCGGAGCTTGGCCGCAGCCCGCTCCCCGTGCCGCGCCTGAAAGGCTTCGCGGTGCTCGAGCACCAGGGCGAAGAAGGTGGTGGCAGCCCGCCCCGGGCGGGTCATGTAGAAGCCCCCCGGCTCGGCGCGCAAGAAGCGCTCCTCGATGTTGCGGCCGCCCGACAGGTGCATGGCGCCCAGCACCGTGGGGCGCGGCTTCTTGCGCTCCTCGATGCGGACCTCGGTGCGGGTGAGCACCTTGACCATCTCCTCGACGCCCGCGCGGGTGCCGCGGGTGCGGTAGAGGCGGATGCTGCGGCGCACCAATTCGCGCTGCTCGTGCAGGCTGAGCCCCTCGTCCAGCTCAAAACCCACCCAGGACGCGATCCAGGGCAAGAAGTGGGGGTCGGTGGCCATCGGATCGATGAGCGACGGGATGCCGTCGATCCTCTCGGTGACCGTGGTCATCAGGTGCTGGAAGATGAACAGGAAACGCCGGTATTGGTCGGCGTGGTGGACCTCGACCGCGGTGCTGCGCTGCTCGTCGCGGGCCCCCCACTGGCGGGCGCTGCGCTCGCTCACCCGGGCCACATCGCGGCGCTGGGTGGGCACGGCGCCGGAATAGATGGCGGGCAAGAAGCGCAGATAGCTGCGCACCGGCACATGCAGCACGATGCAGTCGCGGGGGTGCAAGGGGTTGACCTGCCCCCCGTCGTCCATCTCGACCACGGCCTGCACCGTCACCAGCTCTTCGGGGGCGAAGTAGCTGGCGGGGCTGCCATCGGGCATGGAGCGCTGGCTGTGGACCCGCACGAGGCCGCCGCCGGCGTGAGGCTCGATCTCGAGCTCGCGCACATGGCCGGGATTCTCGCCGCGGCGAGCCTCGACCAGCTTGTAGCGGACGGGGTTGCCCAGGTGGCGCTTGAGGTAGGTGCGCGCGTCCTGCACCGGGTAGCCGATGCGGATCACGTCCTCGAGGTAGCGGTAGTCGCTGGGCAGCCGGCTGGGCGGACCCGAGCCGACGCGTGGCGCGAGCCAGTTGCTCATGGGGTCGCTCCCATCACTCGCCGATCTCCTCGGCGCGCACCCGGACCTTGCGCACCACAAAGAGGTCGTGCTCGGTCAGGAAGAGCTCCCGGGCGCCTTCGCCTTCGGTCCAGCCCGGGGCCGCATTCGCCTCGCGCTCGGCCAGATCGTAGAGGTCCACGGCCACGACGTGGCGGACTTCGGGGATGTCGCTGACCATGCGGGCGAAGTCCTGGGCGTAGAGGGTGCCGCCAAAGGGCCAGCCCTCGCCGTCCAAGCCACCGGTATAGGGGTCGAGGAAGCCCTTGATCCAGCGCTCGGCCGTCTCTTTGACCTGGATGACGTTGGCGTTGGGCCGCAGGCGCAATTCGACGCTGACGTCGATGCGCAAGAAGCTGGCCAGGCGCACCACGGGGTCTACATTGATGAGACAGCGCCGCCGCAGGTAGCGGCTGACGTGGTCGCGCAGGCCCGCCGACAAGAAGGGATCGGGCACATCCTCGCCCTCGCGGGCGACAGGAAGCACCACCACCGCCACCTTGCCATCCTCGTCCATGCGGCCATTGCAGGCGGCCCGGGCCACCTCGCCCGAGGCCTCCTTGGCGATGATCTCGAAGTCGGCCTGGGTGACGGCGCGGTCGCGGCTGGTGAGCACGCTGGGGGCGCGCGAGACGATCTCCTCGATGGTCTCGGCGTCGCGTCCGCCGGTGGCCGGCAACAGGTTGGTGACCTCCAAGGCGTCGCCATAGGTCTCGCAGACGGTGATCTCGTGGGGGCCCACATTGCCGCGCACGCCGGGCACCACGCGGTAGGTGTCCACGGTGATGTTGTTGCTGCCCACGGGCAGCATCCGGCCGCGGATGCCGTTGCCAAAGGCCAGGCTGCCCTCCACCGGGTCCACCACATAGACGCGGTCGTCCTTGCCGGCGATGAGCAGCTGGTCGCGATCCACCTGGGTCCAATCGGCCTTCTTGCCCTTCTCGTCCTCCACCGTCACCTTGATGTCGGTGAACAGCTCGGGGCGTTGGAAGATGGGGCGCTCGGACTCACCGGGATGCAGGAACAGGGGCTTTCGCAGCAGCTGGATGACCTGGTTGGGCACGCCCAGACCGCTGTAGCGCTCGGTCCGCAGGGTGTAGAGGCTGGCAGCCTCGACGGTGTTGAGCATCAGGTGGGTGACGGGCGGCAGGGGCGGCAGGCTGTCCACCCCGCGATCGACCGGCAGGGTGAAGCGGCCCCGCAGCCAGAAGCCGTCGGCCGGCACCTCGGGCAGCTCGGGCAAGGGGAACTCCAGAACGCCCGAGCCCGCGAGATCGTAGCTGCGGCGCTCCGAACCCTCGGCCCCATCCTGGAAGCCTTGCAGGCGCCGCCAGCCGGTGCGGCCGTGCTCCCGGGCTTCGAGGATCTCCCACTGCACGCTGGCGCCTTCAGGCAAGAAGGCCTCGCCGCGGCAGCGGAACTGGATCGCGTGGCGGTTGCCCGGCGGCAGGGGCTTGTCGAATTGCAGGTAGAGGCTCTGGTTCTCCTCTTCGATCTCGACGAAGGGGAAGAAGGGGTAGAACTCGGAGAGCCGGCCGGTGGCCTGGGTCACCACCCGGGTGAGGCGCTGGTTCTGCTCGCGGAAGTCCAGGCGGGCCACCCGCGGAGCCACCATGGGCTGGTGGTAGCTGGCGTCGCCCAGGGTGCGGTCGGCCCCCAGGCGGACCCCATAGATCTTGAGCGAGATGGGGTGCTGCTCTTTGTTCTCGTCCTGTCCGGTCAAGGAGGCCTTGATCATCTCCAGGCGCAGCCAGGCGCCTTCGACCTCCGAGACCTCGTGGCGCGACAGGCCCTTGAGCTGGGTCTTGGGGTCCAGCTCGATGCGCACCCGGCGGCGGGCGGCGCGCTTGGCGCCTTCTTCGTCCAGGTCGGCAAAGGTGAACTTGGAGAAGATCTTGTCTTCGGTCCAGACCACCCGCCAGGAGTCCTCGGCCCGGTAGGTGAGCTGCAAGGCGTAGAGGTCCTTGGGCTCCTCCACCAGCTCGCCATTCATCTCGAAGCCGATCTCCAGCTCCATCATGACGGGGGACTGGGGCCGGTTCGCGAAGAGGTCCGACCCGATGTAGAGCTTGCGGCCGATGGTGGGCGGGATGACCGGCGAGATCTGGAAGGGGGACCAGGGGCCCTCCCCCGCCTGCATGCGCTCCAGGCGCCGGGGGTCGTCGCCCGCGAAGAGGTCTTGTTCAACCGGCCGAATCCAGTTCATGTCCAGCTCGAGGTCGGGCACGAGGTTCTGGATGAAGACGGTCTGGATGCGCTCGGCGCGCAGGTTGAAGCCGTCGCTGGCCATATCGGGCAGGGGGCCCACGATGGTCACGCTGGCGGTGTCCATGCGCACCTGGTCGGTGGGGATCTCCTCCCACAGCTCGCCCCGCCGGAAATACCAGCGGTAGTCGGGCAGGTAGCGGTTGCGGCCGGCGCGCACGCCCCGATCCACCAGGGCCAGGCGAATGGTCCAGCCACCCTTGATGGGGGGCAGGTCCTGCAGGAAGAATTCAAGGGTGCGGCCCCGGGGGCGCACATTCCAGTTGTTGATGGGGCGGTCTTCGCCGCCGCGGTCGTCCTTCCACGAGACCTCGAGATCGGCCTCCATGCGCTCGGCCAGCCAGCGCTCGAAGTCCAGCCGCCCCCGCAGCCACCAGCGGGCCTGCTGGATGGGCTCGGGCATCTGGGCGTCGCCGATCTCGAAGGGGATGGACACCAGGCCGGGAAGCGACGTCGTGAGCGCGTCTTCGGGCATACCCAGCTGCGCGTCTTCTTCGGCCTCGGTGCCGATGGGCACCCAGCCATTTTCCGTCGGGTACTCCCACAGGAAGAAGCTGGCGATGGACATGGCGTCGCTGGCCCGCCGCACCCGCATGCGGCCCACGGGGCGGCCGGATTCGGGGTCGATGTCCATCAGCCGCAGATCGTCGTGGGCGATGTAGAGGAACTGGTGCGGCGTGTAGGAGTCGGGGCCGAACTCGACCGGGTCGAGGTCGAAGAACTGCACGCCCCGGCCACCCGAGAAGACCACGGCCGAGGGGTGGTCGTCGAAGTTGCCGAAGGGGATCTCGCGCACCGCGCGGTTGCGCCCGCCGCGCACTGCCATCACCCGGGCCACCTGGCTGTCGTGAATGGTCAGCCGGTCGGTGGTGACAAAGTCCAGCGCCTGGTTGTCTTCGCGCTGGCGGGTGGCGCAGCGCGCAAAGGCCGGCAGCTCGACGGCCCGCCCGCTGCGGACGCTGAAGGTCAGCGGCGCCACGGCCGGCCGGGCCCGCTTGCGCTCCTCCCCGATGAAATTCAGGAAGTGGATATAGGTCGCGTCCGGCACCCGGTTGAGCCGGTAGATCGTCAGCTCGGTCATCCAGGCAAAGAGCTGGACCAGGGTCATCCCGGGGTCGGCATCGGAGAGGTTGGTCCACTCCGGGCAGTACTGGGGGATGAGGGCGCGGGCCTCGGCTACGATGTCGGCGTAGCGCCGGTCGTCCAGGTTGGGCGGCTTGATGGGCATCGACGTCTTCGGGAGGGGGATGGGGGTCGAGCGGCGGACCGAGGTCAGCGCGGCGCGGCGCTGACCACGTGCTCCATGCGCTCGACAGCGCCGGTGGAGATGATCTTGTAGACGACCTCGACGCGGATGGCGCCGGACTCGTTGGGGGCGGAATTGACCTGCATGACCTCGATTCGGCGCTCCCAGCGCGACAGCGCGTCATTGACGTGGCGCGAGGCGACATGGGAGGTCGAGCGGGTATTCGCGGCGAAGAGCAGCTCGTGGATGCGGCAGCCGAATTCCGGCAGCATCTGCCGCTCACCCGGGCGCGTGGCCAGGATGATGGAGATGTTCTGGCGGATATTCTCTTCGTATTCGGAGACGGCGACGCCGCCGCCGGCCGGATCGAAGCGGAACGGGAAGGCCCAGCCCCGTCCGAGGAACTCCTTGCGCACGCTCATGCCCTAACCGTCCTGGGTGGGAGGCCCGCCATGCTACCGGAAGCCGGGCGGGCCGGACAGGCCGCCTCTATCCGGGCCGCCTGCGATCCGGACGGAGCGCCCGGACTCAATCCCCCAGCGTGTTGCTGCAGAAGGTCAGCTCCGTCGTGTAGCCGGAGCGCGCGTTGATGATGTGCCGGGTGGCCATCACGTAGTAGCTGCCGTTCTGGCCCTTGGGCAGGCCCTTGAACTGCACCACCGCACCCGCCCGCAGCGCGTCGTTGCCGTTGACCGAGGCGCTGCCTCGGCAGAACTGCCGGGCGAGGCGCTCCAGCTCGCTCTTGGCGATGGCGTTGGCCATGCCCTGGCTGCTGACCGGCACATCGGTGACATAGGCCGTGCTGTCGCCGAAGGCGCCGCTGACCTCAGCCCCCTTCTTGCCGCCGCCGATGGCGGTGATGTCGCCGGCGCTGGCGGTGCCGACGATCTCCTTCTTGGCCGCGACATCCCAGCCGCGAACCACGACCTTCTGCACCTGGTCCATGCTGTTGTAGGCCATGCGCATGGAGCGGAGGTTGTCGCCCATGGTGACCTCGACGGGGCTGCCGCCAAAGGTCGCCTTCTTGAACTCGAGCTTGTCGCCCACCACCCGGCAGAGGAAGTTGTTCCTCGCCGCGAGGCGCTTGATGAAGGCGATGTTGCTCTCGTTGCGTTGCAAGATGTAGGGCATGGTGTCGTCGGTGGGGTCGGCATCCACCGACAGCCCGCACTCAGCACCCACCTCAGAGGCGACGTCGCTGTCCTTCATCTCCTCCCAGAAGCGGGTCTTTCGACCCCGCCCCAGGCGGTGCATCTTGTCCAAGGCCCGCAACGAGATGGAGGCCACGCCTTCCACCTGGTAGCCCGGCTCCATGGACACGACCTCGCCCTTGAAGATGGGCTCTGTGCCCTTGCCCAGGCTGCACTCGACCGGATCGCCGATGTTGAAATTCCACTCGGGCTGGCCTTCGCCACCGCCGATGCGGAGGGTCAACATGTTGACCATGTCCACGTGGTCTTCAAAGACGAGGCGCTCGAGGCCATCGCCCGATGCTTGCTTGAACTCCGCGCCGCCCACTTTGACGTGGTAGCCGACCGCCGAGCTGCTGTTCTGTTCCGCCATGGCCGTCTCCTCAGCGGTACTGCTGCTGGGGAACCGCGATCTGCTGGCCCGCCTTGGCGCTCAGCGGATCCGAGATCCCGTTCGCGTCGCAGATAGCCTGGGTGGTGGTGTTGTTGCGCAGGGCGACCGACGTGATGGTCTCGCCGGCCTGCAGCGTCACGAGCTTGACCGGTGCCGAGCCATAGGCCGACGACCCGGAGCCGTTGGCATACTTCTCCGGCGTCCACTCCTTCATCTTGACCTGCACCTTGGCCCGAAGCGGGGTGCCCGCATTCGAGAACATCAGGTAGGTCACGTTCAGGCTCTCGATGACGCCATCGAACTCGAATTCGCCCCAGTAGAAGCCGACCTTGGGCGGCCGCTTCTTTTCGATGCAGCCCGCCTGACCATCCTGAGGGGTGACCTCGGGATTGGTCAGGAAGAGCAGCTTGTTCACCCAGGCCGCGCGCACGTCGGCGCCATCCTTGGTGGTGTCGAAGACGAGCTCGAGGGCGACGCACGCCGGCGAGTTCTTCTGGAACTCGAGGGTCGCCTCCTGGCCCTGCTCCTCGTGCTCCGTCCAGTTGACAGACTTGTCGAACTGGAAGGTGCTCGGGTTGTATTGCACCTCGAAGGTGCCGCGGGTGTCCAGGTTGACGAAGGTGGCCTTGTCCACATCACCACCAGAAGCTGCGCTCATCGGATTCCTCCTGGCGCCGCTCGCGGCGCAACTCGAGTTCGCGGGAGACGGTCTCGAGGACCTCCTGGCTCAGGGCCTCGATATCGACCTTGGCCTGGAGATCATCGGCGGGGCGGGTCGCGGACGCCCCCTGCCCTTCGGCGCGGGCTGCAGCGCCATCCTCAGCCATGCGGACCTGGCGCCGTGCGGCGTCCCGGTCGCCCACGCCATCTGCGAGGTGGATGAGGCCCTGCAGCTTCTTGGCCAGGCGGGAGACCTGGTCGGCGCCGATACCAGACTGGCTGCGGGCCGACGGACCCCGGCGGATGCCGGTGAGGGCGCGCACTGTGCGGGTCGTGGAGCGAGGGCGGCCGGTCTCGGGATCGACGGCGGGCCGGGCGCCCTGGGCGGCGTCCTGGGCCTTGGCCACCTCGCGGGCAGCCTCGTCGCGGATCTGGCCGATGACCTCGGTGACCGGGCGGGGCAAGGTGGAGCTGGCCAGCACATCCTGGCCCTGCTGCACGATGACGCGCACCACGTCTTCGGGGCTGTCGGCCCGGGCGAGGGCCTTGACCAGGTCCTCGGAGCTGCCGCGCACCAGGGGCTTGCCTGACGCCCGACGGGCCCAGATCGGCAGTCCGGCGTCTTCGGTGCCCAACTCGACCGAGCGCAGCACGCCCTGCAGGCTGGAGGCGGCCGATCCGCCGCGGATAGCTGATTGGCCTGCCGTGGGCAGCCTGGGCTGGTTCATCACTGAAGCGCTGACAGCACCTTCATTCTGACCGAGATCAACGGGCGCGTCGGCAGCCATCGGGAAGAGGTGTCCGGCGCGGAGTAGCGCCGCTGGCCGTGCGTGCGGCGCCCCGGCTGCTGGCCAACGCGGCCAGCGACTGGCAGAAGCCATCGGCCGACCGGGCGGCGGCGCCCCGGAAGGCTGGCGCTGGGCCGACCGGCGCCGCGCCGGGCCGGCACGCCAAAGGCGCCGGTGGTTGCGTGCGGTGAGCGCCGCGGGGCAGGCTGCTGGCGCTGCCTGCGGCGGGCGCCGGCCTGGCTGCGCTGGTCTGCTCCAGTCCAAGGGCGCTGCACATCGGCGACCACGCGGGTGGGCGCGCCGCCTCCTGCCGACTCGGCCGCGACCAGACACCAGCGCCGCCGGTCGCGTCGAGGCGGCAGCCAGCAGCACTGGCCTGGGGGCGTCGCCTGGTGCTCGGCTGCGGCGGCTACCGGCCTCGGCACGTTGGGCTGCACGGGCCGGACGGCGAGAGGCGGCGCGGCGGACGGCGGTGGCGAGATCGCCCTCCACCAGCCACTCGCCCTCGGCTGAGAGGCGCTGCCCCCAGTGAAGAGCCCGGTGGCGGCGGTGTCGGCGTCCAGGTGAACCGTGGCGCCGGCCGAAGCTGCCTTGAGGTTGCGCTGGCGCCCGGGCATAAGCGACCGACCGTTGCCTCCGTCGCGGCGCTGCTCGTCGCGGCGCTATCCGCCCGCGCTGGCTGCGCACGCTGCGGCTGGTGCTGGGCGAGCGGCAGGCGGCTGGCGGCAGCCGCGCTGGGGCGGCCACCGTAAAGTGGCTGCGCACCCTGCCGGACTGGTGCTGGCGCGCGGCGCGCTGGAGCCCGTCGCCGGGGCGGCGGTGTCGGCCGCGTCCGAAGCCGCGCTGGTATCGGGCGCGACGCCCTGGGCGAAGACGGCGTCGGGGGCGCTGGCCCGCAAGGCGGGTGGCGGCCGCGGCGCGCCGGATGGATGCCCGTCCCCCGACATGACCGGGAGGGGAAGGCAGCAGGGCGCCGGTGTCGGCGAGGGTGGCCGCGGGCGACGGCGCGCTCGACGGCAGAGGCGGCCGGCGTCGCGCCTTCCGCCTGCAAGTGGCGGATTGGGCCGTCAGTCGCAGCAGCCCGAAGGTCGGCCCGACGCGCAGTGGGGCTGGGCAGCAAGGAGCCGGCGGCGGCCTGGGTGCCACTGCGGCTGCGGGGCAGCGGCGTGGCGGCTGGTGGAGTCGGCGACCCCGACACCCACGGCGGAAGGTTGAAGCCAGAGAGCACCTTGGGGCCCCGGGTGGGCTTGCGGGCCTTGGGGGTTGCGGCCGGAGCGGCCGCTTCCTCCGCTGGCGTCCGGGGCTGGATCACGACGGCTTCGGGGGCGCTCAGCCCCGCGAAGGCACGGCGCTGGCCCAAGGCGTGGGCGGCCCGCTCGGGGGCGTCGAGGCGCTCCAAGGCGAGGGCGGTGGGTCGAGGCAACAAGGAGCGTTCGCCGCCAGCTTCTTCCGCCACGCGCAGGGCGGCGCGAAGGGTCGGGCGGGCGGTCGAAAGGGCGCCGGACGAAGGGGCGGCCGCCGAAGGGGGCGCTCCCGCGGCGGCAGGCCCGACCGCTCAGGAAGAGGGCGTCGCCCTGGGGAAGATCGGCCCGTCCGGCCAGCATGGGCGGCGGCGGACTGTCAGCACCGCCGACAGCGGCGGCCCGACGGTGACGCCTGTCCAAGGCGGGCGGAGCAGCTGCAGCGACGCGGGCTACTGGCGATGCGGCGGGTGCGCGGCGCACGGGTGGGCCCCGGCAAGGCGTCGATCGGCGAGAGGGCTGCGGCGCGGGAGGCGGAGCGGCGCTGGGGGCCACCACGCCGCGGGGCCCGCGGGCGGCTGAAGCCCCGATGCGCTGCGGCGGGGCGCTGGCGGGCGGCCGGGTTGCCGGGCTGACCGGGCTGGCCACCCGGGGAGCGGGAGCGCACCACCGGAGAGCGGCTGAGGCGGTTGCGAGACGCTGCGGATCTGGGCCTGCAGGGCGCGCTGGGCGGCGTGGCTGGAGGCCTTGGCCTGGGCCGAGGTGCCCCAGGCGGCGGGCTTGGCCGGCGATCCAGCAGCCGGGGCCGTGGGCGCAGCAGCCGCGGCGGCGGCGCGACCTCGACCCCGCGGGCTCACGCCACAGCGGCGCTGAGGTGGGTCACGCTGGGCGAGGAGGCCAGGGTGGGGACGCAGGCCCCGCTGCTGACCTTCGGGCGACGCGGTGCGCCGGCGGCAACCGACAAGGCAGACACGGCGGCGTCCGGCAGCCCCTCGTCGCGCGCTGCGGGTCAGGCGGTCGATGGCGCGGGCCGGGGCCACAGCCGCCGACGGGCCCGGCGGAGGTCGGGGCGCCCGCGGCGGAAGGGAGCCGTCCGGGCCGACTCGACGTGTCGTTTCGAGACGCGGCGCCCTCAGATGCCCCCTGAAATGCCGGTGTCAGACTGGTTTCATCGATCCGACGGGCCATCCGATCGAGGGGGCGACTGCGGCGCGATGCCGCCGAGCGGCGCGCCTGGGGCAGGCCCGCCGGGGCGGGAGTGGCCACCTGACGCACGATCTCGATGGCGCGCGCGTCCTGGCTGGGGGCGGCGCCGCGCTTCTGGCCGCGGACCACCCGGGCGGGGCGGTTGGGGCTGCGGCCCCAGGCGTTGGCCACCGGGCGCAGCGGCACATAGGCCTTGCGCGGCGCGGAGGTCGACTGGCCGGCAGCCTCTTGCTCGACTTCGTCGGGAGCGCGCTCGGGCAGCACCATCTCGCCGTGGTAGACCACGCCGCCATCCCAAGGGGAGCGGGCCACGGCGCTGTCGGGCCACATGCGGTCGGCGGCGCGCAGGCGCAGGCGGTCGTGGGCGGCGAAGAAGGCGTCGCCGCGGGTCATCAGCCGCTCGCGGGCCTGGGCCAGGCGGGCCATATGGGCCGCCCAGGGGGCCGCAGAGACCAGCGTGGGATCGAAGGAGAGCGACGGATCACCGCCGAGGGTGGCGGAGTCGGCAAAGCCAGCCCCCCCGGCGGAGAAGCGCGCCTGAAAGCCGAGGCTTCCGCCAATGACGGACGGACGGCTGGCCCGGGCGCACACGCGCTCCGAGAGACCCTGCCCAGAAATGTGTCGGTCTGCGATCGACATCTTTGCGCTCCGCTCCTGCCTTTTCGCCCGAGCTGCACCGACTGGGTGCGACCTGTGGGAGAGTGCTGCTGCCTAGCTCACTGTGATGCCATGGTGCGCCAGCTCGATCATCTCGATGGCCAGCTCCGAGCTGCTGGACGAGAGGTTCGGCCCCTCCCAGGTCACGGGCCAGGCCTGCACGAAGTTGTAGCGGCGAACCACCTCCATCGCGTTGTTCTTCACAACGATGGAGCCGTTGCGCCGGCTGCCTTCTCCGAAGTTGTCCTGCAGGATCTCGTCCCGCCACTTCATCAGCGACACATCGCTGGTGACGCCGTAGCGAAGCTGCAGGTTGTCCCAGCGAGACTGCCCAGGGAGCTTGTGGACGCGGTGGTTCATGCCGCCCTCCTGAAGCTCGAAGATCTCGGTATTGCTCTTGAGGCCGGAGCATTCGAGGAATTGTGCGATCTCGAGACCATCGATCTCGAGGGCAAAGATGAAGTTGCCCTCGGGGTCGGCCACATGGGACACGCCCTTGCCGCCGCTGGTCATCTGGACCGTCGCCGACGCGCTGCGCGTGCCGAGCTGGCTGCCCGTCCCGACCTTTGCCTGCGCGCCAGCCCGACCCTTGCCCGAACCCTTCCAGTCCGAGCGGGTGTCGATACCGGCCTGTCCGTCCACGCGACCCTTGCCCTTGCCCTTCCAGTCACCCATCAGGTACCTCCAGATGCCGTGTTCCCACCGATTCGAAGGTCTACGACGATGTGCTCGACGGTCCCGACGGGCTGCATCCGGAGTCGGATGTTGACCTCGCCTGCGTCCCGCAGAGCGGGGAGGTTCAACTCCCCGTCACACTTCACAGTGTAGTCCTCTCCAGGCCGCTTGCCCGTGAGCATGCCGCCTCCGGCGAACTGTCCAAGACGAAACATCGTGTCTCGTTCCAGAACATCCCACAGGTGAGGGTTGTTGGTTTCGAAGACCGCCCACTCGCTGTCGCGGCGGAGCTGCTCGAGGACCATGTTGACCACGCGCCGCGAATTGATGAAGCGCCACAAGGCGTCGGTGGACAAGGTGCGCGCACCAAAGGCGACCACGCCGCGACCGGGCTGCACCACGATGGGGTTGATGGCCTGCTCGGCCAATGCGCCCGCCTCATTCCAGTCCAGCTCGACCTCGGTGTGGGTCACGCCGCGCAGGGGCAGGTTGGCGGGGGGCCGCGCGATGCCGTAGGGCGGCGACTCCAGCTCGGTGCCGGCATAGGAGCCCGCCATCACGCCCGAGGGCGGAAAGATCTCGTCGCCCTGCAGCAGCCAGGGGTAGTAGACCGCCCCATAGGACCGGGTCTCGGGGTTGCGGCTGCGGAATCCCCGCACCCAGGTCTGCAGGTCCTCGCCGTGCAGCCCCTTGGGCGCGTCAATCAGCAGGAAGCGGTTGTTCATCAGCCGGCAATGGGCGAGCAGCGCCTCGTAGAGGGGCTCGGCATCGCAGCGGATCTGGCCGTCCTTGCTCTGCTGGCAGCGCATATAGGCCGCGCCCGGAACCAGGAGCAGGGCGATCTCGTCCTCGGCCCGCAAGCGGTCGAAGAGCGGCGCCAGGGGGCCAATATCGGTATCGGCCTCGCGCAGATCCTCTTCGGATTCTACGCAGACGCCAAAGAGGTGACAGGTGTCGCCCCCATTGGCAAAGAAGCCCTTGACCGCGCGGCGTGCAGCCGGGTCAAAGAGGGCGCGGTCCGGGTGGGACCACAGGTCGTCTTCGCGGCGGAGCAGCAGCTCGAAATAGTCGCCGGCCGAGGCCCCCTCGGGCCAGCGCCTGCGCTTCACGAAGCCGAGGATTGCCGTGATGTCGCTTCGCACCAGCTCACTGCTCCGATCAGGGAGCCGGGCGTGCTGGATGACGATGCCGGGTGCCATGGACCGCCACTGTCGCTGGAGGTGAAGGCGCGAGCTGCGCCGAGGAGGCCCCAGAGGGAGCCCCTGAAAGGAGAAGCGGCCCCGCCCAGGGTGTGAGCCCGAGGCGGGACCGCAATGGAGTCAACGAGTCTCGTTGATCTTCCCATTGATACTGGAGATTTCCTTGACCCAAGCGTGCCGCTCTTTATGCGGCATGCCCAGGATGGACTCTCGGTCCCAATGGAAATGGTACGCGACGAATGCTACCTCCTTGAAGATATTCTCCAAGGGGTAGCTTACGATTCCCCCAGGCGACCGAACTCCTTGTCGAACTTCGCGCCGCACTCGGGGCAGGTCACCGCGACGGTGGCCTCATCTTCGTTGATCCGGTTGTACATCTCTTCGAGGAAACGGAGGTCGCTCGCGAACATATTCTCGATGACCCCCGTATTGACCTCCTTGAGCGAGCCGAGACGAGAGATCACACGGCTCAAGAGCACAATGATCAGGTACGCGCGGTTCCGCTGGACGCGAAGGTCGTTCAGAGGGACGATCTCGTCCTTGGCGTTCGCCAGGCGCATCACCCCCTCGCGATGAAGGTTTCCGTCTTTATCGACGTAGCCCCGCGGGAGGATGAACTCGTACTCGGTCTGGAGCTCCATCAGGCCCTCTCGATCTTCTCGACCGCGATCTCAACCTTCTCGATGGCCATGCCGCTGGTGTCCGAGTCGAGCTCGGGCACGTGCCACTTGCAGGGCCAGCCTTCGTAGAAGTTGTAGCGGGCGACCTCGGTCTGACCGTCCTGGTCGAGGATGATGACCGAACCGGCGCGCCGGTCGATCTTGCCGTCCTCGATGTTCTTGCGCCACTGCCACAGGTCGTCGGTGGCGGTGTAGCCGCGCTCCAGAACGACGTTGTTGTAGGTGGTGCGGCCGGGCTTCTTGCGAACGACCAGGTCATTGCCCTGCTTGAACTCGACGATCTCGGTCTCGCTGTCCATGCCGGACACGGACTTGAAACCACCGACGATCACGCGGTTGTCGTTGATGACCCCCTGGATTTCCAGGAGGAAGTTGTACTGGCCGAAAAGTTCTTCGGTCGGCATGATGGACTCCTTGCTTCATTGATGCCGGAGGTGCGGCGGATGACAACTCCGGCGGGGTTTAACGGACCGTAGGATCAGGTCTCTTCGATGAGGCCTCCGCCATCCCACTGACCGATGCTGAAGATGAGGAACTCGGCGGGCTTGACCGGGCAGATGCCCACCTGCACGTTGACCTGGCCCGCGTCGATGAGGTAGCGCGGGTTGGTCTCGTCGTCACACTTGACGTAGAAGGCCTCTTCCGGGGTCTGACCGAAGAGGGCACCCGAACGCCAGACCCGCATGAGGTAGGCGCGGACGTCGCGGGTGAGCTTCTTCCACAGGGTGTGGTCGTTGGGCTCGAAGACGGCCCACTGGCTGCCGAGCATGATGCTCTGCTCGACCATGATGAAGAGCCGCCGGACGTTGATGTACTTCCAGGACGGGTCATTCTTGGTGGCCAGGGTGCGGGCACCCCAGACGCGAATGCCGCGGTCCTTGAACTGCCGGATCACGTTGATGCCACGGTCGTTGTACTGACCCTGCTCGATCCGGTTGATGTTCTGGGTGAGGCCGGTGATGCCCATGACCAGCTCGTTGGCCGGGGCCTTGTGCACGCCGCGCTCGCCATCGACCCGCGCCATGATGCCGGCCAGGTGGCCGCTCGGCGGGACGTAGAGCTCGTTGCGGTCGGCCTTCTGCAGCTTGCGCCGGTTGGGGCCCTTGACCTCGATGTGGTCCTGGTTGCCCACGAACCAGCTGGGCTTGGTGACCTTGACCCAGGGCACGTAGAGGGCGCCGAAGCCCTTCTCGGAGGCCGGGATGTCCATGTTGCCATCGGACACCATGGGGCCATCGAGCACGGCGAAGCGATCCTTGCGGGTCTCGCAGTGCTCCAGCATCTCGCGCTGCTGGTTGGGGTTGAGGCCGGGGGAGACCATCAGGGCCATGTCATCGACGTCGTCGAAGGCATAGAGGCCGAGCTTGTCCGCCTGGTTCTCGCGGATGGAGCAGTCCACGTCCTTGACGCCCATCAGGTAGACATAGGACTTGCCGCCGCCGTTGTCGTAGAAGCCGTTGACGGCCGCCACGAAGTTGAAGACGGAGGGCATGCTCAGCCACTCGCGGAAGCGCTGCTTGAGGGCCTCGTCCTTGCCCAGGGCCTCGAAGACGGCGTCGGCGGCGTCATCGGGGTCGTCGAAGGCCTCGCCCACCAGGTCCTCGATGGGATCGGTGGTGAGCAGGTATTCGGCGTAGAAGCTCTGCAGCCAGCGGAAGAACTCCGCCTTGTTGGTGACCGCCATCGGGGGCACCGAGTACTCGCTGCGGAGGGCGGTGCCCTCGGCCTGCTTGAACTCGTAGCCATAGACGGCGAGCACGTCGGCGGCGGTCTTGGGCTGGGGGGCAGCCAGGGCGAAGGTCTCCTTGATCTGGTTGAGGAGCTCATCCACCAGCTGGTCATTCTCGGTGATGACCTTGCCGGCGACGCTCATCACGACTTCGGGGACTTCGAGGGTCGCGGTCTCGTAGGAGATCTTGACGCGGCCCTTGCTGCCTTCCTCGAACTTGGGGGCCTTGGCGCCGGCCTTGGGGGCGCCGTGCAGCTCGAAGAAGGCCTTGACGTCCTTGACGTCGGTGTTGCGCAGGCGGAAGGCCTGGGTCAGCGCGGAGGTGGCCTCGGTGCCATCGCCGGTGACCTTGCCCTTGGTGTCCACCAGCTGCGGGAGGACCTTGCCGCGCAGCTGACGGCGGCCGTCGGAGCCGGTGATGGCAACGGCGTCGACCGAGGGGTTGTAGGGGAAGAGGCCGAGGAAGCCAGGGGTGCTCGTCGAGACGGACGCGATGGGCTTCGGGCCGCTGTCGACCTCTCGGATGTATACGCCAGGGGTGTGGTATTCCATGACCTTGCTCAGTCCTCCATTTCGGGCTCAGCGCCGGAGTTCCGACGCAGGAAGTGTGACTCTGGCCCCGGGGGGGTTCGTTTCTGCGGTTCGGGTGATCCGCGCCGCATACGGCCTGACGGGGTTGTATCGCGGGAGCCCCCCGGAGGGGGCGCGGCTTCGAGCCGTGGCATCTCGATGGTTGTGCCGCCGGAGCTTTGCACCAGAGGGCCGTCGAGTGCAACCCTTGCCCGGTAGGTCAAGAAGGGACGGTAGGGAGCTTCGTGCAGACTGAAGAGGTTGATGGCGTCCCCGACGGTGAGATCGTCGACCATGGCCACCGAAACCTTCTCCATCATGAGATCGTCGTTGCTGATGTCGCAATTGGGATCGTAGGTGCGCCCGAGGCTGTCCACCTCGCGGCCGTCGGGGAGCAAGAAGCGCCGGGGCCGGTAGACGAGGTGCGTGGCCTCGTTGAGGCGCAGCAGGACCCAGCCCATCAGCCGCTCGGCGTCGGACCGGAACTTGCTGTGCACCATGATGAGGTAGTACAGGTCGAGAAGCAGCGGCGGGCGGTGATAGTAGACCTCGCCGCCCTCTTCTGGGGTCGTGCCCATGAAGACCGGCGCCACCCGCAGCCGCTTGCGGTTCTGCAGGTTGGGGTTGTGCGTCAGCCGGTACATGTAGACGTAGAGGACCTCTTCGCGGTCCTTGGGGACGAATTTCAGGTCCTCTTCCAGGCGGGGCGGCTGCTCGTTGAGGTCGTAGCCGTCGAGCAGGAAGCGCTGCAGGGACTCGGTGGTCTCGCCGATGATGTTGCGGCCGGACATCGGCCCGCGCACGGCGCTGTCGAGGATCGAGCTCATCGCCCACCCCCGGCCAGCCAGTCGCCGATGGTGGGCAGGGCCTCGCGCCGGATGGGCGGATGGCAGTCGGTGGGCTTGGGAAAGGGCTCGCGGCGCCCCGCATCGCGGGCCTCCCGAAGCTCGGCCTGCCGATCGCTGCGCTCGCGCACCTCGACCCGCGCCCGGTCTCCCAAGGAGCGGCGCTGAAAGCTGCCCCGGTCCAGGGCATAAGGCGAGCGCACCAGCCGGATGAGCTGGGGGCAATTGGGGCCGGGCTCCACCCGGGGGCTGAGGGCCCGCACCTTGTAGTCCACCGGCTCACGGTGCTGGCCCACCACCTCTTTGCGGCCAGGGTCGCGATCCCGCGCTGCCACCCGCGTCACCAGGGGGAGGACCTCGCCGAGGTGCTCACCCAGGATGGGGCGGTAGAGGCGGTGGCGGGGATCCGTCATTCGCGAGGCACCCGGAGCAGTGAGGCGGAGTGGGCGGCGCTGGAGCCGCGGCGGGTGGTCCCCTGCGGCTCTGATTGCAAGCTACCAGCGCCGCGACGAGGCGGTCAACCGGGGCGGCTCCGGGCTGGGAGCACCCTTGAAGCCACATGGGCCAGAAACCGCATCTGGCTTGCCTTTTCGCGCGCAACCAGCATGCAACCAGCCCGGGGGCCGCGCGTGCTACGCTGCAGCCATGCGCAGCCTCCAAAAAGACCCCAAGGCCACCAACCGCGTCTCCGGGCGCGCCCACACCAGCGGCGGACAGCTCGAGGATCCAGCCTCTGAAAAGCTTGCCAAGATCGGCAAGGTCACCGGCAACCAGGCGGTGATGTCGCAGCTGGGCAGCGCAGAGGGCAAGCGCGACGAGCTGCTGGCCTTCATCTGCCAGCGGCTCAAGATCGTCAACGAGATCCAGCAGGTGGAGCTGGCCGAATACGACAAGCAGGAGGAGTGGTTCCGAGAGGTCGCCAAGGGAGAGAGCGGCTTCCACCTGCCCGATGCCACGCGCTGGCACGACACGGCCAGCTTCTACATGCAGGCGGCGCAGGCCATGTGCGCCGGCAACCTGGGTCGGGGTGCCGATCTCATCGAGAAGGCGCAGGAGGCCGAACGCGCCGCGATGGAGAGCGTGCCCCACCAGGTCGAGTCCAAGATCATGCCCGCCAAGCGCAAGATCCCCGAGCAGCCCGAAGCGGCGGTGGGCGTGGCCTCGGGCGCCACCTGCCCCACCAAGGCCCGCCCGATGGACCTGAAGTATGGCGAGGAGATCCTGGCGGTCATCGCCGAGCTTCGGGACAACCCGGCCTTGCAGAACAAGGACTACGGCGCCTGGTGGGAGGGCCTCGAAGAGGAAGAAGAAGAAGAAGACGGGGCCGCCGGGTGAGCGGAACCCGCCCCGGTCAGCGCGCCGTCGAGACCCTGGACCGACTCGTCGCCTGGCCCACGGTCAGCGACCAGCCCGTGCTGGAGATGGCGGCCGGCCTCGCACAGCGGGCGGAGGACGCCGGCTTTGCCGTCGAACGCTTCGCCGTGGACGCGGGCAAGGTCAATGTCCTGTGCCGGCGGGGGCCGCGATCCAGCGACCGCAGCAAGGGGCTCGTCTTGTCGGGCCATATGGATGTCGTGCCCGTTGAAGGCCAGAACTGGAGCAGTGACCCCTTCAAGCTCAGCCAGCGCGGCGACCGGCTGCACGGGCGGGGCACCTGCGACATGAAGGGCTTCATCGCCGCCACCCTGGAGGCCTGCGACCGCATCAAGGGCGAGGCCCTGGCGCGCGAGCTGGTGCTGCTCTGGACCTGCGACGAGGAGGTGGGCTGCCGCGGGTCGGCCGCGCTGCCGGGACAGCTGGCCGAGGCCGACGCCGATCCCCTGCCCTTTGCCACGGTGATCGGCGAGCCCACCGATTTTCGCATCTGCCGCCTGCACCCCGGCCACGCCACGTGGCGCATTCGCTGCTTTGGGCGCGCGGCCCACTCCAGCCGGCCCAGCCTGGGCCTGAGCGCCATCAAGCTGGCCACCCGGGTGCTGCTGGCCTTGGAGGAATTGGAGGAGACCCTTGCCGCGGATCGCCGCTTCGAAGGCGACCTTCCCAGCCCCTGGCCGGTGCTCAATACGGCCATCTTGCGGGGCGGCACCGCGGTGAACATCGTCCCCGACCACTGCGAGATCCGCGTGGGCGTGCGACCGCTGCCCGGCCAACCGGTGGCTGAGATCGGCGCGCTGCTCGCGGACCACGTGGCGGCGCTTCACACCGCGGCCGAGGCCCAGGGGGGGGCGATTCGCCTGGAGCTGCTGTCCAGCTGCCCGTCTTTGCTGACCGATGCTGGCTGCGCCCACCTGCCCCTGCTGCTTCCCTGGGCCCCGGATTCGCGCCCCACCGGCGCGCCCTTTGCCACCGATGGCGGCAACCTCGCGGCCTTGGGCTGCGAACCCTTGATCTTTGGGCCCGGCAGCATCGACCTGGCCCATCGCCCCGACGAATACCTGTTGCTGGCCGATCTGCACCGCGCGGTGGACGCGATCACCGACCTCGCCACCCGCGCCTGCCTTCCAGCGCGATAATCTCGCATCAGCCTCGGAGGACCCATGCCCCGCGACGCTTCCGGCCCCCGCACCCTTGGTGGCGGCATCGCCGACCGCCTCTCCCGCCGCCTCGAGACGGGGCAGCTCGATCGCGTCAGCATTCCGGGCGGCGGCCACGCCTACCGCGGCGGGCTGGCCACCGCGCCTTGGAGTCCCTGGGCGCCCGCGCCATGACCACTCGATCACAGCATCATCGTGCGCGAGGACTTCGATCCGGGCCGGGCCGAGGACCAGGCGCTCTTCGCCCACGAGCAGTACCACGCCGACCATGGCGACGGCGGGGGCGGCGGTGGGGGCGAGATTCCGCGATGCCGAGGAGATCGCGGCGCGGGCGGTGGAGCGGATGGCGTTGAACCGCGCGATGGAGGCGGCTACAGTAAGCCACTCCGCTGGGGCGGGTGGCGGCTCTTCGTCGGGCCAGCTCTCCCAGGGCACGACGGTGGGCGCGGGTGCGCAGGGCGCGGACGAAGCCCGCAGCCAAGCGCACGCCCGACCCGCCGGCTACGCCGCCATGCGCAGAATGGGAATGAACCATGCGGACGTGGTGGAGGAGCTGTGTCGGCGCGTGATCGACGCCACCGACACGAAGCGCGAGATTCACGGAAACCGCGCAGGCAACGCCAAGCACACCGTCTGAGGACGCGGCGGAGCCCGGCATGGCGCGCGGCCCGGGCGGCGCCGGCCCCTCCGCGCCCCGGCAGCCACCCGCATCGAGCTTCGCCCCATGTCCACGATCTACGAAGAGCTGGCGCGCCGGCTGCGCCGGACCGACCTCCTCCTGTTGCGGGCTGTGCGCCGGCAGCGAGAGCGCCCCGCGATGCGCGCCAAGGGGCAGTTCTGGGGCTCGGTGATCACCGACGACGAGGTGGACGAGCTGCTCTTGCGGCATGGCGAGATCGAGATCCCGCCCAAGCAGGCCGATGGGCTGGAGCAGGCCATCTCGATGAGCGCCGCCCAGCGCGACGACCCCACCGGGCGCTTTGGCCGGCTGCGGCAGGCCTTCGAACTGGACGAGGATGATCGCGACCTCATCCTGCTATCCCTCGCCCCCGAGATCAGCGCCGGCTACGGCCGGATCTTCGCCTATCTCAACGACAACCTGAACCAGGCCTTCCTCACCGTGGACCTGGCCACCCGGGTGTTGCGCACCCAGCGCATCGAGCGCCTGGCCCTGCAGTCGCGCATGATGAAGAGCGCGCCCCTCATCCAGAATCGGCTGCTGCTGCTCGATCCCCCCGAGGGCGCCGAGACGCACACCTCGCGCCGGGTGCACCCCAGCAGCCGCCTGCTGCAGTGGCTGCTGGAAGGCCACGGCCTGCCCGAAGGGGTGGGATTTACGCCCATGCCCACCGATGTGGCGCCGCTGATCCCCGATCGCACGGAGCACCGCATCGGCGAGATCTCGGGCGGGCTGACCCAACAGATCACGGTCGCGATCGTGGGCAGCACCGTGGGCGGGCGCGAAGGCGCGGCCATCGCGGTGGCGCGGGCGGCAGGGCGGCAGCTGGTGCGCGTGGACATGAGCCGCTGCACCCAGTACCTCGACCAGCCCTGGGATCTGGTGCGCGAGCTGCGGCTGGAGGGCGCGCTGCCCTATGTGATCAACGTGCTGTCCACCGCCGAGGATCCCGCCCTGCGCAACCAGGTCATCCAGCTGGGTGGCGCCTTGTCCACCCTGCCCTTTCCCGTGCTGGTGGGCGGATCGGATCGGCGCGCCATCGAGGTGCTGCTGGGCACCGACCGCCCCAGCGTGACCGTGCAGGTGCACCGCACCGATCTGGACGAGCGCCTGGTGGCCTGGCGCCAGGCCTTTGACGAGCGCGGCTGGGAAGACGAGACCGAGCACAAGATCACCGAGATCGCCGAGCGCTTCTACAGCATCGGCGGCACCACGCTCAAGCGGGTGCTCGATCGCGCACAGGCCGAGTGTGGCGGCCACGAGCCCAACCTCGACACCCTATATGCGGCGGCCCGCGAGTGCAGCCGGCCGGAATTCAAGGGCCTGGCCGAGTGTGTGGTGCCCCGCTACCGGTGGGAAGACCTGATCCTGACCGACAAGATCAAGGGCCAGCTCGAACACCTCATCGACACCCTCAAATACCAGGAGACCGTCTACCACCGGTGGGGCGGCAGCCGGGTGCGGGCGCGGGGCTTCGGCGTCAAGGCGCTGTTCAGCGGCGGGCCGGGCACCGGCAAGACCATGGCGGCCGAGGTCATCGCCCACAAGCTGGGGCTGGACATGTACCGGGTGGACCTTTCCAGCGTGGTCAGCCGCTGGGTGGGCGAGACCGAGAAGAACCTCAAGGAGATATTTGACGCGGCAGAAGGCGGCACGGCGGTGATCCTCTTTGACGAGGCCGACGCGCTGTTCGGATCTCGCGGGGATGTGAAGCAGGCGCAGGACCGCTTCGCCAACCAGGAGGTCAGCTTCTTGCTGCAGCGCATGGAGACCTTCGAAGGCTGCGCGGTGCTGACCACCAACCTGCAAGAGAATATCGACGAGGCCTTCTTGCGGCGCTTCGGTTCGGTCATCGAGTTCCCGATGCCCACCTCGGTGCAGCGGCGCATCCTGTGGTCCAAGGCCTTCCCCGCCGGCGCGCCCAAGTCCGACGATCTCGACATCGACATGCTGGCCGAGCAGTTCATCATCGCCGGTGGCAACATCGTCAGCTCGGCCATCAACGCCTGCATCCTGGCCGCCCGCGAGGGCAAGCCGGTGGGCATGGCGCACGCCATCGAGGCGGTGGCGCGCGAGATGGTCAAGATGGGCAAGCAGGTCAGCCGCGTGCACTTCGGCGAGTGGTACGACAGCGTCAAGGAGCTGCAGTAGGTCCGATCAGGGCTGAATCGGGCCTTCGACGCCCTCGATCGACCCGTCTGCGTTGATGCGCATCATGCGGGCGCCAAAGCCATAGCCCTGCTGGCTGCCCGGCAGCGAGTAGCTGGCGGTGGTGAGCCCGCTGACCTCGACCTCGGCATAGGCCAGCTGGCCCGCGCCGGTGTCGAAGCGGTAGCTGCCGTTGGCCACCATGCTGAGGGAGGCCGGGATGCCGGCCTCGCGCTGGGCGGTGGTGGCGACCATGGCCTCACCCTCGGCGGTGATCGCGGTGATGCCGCCTTTCTCGCCCGCAACCGCGTACTCGTAGCGCATGCCGCCCGAGCTGCCGTACTTGGAGATCAACTCCAAGAAGGCGGGCGGGCCCTTGTGGCGCCAGGACCGGCCGGGGTCGGCGCCGCCCTTGGGGGTCTGCATGCCGAGGGGCGAGACGGAGCGTCGCACAAGCTGCCGGATCATCTCGTGGATGTCGTTTTCGCGGATCAGGTCCTGGGGCATGCCTTCGATGTCCACCAGCTTGATGTGGCCGTCAGGGCGCAGCACGATCTCGAGGGTCGCCGACTTCAGCAGGGCCTGGTACTCGGTGAGGATCTGAGGGACTTGGTCCTGGTCGGTGCTGACCGCGGTGCCCCCCATGCGAACCTCGGGGATGCTGCAGCTGAGCAGGACCTCTTTGCCCTTGGGCCCGCCGCTACAGTCGTATCGGGCGGCCATCTCGATGCGAAAGAAGCGCGCCTGCGCGTTCTCTCGACCATAGAGCCAGAGCACCGTGGGGCTGTCGATGGCCATCTCGGCGAGGTAGCTCACCGTCTCGCCGGGCTTCCACTGGAAGGTCAAGCCGCCGTCCGCGGGGGACGCGGGGGCGGCCTGGGCGAGGGCGGTGGCGAGGAAGAGGGTAGGGGCGAGCATCTGACCTCCGGGTCCGTGCTTCCCCAAACCCTAACCGAGCAATTCGGCTGCGTCAGAAGGTGAAGCCCACTCCGAGGTTGGCACCCAGCACCTCTTCGACCAGACGCTCCTCTTTTTCGGAGTTGTTCTTGGTGGCCTCGACCAGGTCGTACTGAAGGCTGCGCTGTCGGGCGATGGCGACGCCGCCGCGCAGGTCGAGATCGATCATCGGCCGGAAGCGCCCGCCGAAGTTGCCGATGGGGGGCTGAATCGCCCAGCCAAAGTGCAGGGTGGGCTGGAAGGCGTGGGGGATGTTCAGCCAGCCCCACTGAAAGGCGAAGCGCGGCCCGAAGCCGATGCCCGCGTCCCGCCCCAGCACGATGCCCGCGCCCAGGTAGAGGTGGCGGTTGAACTGCCGCCGGTTGAAGACATCGGCGATGTCGGCGCAGGTGAAGCTGCCGTCGTCATTCTGCTGGCAGTCTGACAGCCGCGCCGTGTGGATGTCCTCCTCCTTCTGCTTGCCGGGGGTCTGGTAATACTCCTGCCACTTCGCGTTCTTTCCGGCGTTGTAGCCGAACTCTGCGCCAAAGTTGACCATCAGGCGGTTGTAGTGCAGCCGCAGCTCGAAGTCGAAGGGGATGGTGGCCGGCTCTTTGTCCACCGAGAAGCGGTTGCTATTGGCCACATCGTCGGGGGCCAGGCTGTCTTCGTCGGAGAGGTCGGCGTCGATGGCCGGGCTGGCCCCGTTGTAGAGGATGCCCGTGCTGAACAGGAAGGCGAAGCGCACCGGGAAGCCGTCCGCGCCGCCGCCCACATATTTGAGCTGGGCCCGCCGCCGGTCGTATTGCCAGATCCAGACCTTGTTGGGGTTGCCCTTGTAGGGGACCGCAATGTAGACGTCGGCCTTGTCGTGCAGCTTCTGGTAGATGGCCAGGAAGTTGAGGATGTCGCCGTCGACCTCGGGCAGGCAGGCGTTGGGGTTGAGGAAGAGCTGGTCGATGAACTCGATGCCCATGCGCTTCCGGGCCACATCGCGCACGAAGTAGGCCTTGTCCTCCAGCTTGGTGACCTCGATGCGCTCGGACAGGCCGTGGCCGGTGTCCTTGCGCTTGAGGTAGACGTCGGTGCGGCCCAGGAAGATGTCGCTGCGGGCGTTGGCGTCCAGCGAGATGGGCAGCCCGTTGATCAAGACCTCGTATTCGTTGTTGAAGGTCTCGGCGTCGTAGGCGTTCTCCTGCTCAAAGTCCAGCTTCAAGGAAGGGAATGCACCCTGTTCGAGCTGGGAGCGGATATATTCGATGGGGTTCTTGGCTTCGGGAAAGGGCGCCAGGTTGCCCGTCAGGCCGGGCTCCTGGTAGGCCAGCAAGGCGGCCATATAGTAGTAGTAGTTGACGGTCTGGCCGCCGATGACCTCGAAGAAGGGCGGGCCACCGTTGTCGGCATTTGCCGAGGCATAGCCGATGGCCGCATAGAGCATGAACAGCGGGCGGCGCAGCTCGACCCGGTCGATGAACCACAGGCCAGAGGACAGCAGGCGCAGGCTGTCGGCCACCCGGTACCAGTCGGCATTGGCGTAGGCATTCCAGGGCAGGCTGAGCACCTCCACCGAGCGCTGGTCGATGGCGGGCACGCTGCTGTCGGGCACGATGGCGGGCTGGTTGGCCGGGATCACCGTGCGATCGGGCACCTTGCGCCCGTTCTGGTAGAGGTCGACCTCGGGGAAGAACCAGGCCTCGGGGCGGGCGATCCGACTGCGCACGTTGCGGCGCAGGGTCTCGTCAGCGTAGTCCGTGTCCTTGCCGCGCCACTTGAGCACGATGACCCGGGCGACAAGCTCGCGGCGCTTGCGCTCTTCTTCGGCCTCGACCTTCTTCTCTTCTTCGGACTTCTCTTCTTCGGTCTTCTTGTCTTTCTTTTTCTCGAGGCGGGGATCCGCGTCGAAGCTCAGGGCTTCCTCAGCCAGGGCCGGCGCCGAAGCGAAGCTCAGGAAGGAGACGAGAAGGCAGCACAGGACCCGCATCAACATCGGTGGCACTCCGAGGAGGACCGAAGCCTATCACGGGGTCAGTTGCAGAGTCCCTGGGTGCCCGAGATGGTGCAGTTGAGGTTCTGACCGCCGGAGACCGGGTAGTACTTGGCCATGGCCGCCCCCCGGAAGAAGAGGGTGCAGGCCTCCTTGGGTACACCCGAGAAGACCACGGGCCCCGACGAGATCGACTTGCGATCGCGGAAGCCGCTGGGGCACGAGACCTCGACGCCGGAGATCCCCGCAGCGCCCGCCAGGGTGATGGTGAGGCTGGCCGGGTTGCTGGTGGTGCGCGGGGCGGGCGGGGCCGAGGAGGCCGCAGCGGTGCTGCCACCGGAGCTCTTCTTGGAGCCGCCCCCCGAAGGCGGGCTGCGCCGGGGTTCAGGCGCGGCGGCTGGTTCTCCCGTGTCGCCTCGTCGGGCCTTGGACCTGGGCTTCTTTTCGGTGGTGGTATTGACCACCGGGGCGGTGCTGTTGGTCGCGACGGTCTCGCCGCCCTCCACCCCGCCCTTGCCCGGCCGCAGCCACACCGCCGCCAGGGTGGCGACGCCCACCAGGAAGACCACGCCCAGGACCAGCGCATAGACGCGGTGCGACTGGGTGCGGCCCTTGTCGCTTGCGGCGCCGGCATCTCCGGGCTGGGGGCCTTGCACCTGGAAGGGGGTCTGGGCCCCGCCATAGCCGGCGATGGGGCCCTGGATCATCGGCGGCTGGCCACCCATCGGGCCCATCGGCGGCCCCATGGGCGGCGCCCCCATGGGCGGGCCCATCGGGGGTGCCATGGGCGGGCCGCCCATCGGCGGGGGCGGCGCGCGGCCCGCCGGGCATGGGCGGAGGCCCAGGGTGGAGAGGCGGCGAGGGCGGCATTTGCAGCCGACCCGCTGGGGGGCGGCGGCGCTGGCCACGTGGGCTCATGGGCGGGGCCGCCATGGGCGCGCCCGCTCGGTCCCGGGGCCGGGATGGCGAAGAAGGCGGTGGCGCTGGGATCGCCATCGGAGGAGGCCTCGTCGTCATCGTCCCGCAGCGGCACCATCTCCAGCATGCCCGTCTCGTCGGGCCGCCGGTTGCCCAGGGCCTTGCGGGGGCTGGGCGCAGGGGGGCCGCCGGGCTTGAAGGGGGCCGCCCGAGAGGCGCCGCCGCCCACCGGTGGCCGGGGGGGGCCATTGCCGGAAGAACCTTGGCCAGCCATCTCTGCTCCTGAGGATTGGGGTGCCCGGGGGGGGGATGCGGACGGGGCGGCCGCGCGGCCCGCGCTGGAGCGCAAGGCGGCGACCCCAGGCGGCGGACGGTCGCGGGGGGCGGGATCAGCAGAACCCGCCGGCGGCCCGTCTTCTGCCATCGAGCGTCGAAGGCGCTCCTCGATGGAGAGGCGCTGCCCCCGCCCGCTGGTGCGGGCCCCGTCCAGGGTGGGCGCAGGGCCAGGATCGTAGAGGGTCCCGAAGAAGAACTCGCAGAATTCCTGCAGATAGGCGCCGCGGTCCCGGTACAGCGACCGGCGCAGCTCTACCAGCAGATCCTGGCCGTTTCGGTAGCGGTCTTCGGGCCGGGGCTGAAGGGCCCGCGTGATGATCGGCCCCACCGCCGGCATGGTGGCCTCGAGATCGGCGCAGGCGCGGGAGGTATCGCCGCCTTCGATGGCCCGCATCGCCGCAGCCAGGGGGTCCATCGCGCCTTCGGGCACCCCATAGACCGGCCGCCCCATCAGCAGCTCGTGCAGGATGAGGCCCAGGGCGAAGAGGTCGGAGCGGTGGTCTACATCGCGGTTGAGGGCCTGCTCGGGCGACATATACATGAGGGTGCCGCGCAGGCGGTCGCGGGACTCCCGGCGGAAGTCGGCGTTGTCCACCCGGGCCAGCCCCCAGTCCAGGATCTTGACCTCGCCCTGGGGGGTCAGCATCACGTTGTCGGGCTTGAGGTCCCGGTGCACCAACTGCAGGGCGTCGCCGTTGTCCCCAGGCGTGGTGTAGGCGTGGTAGAGCGCGTCGGCGATCTCGGCGCCGATCTCGACCGCCGCCTCCAGAAAGAACTGTTCGCGCGCCTTTTCGAGCTCATCGAGCACCCGGCGCAAGGTCACGCCGTGGATATGCTCCATGACCACGGCCTGTTCGGCCTCGAGATATTCAAAGACCCGCACGATGCTGCGGTGCTTGACCTGGTCCAGCAGCGCGAATTCCTGCAGCAGCAACCGCAAGGACTCGGGGTCGCGGGTGTTCTTGAGCTTCTTGATGGCGACCAGGCGCCGCCGTCCGGGCTGCATGCCCCGGCCCGGCACATCGCCCACCGCGAGGTAGACCGTACCGAAGTGGCCCGCGCCAAGCTCGGAGAGGACCTCGTAGTTGCCGATGAAGCGTGCCAGGGGGGCGTCCAGGGGGCGCGGGGATGACCGATGGTATGCGACGGGCTGCCCCAGCGGCAACCGCCCGGGCCGCGGTCGCGCTCAGCCGCGCTTTCGCCGACGGGTGCGCCCGAAGAGGGCCCGGCGCGTATTGAAGCCGGCGGCGCCCACATAACCCAGGGCGATCAACAGGCTGAGCAGGGGCGTGAGCACAACCATGGTGTGGCCATAGCTGCGGGGGCCCGTCCAGCCATCTTCGCCGACCTTGCCCGGCGGGGCGTCCAGCCAGGCGCTGGGATGCAAGCGCACCGTGGCCTCGGCGCTGTGGTAGCTGGTGAGCCGCAGCCGGGTGGTGAAGGCCCGCCGAAGATAGAAGGGGTCCACCCGGTAACGCACCTCAAACCAGCCATATCGACGCGCAGCAGAGCTTGCGAAGGCCTCGCCCAGGCCGTCCCGACCCTGCTTGACGAAGGCGTCGCCATTGCCCGCCCGGGCGATCCAGAGCAGGCTGGGGTTGTCGATTCCCCGCACTTCAAGGTCGGAGTCGATGCGGCGTTCGGCGAAGCGCCCACAGAGATCCTTGGGCTTGACCCGCTGGTCCCAGTCGTCGGGCAGCTCGAAGCTGGGGCGGATGGGCTTGCCCAGGCCCACCGTATAGACGCGGGGCCGGCGCACCAGGCGTGTGCCTTCGGCCTCCTGCACGTCCTTGAGCATGCGGATGAGGCCTTCGAGGCGGGTGGCATTGTCCCGGCAGACGTCTGCCCCCTTGAGGTTGTTGAAGCCATCCGTCAGGGCGATGACGGTGATGGCCATGTCCTGGACCTCGACGAAGCGGCGAATGGCTTCGACATCCAGCATGGGGCCCACGGCCCAGGCGACGGCGTCGTAGAAGTGGGTGAAGCCGCTGAGCACCTGGAGCTGGGAGACGGCATCCAGGTACTGGCGCCGGTTTTCGAGCAGGGTGATCTGGCCGCCGACGGGCTGGGGCTCGCCGCTGGTGAACTGCATCAGCAGCACACCGGTCTTCACCTCGTCGGGGAAGAAGGCGTCCTGCACCTCCCGCAAGCGCAGGGCGGCCTTGACCTGCTCCATGCGGTTGAGCTTCTGGTTGGCCATCTCGGCCATGGAGCTGGACCCGTCGATGAGCAGCACGTAGAGCTGGTTCACCTGCTGGGGATCGTGGGGGATGACGGTGAAGTCCTGCCCATCCCGCCCGGACTGAATGATGGTGCCCTGGTGGATGACGGTGAGCTGGTCCTTGGACACGGGGAGGGCCACCACCTCGCCGTCCTTGCGGAATTGGTAGCCCAGGCGCACCTCGCCGGCGGCGCGGTCCACATGGGGCAAGCAGAGGCTCAGGCGCTCCCAGTCGTCCTTGGAGCCGGCGATATAGGCGCCCACGCACTCCGAGACCTCGCGGAAGATGCGCAGCTCCAGCTCGGTGCCTTTCTCCTGGCTGACCGGACCCACCCGGGTGGTGGTGCCGGGGATCAGCACCAGGGAGTCGGCCCCGCAGCCCACCAGGGCCAGCAGCAGCAGGACGAGGAGGGCCTTCACCGCTCCTCCCGCGGCAGCATGATGAATTCCAGCTCGGTCTGCTGGTCGCCCTCGCCCAGGAAGATTCGGTCGCCCGAGCTGAGCCGGGTCTCCAAGGGGGCGGGCCGCTGGGGGTCGTAGCGCAGGTTGATGCGCTCCAGGAAGCGCCGCACCAGCGTGGGCTGCAGGGTCAGGCCACGGGCCTTGTATTGGCGCTTGCCATCTACCGCGACCGAGACATGCAGCTCGGACACGGCGGTCTCGGCGGGCAGATAGAGGTCGAGACCGCGCGGAAAATGGCCAACAAAGCGCTCTTTTGCGGATCCATCCAAGGCGTCCACCGGGATGCGCCGCCCATAGCGGTAGTCCGAGAGCACCCGCACCCAGCCGGCATAGAGCTCGTCGGGCACGGTCCAGGTGAGCAAACCGAAGGTGAAGCCCCAGGCGAGGCCCATGCCCGCCCCAGCGAGGTAGAGATCGCCGCTGAAGTACTCGTAGCCGCTGCCCAGCAGGTGCCAGCACATGCCCGCCGCGAGGCCCGCGGCCAGGCCGCCGGCGAGGTGGGACAAGAAGCTGGGGTTGGTGCGCGGGATGTGGGGAATGGGCGCCAGGCCGGACTCTTGGCGCTTCTTGGCCGCGCGGCGGCGCAAGGCCTCTCCGCTCACTCCGTCGATGATGCGCAGCATGAGCACGGCGCAGCCGCTGCCCAGCCCGCCCATGGCAAAGGCGCCGATTCGGAAGGTCAGGCTGACCAGCGAGGCGTCGGCGGCGTCCTCCGCCCACTGGTCTCCCGAAAAGAGCAGGCTGCCGGCCATCGCATGCCAGAAGGCGTACCAGATCGACGTGAAGAAGGCCGACAGGGCGCCGGTCAGCGCGATGCGCCAGAGCTGCCCCAGGGGACCCAGCCGCCGCAGGCTGCCCTCGCCGGCGATGGCGGCCATGGCCACCGCCGCCGACACGCAGACCATCAGGGTGGGGCCGTCGGCGTCGGGGGGCCAGTAGACCTTGCCCGATACGATGAGGCTGAGCACCGCAAACCAGGCCAGCAAGCCAGCCACACCGCACCAGAGCGCCATCGCGAAGTGGCGCAGCCAGGTGTAGGGGATGAGGAAGATGTTCAGCACGAGGGGCCCGGCCCGGCGGCCACCGGAAGGAGGGGGCAGGCTAGCACACCGGCCCCCTCTGTGGCAGCCTCTGCCCCGCCTGATAGCATCGCGACCCCTGCGGAGCGCACGTGGCCCTCGAAGAGCTCGCCCTCTACCTTCAGCTGACGCCCGAATTCGGCGGGACCCGCTTCGGGCCCTTCGAAGGCCTCGAGGTGCGCCTGGGATCGGGGCGCGACCGCTGCCACATCGTCCTGCCCGAGTCCTTTGGCGTCCTGGCCGAACACGCCAAGGTCATCCGCCAGGGCCCCGACAACCTCATCCTGGCCCCGGCCGAACGCACCGCCACCATCTTCTTGTGGAAGGCCGGCGCGCGCCGCCCCGAACAGCTCAGCACGCCCACCGCGATCCGCCCTGGGGACGGCTTCTCGCTGGTGACCCCCAGCGGGCCCCGCTTCGAGGTGGTGCTGGACGAGCTGCCGCCCGAGATCAAGAAGCAGCGCGAGGAGTCCGCAAAGCGGGTGGGCGTGGGGCGCCGGCGCCTGAGCGCCAAGAGCATGGGCGAAGAGGGCAAGCGCCAGATCTGGACCCGCCTGCTGGTGCTGGGCCCCGCGCAGTTGATCCAGCGCGCCGTCATCTTCGTCAAGTCCGGCGCCATCTTCCAGCCGCGCAACATCTTCCTCGGGATCACCATCCTGGGCGGCTACATCTTTGGTGGCGCGGCCATGTGCAGCCGCAGCAGCTCCAAGAAGCAGCTGGGCACCACCACCACCCGCCTCGAGAGCTGCGAGACCCAGCTGGGGGTGCTGGCCAACCGCGGCGAGAATGTGGCCGAGTGGGACTTTGCAGAGCTGGCCGGGCAGATCACCGGGTCGGTCCAGATCGGCGCATCCCTGGAAGAAGACGACGCCCTGCTGTCGGCGGTCAAGGCCGAGGCCCGAAACCTGATGGCCGACAGCAAGCGCTACGCCTGGCTGATCGAGAAGTCGGGGCGCGGGCGGGCCCGGGACTTCGCCCTCTGGCGCGAAGAGGTGGTGGCGTCGGAGGACTTCGACAACCACACCCGCAACCTGGTGATCTGGCTGGCGGCCCCCCCCGGCCTGTCCACCGGCGAATTCGACGAGTGGGAGGACAGCACGGGGCGCATGGTCTGCGGCCGGGGCCCCCTGCGCATGAGCTACCGCCAGGGGCTGCACCTGGGGCTGTCGGTGCTGCCCGACGCCTACAAGCCCGGGGTGGAATCCGCCAGCCTGGACGACGTGGGCTACCGCGACCAGCTGCTGGGCGAGACCCTGGGCAGCGCCTTGCAGCCGGTACCCGAAGGCAGCTTCCAGAGCACCTATGCCAAGGCCGACCAGGGCCTCTGCGTCTATGTCGAGGGCGAGGACGACCGTCAGCGCATCAACAAGATTCTGCGGCGCCTGGCCGAGAACCTGGGTTCGAGCGCCAACAACGCCCCGGACTCCGCCCTCACCCATGGCGCCACCATGCGGGTGGCCAAGTATTGGGCCGGCGACCTGCCGCTGATGGACTTCACCAAGCCCGATGGCACGTCGGTGGACTTCTCGGACCCCAGCTCTCCCCCCAGCGCCCTGCTCAGCCAGCTGGACAGCGGCGGCGAGTGGGCCCTCAAGCAGACGGCGCGCACCATCGCGCGCTCCATCGTCTTGCCCTGCCGGGCGCGCCTGGAGGGCAAAGAGAAGGAGATGCAGAGCATCTTTGGCGAGGACGGCCTGCCCCAGGAGCTGCCTTGCCTGGTGCTGTCCTGGAAGCTGCAGAACAACAGGTAGGGGCAGGCTGCAGGACCGCCAGCGGGCGCTCAGTCCAGGGCCTCGGCCGCCGCGCGATCCCCCGCCACCCGGCCCGACAGCAGGACGGCCGACAAGCTGCCGGTGAAGCCCCGGTCGCCCACCAGGCTGCCGCCGGCCATGCCCGTCAGCTCACCGGCCGCAAAGAGGCCGGGCAAGGGGGCGCCCGCGGCGTCCACCACCCGGCCATCGACCTCCACAGCGATGCCGCCGAAGCTCTTGGACAAGGCCGCCTGCAGCGGCAGTGCGCGCCAGGGGCCGGCGGACAGGGCGGCGGGCGGCGGTGAGCCCCGGAGCCGGTCTGGGGCATCCTCATCAAAGGCGACGTTCCAGGCGTCGATTTCGCCGGTAATGGCCCTATGGTCCATCAGCAGGGCGAGGGCGAGGGCTGCGGGGTCCTCGGCCTCCAGCACCCGGCCGGCGTCCACGAGATCGGGCAGGTGCGGGACAGGCTCGGCCTCCAGCGGCATCGCGTCCACCAGCCCCATGCGGTTCCACAGGGCGTCGTCCACCAGGGCCCAGCCCTGCTGTTCGGGCTGGCGCAGCAGGGCCGGGCCCGCGGCAAAGCTGCCGGCGTGGTTCTCGCCAAAGAAGCGGCGGCCGTCGCGGTTCACCCACATGGCGGCGTCGAGGTGGGCCACCGTCAGCTCCTCTCCGGGTGCCCGGGGATCGGCCACCCCATGCGCGTAGATGCCCATCGCCCGCGGGTTCTGCCAGGCGGCCCCCGCCGCCTCGAGCAGGCCGTGGCCCTTGCCATCGGTCCAGGGGGCCCCGGCAAAGGCGAGCTTGTCCAGGGGAAGCTCGGGGTTGGCCCAGGCCACCCGGTCGAGGTCCCGCGAGAAGCCGCCGGTGGCCAGGATCACCGCCCCGGCCCGCAGCCAGCCTGCCCCCGCTGCGTCCTGCACCGCCACGCCCACGCAGCGCCCCGACTCGGTGAAGATGAGCCCCACAACTTCAGTTTCGAGGAGGATGTCTGCGGGGTCACCTGCCGCCAGCAGGGCCTCGGCCAGGGCCGGGCCGCCGCCATCGGGCACATGCACCCGCAAGGCGCTGGCCCCCGGATCGCGGGCGTCGGTCAGGCTGAGGTCCAGGCCGAGATCCTGCAGCCAGTCGTGCACCTGCGAGGCGCCGTCTTCGGCGAAGCGCCGCACCCAGGGGCGGCTGGGGTCGCCGCCGGTCAGGGCCGCCCACTCGTCCAGCAGCGCTGCCGGATCGTCCGTCACCCCTGCCAGGGCCTGGGTGCTGGTGCCCGACAGCAGCATCAGGCCGCCGGCCCAGCGCAAGGCGCCGCCGGGCTGGTCCTGGCCTTCGATGACCCGGAGCCGTGCGCCCCGCTCCTCGGCCGCCAGGGCCGCCAGCGAGGCCGGCGGGTCCGGCGCCGACGATGATCACGTCCACCGACTCGCGGGGGCATCCACCACCGGCGCGCCCGGGGCCTCGGGGCCGCTTCGGCCACACCCCGAAGCTCGATCAGGGCTTCGGGCGGCGTCGACCCGTCGGGCGCCGCCGGGTCCCGGCCCGCGACCGGCCCGGCGCAGCCTGCCAACAGGAGCAGGGCCAGACCGCCGCGCATGGGCTCAATCCTCGCGGCGTCGGCGCGCTGCGATCACCAGCAGGCCGCCCCAGAGGGCCGCCGCGGAGCCGCTCATGCCCAGGGCCGAACAGCCAAAGCCCCCTTTCTCCCCCGCGTCCTGGGCGGCGGAATAGCGCGGGCCATCGGCGGTGTCGATGGCGATGCCGCTGTCGCCGCTGTCCACGGGCTCTGCGCTATCGGCGGTGTCCACGGGCTCGGCGGAGTCGCCGGAGTCGATGGGTTCAGCGGTGTCCCCCGTGTCGCCGGTATCCCCGGGCGGCGGCGACCAGGCGCCCCCGACAGAGGCCATGCCGGATATGCCAAAGAGCACGAGCAGTGATCCGGCGAGCCAGCCGCGCATCGATCCTCCGAAGGAGCCTTCCCGATCAGTCTACCCGGCCGGGGTGGCCGGGGGCCAGGGCGCGGCGTCGAAGCCGGCGGCGTCCACCGCCGCGAGCAGCGTGTCCAGGCCCGTCTCGGTCGATTCCAGGTCCACCCGGGCCCTGCCCGCGGCCAGGTCCACAGACACCTCGGCCACGCCGGGAACACGGCGCAGGGCGCCCTCCACGCTGCGCTGGCAGCCGCCACAGGTCATGCCCTTCACGCTGATTTCGATGCGGTGCACGGATCCTCCCCGGGGACAAGCAAGCCCCTCGCTGCGGGGCAGCTATCGCGTCTGCCACCGCAAAGCGCGATAGGCCCCCTCCCCCTGTGGACCGGAGCCCACATGCGCAAACGCCGGATCGAGCGAGACAGCCTGGGGCCGGTCGCGGTGCCGGCGGGGGCCTACTACGGGGCCCAGACCCAGCGCGCGATCGACAACTTCCCCATCTCTGGAACGCGCTTCCCGCGCCGATTCTTGTGGGCATTGGGCCTGATCAAGCGCTCCGCCGCAGAAGAGAACGAGGCCGGCGAACGCCTGGACACGATGCGGGCGGAATGGATCTGCGCCGCGGCCCAGGAGGTCATGGATGGCAGCTTGGACGCGGACTTCCCCCTCGACATCTTTCAGACGGGGTCGGGCACCTCCACCCATATGAACGTCAACGAGGTGATCTCCAACCGCGCCATCGAGCTGATGGGCGGCGAGCTGGGCAGCCGGGATCCCGTGCACCCCAACGACCACGTCAACCTCGGCCAGTCCAGCAATGACGTGATCCCCAGCGCCTTGCACATCGCGGTGGCCACAGCCATCCACCAGGACCTGCTGCCCGCCCTGGCCAGCCTGCGCGCCGCCCTGGCCGACCGGGCCGCCGCCTTCGCGCCCGTCCTCAAGAGCGGGCGCACCCACCTGATGGACGCCACCCCCATGCGCCTGGGCCAGGAATTCGGCGCCTTTGCCCGGCAGGTGGCGCTGGGCGAGGAGCGCGCCGGCCGCGCCCGGGACGCGCTGATGGAGCTGGCCCTGGGCGGCACGGCGGTGGGCACCGGCCTGAACCGGGCGGAGGGCTTCCCCGAGGCCGTGGTCCGGCGCATCGCCCGCGAGACCGAGCTGCCCTTTGTCGTGGCGGCCAACCCCTTCGAGGCCCAGGCCGCCCGGGACGCCGCGGTCGAGGCCAGCGGCCTGCTGCGGGTCATCGCGGTCAGCCTGATCAAGATCGCGAACGATATTCGCCTGCTGGCATCGGGGCCGCGCACCGGGCTGGCCGAGATTCGCCTGCCGGCGGTGGCCCCCGGCTCGTCCATCATGCCGGGCAAGGTCAACCCCGTGCTCTGCGAGATGCTGGTGATGGTGGGCTACCAGGTCATGGGCCTGGACGCCGCGGTGGCGCTCTGCGGCCAGGGCGGGCAGCTGCAGCTCAACGCCACGCTGCCCCTGATCGCCCACAACCTGCTGCAGAGCGTCGCGCTGCTCAGCCAGGGGGCGCAGGCCTTCGCCGACCGCTGCGTGGCCGGCATCGAGGCCGATCCCGAGCGCTGCGCGGCCCTGTTGGACCGCAACCTGTCGCTGGCCACCGCCCTGGCGCCGGCCCTGGGCTACGACGCCGCCGCCATCCTGGCCAAGGAGGCCTTCGACACCGGGCGCAGCCTGCGAGAGCTGGCCTTGGAGCGCAAGCTCCTGCCGGCAGACCAGCTCGACGCCCTGCTGGACCCCGCCGGCATGCTCGGACCGGGGGCCTGAAAGGGACGAGGCCGGTTATCCCGCCGTCCCCCCGCACCTGGACGCCGCGTGTTGCTGCCCCTGATCGCCTTGCTCGCCGCCTGTGGTCCCAAGGCCCCGCCGGCCACCGCCCTCAGCACCCGCGCCGATGGCGCCGGCCGCCTGAGCTTCGGCCCTGCCGTACCCGGCCTCTGCCTGTCGGCCGTGCCCGACGCCCCCCGCCTGTCCACCGGCGAACGGGCTGCGGTCGAAGAGGCCCGAAGCAGCCTGAATGAAGGCAGCGCGCCCAATCTCGCGGGGCTTCCCGACCACCCCGCGACCCGGGTGGTCGAAGGCGCCCTGGCCCTGATGCAAGGGGATGCCGAAGGCGGCCGGGTGGTCTTTCGCGACCTCGCCAACGCCTGGCCCGCCGACCCCTGCCTGGGCCAGGCGGCCGCCTATGCCGCCCTGCAGGCCGGCCGCTTCGAATATGCCGGCCCCTACCTGGACACGGCCCTGAAGGGGGACGCCACCGACCCCGACACCGGCGTCCTGGCCGCCTGGGCCGCCACGCAGCTGCGAGGCGATGTGGACGGCGCGCTGAAGGCCCTGCGGGTGGTGAACCAGGCACACCCCGACAACGCCCTCGCCCGGGCCTGGCTGGGGCGCATCCAGGCCGACCGCGGCGAATTCGACCTCGCCTTGCCCCACCTCAAGGCCGCGACGGCGGCGGGCATCGACCTGGGCGCCACCCTCGCCCGGGCGGCCTGGGCCGTGGGGGACAAGAACACCTGGCTGAAGCAGCTGGGCAGCTCCCCTCCCCTGGCCCGGGACCTCAGCCAGGAGCCCGACCCGATGGCCGCGCTGGCCAGCCACCTCGGGGTGGGCCCGGGCGGGCTCTTCGCGGTCCTGGACACCTCGGTGGGCGAGCTGCGCTGCGAGCTGTTCTGGAGCGAGGCCCCCGTCACCGTCGGGGCCTTCGTGGACCACGCCCGGGGCGGCGGTCCCTGGCGAGACCCCACCACCGGCGCCTTGCGGGCCGACCCGCTCTACCACAACCTGATCTTTCACCGGGTCATCCCCGACTTCATGGTGCAGACCGGCGATCCCCTGGGCAATGGCACGGGGGGGCCCGGCTACCGCTTCGCCGACGAGATCAGCCCCACCCTGGGCTTTGATCGGCCCGGCCGCCTGGCCATGGCCAATTCGGGTCCGACGACCAACGGCTCCCAGTTCTTCATCACCGAGGTGCCGGTGCCCCATCTGTCCGGGCGCCACACCATCTTCGGCCAGTGCGACGACAGCGCGGTGCAAGTGGTCAAGCGCCTGTCGCGCGTGCCCCGAAATGCCGGAGATGTGCCTTTGGAGCCGGTCTACCTGCATGGGATCCGCATCGAAGCCGGCGCGCCCGGCGCCAGCCCGAGCCCCTGAGCCCCCCCCTCGTCACGCCCCTGTGAATTGGCAGCTCGTGGCGCCATGGCGGCTGCGGTCGGGACTAGGCTGCCCAGATGTTCTCCGCACTCTGGGGCCTCTTCGCCCTCCTGCTGACCCAGACCGCCGCGCTGGCTGGGGTGCCGCTCACCTTGCCGGCCGGCGAGCGGCCCCCCGGGCGGGGTGCGCAGGGCCTTCGGATCCACCTGCTGACCCCCGCGTTCCACGTCGGGGCGCCCACCCCAGGCAGAAGGCCGACCAGGGGCGGATCCACCCGTTCCACGGCGGGGGGGCCCAACTCATCGCGTTTGGGATGTCAAGAGTGGATCCGTCGGTTTTTCAGGCATTTATTCAGTTCGGCCCGGCAGAAAGGGGTGGGCGGGGGCTGCTCTTCCTGGCCACCAGCCTGCTGCGCCCCGTCCAGGGGCCGGCCCTGGCCCCCGCGGCCGTGGCGCCGCCCGTCGCGCCGCCCGCGCGACGGGCGCCCAAAGGTGGTGCTGCCGGCCGAGGCCCCGCCGCCCGAGCCCACCCCGGCGCCGGAGCCCGCGCCGCCGCCCCCGACCCCGTGCCCCCCTGCCCCAAAGCCCCGCCGCTGGCCTTGGGCCTGCAGCTGGTGGCCCAGGGCTCTCCCGACGGCGCATGGACCGGTGCCGCCGCCCTGGAGCTGCGCCACGCCCTCCCCTGGGGGCGCGTGGGGCTGCTGGTGGAGGGCAGCCTGCCCTCCCGCCTCAAGACCGGTGTGGCCGACGCCCAGGTCTCCCGCCTGGCCTCTGCCGCCTATGTGGGGGCGCCCGCCACCGGCCGCATGCGCGTGGACGCCCTGATCGGGGGACGAATTCGCAGCTTTCACCGGGAAAGTGCCGCCCCGGTCCGGGTGGCCTCCCCCACAGCCGGCGCCCGCCTGGAGCTGGCCTTGGTAGAAGGGGCGGCCCTGGGCCTCTCCGCCATCACGCAGATCAGCGTTGATCTGCGCCCGACCGACATCATCGACGATTCCGGAACCTGGCGGGCCACCCCGCTCGCGGGGGGCGCCGGCCTGCTGGCCACCTGGGCCCCCGCCCCGAGAGACAAATTGTGACACGGCTGAAGAATGCGTGATCGAAAGGACGTCGAGGGGCCATTGGAAGAGGCGGAGGATGCCCTCGTGCGTGACCCGCAACCGACAAGCCCGCCGGATCCGGCGTGGATGGCGGTGCGCTCGGGCCAGCCGAAGGCGCTGGAGGCGCTCTTTGTTCGATGGATGCCCGTGGCCTTGCAGTGGTGCCGCCGCCTGGGTGGCCCCCGAGTGGACGCCGATCAGGCGGCCCAGGAGGTCTTCATGGTCGTTCTCCGCAAGGTCGCCCAGGTCGAATCCGAGGCCGCGTTCCCCCGGTGGCTCTTCGCGGTCACCCGACGGGTGCTCGCCCAGCAGCGCCGGAGCGCATGGCCCAACCGCTGGGATCCCAGCAGCCCCATCGAGAGCGCCACGGCCGTCAGCAGCGGGGTAGCGGTGCAAGAGGCCCACGAGCGCCGGCGCCTGGTCTGGGAGGCCTTGGAGTCCATGCCTCAAGAGCAGCGCGAGATCCTCACCCTCTGCGACATCGAGGGACGCACCGACCCAGAAGCCGCAGACATCCTGGGTATCCCGGTGGGCACCGCAAAGAGCCGCCTTCGCCGCGCCCGCTACACTTTCTCGAATCGCGCCCGCAACCGGGGCCTCGCGCCCCCCGATGGCCCGGAAGCAGCCGGTGACGAGGACCTCCCATGACTGATCCCGACGACATCTTCGACGCCTTGCGCGACGAGACCGCCTGCACCGACCGTGATCTGGCCCGGCTGCGCGCCCTGCTGCCCTCGGACCTCTCCTCGGTGCTTGGCGAGACCCGCGGCGACGCCCTCCCCCCGACCGTGGCCCCGATGCCGCCGACCCCTGCCCCCGCCAACCGGCGCTGGGCCTGGGGCCTTGGCGCGGTGGCCATCGCCGCGGCCGCCCTGTTCGCGGTGGGCCAGATGCAGGGCCCCAAGGATCTGCCGGTCGCCCTGGCGCTCTCCGACGCCGACCTGGGCCAGCGCCTCTCCGTCGGCGAATCCGTGGTGCTGATCCCCAGTGGCGCAGGCACCGTCGAAGGCAGCACGCTCAGCCCCCGCATCGCCTGGGAACAGGGCCGCATCGATGTCGAGGTGGAACCCGGCAAGAATATCGACCTGGCGGTCCTCACCCGCGACGCCGAGGTGCGGGTCAAGGGCACGGTCTTCACGGTCGAGCGGGACGCCCTGGGCACCACCGTGCGGGTCAGCCGCGGGGTGGTGGGGGTGCGCTGCGCAGACGGCCCCGAAGCCGATGTCACCCTGGACCAGGAGCAGCTCTGCCTGCCCAAGACCGCTGGCGGCCTGCTGGGTCGGGCCCGGGCCCTTCAAGGTGCCGGCGCCGACCCCAGCACGGTCCTGGAGTCGGTCGAGCTGGGCCTGGACCGCTCCGAGGCCGGTAGCGCTGTGGACGGCGAGCTTCAGGTGATGCGCATGGAGCTGCTCGCCGGTCGCGGCGACCGGGCCGAGGCCCTGACCGCGGCCCTCGCCTACCTGGCGGGCGGCGCCGCGCTACGCCAGGACGAGATCCTGCAGTTTGCCCGTGACCTGGGCCAGGGCCTTCCGGGCTGCGAGGCCCTGGTGGCGGCCTCGGACGCAGCCCAGCTGCAGCAGGAGGGCCCGGCCTGTGCCGCCGCCTTGGCGGCCCCGCATTGACCAGGGCGCGCGCAGCCTGGGCGCTGCTGCTGGGCGGCTGCGGGAGCGCGCTGGTGGACCTGCGGGGCAAGGCGCCCGCAGGCGACTCGGCCGGCTCCCCAAGCTATACCGGCGATATTCCGTCGGAATATCAACAGAATACCTTAACGATAACCGGTGAGAGCGCCGACCAGCACGTGGGGTCGGGTGGATTCGACCTGCAGGTGGGTCCGATGGGCAGCACCCTGCTGGTGGCGGCCCCCGACAGCAGCGCCGGAGACGGGGCCGTGGCCCTCATCCCCTTGCCCCAGGACAGCGAGAGCCTGAGCTTTGGTGCCGGCCAGGCCGAGCTTCTGGGCCCCACCGGTGGGGGCCTGGGCCAGGCGCTGGCCCTGAACGCCGACGGGGACGGCGCCCTGCTGGCCTTGGGCGCCCCCGGCGTCGAGACCGCCTACCTGCTCTTCACCGACGCCGCGCAGGGCCGGGTCTCGGTGGGAGAGGTCGCCCACAGCCGCCTGACCAGCGACCGGGATGCGGGGCGCTTCGGCGCCGCCCTTGCGCTGGGCGATGTGGACGGAGACGGGCTGACCGACGCCATCGTCGGCGCCCCGGCAGAGACCTATCTGGCAGGTCGGGTCTACCTCTTTTCGGGGGCCGACAGCCAGCTGCGCTGGGAGGCCGAAGACGCCACCGCCACCGTGCTGGGCACCACCAGCTACGACACCCTCGGGTCCGCGATCTCCGCCGCCGCCGACTTCGACGAAGACGGAGTGCTCGACCTCGTCCTCTGCATGCCGGACTACGATGGTTCCGGACGAGATGTGGGCGGCTGCGCGATCGCCCTGGGCGGCTTGGACCTGCTCAGCCGGGGCTGGAGCCTCTGGGATGAGGTCAGCGCGCTGGTCTATGGCGCACAGAGCGAGGACCGGCTGGGGGACGGGCCACACACGCTGTGGGTGGGCGATCTCACCGGGGATGATCGGGCAGATCTGGCCATCGGGCTGCCGGGCAGCGAGCTGGACGAGCGCCCCGAAGGCGCGGTGGCCCTCTTTGATGGCACCGAGCTGACGGGCACCCGCAGCAGCGACGAGGCCCGCTTGCGGGTGGAAGGCGTGGGCGGCCTGGGCCAATCGGTGGGCGGCAACGGCGCCACGAGCGAGCTGCTCCTGGCCACCCCCAGCGGCGACGGCCTCGGCGGCGGCGCGATCACCGCCGTGCCCGCCCGGACCACGGGCCGGGTGGACCTGAGCGCCGTGGCCCCCCTGATCGAGGCCGAGCAGGCGAGCGACCAGCTGGGCATCGGCGGGATCCTGGGGGGCGATCTCTTCGGGGATGGAGGCCAGCACCTCATCTTCGCGTTGCCCGGCAGCGACGGCAGCGCGCCGGGAGCGGGCGAGGTGCGCCTGCGTCCGCGGCGCTGAAGTGGGCGGCCCGGCGAGGCTCGCCGGCCCTTCGATTGCCCCGGGCCCAGGCGGCGAGTATGGGCGCAGCCGGGGCTCGTTCCTCAGCCTCGACCCGCGGAGCGATCATGAGCCGGCCACGCCCCCTCGCCCTCTCCCTGGTGCTGACCCTCGCGCCGATGGGGACCCTTTCGGCCTGCAACATCGCCCGCATGGTGGACAAGTCCACCCTCAAGACCATGGCCCCGCAGATCATGGCCAACCCCGACGTGGGCCTGTCCTGCGCCTTGGGGGCCACCACCGCGCCCATGCTCGGCGCCCTGGGCAAAGAGGGCAAGCGCGCCGACAAGGCGCTGGTGCTCACCTATATGTCGGCCGCCATGTGCAGCGAGCCCGTGGCCTGGGACGCCGAGCTGCGCCGCCTGGGCGCCGCCCGCCGGGGCGCCGGAGACGAGACCGCCGACCTGCTGGAGGTCGAGCGCCGGGCCCACCTCGAAGCCGCCAGCCGCTACCTCGCCGCCTGGGAGCACCTCGAGACCGCCTTTGGCCCCATCGGCGCGGGCTGCCCCAGCCTGGACAGTAGCAAGAATGAAGACTTGCTCTTCCTTCTCGGCCTGTCCACCGGCCTGCTGGCCCTGGTGCACGATCAGGGCAGCGGCGGGCTGCTCGGCGTGTCGCTCGACATCCCCCGCAAGGTCGAACGCGCCGCCACCTGCTTGGACGACACCACCTGGTGGGGGGTGCCCGGCGCCCTGCAGGCCGCCATCTGGGTGACGGTGCCCGGCGCCTTGCCCGAGGGCAAAGACGCTTTTGGGGCCCTGGCCCAGGCCGCAGCCACCGGCGACGCGGCGGGGGTGCGGCTGGCCCGGGCCTTCCAGATCCAGTCCCTGGCCACCGTGGGGGATGAGGCCGGCTTGAAGGCCGCCGTCGCCGAACATGCCGCCAGCCAGGCCCGCCCGGGAAGCAACCCCGACTTCGCGCTGTTGAATGCCTATGCCGGCCAGCTCGTCCGACACGAGTCCGACAAGCTCTGGCTCAAGGCCGCCGGCCAGCGCACGCCCTCGGCGAAGTACGGCACCTTTCCCCAGGCCCCCGCCGATGCCGGGGCCGACGGCCTCGACGACCTGCTCAACCAGTTCCTCGACGCGCAGAACCCTGCCCCCGCGCCCGAAGGGGCCCCGGAGACCTCGCCATGAACCTGACCGCCCTCCGCCGCGCCTGCAGCGCCGCCGCCGCCCTGCTGGGCCTGCTGGTTGCCACCCCCGCCGCCGCCGCCGTGGACAAGACGCTCTGCGTCTACGATCCCAGCGGTGCTGCCGGCCCCACCTTCCAGAATGCCAAGGCCTACCAGGCCCAGGCCCTGCAGTGGGGGGTCAACTTCAGCCTGAAGCCCTACACCGACGAGAGCGTGGCCGCCGCGGACTTTCGCAACGCCCAGTGCGATGCCGCGCTGATCACCGGCGTGCGGGTGCAGCAGTTCAACCGCAAGTCCTATAGCCTCGAAGCCCTGGGCCTCGCCCCCACCGCAAGCGTGCTCAAGACCGCGCTGCAGGTGCTGGCCAAGCCCAAGGCCGCCGCCCTGATGACCAGCGGCGCCTTTGAGACCGCCGCCATCTACCCGGCCGGCGAGGTGCTGCTCTTCGTCAATGACCGCAGCATGCAGGACACCAGCGCCCTGGCCGGCAAGCGGGTCTGCACCATGGACTTCGACGACGCCGCCAAGACCATGGTGGCGGTGGTGGGCGCCCACCCGGTGCCCGCCGACATCGGCACCTTCGCCAGCAAGTTCAACAACGGATCGTGCGACGTGGCCTATGCGCCGGCCGCCGCCTACAAGCCGCTGGAGCTGCACAAGGGCGTGGGCGCCAAGGGCGGCGTGGTGGACTTTCCCGTCACCCAGATGACGCTGCAGCTCTTGATCCGCACCGCGGATTTCCCCGCCGGCTTCGGCCAGCAGAGCCGCGAGTGGTCTGCCGGGCAATTCGACAGCATCCAGGCCGTCCTGGCCAAGATCCGCAAGGATGTGCCCGCAGCCTCCTGGATTCAGGTCGAAGGCGACAAGAAGGCTCGCTACAACAAGATGCTCGCCGATACGCGGGCCAAGCTGGTGGCCTCGGGGTCCTATGACGCCACGGTGGTGAAGCTGGTCGAGCAGATCGCCGCCCAGTAGCGGCCAGGATCGGCGCGGCGCGCCCCAAGGCTCCGCGCGCTGGCGCGCGGGGTGATAGCTTGGCGGCCCCGCTCATCCGAGGTGGCCATGCAGCACCCCGCCGCTCCCGAGTCCCCCCTGCGGCGCTGGCTGTCCACCCTGCCGGTGCTGCTGCTGCTGCTGGCCACCGTGCTGCACTGGAGCGCCAGCGAGTTGTCCGGGTCGATGATCCGCGCGGGAGAGGCGATCTGGCCCGGCTATGCCGTCGAGCTGCGCCGGGATCGGCCCCGCCCCGAGCCCCCGGCAGCCGCGGCCTCGCAGACCGGGCCCGCGGCCAATGACGACCTGATCGGTGATCTGCTGGGGGAGGACGCCGCGGCTCCCGCCGCCCAAGGGCAGGCCGATGAGGCCCTGATTGGCGATCTGCTGGGCGAGGCTGCGCCTGCCCCGCCGCAGCAAGAGGGTGCGGCAGACGATGATCTCATCGGCGATCTGCTGGGAGAGCCCGCGGCCCCCGCCACCGACAAGGCGGCAGAGGCCGCCGCCCTCGACCAGACCCTCTACCAGGAGGATCTCGCGGCCTGGGAGTCGGCCCAGGCCCAGCGCAGCGCGGGCCTGCTCGCCTGGCGGACCCTGGACACTGGCCTGGGAGAGATCGCGGTACAAGGCGGAGAATGGATCAAGCACCTCCTGGTGCTCCTGGTGCTCTTCTGTGGGGCCACCGCCACCGCCACCCGAGAGCACATCGCCCTGCGCCCGATCTCGACGGTGCTCGATGATCGGGTGAGCCAGGGCACCCAGCTCTTCGCCAACCTGCTGGTGGTCTTCAGTTTGCTCACCTTGGCCCGGGCCAATGCAGGGTCGGGGGTGGAGCTGGCCAACCCGGAGCTGCCCCTGCTGTGGGCGACGGCATTCGGGCTGATGGCCAGCATCAACCTGGTCTTGCTGGCCCGCCCCTCGCCGCGGCTCAAGGCCGGGGGCCGCTGGCAGGACGCCCTGCTCACAGGCCCGCTCTACGCCGGCATGGCCATCCTCAGCTCGGGCTGGTTCCTGATCCTGGAAGGCTACTCCGCGGGGTTGGGCGTCTACCTCCAGAAGTTGACCGAACACGCCGAGCTCTACATATTCGTCGGCCTCTATGTGTGGACCGGCATGCTGCTCAAGCGCACCCAGGTGGCCCACCTCGCCTTCGATGTGCTGCGCCCCTGGAAGCTCCCGCCCGAGCTGCTGGCGGCCCTGGTGGTGCTGATGGCGGCGGTGCCCACGGCCTATAGCGGGGCATCGGGCATCTTCGTGATCGCGGTCGGAGGGCTCATTTACACCGAGCTGACCGTCGCGGGGGCCCGGCCCCAGCTGGCCCTGGCGGCCACCGCCATGTCGGGCAGCCTGGGCGTGGTCCTGCGCCCCTGCCTGCTGGTGGTCATTGTGGCCTACCTCAACCCGCCCACCACCGATGTGCTCTATGGCTGGGGGCGCTGGGTCTTCCTGCTGACCGCCTCGCTCTTTGCCATCGCGGTGGTGCTCACCCGGCGCAACCCGCTGACGGTGGCCTCTCCCGCCGTGGCGATTCCCGGCAGCCTGCGCGCCTTGCGGCCGCTGCTGCCCTATGCCGTCGCCTTTGCGGCGGTGCTGCTGGGGGCGAAGGTGCTGCTGGGATCCACCCTGGATGAGCACACGGCCCCGGTGCTGCTGCCCATCGCCTTGCTGGCGATGCTGGGCCTGGAGGGCCTGGCGCCGGTCGCGCGGCCCCCGGCCGGCCGCCACCGCGTCCTTTTCGGAGCTGTCGGGCCAGGGTCCGGCCCCGCGGCTCGGCCCCCCTCGCCGCCACCTCCGAGACCACCGGCCACATCGGCGCCCTGGTCCTGCTGATGTCCTTGTCCATCGCCCTGGGCGGGGTCTTCGAGCGCAGCGAGATCATGAACCTGGTGCCGGCGGACCTGGGCTCGCCCGTCCTCACCATGGCCCTGCTGGTGGCCGTCCTGGTGGTCATCGGCATGCTGATGGACCCCTATGGCGCGGTCATCCTGGTCTCGGCGACCGTGGCCGATGTGGCCTACCGGAACGGCATCGACGAGGCCCACTTCTGGATGGTGGTGCTGGTGGCCTTCGAGCTGGGCTACCTGACGCCCCCCGTCGCGCTCAACCACCTGCTCACCCGGCAGGTGGTGGGGGCCGAGGTGGTGGACGCCGCCATCGCCGCCTCCCATGCCCAGAACGAGTCCACCTGGCGCCGCCACGAGCACATCCTGCTGCCCATCGCCGTGATGGCGACCGCCCTGCTGCTGGTGGCCTTCGTGCCCTTGTTCTTCACCGGCGGCGGTTCCGCGGCGGGCATCCGTTAGAATCACCGGGCTGAAACCCTGCCGCACCGGAGCGCCCATGCGTCCTACTCTCTCCTTGCTCCTCCTCGTCCTGGCCACTGCCTGCGGCAACCCCTTCGGGGACGCCCAGAAGGTCGGCACCATCGAGGCCTACGAGACCTTCCTCGCCGAAAACCCGGGCTCTCCCTACGAGCTTCAGGCCAGGACCGCGCTGGAGGAGAAGTACCTGGAGAAGGCGCGCGCCGACAAGACGCTGGAGGCCTATGACCTCTACCTGTCCAAGTTCCCCACGGGCTTGCACCGCGAAAAGGCGCTGGATGAACGCCGGGAATTCCTCTTTGCCTGGGCCGAGGGGCAAGATAGCGTCGCAGGGTGGAACCAGTACCTGAAGGAGTACGCCAGCGGCGGAGACAAGAAGCAGCGCCAGGAGGCCCGCAAGCGGCTGCGCATGGCCGAAAACCGCGACAAGATCGAGCTGGGCCCCGTGCAGTCCGAGCAGGTCAACCTGGCCGAGAACCCCGATGGCCCCCTCGATGGCTGGGGCTTCTTCGTGGATGTGACCAACAAGGGCGACAAGGCCATCGCCAGCCTCTTCCTCAAGGTCTACTACCTGGACGAGGCCGGCAAGGACCTCTCAGGCGACAGCTGGCCGGTGGCCACCACCAAGAACCCCGGCGGCATCCCCATCGAGGACAAATTCAAGCAGCCCCTGCAGCCCGGCGAGACCCGCACCTGGGAATATACCTCGGGGGATATGCCGGCAGGTTGGAGCAAGAAGGTGCGCGTGGCGCCCGTGGACATCGTCTTCGTGGGCGTGAATGAAGCAGCCGAAGAGTAGACCGGCGACGCCGCTTCTGAGGGTCTGCGGGCTGCTGGCCCTGGGCGGCTGCCTGGGGCCCAACTATGCGGTCGACCCGGGCGAGGCCCTCTGCGACCCCCGTGAGCTGGCGCCGGGCGAGCTGCGGGTCAAGCGCATCGCTTGCAACGAGGAGCGCATCAACGGGGGCGAAGGGCTGACCGGCGACTGGCTGGTCGAGAATGCCCAGTCCCGCTTCGTCATCCGCCATGGCACCGCGCTGACCCTGCTGGGCGTGGCCGGCGGCAGCATCATCGACGCCACCCGCCAGAGCGGCCGAGACGCGGTCTGGGAGGCCATGCCCCGCTTTGACGTGCTCGACGAGAACGAGCCACCTGCGCTCATCAGCGCGGAGATCACCCCCTTTGAAGAGGCGGGGGCCGTAGGGGTCGAGGTCTGGGGAGAGCGGGCCGATGGCGCCTGGGACGGCTTCGCCTGGCGGCTGGAGGCCGACCGCCCCGACATCGCGCTGCTGCCCCTGGGCGACGGCCCGCTGCTGCTCGACCTGCTGCCCCTGGCCCGCAGCGAGCCGGTCGGCGCCGTGCTGGAGATCGATCCCGACGAGGATGGCGTGGTCGAGACGCTGCTCGCCGTGCAAGGAAGCCCCCTGGACCCGCCCGAGGCCCCCCTCGGCCGGCGGCTCTATGCCGACGTGACCGGCCTGGTGGTGGGCAGCCGCGCCGCCGTGGCCGGCGCGCTGTGGCCCGATGGCCTGCAGATCAACGGCCTGTCCGACGGCGCCTGGGTGGAGGCCCGGGATGCCGAGGGCCAGCGCATCGCCCGGCTGCTGGTGGAGGGCTACCGCTACGGGGGTCGGGTGCCCGCCCAGACCGCCGCCCTGGTGGCCGTGCGCCCCGGCTGGAGAGACGGCGACCCCGTCGCCCCCGACACCGACCGCCGCGTGGCCTTGGGCCCCCAAGGCGGGCTGCGCTTGCAGGTCAGCGACGACCGCGGCGCCCCTGCCGGCCACGGTCTATTGGGCGGGGCAGGCCTGGCCGGTCGAGCCCGGCGGCGGCTTCGTGCCCTTGCCCCCGGCAATGGCGAGCTGGTGGTGGGCGCCGGCCCGGCCCACGGGCAGCGGCGCCTGCCCCACTTCCAGGTGCTCGCCGCCCCCGAGCTCTCCCTCCAGCTGGACCGGGTGCAGCCCCAGACCAGCACCCTGGCCGAGATCGGGCTGCGGGTGGCACCCGACCCCGACGTGGCCCTCAGCCCCAGCCAGGCCCTGTCTGCGGCCGTCTCTCGGGGCAGCCGGGTGGTGGTCACGGTCGCCCGGGACGAGGTGGCCGCCGCCACCCTGCCCTTGGACCTGAGCCCCTGGGTGGTGGCCTGGGGAGGCACCGAGGCGGCCCGGGACGATGGCGCCGCGGTCTGGGCCTGGCCCTATGCCGCGGCCACCCGGCGACCGGCCCATGGCGCCCTGCCCTGGCCGGAGCTCGACCCGCTGGAGCTGCTCGGTCAGGCCAACCAGGGCGGCCGCAGCTCGGTGGTGGACGCCGACTGGGTGCGGGCCGCGGGGCCGCCCTGGACCTGGACGGCCCAGCCCTTCGCCTTGCGCCTGTCCGGGCTGCAGGACCTGCCCACCCTCTTTGGCCTGTTGGACGCCGGCCTGGCCCTGCGGCTGGTGGGCCCCCTCACCTGGCTGGAGCAGCGCGACGCCGAGGGCATGAACGCCGTTCAGGCCCAGCGCGCCCTGCTGGAGGGCCCGACCACGGCGGGCAATGGCCTGCGCATCACCCTGTCGGCCCGGGCCTTGCCCGAAAGCAGCGGGCGCGCCGCCATCACGGTGCGGGCCAGCTGCAGCGGCCCCGCCTGGATGCCTCCCGACGCGATGCAGCTGTGGGGCCCGGGCGGCGTGTTGCTGGCCGAGATCCCCGCCCAGGATCCGCGCCCACCACAGATCGTGGCCGATCTGTCCATGCCGGCGGTGGCCTGGGTGGTGGCCAGCTGCGAGGGCCTCGCGGCCCCGCCCGCCCAGCCCCAGCCCCTGTGGGCGGTCAGCAGCCCGCGCTGGGCGCAGGCCCCCTGAGCGGGGTCAGATGGGGCCGGCGTTCTCGGCGATCAGCTTCTCCATCAGGTGGTCGTTGAGCGCGGTCACCAGATCGTCCAGCTCGCCTTCGATGATGCGGTCGAGCTGGTAGAGGGTCAGGCCGATGCGGTGGTCGGTGAGCCGATTCTGGGGGAAGTTGTAGGTGCGGATGCGCTCGGAGCGGTCGCCGCTGCCCACCTGGGCCCGCCGGGTCTCGGCCGCGACCGCGTCGGCTTCGGCCTGCTTCTGCTCCAGCAGGGGCCGCCAGCACCTTCAGCGCCTTGGCCCGGTTCTTGTGCTGAGACTTCTCGTCCTGACACTGCACCACCAGGCCGGTGGGCAGGTGGGTCAGCCGCACGGCCGAGTCGGTGGTATTGACCGACTGTCCACCCGGACCGCTGGACCGGAAGACATCCACCCGCAGGTCTTTTTCGGGAATGTCGATCTCGATCTCGTCGGCCACGGGCATGATGGCCACGGTGGCGGCCGAGGTGTGGATGCGGCCCTGGGTCTCGGTCAGGGGCACCCGCTGCACCCGGTGCACCCCGGACTCGTGGCGCAGCTGCACATAGGCGTCTCCCCCCGAGATCTGGCAGATGACCTCTTTGTAGCCTTCGGCGGACTTGCCCCCGCTGCCGCCCACCGCGATCTCGCTGGATGAGATGATCTCGGTCTTCCAACGCCGCGTATCCGCATATCGGCTATACATGCGGAAGAGGTCGGCGGCAAAGAGCGCGGCCTCGTCTCCGCCGGTGCCGGCGCGGATCTCCAGGATGATGTCGCGGCCTTCGAAGGGATCGGGCGGAACCAGGGAGCGCCGAAGCTGGTCTTCGAAGCGGGGTATCTCCACCCGCAGGCGGTTCAGCTCGCCCTGGGCCATCTCGCGCATCTCGGGGTCTTCGAGCATCTCCTTGGCTTCGGCCAGCTCTTCGCGGGCGGACTCCAGGGATCGCCAGGCCTCGACCACGGGCACCAGCTGGGCGCGCTCGCGGGTGACCTCGCGCAGGCGGTCCGGGTTGGAGGTCACTTCGGGGTTCATCAGGCGGGCGTCCAGCGCTTCGATGCGCGCGACGGCCTCGTCGAGGTTGTGGAACATCGGTCACTCCGACCCGGCGGGTCCAACGGCGAGGCCCCCCCTATCCCGGGGAGGCCAGAGGCTGCCCGAAGGCGGCGCGCGCCCTACTTGCCGACGGAGACGCCCTGGTCCACGGCGCTGAGCATGTCGTGGTTGCTGGCGGTGGCCATGACCCGGGCGGCCAGGGCGGCGTGATCGCGGTCGGGGTGGCCGCTGAGGGTGGCCCGCAGCGCCACCCGGGCCGACAGCTCGTCGCTGGCGACCAGCCGCCCGGTGTCGCGGCTATAGGAGCGCACCAGGTCCAAGGCGGGCCAGATACCGGCGCGGGCCAGCACGACATCCAGGTGAATCTCGGCGTTTGCCGTGCCTTCCAGCTCTTCGAGCAGCAGCTCGTCCACCGCGCCCTGGGTGCCGGTGAGCACCGTGGCGATGGCCGTCAGGCTGCCGCCCTCCTGCAAGCAGCGGCCGGCGCCAAAGAGCCGGCGGGCGCGGTGCAAGGCCATGGCATCGACCTGGCCGGCAAGCTGCCGTCCGCCCGGCGGGGCCACGGCGTTCAGGGCCCGGGCGAGGCGCGTCAAGGAGTCGAAGAAGACCACCACGTCGCGGCCCTGCTCGACAAGGCGCCGGGCGCGCTCCAGGGCCATCTCGGCCACCTGCACATGGCGATCCGGCGGCTCGTCAAAGGTGGACGAGAGGATCTCGGCGTCCATCGCGGCCCGCAGCTCGGTGACCTCTTCGGGGCGCTCGTCCACCAGCACCATCAGCACGTGCACATCGGGGCGGTCGGCCCGGATGGCCCGGGCCAGCTCGCAACAGAGCCGGGTGCGGCCGGCGTGGACCGGCGCGTGAATCAGCACCCGCTGGCCATAGCCAAGGGGGGCGATGGCATCGACCATGCGCAGGCCGGTGCTGGCGGCCTGCAGCGGCAGGCGCCGACTGGCGTGTACCGGGGTGAGGTTGTCGAAGAGCAGCTTGTTTCGCTCGAGATCGGGGGAGCGGTCGTTGACCGCCTCGATCTTGATGAGCGCGAAGTAGCGTTCGCCTTCTTTGGGGGCCCGCACCCGCCCCGAGACATGGTCGCCGGTGCGCAGGTTGAAGCGGCGAATCTGCGACGGCGAGACGTAGATGTCGTCGGGCCCGGGCAGGTAGTTGCAATCCGGTGACCGCAAGAAGCCGAAGCCATCGGGCAGCGTCTCGAGGACGCCCTCGCCCATGGCCCCACCCCCGGATCCGGCCTTGCGGCGCACGATCTCGAAGATGAGCTCCTGCCGGCGGAGACCGGAGGCGTTGTCGATGCCCTCAACCTGCGCAAGCTCGACCAGCTCGGCAATATTGCAGGGGCGAAGTTCGGAGAGGTCCATAGCCATGCTGTGCTGGGGGAGCGGAGGCGGGAGGCTGGTGCTGGACGGTGCCGGGGGAAGGGCAGCGCCGCAGCGACGGCGGGACGGAGAGGGAGGACTCGCAGTATTCACAATCTGTCGCTACCTGTCAATGGTTGGGCCCGAGAAGGGGGCGTTCATCGGTGGGGATGGCCGATTCCGATGCCCGTTCCACGCCCGTCCCATCGCCAGAGATCCGCGGACAAACCGGACAGCTGTCCGATAGGGGTTAGGCTGGAACACTTCGGAGGCCCCATGCGTCCATTCGCCCTTTGCTTGTGGATCCCCCTCTCGCTGCTGGCCTGCGGTGACAAGACCGACGCGGCCGACAGCGCATCCACCGACGAAGACAGCCCCTTTGGCGGGGACGGCGCCGACGGCAGCGAGGGTGCCGATGGCAGCACCGACGGCACCGACGGCACTGACGGCACCGACGGCACCGACGGCACCGACGGCAGCGGCGACAGCGCCCCCCGGGTGCTCAACGGCGACGCCTGGTGCTACCCCCACAGCACCGGCGAGAGCGCCTGGCTGTGGGTGGTGCAGGCCAGCTTTGATGATCCCCAGGGCCTGGACACAGTGCAGACCTTCTTTGAGGAGGGGGTGATCGTGTCCCAGGGCAGCACCGAGATCGCCCGCTACGCCCTGACCTGCAACAGCGGCGGCAGCTGCTCGGGCTCCTTCAACGAGACGGCCGACAACGTGTCCTGCGCCAGCGCGGGCAGCTACACGCTGAACCTGCGCGTGGTGGACGAAGACGACCAGTGGTCGGCCCCCTTCCCCGTGACGGGCCGACAGGCCGCCGACGCCGGGGGGCGCTGAGGCCGCCCCGGCGCGCCCGGGCCCGGATCAGGAGACGAAGTAGCGGGGGGCGACGAAGCTCCAGCCGCCCCCGCGGGTGCCGGACTTCTGGCCCAACACGGCGCGGGCCGCGGCCGCCACATCGCCCTCGGTGAGGATGGTGGCGTTCTCGAGCTTGAGGCTCTGGGCGATGCCGGGGATGTCCTTCTGGCCGATGGCCAGGGTGGGCGTGCCCGGCAGGGCCTCGATGACCATGCCCTGGATGCTGCGGACAAAGCCGGCGAAGGAGCGGTCTTCTGCGGCGACCACCAGGCGCCCGGTGCGCCCCACGCTGGCCAGCACCGTGTCCATGTCGGGGGGGACCAGGGTGCGCAGATCGATGACCTCGGCCGAGATGCCCTCGGCGGCGAGGGTCTCTGCGGCGCTGAGGGCGGTCCAGACGGCGCGGCCCCAGGCCACCACCGTCACGTCGTCTCCGGCGCGGCGCAGCGCCGCTTTGGAGAAGGGCACCCGCAAGGCCGGGTCGATGTCGGGGATGCCCCCACGCATGATCAGCTTCTTGAGGGCCTTGACCTCGTCCTCGTCGGTGGGCTCACCGGGGAAGGCCGGGCCCAGGCTCTGCCGGTACATCCACTTGGGCTCCAGCACCACCACCGGGCCGCGGTAGTCCGCCGCCGTCATCAGCAGGCCATAGGCATCCCAGGAGGTGCTGGGCATCAGGATGACCAGGCCGGGGATGGGCGTGAAGTAGCCGTCCAGGCTCATGGAGTGGTAGACGGCGCCGCCGCCGAAGGGGTCCACCGGCATGCGCAGGATGGTGGCGAAGTTGGACCGGCCGTTGGTGCACCAGTAGAGGTTGCCCATGTGCACCAGCCAGTGGAAGGCGTTCAGCGAGTAGTCGCCAAACTGCACCTCGGGCATGGACACGATGTCGGGGTGCAGGCCCGCCCCGCAGGCCGTGCCCACGATCAGGGGCTCGTTGAGGGGGGCGTCGAAGATGTGGTCGGGGTGCTTGTCCAGCAGGCCGGCGGTGGCCTGCATGACGCCGCCGAGCTTGGCCACGTCCTGCCCCCACAAGGCGCCGCCCTTGGTGCTGACGATGTGGTCGACCGCGGCCCGGATGGCGCCGGCATAGGTGATGTTGGTCTGGCCCACGCCGGGGGTCTCGACCACATCGGGGAAGGGCGCGCGGATATTCTCCAGCACGCTGGCTTCGGGGGGCTCGGGCTCGGCCTTGACCTGGGCGAACCAGCCGCGCACCAGCTCGTCCTCCTGACCCATCAGGCGGCCCAGCTCATGGTGGGCGAAGAAGTCCGCCCCCTTGCCCGGCACCCGCTTGAGCACGTCCTCGGATTCGAGCAGGCCCCTGGCCACCAGGGCCTCGCCGAAGGCCACCAGGGGGTCGGCCTGGGAGAGGTCGAAGGTGGTCTCGGCCGCCGAGCTGTGCCCATTGAAGCGGGGCAGATCGTGCACATGGATCAGCGCGGGCTTCTGGTTGTCCCGGACATATTTCGCGCAGGCCCAGGTGGTGCGGTACACCTCCCAGAAGTCGCGGCCATCGCAAGAGAAGGCCTTCACGCCAAAGCTCTCGGCATAGGCGGCAAAGCTCTGGATGCCGCGGCCTTTTTCCGGCGTGGTGCTGATGGCGATGCGGTTGTCGGTCACCATCACGATGGTGGGCAGGCTCCAGACCGAGATGGCGGTCATGGCGTCGTGCATATCGCCCTCGGCCGTGGTGCCATCGCCCACGATACCGACGGTGAGCGCATCCTTGACGCCCTTGAGCTTGAAGCCCAGGGCGTAGCCGGCGGCCTTGCCCAGCTGCATGCCCACCGGGCTCTGCACCGGCAGGATGCCCGCCTCGCGGATGTCGAGGTGGTAGACCATCTGCCGGCCCCGGGACATGGGGTCGGTGTCCTTGGAGAACTGCTGGCGCAGCACGTTGAGGGTGAAGTCCTCGACCCCATTCAGGGCGCACCACATCGCGCACATGCAGCCCGACCGGTAGTGGGGCACGATGCCGAAGCGCGAGGGGTCGGTGAGGCGGCTGAGGGCCAGGGCAGTGGCCGTGCCATGCACCTCTTCGCCGGGGCCCCAGATGGCGAATTTGACCTCGCCGCGGTTGACCAGCCGCACGATGTGCTCTTCGGTCGAGCGGGAGCGGGCCGCCATGCGGTAGGCCAGGATCAGCTCGTCGGCGGTGGGCTCGGGCGCGTCGGCGGGGTTCACGACGACGGGTTCGCGCTCGACGCTGTTCTGGGACTGCTGGGCCACGCTCATGGGCGCTCCGCGGGGTCGGTGGGGCCCCCTGCCTAACGCGGAGGATCCCGATCTGACCCGGGCCGGGCTCAGATCACCATGGCCTCGTGGCCGGCAAAGTCCCGGCCGATGGCGAAGGCGGCCAGGGGCACCCGCTGGCCGAGCACCTCGACGGCCTCCAGCGGGCCCCCCTCCTCGGCCAGGGCGTCGGCCACCAGCGCGCTGAAGGGCCCGAACATGGCCCCATGGCCCGAGAAGCCCACCAGCCGCAGCAGGTTGGGAACCGCCGGGTCATAGGCCAGGAAGGGGTTGTGGTCGGGGGTGGCGCCATAGAAGCCGGTGGTGGTGGCGTGGATGCCGGCGAAATCCCCGACTGCGGGCAAGGCGTCGGCCACCTGGGCCCAGACCTCATAGGCGCGGGAGTCCACCCCGCTGCGGTGGTCGAACTCCGCGTCAATGCGGTCCTGGTCTTCATTGTCAAAGTCGGGTTCCGGCGGGGCGTCGTGGGCCAGCCCGGTCATCAGCGAGTCTGCATTTTCGGGGTGGCAGTAGGCGCCGGTGGGCGTGATCACCATGGGCATGCGCAGCAGCTCGGGCCCGGTCATGGCGCCGCCGCGCCCCAGGAACCACAGGTAGCGCTTGAGGGGGGCGACAGGCAGATCCGTGCCGCCCAGGATGCGCCCGGTGCGCGGCCCCCAGGCGTTGGTGGCGTCGATGAAGAGGTCGGCGCCGAAACGCTCGCCCTTGGCCTGAACCTCGACCAGGCGCCCACCCTGGTGGTGTCCGGCCACCACGGGCGCCCCCTGCACGATGCGCACGCCCCGCGCCCGCGCGCTGGCGGCGGCCTCGCCATAGACCACCTCGGGGCGCAGAAAGCCATCGGTGGGGCACCAGGTGGCACCCGAGATGCGGTCGCCGTCCACAATGGGGAAGCGGAAGGCGGTCTCTTGGGCGCTCAGCAGCTCCACCTCGTGCAGACCACAGGCCTGCTGGGTCTGCACCCGGGCCGCCGCCGCCGCCCGGGCCTCCTCCCCCTCCAGCAAGAAGAGGTAGCCATTCTGCACAATGGGCGAGACGAGCCCGCCCACCTCTTCGGGAAAGCGCTTGTAGACGTCCACGGCGTAGCGCATGCCCAGCACGGTCTCGCGGGTGCTGAACTGCTGGCGGATGCCGGCCGCCGTGCGCGAGGAGGAGCCCGCGCCGATGTGCGCGGCTTCAAGCAGGGTGACCCGCCACCCGGAGCGCGCGAGGCGCACGGCCGTAAGGGTGCCGGTGATGCCACCGCCGATGATCACCACGCTACGATCCATGGGCTGCCTCCGTTGCCCAGGCTAACGCCGCCCCTGGCGCCCGCCGCGCCCCCGCTCTAAGGTCTGCCGGTGTCCGACGCCTGGATCCGCTTTGGTCGCGTGCTGGTGAGCCTCGCCCTGGGCGGCTGGGCCACGGCCCTGTTGGTCATGGTGCCCGACGACTCCTGGACCCTGGCCCAGGCTGCTTTCTCGATGGGCGCCCTCAAGGCGGCGACCGCCGGGGCCGTGACCGGCATCCTGTTCAGCCCCATCCTGGTCTTTCGGCGCATGCCGGCCTGGGTGGGGGCCCCCATGGGCCTGCTGGCGGGCATGGGCGGCATCTGGTTCTTCTTCTTCCTCTGGCCCCACGACTGGCAAGCCGGCCGGTTGAACGCTGACAAATCGCTAGGGCTCTTTCTGTCGGTCTACTGGCGCAGCCTGCTGCCCACCTTCCTGGCGGTGGGCGTGGCGACCACGGCCTGGTGCCAGCGCCCGGTGCGGCCGCCGCGCTGGATGCGGGTGCCCGAGCCCGAGCCGGACCGCCCCGAAGAGGCCATGACCGAGATGATCCAGCCGGTCCGTCCCGAGGATTCCTGACCCGCGGCCCGGCCGCATGGAGCTGAGAATGGCCCTTCCGCCTGTGGTCCTGTGCATTCTCGACGGCGTGGGCTGGGGACGCCGCGACGACACCGACGCCGTGGCCCAGGCCCGCACCCCCACCTTGGACAGCCTGATGGCCCGGGCGCCCTGGTGCCTGCTGGCCGCCCACGGCACGGCGGTGGGGCTGCCCAGCGACGGGGACATGGGCAATTCGGAGGTCGGCCACAACGCCATGGGGGCGGGCCGGGTCTTTGACCAGGGCGCAAAGCTGGTGGAGGCCGCCATCTCGAGCGGCCGCATCTGGCAGACGCCCGCCTGGCAGCGCGCCGTCGCCCGCGGCCGGGCCGGCGGCACCTTGCACCTGCTGGGCCTGCTGAGCGACGGCAATGTGCACAGCCATGTGCGCCACCTCCACGCCCTGCTGGACCGGGCCCGGGCCGAGGGCCTGCGCCGGGTCCGCGTGCATGTGCTCACCGATGGGCGCGACGTGCAGGCCCGCTCTGCCCTCACCTGGATCGAACCCCTGGAGCGCGATCTCGCGGCGCGCCCCGGCGACTGGGCCATCGGCAGCGGCGGCGGGCGCATGCACATCACCATGGACCGCTACGGGGCAGACTGGCCCATGGTGGCTCGGGGCTGGTTGACCCATGTGCGCGGCGAGGGGCGGCGCTTTGTTTCGGCCTCCGAGGCGGTGAATACCCTCTACGCAGAAGACCCCGAGATCGACGATCAGCACCTGCCTGCCTTCATCGTGGGCGACTACGCCGGCATGCAGGACGGCGACGCCGTGATCCTCACCAATTTCCGCGGAGACCGGGCGGTCGAGATCAGCCAGGCCTTTGAGGGCGGGCCGGCCTTCTCTGCCTTTGACCGGGGCCGCGTGCCCGACCTGAGCTTTGCCGGCATGATGCAGTACGACGGCGATCTGGCGCTTCCATCCGCCTATCTGGTGGAGCCGCCCGAAATTGCAGACACGGTGGGAGAGAATCTCGCCGCAGCGGGCAAGCGGGTCTTCGCCACCAGCGAGACCCAGAAATTCGGCCATGTCACCTACTTCTTCAATGGCAACCGCTCGGCCCCCCTGCCCGGCGAGGTCTGGAAGGAGGTGGCCAGCTGGCCCGGCGGCGCCGACGCCCACCCCCAGATGCGGGCGGCCGAGATCGCCGCGGCGGTGGTCGGCGCCCTAAAGGACGGCGGCTACGACCACATCCGCTTCAACCTGGCCAATGGCGATATGGTCGGCCACACCGGCGACTTCGCGGCCACGGTGCAGTCGGTGGAGGCCGCGGATGCCGCCCTGGCGCCGGTGGTGCAGGCCTGCGCCGCACAGGGCGCCCTGCTGCTGGTGACCGCCGATCACGGCAATGCCGACGAGATGTTCAAGCTCGACAAGGCGGGGCGCCCCCAGAAGGACGCCGCCGGCCAGCCCCTGCCCTCCTCCAGCCACAGCCTCAACCCCGTGCCCTTCATCCTGGTGGACCCCACCGGCCGCTGGACCTTGAAGCAGGCGGGCGGCCAGCCGGGCGGCGGTCTCGCCCAGATTGGCGCCACCCTGCTGGTGCTCTGCGGCCTCCCCGCGCCGGCCAGCTACCTGCCCCCCTTGGTGGTCCCCACCGGAGCCCAGCCATGACCGCAGCCTTCATCGATCTGCGCTCGGATACGGTCACCCGCCCCACGCCGGCCATGCGCCGGGCCATGGCCGAGGCCGAGGTGGGCGACGACGTGCTGGGCGACGACCCCACCGTGCAGCGCCTGGAGGCCGTCGCCGCCGAGCGCCTGGGCAAGGAGGCCGCCCTGTTCACCCCCAGCGGCACCATGGCCAACCAGCTGGCCCTGGGGGCCCTGTGCCGGGCTGGGGACGCCGTCGTGATGGAGGCCGGCGCCCACCCCTTCAACTACGAGGCCGGCGCCCCTGCCCTGCTCTGGGGGCTGACGGTGCGGCCCATCCCGGGGCTGCGCGGAATCCTGCCGGCCGAGGCCGCGGCCGCGGCCTTTCAACGCGAAGACGACCACTTCGCCCCGGTCACCCTGCTCTGCGCCGAAGACACGGCCAACCGCGGCGGCGGCACCGTCTGGCCCCTGGAGCGCCTGGACGCCCTCTGCGCAGTGGCCCACCAGCACGGCGTCTTCGCCCATTTGGACGGGGCGCGGCTGATGAATGCGGTGGTGGCCAGCGGGCTGCCGGCAGACCGGCGGGCGGCGGGCTTCGTCACCGTCAGCCTCTGCCTGAGCAAGGGCCTGGGCGCGCCGGTGGGCTCGCTGTTGGCCGGCCCCCGCGACCTGCTCAAGCGGGCCCGGCGCCTGCGCAAGGCCCTGGGTGGGGGCATGCGCCAGAGCGGAATCCTGGCCGCCGCCGGCCTCTATGCCCTGGAACACCATGTGGACCGCCTATCCGAGGATCACGCCCGCGCACTCATTCTCGCAGAGGGGCTGTCGGCCGCAGGCTTTCCCACCCGGCGGCCCGAGACCAATATGGTCTATACGTCGGTGGCCGACGCTGAAGACGCCCAGGCCCGCCTGTCGGCAGTGGGGCTGCGCTGCCTCGCCGTCAGCCCCACCGAGCTGCGGCTGGTGACCCACCTCGACGTGGACGACGCCGCGATCAAGGCCGCGCTGGCGGCCTTCTCGGCCCTGCCCGACGGCGCGCGCCCGGGCTGAACCCGTCCGGGATCAGTCGCAGGAGGCCACGCCGTTGTAGCTGATGTCCACGGTGTCGCCCTCGCCCGGAACGCCGGTGAGGATGCGCACCGAGTTGTCGCTGGCCTGGAAGGACCAGTCGCTGGCGGAGCGCGGCGCGCCGTTGTGGGTGACGGCGATGGTGCTGGGCACCGGCACCCGGCTGAGGGTGAAGCTGTCCTGGCTGACCGAGGTTTCGGCCAGCAGGGCGAGGTTGGTGGGGCTCGCCCAGTCCGAGCAGATGCTGAGGAAGACGCCGCCCGTGGCCGCGACGGCCTCGGCATAGCCCGTGCCCGCGTCCGCGCTGCTGCAGCCATAGGGCACATCGCCGGCGATGGCCGAGATGCGCACATTGCCCGAGCTGCCGCCCGACGCGGCCTTGGCGGCGGTCACCCGGCTCACCAGGCTGCTCCAGCCGGTGTAGGACTGCTCGGGCTCATCGCTCACCAGCACGATGTGCAGCATCGCGTCGGCGCGCAAGAAGCCGTTGTTGCAGACGCCGGTGCTGGCCTTCTCGATGGCGTTGGCGGCCACCGTGAGCAGGGCCTCGGTGTAGGCGCCGCCCCCAGCACCCACCGAGGAGCGGAAGGTGGAGTCATAGCCCGAGGTCGCCGGGGTCAGGATGCCCGAGTTGGTGCAGCCATCGTCGTTGTTGGCGACCATGATCTGCCAGTCGGTGCTGTAGCCGTTGAGCTGGGTGATGAAGGAGCCAAAGTTGCTGGCCAGACGCGAGGCGTCATCGTCCATGGAGCAGCTCTGGTCCACCGCGAACATGATGTCTGCGGGCGGATCGTAGGGCATCTCCCAGCTGTCGGTATAGGCGCCGGCATAGATGCCGCTGCCGAATTGTTCGTGGCGGGTCTCGCCCTCGGGCTCGTTGGTGAGGGCCACCAGCTCGCCGCCATACTCGACCTGGTCGCTGGGGTTGAACCAGAAGCTGGCCCACACGGACTCGCCGGGCTCCAAGACCAGGGGCAGCTCGAAGTCTCCGCCGACAAAGCCCATATTGGTGTCGTCACCGGCCCAGGACAGCGAGTCCACGATGAGGGTCTCGGCGCCGACATTGGTCAGCTCGACGTCGTTGGTGCGGTCACAGCCAATATAGGCGTTGCCGAATTCCAGGGGGTCGGGGCTGACCTGCAGATCGGGCACCGCGGGCTGGCCGACCAGCTGCACGATCTTGATCTCGTTGTCGGCGGCGTTGGACGCGATGCTGGCCTCGGCGCTGCTGCCGTCGCTGCCGGTGGCGGCGTAGAGCACCTGAATCTCGCGTTCGGCCCCAGAGGGCAGCAAGAAGCTGGTATCGGCCGTGGCGATCATGAAGCTGAAAGCGTCTTCGCCCTGCAGGGTGATGCCGCTGACATCCAGGTCCTCGGTGCCCACCGACCGGATGACGAAGGTGCGCGACACCGTGTCGACATCGGAGCCCACCATGCCGAAGTCCACATACTCGGGGGTGACCTCGATCTGGGCGTCGGGGCCGCCCTCGCCATCCTTCAGGCCGTGGAGGCTGGACTCGGTGCAACCGACGAGCACCGGGAGGAGGAGGATGGAGAGGGTGCGCATGGGGACCTCCGCAAGGTCGGGCCGATGGGACAACAGGGCCGGCAGACCAGCATAGCCGAAGTGGCCAGCCTTCCTCGACTTCTGCAAGCGCTTTGCAAGCTCGTGCGCGCACGTTGCCCCCAACCTGCGCCAATGACCTGCCCCGGGTCGATCGCATCCGGCCGCGCCGGGGGGGGAGCAAGACGGCCCCCCCGGCGCAGGCCGAGGGGGCCGAGGGGGCCCCGCGGGGCCTGCGGTGCTCGGGCTCAGCCGAGCAGGTCGGCCACCGCCTCGCGCTCGCTCTCCAGCTCGGCGATGGTGGCGGCCAGCTTCTCCTGGGCGAAGGCGTTGTGGGTCAGGCCCTCGACCACGCTGTACTTGCCGCCGGAGATGGTCACCGGGAAGCTGAAGATCAGGCCCTTGGGCACGCCGTACTCGCCCTTGCTGGGCACGGCCATGCTGGCCCACTGGCCGGGCCGGGTGCCGGTCTCCCAGGTGGCCATGTGGTCGATGGCGGCGCCGGCGGCGCTGGCGGCGCTGGATGCGCCCCGGGCTTCGATGATCGCCGCGCCGCGCTGGCCCACCGTGGACAGGAAGATCTCCTTGAGCCAGGCCTCGTCGATCTGCCCGAGCACCGGCTTGCCATTGGCCTCGGCGTGGAAGAAGTCGGCGAACATGGTGGGGCTGTGGTTGCCGTAGATGGCCATCTTGCTGATGGCGCCCGGCGTCAGGCCCAGCTTGCCCGCAACCTGCGCCACCGCGCGGTTCTGGTCCAGGCGGGTCATGGCGGTGAAGCGCTCGCGGGGCACATCGGGGGCCGCGTGCATGGCGATCAGGGCGTTGGTATTGCAGGGGTTGCCCACCACCACCACGCGCACATCGTCGGCGGCGTGGTCGTTGATGGCGCGGCCCTGCCCGGTGAAGATGGGGCCGTTGGTGCGCACCAGGTCGGCCCGCTCCATGCCCTTGGTGCGGGGCTTGCTGCCCACCAGGAAGGCCCGGTTGACGCCGGCAAAGGCAACATTGGGGTCATCGGAGATGGTGACGCCGTGCAGCAGGGGGAAGGCGCAGTCGTTGAGCTCCATGACCACACCCTCGACCGCCTTCATGGCCGGGGGGATCTCGAGGAGCTGCAGCTGAACCGGCTGGTCCTTGCCAAAGCAGTCGCCCGAAGCGATGCGGAAGAGCAGGGCGTAGCCGATGTTGCCGGCGGCGCCCGTGACGGCGACCTTGATGGGATCCTTCATGGTGTCCTCCCTGGACGGTGGCGGGCTCCTTAGCCTGGGGGCGGCGCGCGGGCCGGTGACCCGGGGGGAGGATCCGTCCTACATCGTGTCTTTCATGACAGCCGGGTCGGTGGTCGCGTCAAAGACCTGCAGGCAGACCCGGCAGCGGAAGTCCACCCGGTAGGGCAGCATGGACACCCCCATGAACATCACCCAGAAGCCCTTCCACACGCCGTAGCGGGGCTCCCGGCTGACCATCAGGTGGTCGCGGTCATAGCCGCATTTGCAGGCCGGCCGCGGAGCCGCCACCTGGGCGACCTCCGCGGCCGGGTCTGGAGGGGCCACAGGCGGCTGGGGCTCAGTGATGGGCCGCGCCCTCCGCGGGGGCAGCGGGCGGCGCAACCGTGGCGGCCGGCGCGTTGTCCTGGCGCAGGGTGAAGTTGTCGATGTCTTCGAGGATGGCGCCCCGGCTGGTGACGTCGGCCATCGTGAAGATCCAGAAGATGGCGGCGAACCACAGGGCCGACAAGAAGGTGAAGATGTTGAACTTCACGTCGTGGGCCAGGTGCATGAACCAGGCCCCCACCAGCGAGGCCTTGGTCAGGGCCACCGCCATGGCGATGACGATGCTGACCTTGGGCTCAAAGCCCGCAAAGGACACGGCATAGGTCAGGCCGGTCAGGCCCAACAAGCAGCCAAAGACGATGTAGTAGGTCTTGAGGGGGGTGACGTGGTGCTCGCCGTGGGCGGCGTGGGCGTCGGAAGCCATGGGGGTCTCCTGGTGCGCAGGGGGCGCGTCAGCGCACGAGGTAGAGGAGCGGGAAGAGGAAGATCCAGATCAGGTCCACAAGGTGCCAGTACAGGCCGACGTTTTCGACCGCCGAGTAATTCTCGGGGTTGAAGTCGCCGCGCCGGGCGCGCAGGTAGATCCAGAAGATCACGCCGATGCCGATCACCACGTGAAGACCGTGCACGCCGGTCATCATGAAGTAGATGCTGAAGAAGATCTGCGGCGCGAAGGTGGCCGAGGGTTCGCCGGTCAGCTCGCCCGCCGAGAACCACTTGCCCGGCAACAAGCCCACGTGCAGCTTGTGGCTGTACTCGATGAACTTGATGACGAGGAAGCCGAAGGCCCCACCAATGGTGGCCAGCAGCCAGATTTGCAGCTTCTTCTGGTCGTCGGTCTGGGCTGCCCGAACGGCCAGGGCCATGGTCAAGCTGCTGGCCAGCAGGACCACGGTGTTGACGCCGCCCATGGTCTTGTCCAGCTGCTCGGCCGCCTGCAGCCAGGTGTCCGGGTAGAGCCAGCGGAAGGCGATGTAGGCCATGAAGAGGCCCGCGAAGAACAGCGTCTCCTGGACCAGGAAGAGCCACATGCCAAACTTGGTGGCAGCGTTCTGCTGCCCCATGTCGTGGAAGTGGTGGGCCAGGTACCAGGGCTGGTCGCCGTGGGCGGCCTCGCTGGACTCGTTCTCGACAGAGGTGCTCATGGGGAGATTCTCCGGGTGCCCCGCAGGGGTCCGTGGGGGTCCGTCAAGGAAGGGGGCTCAGTGGCCGCCCTTCGGGTTCGGGACGATCTCGTCGAAGTCGTAGGGACCGTGCGTGCAGATGGGCTTGTGGCCGAAGTTGTGTTCGATGGGGGGGCTCTCGGTCTCCCACTCCATCGACTTGCCACCCCAGGGGTTGGCGGGGGCCTTCTCGCCGCTGATCAAGGAGGTCAGCAGGTAGCCGAGCACCATGAAGAGCGAGACGCCGAAGGTGAAGGCGCCGATGGTCGAGAGCTGGTTCCAGAACTCGAACTCGGGCAGGTACTCGTGGTAGCGGCGGGGCATGCCGCGGGTACCGGCGATGAACTGCGGGAAGAAGGTCAGGTTGTAGCCACCAAAGACCAGCAGGAAGACGGCGTTGCCGATCTTCAGGTTGTACATCTTGCCGGTCATCTTGGGCCACCAGTGGTGCATCCCGCCGATGAGCGCAAAGAGCACACCGCCCATCATCACGTAGTGGAAGTGGGCCACCACGAAGTAGGTGTCGTGCAGGTGCACATCGGTGGCCATGGTGGCCAGGGGCAGGCCGGTGAGGCCGCCGATCAAGAAGATCCAGAGGAAGCCGATGGCGTAGAGCATCGGGGTGTTCCAGCGAATCGAGCCCTTGTAGAGGGTGGCGACCCAGGAGCACAGCTTGATGGCGGTGGGGATGGCCACGCCGAAGGTCAGCAGCGAGAAGATGGTGCCGCTGAGCTCGGACTGACCACTCACGAACATGTGGTGGCCCCAGATGAAGAAGCCGACCGCCGCGATGGCCACCGACGAGGCGGCGATGGCGGTGTAGCCGAAGATGTGCTTGCGGCTGTGCACCGTGACGAGCTCGGAGATGATGCCGAAGGCCGGCAGCACCATCACGTAGACGACGGGGTGGCTGTAGAACCAGAAGAAGTGCTGGAAGAGCACGGGGTCGCCGCCCAGGGCCGGGTCGAAGATGCCGATGCCCACTGCCCGCTCAAAGATGGCGAGGAAGAGGGTGATGGCGATGACCGGGGTGGCGAGCACCTGGATGACGCTGGTGGCGTAGATGGCCCACACAAAGAGGGGCATGCGGCCGAAGCTCATGCCCGGCGCCCGCATCTTGTGCACCGTCACGATGAAGTTCAGGCCGGTCAGGATGCTGGAGAAGCCCAGGATGAACACGCCCGTCAGCGCCGACAGCACCGAGGTGTCGGACTGGCTGCTATAGGGGGTGTAGAAGGTCCAGCCCGTGTCCACGCCGCCGGTGATCAGCGTGTAGACCAGGAACAAGGCCCCCAGCACATAGATGTGGAAGCTGGCCAGGTTGAGCTTGGGGAAGGCCACGTCCACCGCACCCAGGTGCAGGGGCAGCAGGAAGTTGCCCAAGCTGGCGGGGATGGCCGGCACCAGCACCAGGAAGACCATGATGGCGCCGTGCAGCGTGAACACCCGGTTGTAGGTGTTGGGGCTGAACAGGTCGCCTTCGGGGGTGAAGAGCTCTGCCCGCACGCCCATGGCCAGCAGACCGCCGATCATGAAGAAGGTCAGGATGGTGCCCAGGTACATCACCCCGATCCGCTTGTGATCGATGGTGAGGAGCCAGGACAGCAGGCCGCGCTGGGCCGTCAGGTAGGACGGGTGGTCCCCGCTGTGGGCAGGGTCGAGGCCGTCAACGGTCGAGGAGCTCATGGGGGATCCTCAGTTCAGGGTCTTGATGTAGGCGATCAGGCCGTCGATCTGCTCGTCGGTGAGCTGACCGGCGTAAGGCGGCATGACCGGCGAGAAGCCAGCGACCACCTTGGCGGCGGGGGCGACGATGCTCTCGCGGAGGTAGTTCTCGTCCACGGTCACCGAGGTGCCGTCGGCGAGCTTCTCCTGGGTGCCGAACTTGCCCTTGAGGGTGGGTCCGACCAGGGTGCTGCCGTCGATGCTGTGGCAGCCGGCGCAGCCCTTGGTGGCGAAGAGGGTGGGACCGTCGGTGACGGGCCCGGCAGCCGACTTCTCACGGATCCAGACGTTGAAGTCCTGGGGGTCGAGGACCTGCACCGTGGACAGCATCCGGCTGTGGTTGTCGCCGCAATACTCGGTGCAGTAGATCTGGTGTTCGCCCTCCCAGGGGGCCTCGAACCAGAGCACCGTGTAGCGGTTGGGCAGCACATCCTTCTTGATGCGGAAGTCCGGCACGAAGAAGCTGTGCAGCACGTCCTTGGACGACATCAGCAGCTTGACCGGCGTGCCCTTGGGGGCGATCAGCTTGTCGCTGTCGAAGGTCTTTCCGTCCGGCGTCGTGTAGGTGAAGGTCCAGAACCACTTCTGGCCCGTCACCTTGACCTCGTAGGCGTCCGCAGGCGGCACGGCCGAGTTCATATAGGCCTTGAAGCCCATCCAGAACATCGCCACCAGCAAGAAGGTGGGGCCCACCGACCAGGCGATCTCGAGGGTGTGGTTGCCCTTGATGTCCGCCGTGCGCTCGCCCTCGTGCTTCTGCTTGTAGCGCACGAAGAGAAAGACGATGGCCACCACCATGACCACGAAGAAGAAGACATCCACATAGTAGATGTAGTCCCAGACCGCGTCGATCTCGGTGGCGAGGGTGGAGGCCGCGGGGGGCAGCCAGAAGCTGCCATCACGGTCGGGGCGGACCAGCTCCTGGGCCTGCGCCTGGGCTGCGAGTGCGGTGAAGAGGAGGGGCGTCACGTGTCACTCCGGTCTGGCCGAGTCTGTTCCCGGCGCCACAGGACGATGCCGAGACCGGCCATGGCCACCATGGTCATCACGCCGCCGAGGCGCATGACCCCGAAGGCGAATGGCGTGTAGCGACCTTCGGTCTCGTCGTAGCGAAAGCAGCTCAGCACGAGCTTGTCAACGGGGCTCCCCAAGCGACCGGCGGCGGCTTCCATCAGGGCGAAGCGCAGGTCGCGGGGGGAGTATTCCAGCCCATAGACGTAGCGGGCGACCACGCCGTCGGGGCTGAGGAAGGTGAGGACGGCGGGGTGGGCGTATTGGCCCGTGCGCTCGTCGAAGCGGTAGCCAAAGCCGATGGTGGAGGCCAGGGCCTCGATCTGGTCGGGCTGGCCGGTCAAGAAGCGCCAGTCCACGTCGCCCCGGCCATAGGCTTCGAGGTAGGAGGCCCGCTTCTCCCGCGCCAGCTCCGGCCCCTCCTTGGGGTCGATGGAGACGGTGATGATGCGGAAACGGTCGCCGGGGGTCCAGTCCAGGCCCTTGAGGCCGCCCATCAGCGCGTTGAGCTGCAGGCTGCAGAGGGTCTGGCAGGAGTAGTAGTTGAGGGTGAGCAGCACGGGCACATCGCCCTGCAGCAGCTCGCCCATGCTGCGCTCGACCCCCTGCTCGTCGGTGAAGCGCAGGTTGGGATCGACCCGGTCGCCCAGGTGCTCCACCACGGTCACGCCCACCAGCTCCTGGGGCAGGGCCTCGGCGGCCTGAACCCCAGGTGCAAAGCCCAGTCCCGCCGCCAGCGCGACCACGGCCAGCCAACGCCACAGCGGGCGCAGGCGGCGGGTGCGGGCGGGGGAGCGGGTCACTGGGCCGACACCGGACCTTCGGTCTTGGGCATCACGTGGGGGGCCTGATCGATGTTGCCGTAGCCCTTGGCCTCGAACTGGGCGGCCTTCTCGTGGTTGAACAGGGTGATGGCGAGCAGGACCCCGCCGATCACCACCACCGTCAGCGCGGCGCCCACCAGCGTGAGGAAGCGGGTGGGGACGTTGTCGGGCTCGACCGCGACGCCGGCGAGGCTTGCGGCGAGGGCCGCCTGGTCGGGAGCACCCTGGGTGCTGTGGCTGTCAGACACGATCCACCTCGATGTTAGCGGTCCCAGGGATCTGCGGCGTCGAGCGCGCGAGGGAGTCCGATGAAGGTCCGATCTCGCGAGGCCCGAGGCCACCACCCCCGAAAGGGGCAGCGGCTTAACCCTCGCCCGGCCGGCCCGTCAACGCGCGTGACCGCGCCCTGACGGTGCCTGTGCGGCTTATGCGGATCTCAAGACTAGCATGCTCGGGGCCTGCGGTCCCGCGGCACGTGCACCCGTCGTCGGAAGGGCGCCTTGGGCCCCGATGTCGGCGCAGGGCGCGAGGGGCACAGCCAGCCTTGACAGCCACCTCGCAGCGGGCCGGTTAGCACCCCAGCCTCTGGAGATGGAATGCGCAGCGCTGGAAGCCTCGCCATCGACCCTTCGGCCGCCGGGCTCGACCCTGGGACGGCGATCATGGACGATCCCCTCGCCGCCGCGGCGGGCGGCGAGGGCTTCATGATGGCCGATGGCATGACCTCGGACAAGGGTGCCGGCGGACAAGACGCCCACCCAGGATTCCTCAAAGACCTGATCTCGCTCACAAAACCTCGGCTGAGCACCCTGGTGCTGGTCACGGCTGGCGGCGGGCTCTGGCTGTCGGACACGCCGGTGTCCACCTTCACGGCCCTGGCGGCGGTCCTGGGCACGATGCTGGTGGTGGGCGGGGCCAACGCGCTGAACTGCTACCTGGAACGAGACGTCGATCGATTGATGGCGCGCACCGCCAGCCGACCGCTGCCAGCCGGCCGCATGGCGCCGGGCGTGGCCCTGGCCTTCGGGCTGGCGCTGTCCTTCGTCTCCATCCCGCTGCTCACCTTCGCGACCACCCCCCTCGCGGGCCTGCTCGCCGCCATCGCCCTCATCCTCTATGTGCTGGTCTATACGCCGCTCAAGCGCCGCAACTCCTTGTCCACGCTGCTGGGCGCCATCCCCGGGGCCATGCCCCCGCTGATCGGCTGGACCGCGGCCACCGGCCAGCTGGACGCCGGCGGCCTGGTGCTCTTCGGGCTGCTCTGCCTGTGGCAGATCCCCCACAGCCTCGCCATCGGCATCTACCGTCAGCAAGAGTACGAGAAGGCGGGCCTGGTGGTTTTTCCCACCGAACACGGGCTAGAGGCCACCCGCCGACAGATGGTGCTCTACAGCATGCCGCTGGCGATGCTGCCCCTGGCGCTCTACCACACCGATGTCGCCGGCCTGGTCACCCTGGCCACCGGCTCGGTCTTTGGCCTCTACCTGCTGGGCATGTGCATCCAGGGCCTCAGAGAAGAGTCCGGGCCGGTCTGGGCGCGGCGCGTCTTCTTGTTCACGCTGGCCCACCTCACGACGCTCTTTGGCGCGCTGGCCGTCGATCAGTGGGCCTGAGCAGTCCACAGAGCCCCGCCCTGGCCGACGGCGGTCTGCAGCGCCCCTGGGCCTGGCTGCTCTTTGCCCTGGCCGTGCTGGCCGTGCCCGCCCTGGCGATGTGGCGGCAAGCCCAGGCCCCCGAGCCCCCGCCCCACCTGGGCCTGCTGCCCGACTATGCGCTGATCGACCAGGCGGGCCAACCCAGCCACGCCCGGGACCTGCTGGGCGACATTGTGCTGGTGGACTTCATCTTCACCCGCTGTCCCGATATCTGCCCCACCCTCTCCACCCAGATGGCCGCCATCGCCGACACGCTGGGCGAGCGCCCCTTTGACGGTCCCGCGCTGCGCCTGGTGTCGATCTCGGTGGACCCTGGCTTTGACCGCCCCGAGGTGCTGGCGGCCTATGGCCAGGGCTATGGCGCCCGCTTGCCCCAGTGGCGCCTGCTGACGGGAGAGCCCGAGGCCATCGACCAGCTGCTGGCCAGCCTGGCCCAGACCGTGGACCGCCTGGGCGAGACCGAGGACGGCCGCCCCAAGATCGCGCACAGCCAGCGCATCCTGCTGGTGGACCCCCAGGGCGAGGTGCGGGCATTTCACCCCATCGACGAGGAGGGCCTGGAGGCGCTGGCCCGAGACATCGAGGCCCTGGCCGACGAGGCGCGCTGAATCCGGGCGCCCCTGGACCGATCGCCCCCCTTCTCTCCCCCCTTCGCGGTACCCTCAGGCATGGCCCGTCCCCTCGCCTTTCCCCTGCTCCTCCTCGGCCTGTCGGTGCTGGCCTGCGGGGGCGGTGACGACGTGCCCGAGCCCTGGTCCCGCCGCGAAGGCGAGCAAGAGGTGGTGGTGGGCAACGAGGGCCCCAGCAACCCGAACCCCACCACCACCGACGAAGGCACCGCCCGCCCGGCAGGCCCGACCACCACCACGCGGGTAGAGACCCCGGCCCCCCGGAACCTGCCCCCGGTGGAGGAGAGCTACCCCGCGGTGCAAGCCGCCAAACGCATCGATCTCTGCCCCGAAGGCACGGATCGGGTCGAAGGCAGGGGTCGCCAGGAGGAGCAGTACTGCGTGCTGCCCGACACCGAGATGCGCCACGGCCCCTACCTGAGCGTCTGGGGCAATGGCCAGCTGCACGAGGTGGGCGTCTATGTCGGCGGCCAGCGCCATGGCCTGTGGTCGGAGTGGCACCGCAGCGGCCAGCTGGCCGGAACCTGGCGCTGGGAAGATGGCCAGCCCAAGGGGAAGGTGGAGGCGCCTTGACGCCCGACACCCCCGCCGACCCCGCGCAGGCCGAGCTTCACAGCCAGTTTCGCCCGGCCATCCCGCCGCCGCGCCGGATCCCCTGGGGGTCCCTGCTGCCGGTGACCGGCCTGCTGATGGTGCTTGTGGCCTTTATTCTCGGCCCGATCTGGCCCGAGGGCAACAGGGCCATCCTGGGCGATCCTGGCACCGACGCGATCCGCGGCATGTGGGGCCTGGACCATGTGCGGCGCTCCCTGGTCCCGCCCGACACCCCGCTCTGGTCGCAACAGCTGAATTTCCCCCACGGCGTGCTGGCCCTCATCCTGCCCTTTGGCAGCGCCATCCTGCTCAGCCCCGCAGGCGCGCTCTTCGGGCCGATCTTCGGCTACAACCTGTCGTTGGCGCTACTGCTGGTGGCGGCAGGGCTGAGCACCGCCTGGCTGGTCAAAGAGCTGGGCGGCTCCTGGGCGAGCGGGGCGGTGGCAGGCGCGGCCTTCTTGTCCCAGCCCATGCTGCTCTTTGCCATCTCGGATGGCACGCCCGAGCATGTGGCCGTCTGGACGATGCCGGCATTTCTGGCGGCCACCTCCCGCGCCTTGCGGGACCGCAGCACGGCCTGGGCCTTGGGGGCTGGCCTGCTCGCCCTGCTCTGCGCCCTCGATGGGCCTTATAACGCCATCTTTACCGCCGTATTGGGCGCTTTGGGCTTGGTGGGCCCCGCCGCCAGCAGCCTGCGGGGCGATCGCAGCCGCGGCAGCCTGGCGGGCACCGTGCTGGTGCTGGCCAGCGTCACGGGGCTGGGCGCGGCGCTGGTGGCGCTGATTTATGCCAACTTCGCCTTCGACCCGGTGGATCCGGCAGAGAAGGCCCGCCTGCTGCAGATGAATGCCGCCGATCTGCACGCCTGGTGGCAGTTTGACTTCGGGCCCGAGGCCCCCCGAGACGCCTCCTTGGCCCCCACGCTGATGCCCACCGGCGTGCTGGTGGCCGCCCTGCTGCTGGGCCTCTTCGGGCTCTGGCGCTCCAGCACCTGGATGGTCGCTGGCACGATTTGTTTGATCCTCAGCTTTGGCTGGAATGTCTACCTGCCCAAAGAGCTGGCCCAGTGGCTGGGGGCGGCGGGCACCTGGGCCGGAAACTGGGTGCTGACCATCAATGTCAAGGCCTATGCCCTGCCTGGCATCGAAGGCATCCGCTTTCCCCGCCGCTTCCTGGTGCCCGCCAGCATGGGCCTGCTGGTGGGCGGCGCCCTGGGCCTCGACCGCCTGTGGGATGGCCTGGCAAGGCGGCTGACCGGACCCGCCCTGCGCGGGCTGAGGGTGGGCACGGTGCTGCTGTTGGCGGTGACGAGCGTGGGCTTGGGGCTTCGGGCCAGCCGCCTGCACCGCGGCTTCCCCGCACAGCCGGTGCCCCAGCTGGAATTCGCCCGCTGGCTGGCCGAAGATGCGCCCAGCGGCGGCGTGATCACCATCCCGGCGGTGCGGGCGGCCCCGCGCTCGGGCAAGCGGGCGGACCTGCCCGTCTTCGCCAACCTGGGGGAGGGGCTGAGCAGCGCCGACGAACAATATATGCAGATGCTCCATGGACACCCGGTGGTGGGCTACCCCAAGCTCAAGTCGCTGGTCCCCATGCGCATCGACGTCGATCTGCTGACCCTGGTGCGCAACTGGGATGATCTCAGCCAGCCGATCACTTCGGGCACGCCCATCCCCCGGTCGGCCCATGACGAGACCAGCGAGCCCCTGCGCCAGGCCACCCTGGACCGCCTCCGCCGCGAGGGCTTGCGCTTCGTGGTCATCGACCGGGCGGCCTATACCGACGAGGGCTTCCAGATCCTGCTGCGTCAGCTCGAGCTGCACACCCGCCGGGTGCACAGCTTTGAAGACGGCACCGGCGTGGTGATCGTGGAGCTCATCGACCACTGACGGGGGGCAGGCCCAGCCGGCGCACCAGGTCGTCGAGGATGCCCAAGGTGAGACCCCAGATCTCGGCGTCGTCCAGCCGCAGCACCGGCATGGGGATGACCCGCCCCTGCCAGCGCAGATCGAAGGTGCCGCGGCCCTCACCGGTGAGAATGCGGGGCAGGCCGAACCAATAGGTCTGCGCCACCTCGTGGTTGGTCACCAGGCGGGGGTGGCTGGGCAGCGCATAGACGAAGGGGCTGATCACCAGGCGCCCGTGGCCGCGGCGCACCGGAGAGGCCACCTCGTCCAGGGGCCCCAGCAGCTGGGCGCCCGACAGGGGCAGCCCCACCTCCTCCCAGGTCTCGCGTTCGGCGGCGGCCTGGGGCCCGGCGTCGGCCGGGTCCACGCGACCCCCGGGCAGCGCCATATGGCCGCTCCAGGGGTCGCCATCGCGCTCGCTACGGCGAATGAAGAGCAGGTCGAGGTCGGGATTCACCACCAGGGCCACCGCGGCCCGGGAGAAGCCTTCGCCGGCGATGCGCACCGAGGGCTGGGCGGTGAGGGCCTCGGCCAGTGCACCCAGCCCCAGGTCAGGGAGGGGCGGCGGGCCAGGCCGGCGGGGGGGGACGGTCATCGGGGCTCCGTTCCGGGAAGGTAATCCTGCAAGCTGCGGGTTACGACCCGGCCCCTCCCGTAGCTGCGAGCATTGCGTTGACCGAGCCAGCCGACACCGAGACCCCTCCCGAGGCGCCGGCACCGACGGATGCGGAAGCCAACCACTTCCTGGCCTGGCTCTGGGACACCTTGCGCACCTGGGGACCGGCCCTGCTGGCGGTCCTGCTCATCCGGTCCGTCTTCGCCGAGCCCTTCCGCATTCCGTCGGGGTCCATGGTCCCCACCCTGCAGATTGGCGACCACATCCTGGTCACCAAGTATAGCTATGGCCTGCGCATCCCCCTGACCCGGGTGCCCATCGGCGAGCTGGATCTGCCGGAACGCGGGGACATCGTGGTCTTTGTGAAGCCGGGCACCGACGACACCTTCCTGTCGCACAACATCGACCTGCCCGTGCCCCCATTCGCCACCCTGGACTATGTCAAGCGTGTGGTGGGGCTGCCCGGCGACGTCATCGAGGTCAGGGACAACCAGCTCTACATCAACAGCAAGGCCCAGCCGCGACAATACCAGGAAAAATACGCCTTCGTGAACGAGCACTGCCGGCCCAGCGCCACCAAGGCCTTCACCGAAGACCTCGATGGCCACCCCCACACGCTGCTCACCACCGAATCCTATGCCCTGCGCATGAGCGACTATGGCCCCCAGACCGTGCCCCCGGGGCAGGTCTTCGTCATGGGCGACAACCGCGACCACAGCGCCGACAGCCGGGTGTGGGGCTATGTCCCCTTGCGCAATATCAAGGGCAAAGCTCGATTTGTCTGGCTGAGCTACGATCAGTGCAAGACCGGCCTGCCCCTCTTTGGTGAGTTCCGCGACGGCCGATTCGGCACGCCCCTCTGACCGGCCCGCCGCGCGTCAGTCCAGGGGCTCCAGGTCCGCGTCCAGGGCCTCCAGGGACACCGTGGCCGCCAGCAGCCGCTCGTTGCTCAGCCGCACGATGCGCGACAGCTTCATCAAGAGCTGCCACATGAGCTTGGCGCCCAGATCGCTGTCCTGCTTGATGAGTTGCAGGAAGCGGTCCTTGTCCAGCACCAGGGTGCTGCTGGCTTGCATGGCCACCGCATCGGCGGAGCGCCGGGGGCTGTCGAGGAAGGACATCTCGCCGAAATAGTCGGCGGGGCGCATGACGGCGAGGCGCCCCCCCGCCTTCTCGATGCTGATGGCGCCATGCACCACCACAAAGCACTCGCGGCCCGGATCGCCCTCGGAGAAGAGCAGATCCCCCGCCTCATGGTCGCGCTGTTCGCTGATCTCGCAGAGGGCCATCAGCTCGCGGTAGGTGCAGTATTGGAAGAGATCCACCTTGCGCAGGATCTCCATGCGCTCTCGGATGGGGGGCACCCGCTCGGCCTCGTCCTCGGCGGCGGCCAGGCAGAGCACCACCGTGATGTTGTCCCGGCCGCCCCGGCTGTTGGCCAGCTCCACCAGGCCGCCAGCCGTGCGGTCGCCCACATCGCCGGCCATGGTGAAGCCCAGCTCCCGCAGGCCCACATAGCGGTACATGCCATCCGAGCAGATGAGCAGGCGGTCGCCCAGGTCCAGCTCGAAGTGCAAGGTGTCCACCATCACCGAGGGGAAGACGCCCAGGGCCCGGGTGATGACATTCTTGAAGCGGGCCTTGCGGGCCTCTTCCTGGGTGAGGGTGCCATCCTTGATCTGCTGCTGGATGAGGGAGTGGTCCTCGGTGAGCTGGTGCACCTCGGAGCCCCGCTGCAGGTAGATGCGACCATCCCCCACATGGGCGATGAAGGCCGTCGTGCCCACCACCAGCAAGGCGTCAAAGGTGGTGCCGATGCGCCCGCCCTCGCCGGTGATCGCGATGGCGGCCTCATAGACCTCCTCGCAGGCCTTCTGGATGCCCGTCTCCAGCATGGCCTTGACCGCCCCACGGGCGGCGTCGTTGGGGTTGCGCCGATAGGCATCCACCGTGTCCCGATGCGCGAGAACATGCTCCCTGACTACATTGCAGGCGAGCTGGCTGGCGACGTCCCCCCGCTGGAAGCCGCCCATGCCATCGGCCACCGCCACCAGCCCCACGTCGGGGACCAGCAAGAAGGCGTCTTCATTGACCTTGCGCGTCTGGCCGACATCGCTGGCGCCCCAAGACAGGATCTGCATGCTTCTCTCCCAGTGCGACCGCCCCCCGAGCAGGCTCGGCGGGCGGACAGGGCGGACGGAGGGGCCTCGTACCGGAGACCTCGGGCGACGGCAAGGCGCCCGCCAGCGCTTTGAAGTAGGCTGGGCGGGTCGCGCGTCGTCGCTTGCGCCCCGGGATCCCTTTGCGCCTTCGTCCAGACCTGCTGACCCTCTTCGAGCTGCTCTGCCTGGTGGCCTGGCTGGGGCTGGCCGTGGGCCTGGTGGTGCAAGGCGGCGACAAGGCCTTCCAGGTGCCGCTCGACGCCAGCGCGCTGGCCGTCGCCCCGGGCCAGGAGCGCTGGTATGGCATCTACTTCCAGGACCAGCACGTCGGCTTCACCGTCACCCGCACCACCCCCACCGAAGACGGCGGCACGCTGAATGAGACCCGCTCCAGCTTTCGGGTGGCCACCTTCGGCAAGCTGCAGGAGATCATCACGGCCGGGGCCGCCCTCTCCGATGCCCAGGCCCGGCTGCAGCGCTTCGACTTCTTCATGGCCTCGGGCGATGTGCGGCTGAGCGCGGTGGGGGCCGTGGTGGGCGACGAGATCGTCATGGATGTCACCCAGGCCGGCGAGACCTCCACCCTGCGCTTCCCCATCGCGCGCCCCCCCCAGGTGAGCCAGAGCCTGGACGCCTTGATCCGCACCCAGGAGCTGGCGGTGGGCAAGCGCTTCTCGGTGCCCTACTTCGACCCCCTCACCATGGCCGAAGGCGAGATGGAGTTGGTGGTGGACTCGGTCGAGGTGCTGGATGGCGGCGAAGAGGCCTACTGGATGAGCACCCGCTTCGCCGGCATGGAGGCCCGGGCGCTGGTCACCCCCGCCGGGGACACCCTGCGCCAGGAGAGCGCCATGGGCATGTCCTCGGTGCTGATGACCCGCGAGGCCGCCCAGGACGTGCCCACCACCGGCGAACCCGTAGACCTCATCTCCTTGTCGGCGGTCCAGCTTCAAGGCCGAATCCGCGACGCCCGCAGCCTCCGCCAGCTCAGCCTGGTCATCAAGGGGGTCGAGCCCGAGCGCGTGCGCAACGAGCCCCCGATGCAGGCGGTCCAGGGCGATGTCGTGACGGTGACCACCCCCGATCTCGCCAGCCTGCCGGCCCTGCCGGTGCGCGACGACAGCGAGCCCGAGTGGCTTCAGGCCACCCTCACCCTGCAGGCCGCCCACCCCGATCTGCGCGCCAAGGCCGCCGAGGTGGTGGGCGATGCAAGCACCCGCCTGGATGCGACCCGGCGCCTGGTGGACTTTGTCTTTGATTACGTCGAGAAGGTGCCCAGCATGGGTGTTCCCAACGGGCTGGAGGTGCTGCGCACCGCCCGAGGGGACTGCAATGAGCACACCGCCCTCTTTGTCAGCCTGGCCCGGGCCGCGGGCATCCCGGCCCGCATCGCCGCCGGGGTGGTCTACAGCGACCGCATCGGCCCCGTGGGCGCCTTCTACTACCACGCCTGGCCCGAGGTCCGGCTGGGCGGAGACAGCGACTGGGTGCCAGTAGACCCCACCTTTGGCCAGACCCCCGCCGACGCCACCCACATCAAGCTGGCGGAAGGGGACCTGGACCGGCAGGTCGAGATCATGGCCGTGATGGGCCGCCTGGGCTTTCAACGCCTGGATGGCGATCAATGAGGCCAACCAGGGTGATAGGGGGCCCATCCAGCCCGTCGATGCCCCGCTCTGGAGCCCGTCCATGATCCGCCTCGAAGCCGTCGAGAAGCGCTACGGCAGCTTCCAGGCCCTCCAGCCCCTGGACCTGCATGTGCACGCCGGCGAGGTCTTCGGCTTCCTGGGCCCCAATGGCGCGGGCAAGACCACCACCATCCGCATGCTCGCGGGGGTGCTCACGCCCACATCGGGCCGCATCCTCATCGACGGCATCGACATCGTGGAAGAACCCGTCGAAAGCAAGCGCCGGGTGGGCTATATCCCCGATCGGCCCTACCTCTACGACAAGCTCACCGCGCGGGAATTCCTGCAATTCGTGGGGGGCATCTATGGCATGGACCCCGCCCGCACCGCCGAGCGCGGCGACATGCTGCTGGCCGACAACGACCTGCTGGTCCGGGCAGACGAGCTGATCGAGGCCTATAGCCACGGCATGAAGCAGCGCCTGGTGCTGTCGGCTGCCTTGCTGCATGAACCCCGGGTGTTGATTGTGGACGAGCCCATGGTGGGCCTGGACCCCCACGGCGCCCGGCGCATCAAGGAGCGCTTCCGCGAGGTCGCCGACTCGGGGCGCACGGTCTTCCTCTCCACCCACTCGCTGGACACGGCCCAGGAGGTCTGCGACCGCGTGGGCATCCTCTACAAGGGCCGCCTGGTGGCCCTCGGCGCGGTAGACGAGCTGTTGAGCGGACACGACTCGACCGACTTGGAGCAGGTCTTCATGCAGATCACCGAAGAAGAGGCCGGCGCCGCCCGCGCGGGGGGGGCACAGTGAGGGTGGGTCTCCGTCTCTGCATGCTGGCCCTGGTGGTCCTGAGCGGCTGCGCCAAGGGTCGCCGCGGCGGCAACAACGACGGCCCCCGCTTCAGCCTGGGCCAGCCCGGCCCGGGTTGGGCCCGAGTGGACCCCGGCAGCGCCGATCGCGCCTGGTTTCACGGCGGCATCTCCGGCAGCATCTACGGCGACGCCAATTGCGGCACCCGCTACGAAGATGGGCAGCTGGCCGACCTCGCGAGGCACCTGGGCTGGGGCATCGCCCGGGGCGAGCCCGAACGCATCGAGTCCCTGATCTTGGACCGCCGCGAGGCCCTGATCCAGGTGATCAGCGGGCAGCTCGACGGGGTGAAGGTGAAGGTGGGCGTCATGGTCACCAAGCAGGATGACTGCCTCTACGACCTGCTCTACATCGCGCCCCCCGCCACCTTTGAGCAGGGCTGGCCCGACTTCGTGCAGATGGTGCAGGGCTTCAAGAGCCGCGGCCTCGAACCGTGAACCCCCTGCTCCCCTTCTTTGAGGCCCTGGGCGAGGTGTCGATCCTCACGGGGCGCACCCTGCGCGAGATCGTGCGGCCCCCCTTTGAATTCGACCTCACCCTCACCCAGCTGGAGCAGGGGGGGGTGGACAGCACCAGCATCACCGTGCTCACCGCCACCTTCACCGGCATGGTGATGGCCGCCCAGTTCGCGGTGGGCCTGGAGCCCTTCGGGGCCACCGTCTATACGGGAAAGATCGTGGCCCTGGGCATCGTGCGGGAGCTGGGCCCCGTGCTGACGGCCTTGCTGGTGGGCGGTCGCGTGGGGGCGGGCTTCACGGCCGAGCTGGGCAGCATGGCGGTCACCGAACAGATCGACGCCATCCGCGCCTTGGGGGCGGATCCGGTGCGCAAGCTGGTGGTGCCGCGGGTTCTGGCCATGACCCTGGCCATCCCCTTGCTCACCATCATGGCCGATGTGATCGGCTGCGCGGGGGGCGCCCTCATCACCATGTTGGATGTTGGGCTCACCGCAACCTTTGCCACCCAACAGATGGTCGAGACCCTGACGGTGGACGACGTGATGCACGGGCTCATCAAGAGCCTCTTCTTTGGCTCCATCATCGCCATCATCGCCTGCTGGAACGGCATGAAGGTGCATGGCGGATCGGTCGCAGTGGGCAAGGCAACCACCTCCACTGTGGTCTTCACCTCGGTCACCATCCTGGTGGCCGACTTCTTCCTCAGCCAGATCCTGATGAAGATCTATGCCTGATTCCCTCCCCCCCGACAGCCCCGGCGCCCCCCCCGAGGACGACCGCGCCAGCCGCAGAGACGATGTGGGCAAGACCCATCGCGTTCTGCCGGCGCCGGGTACCGAAGCCATCCTGCGCTTCGAGAATGTGCACAAACGATTCGGCAAGCTCAGCATCTACGAAGGCCTGGACCTGCAGGTCTACCCGGGCGAGACCCTGACGATCATCGGCGGTTCGGGCGTGGGCAAGAGCGTGCTGCTCAAGCTGCTCATCGGCCTGCTGCCCACCACCTCGGGCAGCATCCAGGCCTTTGGCCAGGAGGTCACCGAGATGGACAACGCCCAGCTGCTGGCGCTGCGGGCCCGGGTCGCCTTTCTATTCCAAGGTGCGGCCCTCTTCGACTCGATGTCGGTGGCGGACAACATCAAGTACCCCCTGCGCGAGCACCGCTGGGGGGACGAAGCCAAGATGGACCGGCGGGTGACCGAGGTGCTCAAGATGGTGGACATGCCCGGCATCGAAGAGAAATTCCCCGCCCAGCTCTCGGGCGGCATGAAGAAGCGGGTGGGCCTGGCGCGGGCCATCGCCGTGCAGCCCGAGGTCATCCTCTACGACGAGCCCACCACCGGCCTCGACCCCATCAATGTGCGGCGCATCAACGGCATCATCTTGCGGCTGCAGGAAGAGCTGGGGGTGACCAGCCTGGTCGTGACCCACGACATGGACACGGTCTTCACCGTGACCGACCGACTCGCCATGGTTCACGAGCGGCGCATCTCCTTTGTGGGCACCCCCGAAGAAGCCCGCAACAGCGACCAGCGCTATGTGCGGGAATTCGTGGCAGGTGGCATGGGCACCCTCGACGAGGATCTCTGAGCGCCCTGGACCGTCAGCGCGTGGGCGGCGTGCGCTCGGTCAGCCAGGCCTCCAACAGGGCATCGGTCAGGTCGGGGACCCAGCCGTGGCCGTCTGCGCCCAGGGCCCGACTGTCCACGTCGATGTCGTGGCCATGGGTGGTCAGCTCCAGCTCCAGGGTCTCGGTGCAACTGTAGGGGCGCACCGAGTCTGCGGGATCATGGGCGGCATAGAAGGGCAGCTTGGGTGAGGGTTCGGTGGCCGGGTAGCCAAAGCCTGCGCAACCCAACCCAGCACCCACGGTTGTGGCCCGCTCCATGCGCGCTGGGGCGTTCAAGGCCAGCCAGGTGGCCACGTCGCCGCCTTCGCCATGGCCCACGAACATCACGCGGTCGAGGTTGATGTTGGCCTGCGTGGCCAGGCTGTCGATCATGGCCTCCAGCTCGGCCTGTTCATCGGCCGGGTCGGCCGACCAGCTGTGGGTCGTGCTGGCCGCCTCTTCCAGATAGGGCACCAGCAGCGCATAGCCCCACTCGTTGCTCTTGACGTCCACGCCGGTGGGCAAGGGGCTGCGCCACAGCCCCCGGTCATAGCCGCCCACGCTGTCCCCGCCGTGGAGGAAGACCAGCAGCGGCGCACAATCGGGGACGGGTTCGGTATAGAGCACCCAGAAGGAGGCGCCATCTGGGGTGTTGAGGAAGCGATCGCCCCGCTCCAAGCCAGCCCCCCCCGAACAGCCGGTGGCCCCGCCGCCGTCGGTGCCATCGCTGCCATCCGCGCCATCGGAACCGTCGCCGGCGTCCGTGCCATCTGCCCCGTCGGTGCCGTCACCGGTGTCCGCACCGTCGCCGCCATCCGTGGCGTCGCTGGCAGTGTCTGCGGCTGCTCCGCCGTCCTTGGCCTCACAGGCGGACAGCAGGGCAACCAGGGTCAGGATCCTTCGCATCGGGGCGGCCTCCGGGAGAGCGGCAATCGTAGCGTCCTTGGCGTGCAGCCGCAGCTTCCACCCGCAGCCGGCACGCTGCACACCCCTTCGCCGTCCCTTCATCCCGCAGCCCGAAGGCCCGAAGTTGCTTCGCGGCGGCTACGCTGCAGCCCTCCCCGGAGCCCCCCATGCACGCGCGCGCCTCCAGCCTCCTCCTGCTTGTCCTGCTCTCTGGCTGCTCGGGTGGGGATTCGGGGGCGCCGGCCACCGATGGCGCCGACGGCAGCGACGGAGCGGATGGGGCCGATGGAACGGATGGAAGCGACGGCGCCGACGGTACGGATGGCGCCGATGGCACCGACGGCACCGACGGCGGAGGGGTGAAGACACGGGGCCACCGGCAGCCCCGGCGACACGCCCCTGCCGGGCTCTTGTGGCGCCGGCGCCCGCTTTGATGGCAGCCGCCCCGCATTCGAAGAGGCCACCGCGGCCTGGGGCCTGGACACCATCGCCCCCATCGGCGTTCGCATGAACGCGGTGGACTTCGATGGGGATGGCTGGACGGATCTGGTGGTGCGCAGCGGGTCGGGCGGCAACGACTTCGGGGCTGGCGCCCGCGCCATCTGGCTGCTCCACAACGACGGTGCAGGGCACTTTGTCGATGTGACCGAGGCCGCAGGGGGCACCCAACGCCGCGACAGCTCGGCGGGGCGGCAGGCCCATGTGTGGGTCTGGGGAGATGTGGACAACGACGGCGATCTCGACGCCTGGACCGGCACCACCTCCACCGATCTCGTCGCCGACAACGAGCTGCTCCTCAACCAGGGCGATGGCACCTTCGCCTATGCCGACGCCACCAACGCCGCCCGCAGCCACCCTGCCACCCAATACGGGGCCAGCTTCGTGGATGCCGACCGTGACGGCAACCTCGACCTCTGGATCACCTCCTATGCCGACGCCGCCGGCAGCCCCGCCCAAGACGCCCTCTACCAGGGCGATGGGGCGGGGGGCTTCGCCGACATCACCGCCGCAGCGGGGTTGCGCACCGAGCCCTGGAACTTCGTGGGCCCCCTGAACGAGGCGCGGGCCCACACCCGCGCCTGGGCGGCGCTGGCCTGCGACCTCAACAACGATCAGCGGCCCGAGCTGCTCAGCGCCAGCTATGGCCGCTCGCCCAACCACCTGTGGCAGGCCCTGCCCGAGGGCGGCTACCGCAACCAGAGCATCGCCTCGGGCTATGCCTTCGACTACCGGGAGGACTGGAGCGACAACGAGTCTGCGCGCTGTTGGTGCACCCTGCACCCCACCGACGAGGACTGCGCGGGTGTGCCCGAGCCCGAGAATATCCGTTGCAGCAGCGACGCCGACGCCTTTCGCTGGGATCACGACTATGACCGCGAGCCCTTCCGTCTGGGCGGAAACTCCGGCCAGACCGTCTGTGCGGATATGGACAACGACGGCTGGTTCGACCTGCTCACCACCGAGATCGTGCACTGGGATGTGGGCAGCAGCTCCGATCCCTCCGAGCTGATGTTCAACCAGGGCAGCGCCGACCCGGACTTCCGCCGCCCGGGCAACGACTGGACCGGTCTGACCCGGGACCACGACCGGGTGGATTGGAATGACGGCGACATCACCGGCAGCCTCTTTGACTTCGACAACGACTGCTGGACCGATGTCTATGTGGGGAGCAGCGACTACCCCGGCACCCGGGGCCTGCTCTGGCACCAGTCGGCCTTGCGCTACTTCGAGGCCGTGCCCACCGCCGTCGGCATCGACCATCTGCGCAGCCACGGCAGCGTGGTGGCCGACTTCGATCGGGATGGCGACCTGGACATCGTGGTGGGGCACTCCCTGGCCCGCTGCGAGGGCGAGTGCTATCCCACCGGCGCCATTCGATTCTTCGAAAACAAGGTTGGCCAGGACAACGCCTGGCTGCAGCTGGACCTGGTGGGAGCCGCGGGCAGCAACCGCGCCGCCATCGGCGCCCGCGTCGATGTGACGGCGGGCGGGGTCACCCAGGCCCGACAAGTGGGCGGGGGCGGCGGCCAGTGGGGCCACCAGGACGATCTGCGCGTGCACCTGGGCCTGGGGCAGGAGGCCACGGCCGAGGTGACCATCACCTGGCCCGACGCTGTCGGCAGCACCGAGACCTTCACCGTCGAAACGCGCCGGCGCTACCGGGTGTCCCAGGGCGAAGGCGCCACCGCCGAATAGCCGGATGCGCGGCCCCGGGCCGGCTCAGAAGGTCACGACCCCGCCGCCGCCACCGCCGCCGCCGCGCTTCGTCTCCTCCTCGGACTCGGGCTTGAGCGAGAGGCCCTGCTCGTCCAGCTCTTCGCCGGCAAGCCGCCGCTCGAAGACTTCTCGGCGGTCGGCACGGTGCAGATCGTAAAGATAGCGCAGACTGGTGAGTGACTCGGCCTTCTGGCCGATCACGCCCACCATCTTCCAGCCCTCGGTCGTCCACAGCACGCTGAAGCTGCGATCCTTGCCGGTGCGCTTGTGCTTCATCGTGGCGTGGTAGAGCCCGGGCCACTTCTTGTCCTTGAGCACCGGGCCCAGGTCATCCAGGCTGGCGATGGTATATTCGGCCCAGGGGGTACCATCCTGGCTGCGCTGCTCGCCGTGGAAGGACGGCCCCACATTGATGATCTCCCCCACCGAACAGTTTCCGTAGAATGGGGCCGCGTCCACCAGGTTGAAGCAGGCCGTCATGCCCAGGGCCTCGGCGCTCCTGCCGGCGTAGAGCGCGTCGTCAAAGGCCATCACCAGGGTCTTGAGCTCGTCCTTGGTGGGGCCCGCGTGGGCCAGGCGCGGGTGCGCGGTCGCCGGCCCCCGGGTCTCTCCACCCGGCAGGGGGCTCGGGCAGTCGCCCTGGTGCAGGTCCACCCCACCCTCCAGGCGGGCCTGGCCCTGCTCGTCGAAGCGCACGTCGATGCGCCGCTTCTTCTCGCTCTCCGTCAGGCACTCGAACCAGGGGGTGGGGTTGGTGATGCCCACGGCCACGCTCACCCGGTAGTGGTCGCCACCCCAGCTGACATCTTCCACCGTCAGGCTGGGGTCCTCCCCCAGCAGCACGCACCAGCCCTTGGGGGTGCTTGCGGTGATGAAGCGCTGGGCCGAATAGGTGGGCGAGATGCGCGGGCCCGAGGCCCCCGAGCGGCTGGCGGGATCGTCGTTGAAGGCCAGGTCCTTGGCCTCCAGGCAGCTCTTGTCAAAGGCGGTGGTCTCCAGCCAGACCGAGTGCCCCGCCAGCAGCAGCCCCGTGCGCCCCGGCGGATTCGCCGCCTTGAATGCGTCTTCTACCGCGGCACGGGCCTTGTCGCCGTCCAGGCCGGTGGTGGGACCACAGGCCCCAGAGAGCAGGAGCAGGGCGAAAGGCAGACGGGACATCGGACACTCCAGGGCGAAATCGTCGGGCCAGTCGGGGCCCGGGGCGCGCCACGCTACCACGGCCTCTGCGCCGGCTGGCCCCGCGTTGGTTAGCCGGTGGCAAAGCCGAGGTGAACCATGTCCGACCCGACCTCCACCGCCCCCCTGCCCAACTACTGGGACTACCTTCAGCTCGAGTCCCTGCTGTCGCTGCAAGGCGGCGTCGACGGCGGCGAAGAGGCGCTGGTGGCGGACGAGCTGCTCTTCATCATCATCCACCAGACCTATGAGCTGTGGTTCAAGATGGTGCTGCGGGAGCTGCGCGAGGCCATCGGGGCCTTCCGTACCGCCCGGGTGCCCGAAGAGACGGTCCCCCACGCGGTTCATCACCTGCGGCGAGTCAGCACGATCCTGCGCCACGCCGTCGCCCAGTTCGAGGTGATGGAGACCCTCACTCCACAGGACTTCCTGGGCTTCCGGGACAAGCTGGCCCCCGCCAGCGGCTTTCAAAGCCACCAGATGCGCGAATTGGAGATCCTGCTGGGCCTGCGGGCCAGCCAGCGGGAGACCTATGGCCAGACCGACGCCCTGGCCCATATCCGCGAGCTGGCCAAGAACAGCCCCGGCGGGGCCAGCGCCTGGGGCCGCGTCTTGGCGGCCAGCGCCGCGGCGGACGAGGGCGGCACCCTGCGGCGGGTGGTGCGCGACTGGCTGTCTCGCACCCCCATCGATGGCTCCTCCCCCGGCGATGCCGGCGACGAGGCCGTCGTGGCCACCTTCGTCACGGGCTACCTCCGCGCCCTCGAAGGCTGGCAGGAGGAGCAGGCCGAGCGCCTCGCCTCTGCCGGGATCGCGCCCCCAGACGCCATTCGTGAAAAGTTCGCAGCCGCCACCGCCGGCGCCCGCGCCTTCCTTGGCGCCGAGGATGTGGGCGAGGCCATGCGCCCCACCGCCCGCCGGGCCCGCGCCGGACTGCTCTATATCGAGAGCCACCGTCAGCTGCCCTTGCTGGCCTGGCCGCGCCTGCTCGTGGACACCGTGGTCGAGCTGGAGGAACAGCTGGTGCTCTGGCGCAACCGCCACGCCCGCATGGTGGAGCGCATCATCGGCCGGCGGGTGGGCACCGGCGGCTCGTCGGGGGTCGAATACCTGGACCGCACCACCCACGCCCGGATCTTCACGGATCTGTGGACCGTGCGCACCCTGCTGCTGCCCAAGGACCGGGTGCCCCCGGCCCGAAACGAGGCCTTCTACCGCTTCGCCACGCCCTGAAGGGGGGGGAGCGTTGTTGCCTGAGACGGGGGACAGCGCGCGCGCTTCGCATTAGGGCCCAGGCCGCTGTGGAGGTCCCGTCTTGTCCGTTCGCCCCCTCTTCGCCGCCGCCGTCGCCCTATCCCTGGGCTGCGCTCCCAAGCATGCTGACTTCGGCCAGGATGCGGAGTCCCTGGACTTCGTCTACCCGGCTGCGCGCCGCGCCGACGTTGTCGAGAGCCACTTCGGCGTGGATGTGCCGGACCCCTACCGTTGGCTCGAAGACCCGGACAGCGCAGAAACGCGCAAATGGATCGACGCCCAGAATACGCTTACAGACAGCGTTCTGGCAGATATTCTCGAGCGTGACGCCATCCGGGCGCGCCTGACCGAGCTGTGGGACTACGAACGCTACAGCACCCCCTGGCAAATGGGCGGCCGCACCTTCTTCTCCAAGAACGACGGCCTGCAGGAACACTCCGTCGTCTATGTGGCGGATGGTGCCGACAGCCCGCCCCGGGTCCTGCTCGACCCCAACGGCTTCTCCGATGACGGCACCGTGTCCCTGGGCGCCACCTCGGTCAGCTGGGACGGGCGCTACATTGCCTATGCGCTCTCCGATGGCGGATCGGACTGGCGCACCTGGCGCGTGCGGGACATCGAAACCGGGCAGGATCTCGACGATCGCATCGAGTGGGCCAAGTTCTCGGGCGTGGCCTGGGCCCCCGACAGCACCGGCTTCTGGTACTCCCGCTTTCCCGCCCCCGACAGCCCGCTGGAGCAGGTCAACGAGAACCAGAAGCTCTACTACCATGTGATGGGCACCCCACAGTCCCAAGACGAGCTGATCTACGCCGACCCCGAACACCCCACCCGCGGCGTGGGCGCCGACGTGAGTGAAGACGGCCGAGTGCTGTGGCTGTGGATCGGCGAAGGCACGGAAGAGAAGAACCGCCTCTACTACTGGCGTCTGGACGAGAAGGGCCGGACCACCGGCCCCCTGGTCAAGCTCTTCGATGACTTCGACGCCATGTATCGCGTGCTGGGCCAGGATGGCGACCGGGTCTACATCAGCACGAATCTCGACGCCCCCCGGGGCCGGGTCTTTGCGCTGGACCTGTCGTCACCCGACAAGGCCTCCTGGGTAGACGTGCTGCCCCAGGGTGAAGACACGCTGGAGTCCGTGTCCATCGTGGGGGACAGCCTCTTCGCGGTGACCCTGCACGACGCCCACTCGGTTGTGCGCCGATACGGCCTGGACGGCAGTCTGCAACAAGAGCTGGCCCTGCCCGGGGTGGGCAGCGCAGGGGGTTTTGGCGGCCTGCGCAGCGCCACCGACACCTACTTCTACTACACCGACTTCATCACCCCCCCCAGCCTCTACCGCTACGACCTGCAAAGCTCGGCCATCTCGGTCTGGAAGGCCCCCAAGGTGGACTTCGACCGCGACCGCTACATCACCGAACAGGCCTTCTATACCAGCAAGGATGGCACGAAGATCCCCATATTCATCACCCGCCGGCGCGACATCAAGCCCGACGGCAGCAACCCCACCCTGCTCTACGGCTATGGCGGCTTCAACATCCCGCTGACGCCGGGCTTTCGGGCCGACCGGGCGGTCTGGCTGGAGATGGGCGGCATCTATGCGGTGGCCAACCTGCGCGGGGGCGGCGAATATGGTGAAGACTGGCATATGGCCGGCACCAAGCTGTCCAAGCAGAATGTCTTCGACGACTTCATCGCCGGCGCAGAGTGGTTGATCGGCCAGGGCTGGACCCGCCCCGAACGCCTGGCCATCAACGGCCGCAGCAATGGCGGCCTGCTGGTGGGCGCGGTCATGGTGCAGCGCCCCGACCTCTTCGGCGCCGCGCTGCCCGGGGTGGGCGTCCTCGACATGCTTCGCTACCACCAGTTCACCATCGGTTGGGCCTGGGCCAGCGACTATGGCCGCGCCGACGAGAGCCAAGAGATGTTCCAAGCTCTGCTGGCCTACTCGCCGGTGCACAATGTCTGGCCGGGCACCCGCTACCCCGCCACCCTCATCCACACGGCGGACCACGACGACCGGGTGGTGCCGGGCCACAGCTTCAAATTTGCCGCGGCCCTGCAAGAGGGCCACCGCGGCGATCCCCCCGTGCTCATCCGAATCGAGACCCGGGCGGGCCATGGTGCGGGCATGTCCACCAGCCAGCGCATCGACGAGGCCGCCGATCTCTGGGCCTTCCTGGTGCGCGCCTTGGGCTTCCGACCCGATGGCTTGACGGTGCGGCCGCCGGCCGAAGCCCTCCCGTCGCCGGTCGCGGCGCCGGTCGCCCCGGCGGATGCCTCCGCGCCGCAGTAGACTGAGCCCCTCGTCTGGAGAGCCCATGTGGAAGCGCAGCTACGGCATCCCCGCCCTCGCCCTCAGCCTGGGCGGAAGCACGTCCTGCGGCCCCAAGGCCGAGGATGACGACGACTACTCCGATGTGCCGCTCTACACCAACGGCGGCCCCACCGGGGGCGGCACCGTGGACGGCAGCGACGATGGCGGCGGCAGCGGCGACGACGGCGGCGGCGACCCGACCGGCGCGGACAGCCTGATCGGCGTCTGGCGGCTCACCACCGTCGATGGGCGGCCGGTCTACAGCAGCTACACCGTCGGCGACTGCACCTATACCTCGGGCCTGCTGGCCGAATTCGACTTCACCGACCAGAACGGCGACCGCTTCTACGGCACCCTCTACGCCGGCTACACCTACACCGCCGAGGGCGACGGCTGCGGCTACGACTATGGCTATGGCTATGGCTATGGCACCTGGTCCGACGCCACCGGCGTGCGGGTCGCGTCGCGCAGCTACGAGATCGTCACACCCACCTTCGGCATCGACTGGCAGTGCGAGATGGACGAGACCTATGCGGCCATCGACTGCGACCTCTATGGCTACGCCTACCACTGGGAGCGCTGACCAGGGTGCCATGCAGGGCCGTCCCGGCTATGGCGCGCCGCCCCGGGAGCGCCCCGCCCGATGACTCGCCGCAACTTCACAATTCCCAGCCTGCAGGCCCTCAGCCTCAGCCTCACGGCCGCTGCCTGCAGCCCCGGCATCCTGGGGGACTGGCAGGCCGTCGAGATCGACGGCGAACCCACCAGCTACACCTATAGCTATGGTCCCGGCTGCACCGTCACCTATGGCACCGTGCTCACGCTGGAGGTCGGCGACCCGGACGGCAAGAGCTACGGCGGCGAGCTCACCTATGGCTACTTCTACGACTACCGGGGCTGCAGCGCCTATGGCTATGCCGATGGCCGCAACAGCGAGACCTACCAGGTGGACATCGAGGTGGACACCGAGGACCGCAAGGTCTTCGAGATCGACATCGACGACCTGGATCTGCGCCTGACCTGCGATCTGGAAGAAGACGAGCTGGACTGCGAGGACGAGGACGGCATCGACCTGCTCTTTGAGCGGGACTGATGCCGGCAGCCTCAGCGCACCAGGCGCTCGGGGGGCAAGGGGTCGAAGCGCTCCACCATGCGTTTCTGCACGGCATTCATGTCATTGACCAGGGCCGCCGGCAGCACGCCCTTCTCGTGTACCGCCGCATAGTAGTCATCAAAGACCCGCAAGAAGTCGGGGTCGAGATCGGCGCCTTCTGCGGGCGCGTCGCAGCTCTCGGGCTGGGTGCGCAGCTCGGGCGCGACCGCGGCCACCGCGGCCTTGGCGTCCCCCTCCCCCAGCCAGGCAAAGATGGCGTCGATGTGACGCGCCGGATCCGCCAACACCGCCTCATAGCTGTGGATGTGGAATGGGTAGCGACGCGTGGCGACATCCCGCACCAGATCGTAGTTCTCGAACCACCACTCCACGGCCGGGGGCACCCGCACCCGCTGGCGCCGGGCCTGCTCCAGGCGGCTCTCGCCCGTCTCGGGATCTTCGCCCCGCTCGGCCAGCCAGCTGTCTTCCATGGCGTAGAGCCGGCCCAAGGACGCGCAGTAGCTGCGCCAATTGCGCACCGAGGCCACCACCCGATGCAGATAGGCCACATCGGAGCGGATCAATCCGGGGATGAAGACCTTGGCGGCGTGCTTGCGGGTGGGCCCCGGCGGCAGGTAGGCGCCCGTCTTGGGGTCGGGGTTGGTGCGGTAATAGATGCCGTTGCGCAGACGGCTCTCGAAGAAGCCCCGGGGGTTGGCCTCCTTGATGGACTGCTCCCAGACCCGCGGAAAGGCCTCCCCCAGCACCGTGATGCCGCCGGCTTGCAGCACCTGCATCCACATCGACGTGCCCGAGCGCTTGGTTCCGGTGACCACGATCATGACCGTCCCCGTGGCAGCAAGGCCGCCCGCACCGGGCTGGCGTCCGCCCCCTCGATCTTGAGGGGCAAGGCGATGAGGGTGTAGGCCCCTGGCGCCACAAGGTCCAGCACCAGGCCCTCCAGGATCGCCATGTCGGCCTCTGCCACCGCCTGGTGGGACTCCAGGGCCTTGCTGGAGAAGGGGTCGATGCTGGGGGTGTCGATGCCCACCAGGCAGACCCCCTGGGCCGCCAGGTGGCGGATCAGCTCGGGCGAGAGGGCCACAAAGTCGGTGTTGAAGCGGTCGGGGTCGGGGTAGCTGCCGGTGCGCAGCAGCACCCGGGGGGCCGAGACCGGCCCCGGCAGGTGCGCGGGCATCACGCGTCCGCCGCGGGGCACCTCGACCAGGATGACCTCGCAGTCCCCATAGTAGAGGTCCAGGGACCGCGCGGCGATGCCCGGGGCCCCCGCCCGGTAGTGGGAGGGGGCATCGGCGTGGGCGCCCAGGTGCACCGTGCTCTCGATGGTGGACAGGTCGAGGTTGGCGCCCTGGTCCATCCGGCAGAGGTAGCGCTGCGAGAAAGCAGTATCCCCGGGCCAGACCGCGATGCGCGGCGACAATACCGGCGAAATATCGATCAATATTCCGGGCGATATACCATGGGTCAAGGGCCCTCCCCTGCGGCGGCGATGACCTTGAACTCCACCGCGATGGGGGTGGGCAAGGCGCGCACGGCCAGGGTGGTGCGCGTGGCCCCCACCGACGCGAATGCCTCGGCGTAGACCTTGTTGTAGCCGGCAAAGTCCCGGTCCATATCCACCAGGAAGGCCGTGATGTCCAGCACCCGGTCCAGAGAGGAGCCCGCGGCTTCGAGGATCACGCGCACATTGTCGATGACCGCCCGCGTCTGGGCTTCGATGTCATAGTCCAGGGGGGCGCCGCTGGCGTCGCGGATGGGCCCGCCGGGGATGGCATTGGTCACCGGCTGACGCGGCCCCACCCCAGACAGGTAGAGCAGATCCCCCACCCGCCGGGCATGGGGGTAGGCCCCCACCGGCGAAGGAGCAGCGTCGGTGGAGACCGCCCCGCTGCGGGGCCGGGCCGGGGCCACCGGCGGGGGGACGGCCGGCGGGGGTGGAGCCCCGGCTGCTTCGACCTCGGCGCCCAGCACGCTGCGGTCGCCGGCGAAGCTCTCCACATCCTCCTCGTCGAATTCGTGACCTGCGGCCTCCACCGCCGACGGCGTCAGCGCCACCACCGCGCAGCCGGTGCCCTGCACCGGGCCATAGGCCAGCACCTCGCCCCGGTAGCGGTTGTGCTGGCCCATCAGGGCGCCCAGCCACCAGATCGCCTTCAGGCGGCTGTCGGCGTGGGCCTGGTGCGTGAAGGTGCGCGCCAGCTGGCTGACATCCTCCAGGCGCCCCTCCCCCAGGATCTCCAGCAGCTTGCGGTTCCACTCGTCATCTTGCAGAGAGGACAGGTGGTCGTCGGCATCGGCCACCGGGCGGGTGTGCACGCGGTCGGTGAGCTGGGTCACCGCGACAGCCACCACCTTGCGCCCGCCCGCGGCCACCGCGTCCCGGGCGGCCTTTCCCAGCACCAGCGTCTCGGCGCGGTCCGCGTATATATTGCAGGACACGATGACCGCCGGGATGCGATTCTGCGGATTGAGCAGCTTCAAGGCGACGATCGAGCCGGTATCGATGGGAAAGCCCTCATAGGCCACCGTGCGGGCGTGCAGGCCGCGGGACTCGGCCGCGTCGCGCCAGGCCCCAGCAAAGGCCGCGTCGATGGCGAAGTCGTAGGGGATCGGCCCCAGGTCGTGCCACTCGGGGTCCACATGCACCCAGCGGGGCCGAGGCATGGCCTGGATCTGGTGGCCGATCACGCTGGGCCAGCCCGTGCTGTAGAGCACCAGCAGGTCGGCCTCGCTGGCGGCGATGCGCGCCGCCGCAGCCTCATAGGCCCCCCGCAAGGCCGCCCAGGCGGGGTTTCCGTCGGGGGCCAGCAGGGGCTGGGGCATGCCGGGCACCACCAGGCCCATCACCAGATCCGCATCGGTCCAGGCGGGGCTCATGCGGCACCTCCGGCCCGGCGCGGGTCCCACTCGACGACGGCGTTGCCCGTCCCGATGACCGTTCCATAGGCGTGCACCTCGGCCGGATAGTCGGGGAAGTCCAGGGCCCCCATCAACCAGGTGAGGCTGCCCTCCTTGCATTCCGAGACGGCCTGCTCGATGAAGTCGGGCATCTCGTCCACCAGCTGCCGGGTGCGGCCCTCCCGCATCAGCTTGAGGGCGTGCATATCCCAGAGGTATTGCCCATGGTGGTAGATGTGCTCGTGGGTCATGTCTTCGGGGATGGCCGACTCTTCAGTAAAGTGCCGATGCGACAGGGAGTTGCTGGCCAGCAGCACCGCCCGCTTGCCCGAGCGCTCCACCGCACGCCGCGTGGCCCGGCCCAGGGCCAGCATCATCTCGTCGCCCACCTCGTTGCTGAAGTCGTAGTAGGCGCGGTTGCTGGAGATGCCCACGATGGGGCGGTCCCAGCTGGGGTTCACCAGGTGGCAGGAGGTGATGGTGCCATAGTCCACCCGGAAGTCGGGGTTCTCCATGGCCTTCATCACCAGGCCCTCGCCCCGGCCCTCCTCAATGATAAGATGCGCCAGATCGACGTCCACGCGCAGATCGTAGTGGTAGCGGAAGAGGTTTGGGAAGACCGGGTCCACGCTGAGGCTGGAGAAGGCCGGCCGCGCCAGCACGTGGTGGCCCTGCCGGGTCTTCCAGTGGGGCGAATGCACGATCAACACGTCATGGTCGGTGCGGGCGAGGCTGCGGCGCAGGCGCTCGTAGCCCCATCGCAGCTCCTCCCAGCCGCACTCGGCCCGAGGCTCGTTCTGGGGCGGGTTCTCGGCATAGACGAGGTGGGGCGGGTGGGGCGCGAGCACCCCCGCGACGATGCGGCCAGAGCCGGCGGGCAGGGACATGGGGCCTCCGCGGAAGGAGGCCCCATAACGTGGCGCCTGGCGCTGACAGTGGCCTTCCGACGGACCGACCGCCGCCCCCAGGGTCAGGCCACCGACGCCTCGGCGGCGCCCTCGACCAGGCGGGGGACCCACCAGCTCCCGATCCTCGCCGCTGCCCGCCACCACCACCCGGTCGCGCCCCCTGGACTTCGCCTCGTAGAGGGCCCCGTCGGCCACCTCGATCAGCCCCGCCAGCTCGGTGCCATCGACGCCGGCGCGGGCCAGGCCCATGCTGAAGGTGAAGGGCGGCACCCCTGCAGTGCCGATCTCGGCCATCAGCGTCGTCCGCAAGCGCTCCAGCGCCCCCTTGGCCTGCTCCAGCTTGCAGTCGTAGAGCAGGATCACGAACTCCTCCCCACCGTAGCGGCCGACCCGGTCGTTGCCCCGCACATGGTCCTTGAGCACCCGGGCAAAGAGGCAGAGCGCCCGGTCACCGGCCGAATGGCCGAAGCTGTCGTTGAGGCGCTTGAAGTGGTCGAGATCGGCGATCACGATGCAGTGGCTGCGACCATCCCCCAGGATTCCCGACGCCTCGGCCTCGAAGCTGCGCCGATTCAGCAAGCCGGTCAGGGGATCGGTGCTGGCCGCCACATCGCTGGCCGCCAGGGTGCGCACCATGCCCAGCCGCGCCCCCACCTGGGTGGCCACCGTCTCGATGCCATCGGCGGCTTCGCGGCGCAAGGGCGCGCCCACGGGGCTGGTTACATGGATGACGCCGATGGTGCGCCCCATCACCGAGACCGGCGTACAGACTGCGGCGCAGGGCCCCTGGGGATGCTCCCGCAAGCGGGGGCAGGCGTCGAGATCCTCGCTGGAGTGGAAGGTCAGCGTCTGGCCGCGCCGCACCGCAGCGCAGGCCTTCGGAGAGCGCACAGGGCATCCCCCGGAGTGGTTGTCCGTGGCGATGACCCGCCTGAGGTTGGCCTGGCTCGAGTCAGCCAACAGGAGCTCTCCATCCGAGGGCCCAGTCGCGATCTCCAGCGCCAGCCGCGCAACCTCGATGATCTCCCCCTCGTCGTCCACCAGCTCCAGGGCCCGCTGCAAGGCGGCCTCGAAGCGCTGCGCTTCGCCCTTCCGAGCGATCTCGAACTCGTGGGCGCGCATATCCGCGGCCGCGCGCATGACCCGCTCCTCCAGCTCGCCCAAGGCGCAACCCCGGCCACCGGGAAGGGCGACGGGGTCTTCGTTCCGCACCCGGCCCGCGATATAGGCGTCCACCGCGCGCAGCCGGCCCTTGACCTGGCGGTAACCTGCCCGCACCAGGAGCCCGGTCGCCGCGGTCATGACCAGCAGCGCAGCAAACAGGCCCAGCCAGGACCTGCGAAGGCCGGTGCCGAATTGCTCGATCCGCTCGGCGGTCAGGCCGCCGTCACGAAGCTCGCGCACCATGGCCTGCACTTCGCCCTCCAACAGCTCCAATGTTGCGGCGCTCAGGGCGGCACACAACACAAGGAAGACCAGGAGGGGAAGCAGCCCCAGCCCCATGGACCAGAGCAGGCTGCGGGGGCTGCCTTGGGCAGGAGGAAGTTCGGAGGTGGACATGAACGCTCTACGGGCGGTGGTGCCGCGCCTTGAAGGGAAGACCCCACCCTTGGGGGGCCGATCCCAGGTTTCGGCGCGGAAGCGGAGGCGTCGGCAGGCTCCGCCGGGCAACGTCGCGCGCTATGATGCGGCCCCCTCCAGCCCCGCCCGAGCATGCGCGCCCTCCTCCTGCTCAGCCTCCTGCCCGCCCTGGGCTGCGCCGACGCCGCGGCCATCACCCACACCCTGGCCCTGCGCGGCGCCTGGACGCGGCTGGCGGTGGGAGAAGATGGCGGCGACCTGCACACCCAGAGCGCCCTGGGCGAGATCACGCGCAGAACCTCCTTTGACGGCGAGGTGATCGAGATCTTCGATCCCTTGCCCGGCGCGCGCGAGCGCCTGCTGGATGTCGTCGAATCGGGTGCTTCGGCCCGGGTGCTGGCCGCTGGCGACGACGCCTTCTTTGACTGGGAGGGCAGCTCCGTCGCAGAGCCCCTGCGCGTGCATGGGCGCACCACCGGCATTCTGGGGGCGGGCATCACCGACGCCGGGCTGGCCGTGCTGCGCGACGATCCCACCGACGGCTGCGGCGTGGACTGGCTCTATCCCGACGACATCGACACCGTGGCCCTTCCCGCCGCCGCCTGCCAAGGCTCCCCCTGCGTGGTGGCCGACCGCGCCCAGGACCAGCTGCTGGTGACCGTGGGCGGCGCCACCTGGACGGTGGGGCGCGTCGAGGTCAGCAGCCGCCTGACGCCGGGATCCATCTGCGCCCTCGACCCCGTGAGCGGCACCCATGTGGTGGCCGACGGCCGGGTGATCGAGGCCTATGACCCCGCCGGCGAGCGGCTCTGGGCCAACGAGATGCAGACGGCCATCAACGCCGTCGGCGACATGGGCGCCGGCGGCAGCTTCGCCCTGTCCAGCTCCGGCGGCGTGGGCGGGCAGATCGTGCTGCTGGACGCCGAGACCGGCGACCCCTTGGTGGCAGTGGACACGCCGGCCGCTGGCCGGGTGATTGCGGGTGGTGGCCAAGGCAAGGTGCTGGGCCTGCTGCTCGAAGACGAGCTGCACGTCTTCCAGGTCAACCTGCGCAACGGCCGCGGAGGGGGCCAATGAATCCGCTGCGCCGCTTTGCACCCGTGCTGCTGCTCCTGGGTGGCCTGGCCCAGGCCAAGGAGCGCCCTCCCCTGCCCTTGCCCGCCTCGGGTCCCGAGGCCTGGACCGCCGCCCGCGGCGCCGTGGAAGACGGCGACTGGGACGGGGCCTTGCAGGCGGCGCGCGACACCCTGAAGGCCGACGATGGTCACGCGGGCGCCAAGCTGGTCGAGGGACTGGCCCTGCACCATCTGCGAGAGTGGGAGCCGGCGATGTCGGCCCTGCACCAGGTCGAGGACGACCCCGATGTGGGCGCCTTGGCCCGCCAGCAGATCCAGCGCTACGACAACCGCTGGCGCCGGGACCAGCTCAGCCTGTCGGTGGGCCTGCAGATGGCTGGTGATCGCGGCCTGCCCCCCAACGGCCTTAAACCCGCATTTGCCGCCCAGTTCGAGCTTCCGGTGGCCTGGCGCTTCAACCTGCGGGCCGACCTGGCCACCGCCTGGGCCACCCAGGACCAACTGGAGATGAAGGGCCCGTTGTTGGGCCTGATGGCCGTCTACCACCAGCCCCTGGGGCTCTGGGCGCTCGATGGCGCCGTCGGCCCGACCCTGTGGACCGGCCGCAGCGGCTTCTGGGAGCAGGCCCAGGGCGGGCCCTTTCCCGGCCTGCGGGTGGCTGTGGGCGGCAGCATGCGCCCCCTGCGCAACCTGGGCTTTCGCATGGAGGGCGGCTGGGGCGCCACCCGAGGCACCCGGCCCATGATCAACGCCTGGTCGTCGGGGGTCGACCTGCGCCTGATGCTCACCGGCTATTTCCGATAGGGGGCGCGGTGCTGCGCCGACTGCTCTTGACCCTTGGACTGCTGAGCGCGCTGGCCTGTGTCGCGGTGCAACTCAACGATCCAGACCCCTTGCAGTGGATGGCGGTATACGGCCTCACCGCCGCCCTCTATGCGGCCGCACTCTTCGGGCGCGGCAGCCCGGCCATCTCGGGGATGTTGGCCCTGGGTGCCCTGCTTTGGGCCCTCCGCATCGCCTCCCGCCTGGACAGCCCCACCCTGGCCCTGGGATTCGACAGCGAAGAGCTGCGCGAGCTGGGCGGACTGGCCCTGGTGGGCCTCTCTGCGTTGGCCCTGGGGCGTTTCGGCACAATCAAGCGGGATCGGCCGGGGGAAGCCAGCGGGCGCTGATCCGCCCCACCCCAGGCATCAGCCAGGACTTTCCGCGCCAGGCCTTGTAGGTGGCCACAAAGCGCAGCATCATGCGCAGCCCCGTCACCCCCAGCAGGCCCACCACCAGGATTCCCAGCCCCACGGGGTGGGGCTCCCCATCGCCCTTGCCCAGGATCTCCCCCAGGAACAAGAAGGGCACCGCGACGATGATCGTGCCGAAGATGGCGACCATCTCGAAGACCAGCAGGGTGAGGGACTGCCGCGCATGGAATTGGCCGACGGGGTCGTCCTTTCGCGCAAAGAGGAAGAAGAGGCTGGCAAAGAAGAAGATGCCCTGCAGGGGGAAGTAGGTGGCGGCATGACCGATGCGGCCCGCCCCCGCCCCCGATTCGCCGCCGCCACCCAGCAGGCTGGGGCTGCGGTCCATGGCCTCTACGCCCATGCGGTCGGCCAGCTGCTGCATCAGCTTGCGGGCGCCCCCCAGCTCCAGCTCGTTGAGATTGCCCAGCAGCCGCAGCGACGCGCCGCCGCGGGGCGCCCGATAGGGACTGGGGTCATCGGCTGCTGCCGTCGCTGCGCCGCCCAGGTCGGCCTCGATGGCCACCCACTTCAGCAGCGGGTTGGGTTTGCGCAGCACCAGCCCCCGCAGCTGGTCGAAGGGCACCGCCGGGCCGCCGGTGGGGCGGATCTCGCGGGCCTCCAGGTCGATCTCCACCCGACTCTGCGCGCTGCGGCTGCTGCTACGCAGCAAATGCAAGGCGCCCACCAGGAAACTCGGTCCACCCACCCCAAAGAAGAGCAGCGCCCCCAGGCCGGTGAAGACGCCCGGCTCCTCGGCTCCCACCGCCAGGATGTCCACGCCTGCCAGCAAGCCCACCAGAAAGATCAGCAGCAGGGGCACCAGCAGGGCCAGCACGAGCCCCCGCACCACCCAGAAGGCCCGCGGCGTCTGCAGAATCAGCGAGGCCCCCCGGTCATCCAGGGCGCCCTTCAACCCAAAGAGCATGGCTCAGTCTCCTGCGGCCGCGCGCTCAAAATCCAACATATTGCCCGGCAGGGTGCGCCCGGCCAGCATGCGGGCGAGGCCGTCGGGAATGCCCCCGCCGGGGTGGCTCACCGTCCGGTAGATATAGAGCACCGAGCCGTCGGGCTGGGGGTCCAGCTCCCAGGACCCATGGCTGATCACGACCTCGACCGCGTCGGGATACCGGCCCAGGATGTCTTGTCGCACCTCGCCCATGGTGGTGGCGGGCATGACGCTCCAAGAGCGCTTGAAGTGCCCACGCTCGCCCCCCACCGCCCGGTCGACCGCGCTGCTGTTGATCCAGAATCGGTGAGAGCCGGGCACCAGCGACGGGGGGCGAATCACCTGGAAATAGGCGAGCGAGTCGGGCTGGCTGGCCAGGACGCGCGACTCTACCAACATAGACGAAAACCGCTTCTGGCCGGCGATATCGACGATGAGATCAAAGAGGTGGGCGGGGTCGACATCGGCGGCCAGCCGCTTGATCCCCTTGAATGCGGTCATCTGCAGAGAGGGCACCGGCTTGGCATAGACGGCGACGCCATTCGACCCTTCTGCCTGGTGCAGGGTCCAGCCGCTGTCGTCGTTGAGCAGGCGGTGGATGTTGCCGTCCAGCACCGCGAGGCTGCCAGCGGAGGCCGGGCCGGATCGGCCCCCCAACACCAGGGCGCAGAGCAGGAGGAGCAGGCGGAGGACGGGCGTGGAACGAAGGCCAACCATGGCGCGCAGTCTACTTCGCACCTGGGGCCTTCGCAGCGGCCCGCGGGGAGATCGCCGGGGCCGGGGCAAGGCGATAGGGCCGGAGCATGTCCGACGCAACCGTTCCACAGCCTCCTTCGCAATCCCCTCCGGCACTCGATCGCGACCAGATCGCCCTGCGCCTGGGCGTCAGCCGCGACGCGGTGGACCTCGCCCACGATCTCGACCTGATCGATCTGCACATCGATCTCTTCATCCCGCCCCGCCTGTGGGGCTACGACCCCCTCGTGCGGCACGACCAGGCCCTGGGCGGGCGCTACTTCTTTGGCCACCTCGATCTGCCCCGCATGGTGGAAGGCGGCGTCTCGGGCGCAATGTGGAGCATCACCACCAACCCCTTCCGGCCCCCGCTCCTGCGCTGGCACACCTTCCAGAAGAACCTCGCCCGGCTGCTGCAGCTGGTCGAAGACTCGGCTGGGGCCTTGCAGATCGCGCGGGACATCACCGAATACAAGGCGGCACGATCCCGCGGGGCCCACGCCGTGCTGGTCAGCATCCAGGGGGGCAACGCCTTGGAGGCCGCCCCGGGCGGGCTGGCCGCTTTGCCCCCGGGCCTGGTCACCCGGGTCACCCTGGTTCACCTCACCAGCAGCGTCTTTGGGGCCACCTCCACGCCGCAGAGCGGCTTGCGCCTGGATCGGGGCCTGTCGCGAAAGGGCCACGCCCTGGTTGAAGAGCTCGATCACCACCGCATCTTCGTCGATCTCGCCCACATCCACCCCGACGCCTTCTGGGACGCCGTCGCGGCCCACGACCGCACCCTGCCCTTGATCGCCACCCACACCGGCGTGGACGGCGTGCGCCCCCACTGGCGCAACCTGGACGACGACCAGCTGCGCGCCATCGCCCAGACGGAGGGCACCGTGGGCATCATCTTCTCGGAGGCCTTCTTGAAGCGCCCCGGGGGCCCGGTGGATGGCACCATGGTGCTCGAACACATGGAGCACGTCATGAACATCGTCGGCGACGACCACGTCTCGGTGGGCAGCGACTATGACGGCGCGATCGTGCCCCCCAAAGACATCGCCACCGGCGACACCTTCCCCCGCCTGGTGCAGCAGATGCTGCAACGGGGCTGGTCGGCCGAACGCATCGCCAAGGTGTTGGGCGGCAACTTCTTGCGCGCCTGGGCCGCCTTGCGCCCCCCCTCCGCTTCCTGACCCCGAGGACCCATGCCCCGACGCTTCCACAACCAGGTGGCCTGGATCACCGGGGGTGCCACCGGCATTGGCCTGGGCATCGCCAAGGCCCTGGCGGCCGAAGGCGCCACCGTCATCGTGAGCGGGCGCCGCAAGGACAAGCTCGATGCCGCAGTGGCCGAGATCGAGGCCCAAGGCGGCCGCGCCGCCGCAGTGGCCTGTGACGTCACCGATGGTGGCTCTACAAAGGCCGCCGTGGACGAGATTCTCGCGCGCTTCGGGCAGCTGGATGTGGTGGTGGCCAATGCCGGCTTCGCGGTGAGCGGGCGCATCGCCAAGCTCGACACCGAGGACTGGATCCGACAGTTCGATACCAACCTCTTTGGGGTGGTGCGCACGGTCGCTGCGGCGCTTCCCGAGCTGCAGAAGACTGGCGGGCGCATTGGACTGGTGGGCAGCGTGGCGCAATACCTGCCGGTGCCGGGCTCGGGCGCCTATGCGGCCTCCAAGGCCGCTGTTCACGCCTATGGCTCCACCCTGTCGGCAGAGCTGGGGCGCAGCGGCGTGTCCTGCACCACCATCCACCCGGGCTTCATCGCCAGCGAGATCGCCCAGGTCGACAACCAGGGCGCCCATGACGCCAGCGCCGCATCGACAGGCGGCCCGCCGCCCTGATGTGGACGGCCGATGCCGCCGCTCGCCCCATGGTCAACGCCTTGTGGCACCGCCGCCGCGAGGTCGTCGTCACCGGCCATGGCAAATTCGCCGCATTCATCGGGCGCCATCTGCCAGGATTCACCGCCTTCTTGATGGCGCGCTCCGACCGCCAGGGCCGCAAGACCTGAAGCGCCCCGGGGTGGGGTGCCGCCGTCAGCGCAGGGCGAGGCTGTCTTGCGCCGACTCCAGGGGGCAGGCGAGATCCTCCCCCAGGCGCAAGGCGTCGCTGCGCACCGGGCCCTCCTCCAGACGGGCCAATGCAGAGAGGACGGCGGCACAATCTACGGGGTCCATGCGTTGGCTGAGGCCCGCGAGGGCCGCCCGCACGACGGGACCAGAGGGGTGGTCGAGGGCGGCCACCAAGGCCGAACGCGCCGCCGGTGCCGGGTGCTGGCCCAGGGCCCGCCCGGCCTCCCAAGAGAGCAGCGGGTCGGGGTCAAGCAGGGCCAGAGCCAGCGCTGCAACGCCCTCTTCGCGCCCCATGCGGGCCAGCACTCTGGGCACCCGCCGCCAGCCCGGCCCCCGCGCGGCCAGGTGCTGGACCAGCAGGTCGTGGCCCGGGTCGGGGTGCTGCAAGAGCCAGGCGCGGGCGGCCCAGGGCCCGCGCGCCGGGGTCCCGGCCCAGGGCCGAGAGGCGGGCCGAAGGAGCCACCGCGGGCCGGCTGCCGCCTGCTGCCGTATCGATCCCCGAGGCGACGCCCGCCGACCCCGCCAGGCAGCCCGACAGGCCCAAGGCGCCAAGCAAGCGGCAGATGCCCGCCCATGGACGGCGTCGCGGAAACATCGGGCCGAACTCCGCCAGGAGGCCAATGGGGGGGAACTACGGGGGGGAACTACGGGGGGGAGCGCCGGGGCGGAAGCGCCCCGACCCCTCCCGAATAACGCCCCATTCAATGCCCCTGCCGCGCGGGTCGGTCTACAAGCGTCTCGTTGCGTCACCAGACGTCAACAAGCTCCCGTGGGGCCGCTGGCCCGGGCGCGCCCGCTCAAAGCCGGATGCGCTGCCAGTCGCCGCGCTGCCAGAGCAGCGCGAAGACGCCGGCCTGCAGGACCCGCCAGCCCACCTGCGATGCCCAGATGGCCGTCAGTCCCCAGCCCAGGACCGGCCCCACCAGCCAGGCCAGGGGCAGGCCCACCAGCCACTGGGCGCCGACGGCCACCGCCATCACCTGTCGGGCGGCCCCGGCCCCCAGCAGGGCGTTGAGCAGCACCATGCCCACCGCATCGAAGACGATGGCCCCGCCCACGATCTGCAGGGCCGGCACCGCCAGGGCCAGGGTGTCGGGGTCTTCCAGGAAGACCCCGAGGATGGCGTCGGGGGCAAAGAGCATGGGCAGGCCCAGCAGCCCCATCACCCCGGCGGCGATGCGCACCACCTCCCAGCCCCAACGCCGGGCATCCTCCGGGTCCCCTCGTCCCAGGGCCTGTCCCACCAGCGAGGCGGCCCCCAGACCAAAGCCAAGGCCCGGAAGCACCGCAACCAGGGTGAGGGTCAACAACACATTGGCCGCGGCCAGCTCTCGGGTGCCCACCTGACCCACAATCCAGAAGAAGCTCAGGTAGCCGGCGGCAAAGAGCTCTTGTTGAATGCCTGCGGGGACCGCCAGCCGAAGCATGGTGAGCAGGGTGCCGCGATCGGGCAGGCCGCGCAGAAAGCCCTGGGGCCGCGCATGGCGCCAACACAAGAAGACGTAGACCGCCGACCCCGCCCACACCGAGATGGAGGTGGCCAGGCCCGCGCCGGGCGCCCCCATCGCAGGCATCCCCAGCTTGCCGAAGATCAGCACCCAGTTGAGGAAGATGTTGACCGTGTGCATCACGATCAGGGTGCCAAGATACATCTTGGACAGCCCCACCCCATTCCAGTAGCCCCGGAAGGCGAAGTTCATGCCCACCGCGGCCACCCCGATCAGGCGCAGCCGATAGTAGTCCGTCCCGACGGCCTGCACCGCGGGATCATCGACCAGCAGGGGAAAGAGCGTGGGGGCCAACAGGTAGAGCAGCGCGCAGAGGGGCAGGGCGAGGCCCAAGGCCATCAGCAGCCCGCCGTTGAGCGGCACTGCCACCTCGCTGTCCCGCCCCTCGCCCTTGCGACGGGCCACCATGGCCTGCACGCCGCTGCCCATCCCCGTGATGAAGGCCACCGACACGAAGTTGGCGAAGCTGCCCATGCCTGTCGCCGCCAGGGCCGTATCTCCCAGCTGGCCCACCATCGCCGTATCGACAAGATTCAGCACATTCTGGCTGACCATGCCCCCAATGATCGGCAAACTCAGCGCCATCACGGTGCGCAGGCGGCTGGTGTCCAAGAGCCACCTCAGGGGGGGGAGTGCAGTGGGCCCCAGGCTCTGCCCAAGCGCCGCCCCCGGGATAGCGCGCTTCACCCCAGACGCACACCGAGAGCCCCATGCCCCCCACGCCCGCCCCTCTCCCCGGCCGCATCGCCATCCGGCGCGCAGCCGGCCCCGACCTGCCCACCCTGGTCCATGGCAACGCGGCCATGGCCATCGAGACCGAGGATTTGAAGCTCGATCGCGACGTGCTCACCCGGGGGGTTGCCGCCGCCCTCTCTGGAGAGCTGGGGGCCTTCTACCTGCTGGCCGAACAGGGCGACCAGACGCTGGGCCAGCTGATGATCACCACCGAATGGAGCGACTGGCGGGCCGCCGTGGTGTGGTGGATCCAATCCGTCTATGTCTGGCCCGCGGCCCGGGGCCAAGGCGTCTACAAGACCCTCTACGCCGAGGTGCTCCGCCAGGCTGCCGAGGCCCGGGTGGGCGGCGTGCGCCTCTATGTGGACCGACGCAATACAAGGGCCCAAGAGGTCTACCGCAGACTGGGCATGAATGGCGACCACTACGTCGTCTTCGAGCAGATGACCCCCGGGAGCGCGGGCACCGTTCAACCGCCCGGACATTCTGTCCGTTCGGTCTCCGGCGCTTCTTTTCTGATGGAGGAGGACGCTGTCCTCCCCCATATCGGCCGCAACATGCGGCCTCCCCCTCCTGCGCCGCTTGATGAGCGGCGGGCGCCTCCGGCGCCTCTGAGGGTCAGGTCGCCGGTCAAGTGTCCGCTGATGGTCCCCGATTTGACCGGTGCCGGAGCGCGCAATGACCGCGCCCTTCTGCCCCACGCTCGAACAGCAGGCTGTGATCGAGGCCCAGCACGGCACCCTGCTGGTGCTGGCCGCCGTCGGGTCGGGCAAGACCACCACGCTGTCGCATCGGGTGGCCCGCGCCCTGCAAGACGGCGTCAAGCCCCACGAGCTGCTGGCCTTGACCTTCACCAACCGGGCGGCCGACCACATGCGCGAGGCCCTGGCCAAGGCCGTGGGCGCGCGGGTGGCCAGCCAGGTGACGCTGAGCACCTTCCACTCCCTCTGCAACCGCATTCTGCGCCAACACGCCGAGCGCGCGGGCCTGCCCACCGACTTCCGCATCCTGGACGAAGACGACGCCGAGGAGCTGATGCGCGAGCTGGGCATGGAGCAGCCCCGCAAGGCCCTCTATGCCATCCACGCCGACGCCTCCGCGGTGCCCCTGGGCGAGGCCTCGGTCGAGCTGTGGGCCACCGGCGCCTTCTCCCCGCGAGGCGACGCCCGCATCTACGTCGAGGCCCTGGGCGAGCGCGGGGCCGTGGACTTTGCCGGCCTGGTGCTCCTCACCCGCGCCCTGCTGCTGCGGGACGCCGACTGCCGGGCCCTATGGGGCGACCGCTTCTCTTCGGTGCTGGTGGACGAGGTGCAAGACACCCACCTCTCCGAATACGAGGTGCTGAGCGTGCTGGCCGCCAACGCGCGCAGCTTCTGCCTGGTGGGGGATCTCGACCAGACCATCTATGGCTGGCGGGGCTCGGCCCCCCAGACGCTGCTCGCCCGCCTGGACCGCGACTTCGGGCCGGTACACAAGCTGGAGCTGACCGCAAACTTCCGGGCCACCCGCGCCCTTCTGGACGTCGCGGATCGCCTCGCCGATGGCCTGTCGAATCGGGTGAGCCATGTGTTGGCTCCCGAAGGTGCGGACCAGGGGGAGCGCCCGACTCTGCACGCCTACGCCACAGAGGCCGAAGAGCACGCCGCCATCGCCCGTGCCATGGGGGCGCGCCTGGCCGCCGGGGCCGACGCGCGACAGCTCGCCGTGCTGGTGCGCACCAACCAGCAGGTGGGCGATGTGGGGCAGGCTTTCGCGGACCAGGGCGTGCCCGCCACCACCGTCGAACAGTTCCGCTTCTACCGCCGGGCCGAGATCAAGGACGCCCTGGCCCTGGCCCGCCTGGTCTATGACCGGGGAGACGAGCAGGCCGCCCGCCGGGTGGCCCGGCGCCTGGTGCGCGGCGTGGGCGAACGCACCGTGCGGCGCATCCTGGACGAGGCCGCGACCTGCGGGCTGCGCCTCGCCGACCTCTTGAACCAACGCGCCGTGGACGAAGGCGACCCCCTGTGGGGCCTGGGCACCCCCGACGTGGTGGTGCTGGACACCGAGACCACCGGCATCCAGGCCGGCCGGGACGAGGTGATCGAGGTCGCCGCCCAGCGCCTGCGCGGCGGACGCATCTCTGCTGCAAGCCATGACCGCATGGCCGCCCTGCTCAAGAATACGTTGCCCCTGGGCGACAGCGAGGCCGTACACGGCATCAGCCAGGAGCGCCTGGATGTGGAGGGCCGCCACCCCGCCGACGTGCTGGGTGAACTCAAGCGCTTCATCGGCCAGACGCCCATCGCCGGTCACAATGTGCGCTTTGACGTGGCCATGTTGGAGGCCGCCGGCCGCAAGCACGGCGTGGCCCTGCACCTCTCCGTGGCCTGGGACAGCCTGGATGTGGCGAGACGGCTGATCCGCACCGAACGCTACACCCTCGAACACCTGGTCTCCCACCTCCAGATCCCCTTTCAACCCACCCACCGGGCCCTGGACGATGTGTTGGCCACCGCCTCGTTGGCCGCCCGCCTGGCCCCCCTCGCCGCCCGGCATGCGGCCGAGCGCCGGGCCCTGGTGCTGCGCGAGGCCCCCCTCTTCGCCCGCCTGCGCCAGACCCTGGACCGCTGGGCCGCCGAGGACCTGCGGCCCGCCCAGCTCATCGCCCGCATCACCGAAGAGGCCTTGAAGCACAAATACCCCAAGGAGCCCTGGCGCCTGGACAACCTCGCCGAGCTGGTGGCCCGCATGACCCAGCTGGACGACCCCGATCTGCCCGCCGCCGCGGCCTTGTCCCGGGCCCTGGACCGCGCCGCCCTGGTCCGCGATGTGGACCAGCTGGACGAGGCCGCAGGGGTCCGGGTGCTCACCATGCACCAATCCAAAGGGCTGGAATTCGATGCCGTCTGGGTGCCCGGCCTCACCGAGGGGGGCCTGCCCTCTTGGTTCGCAACCCAAGACGGAAGCACCGCCAAGCTCGATGAAGAGCGCCGCGTGCTCTATGTCGCCATCACCCGCGCCCGCCGCGCCTTGGACCTGTCCTGGGCGGGCCGCGACCGCAGCAACCGGGCGCAGCGCCCCAGCTCCTTCCTCGAAGATCTGCGCGAGCTGTGCATCCTGGATGAGGACGCCCCATGACCACCCCCACGCCGGGCCTGCACCGTCACCCCATCGACGTGCGCTTCGGCGCCTGCGACCCCGTCGGCATCGCCTACTTCCCCCGATACTTCGACTGGTTTCACCAGGCCATGGAGAGCTGGTTCGATGAGGCCCTGGGCCTGCCCTATGCCGAGTTGTTGAAGACACGCGGCTTTCCCGCCGTGCATGCCGAGTGCGACTACCAGCGGCCCTGCGCCTTTGGCGAGCGGGTCACCGTCGAGCTGCAGGTGGGGGCGCTGGGGCGCAGCAGCCTGCGCCTGGACTACCGGGTGGTGGGCCCGGACGGCGATCTGCGGGCCAGCGGCCACAGCCGCGTCGTGCAGATGGGCACCCTGCCCGGCAGCCCCGAACACCTCAAGAGCCAGCCCATCGACGGTCCCTTGCGCGCCGCCATCCTGCGCTTTGGAGCGGGGGGTCAGAGCTGAATGCAGACATTCTTCATATCGCTGTAGAAATCCAGGGAGAACCTGCCTCCTTCTCGCCCCACCCCGCTGTCCTTCACCCCGCCGAAAGGCACGCGAAGATCCCGCAGCAGCCAGGTATTGACCCAGACCATGCCCGTGTCGAGGGCGGCCGAAAGGCGGTGGGCCCGGCGCAGATCGGTGGTCCACAAGGATGCAGAGAGGCCGTAGCGCACCCCATTCGCCGCATTCAACGCCTCGGCTTCGGTGTCGAAGGGGTGCACCGTCACCACGGGCCCAAATATCTCTTCGGTGGCGGTGCGGCAGCTGGGCGCCAGATCGGTGATCACGGCGGGCTGCAAGAAGAAGCCACCGTCCAGGGGCGGATTCAGGGACGGCCGCTGGCCCCCGCAGCGCAGGCGGCCGCCTTCTTCCACCGCCAGGCGCAGGTAGCCCTCCACCTTGTCGCGGTGCGCTGCGCTCACCAGCGCGCCCATATCGGTGTCCGGGGAGGCGGGATCCCCCACCCGCAAGGCCGAGACCCGCGCCACCAGCGCATCCACGAAGCGGTCGTGGATGGACCGCTCCACCAGGATGCGGCTGCCGCACAGGCAGATCTCGCCCTGGTTGGCAAAAGCCGCCCGGGCCGCGCCTTCCACCGCCTGATCGAAGTCGCAGTCGGCAAAGACCAGGGTCGCGTTCTTGCCGCCCAGCTCCAGGCTGAGCTTCTTGAAGCCCGGCGCCGCCGCCGCCGCCACCCGCTCGCCCGTGGCCGTGCCCCCGGTGAAGGACACCAGGGCCACCTGGGGATGCGCCGTGAGCGGGGCGCCCACCTCGGGACCCAACCCATGCACCAGGTTGAAGGCGCCATCGGGCAGGCCCACCTCGTCGATGACCTCGGCCAGCAGGGTGGCCGTGCGCGGGGTCAGCTCGCTGGGTTTGCAGACCACCGGGTTGCCACAGGCCAGGGCCGGGGCCACCTTCCAGGTCAACAGGTACAAGGGCAGGTTCCAGGGCGTGATCAGCGCGGCCACCCCCACCGGCCGCCGCAGGCTGTAGTTCAGGGCCCCGGTCCCGCCCTGGCCGTGCATCTCGTGGCATCCCGTCTCGTCATGGCGCACCGCGCCGGCAAAGAAGCGGAAGTTGGCGATGGCCCGGGGGATGTCGATGCTGCGGGCGAGGCTGACCGGCTTGCCCTGGTCTTCGCTCTCGGTGCGGGCGAACTCGTCGAAGCGGGCCTGGATGCCCTCGGCGATGGCGTCGAGCAGGCGGGCGCGCTCCAGGACGGGGGTGTCGCCCCAGGGCTTGCGGGCCGACGCAGCTGCCGCGCAGGCCCGATCGACGTCTTCGGAGCCCGACCGGGCGATGCGCGAGATCAGCCGGCCCGTGGCCGGGTTGAGGTTCTCCAGCCAGGCGCGTCGCCGGCGGCGGGGCTGAAGCGCCTGCCGATGAAGTTCAGGGTCCCGGGGATCGCGCCTCGCCATGGGTGCTCCGGGGCCGTGGGCTCCGCTAACGCCGCAGCGGACCGGCCACCGCCCGCTTGGCCCGGTAGAGGGCCTCATGCGCCTGATCCCGATCCTGCTCCTGAGCCTGTCCTGCGCCCACCCCGCTCCGCCAGCGAGGACGCCCTCCTCGGCCGGGTCCACCTGGGGCCATCTCGCCGCCGCCATGGCCGCCCAGAGCGCGACCGGCGCCCTGGCCTTCAGCCTCGACGCGCTGGAGGGCAGCCCGCAGCCGCCCCGCTGCTTTCCCGGCGAGACGCTGGTGGCCACGCCCAAGGGCGATGTGCCCATCAACCACCTGGGCACCGGAGACACCGTCTGGGCGGTGGATCGCAGCAGCGGCCAGCAGCTGCCCGCGCGGGTGGCCTTCCGTTGGGATAGCTTTGGCAAGGAGCTGATCACAATCCAGGCGGGTGCCGAGACGGTGAGCAGCACCCCCAGCCACCGCTTCGCCGATGCAGAGACGGGGGAGTGGGTGCGGGCAGGCGCCCTGTCGGACGGACAGATGCTGGTGCTGCGGGATGGCGACCAGCTGCAGAGCGCCCCAGCCCAGGTCCGAGCCCTGCCGCCGGGCGACGTGATCGACGTGCACAGCCTCATCCTGGAGGGGCCGCACCGGGCCTGGTTCGCCGGAGGCTTCCTGGTGACTGAGTAGGGCCGCCCCCCTTGCGGCGCTGCCCTCGCCGGTCGCCCGCCTGCTTTGGGGAGGCGCGAGAGCCGCATGCGCCGGTGCGCGTTCAGCCCCCCTTCACCAGCGCGTCCCAGCGGGCCTGCATCGCCTCTTCGGGCACCTCTTCGATGCTGTGGCCCACCATCCACTCGTGGCCAAAGGGATCCACGAAGCTGCCGCTGCGTTCCCCGTGGACCGGGTCCGCAGGGGGCCGCAGGATGGTGGCGCCGGCGACCCGGGCCCGCGCGAAGACGGCGTCGCAGTCGTCCACATGCAGGTGCATGGACAGGCCGGGCTTGCCGCTGGGGCCGACCATGCCCATCTCTGGGTACTCCGCCGACAGCATGATCACGATGCCTGGCGCCAAGACAAGCTCCGCGTGGCCGATGCGCCCGTCGCTGGGGTCCACCAGGCGAAAGCGCTCCGTGGCGCCAAAGACCTGCGCATAGAAGGCGATGGCGGCAGGGGCGTCCGAGACGCGCAGATAGGGGTAGCACGCGTGGATGGACATGCTGGCTCCGCTTGGTCGTCTCCAGCTCTTGCCGCGATGCTGCCGCAGGTGGCCCCTCAGCTGGGGCCGCGCCCGCCGCCCCCCGGGCCCGCATAGGCCCGCCAGTCATATTGGTAGCGCTCGATGTCGGGGTCCCAGGCATCCCAGGTGGGGGTCTGCTCCAAGGCGGCCAGGCGATCGGCGGGCACCACGCCGGGCACCAGGAAGGCCTTCTGCCGGTGCAGCTTGTAGGGGTTGCGCAGCTCGAAGCCCAGGCTGCCCAGGATGCCTCGGGCAATATACCAGGTTGCCTGGGCATTCCAGCCATGGGCAATCTTGATGACCACCCCCAGGCCCTCGGGGTAGTCCGGGTGCTCGATGGCCAGGCCCAACAGGCCGTCGGCCCCCTCCTTGGCCAGCACCCGGCCCTCACCCGCCTTGAGGATGGTGCTGTCCAGCCGGTTGAAGCCGCCCACCAGGTCGGGGTTTCGGGTCATGGCCTCCCAGATCCAGTCTTCGTCTCTGCGCTGGGCGAGCTTGCTGAAGATCACCGCAAGCTCGCTCACCGTACTGGATACCGTGGGCAGGCCACAGCCGTCCCGGGCCACGCGCAAGGGCGACCAGTCTGCACCCAGGTCCCGCCGCATCACGTCCATCCAGGCCGCAAAGAAAGGGTGACCGGGCAACATATAACCAGCCCGCGACCACCCCTTTCTGCGACAACCCAAGAGGATGGCGGCGTGCTCTCCAGAACAGCAGTGGTACCAGCGCCGCGGGCGGCGTACCTGACGGCCGAATTGCACCAGGGGCACGTCCAGGGGGGTCTGCATCAGGCCCCACTCATCGGGCATCAGGATGCTCTGGGCGGCGGCGACATGTTCGGGCGTGCCATTGTGGCTGGCCACGCTGATCGCCCGCTGCTCCCAGCTGAGATCATCGAGCAGATCGACGAAGACCTTGATCATCAAGGGCTTCATCATCGACCGGCCATAACAGAGCACATTGCCGCCAAAGGCGTGCACCACCTCGCCGCCGTGGGCCCAGGCCACCGCCCCGTGGATGGTGGTCTCGCTGACGCCGGAGCGCCGGTAGTCCACCAGGGGCTCCCAAGGCACGTCCCGCCCGGTGGGAATGCCCGCCTCCTGCTCGCCCAGGGGGCTGCGGGGGAAGATGCGCCCACCCGGACCGGTCCAGCCGGTGGGGCCCCGCGCGCTCATCGGCCCACCCGCTCGGATACGATAGGCTCAACCTTCTCTTTGAATGCCCGCATATTGCGGATCACCCGGTCGCTGTCGTGGTTGAAGAAGTCGAACCAGAGCATCAGCACATCGTCGGGGTGGAAGCGCGCGGCGATCTGTTCCGCCACCTCGTCGGCGTTGCCGATGACGGCGTTGTCGGCGGCGCGCTCGACCTTCTTGGGGTCCAGGGTGCCCTCGAGCGCGGTCCAGTAGGCGCCCAGGGCCGCCTGGGCCTCGACCTGGGCCGCTGCGCTGCGGCTGGCGGGGGTCAGGCCGGCCTCGTCATTGAGGAAGACCATGACGGTGCGCGGCATGTGGGCGCGCTTCCAGGGGCCGCCATCGGGGTGGTAGGCCCGCGCCATGCGCGCGTGCGTCTCGTCGATCACCTTGGGTTGGGTGATGCTGAGGTTGAAGACCTTGACGGGCATCCACTGGTTGACCCGCTCTTGCAGGACGGGGTCGTGGCTGCCGATCACCAGGTCCACCAGCTCGCGGCGCCAGTCCTTGGGGATGACCTGCAACACATCAAAGGACCAGCGGCTGGGAATGGGCACGGTGTCGCCCTGCAAGCGCCCGGCCTGCCGGGCGGCCTGGGTCACCTTCTCCCAGTCTGCATCCGATCGGAAGAGGTCCCGGGTGAGCACCGTGGGCATGAGGTCGGAGGAGGCCAACACATCGCCCCGGAGCAGGCGCAAGAAGAGCTCACAGGCCTCGGCAAAGACCTGCCCCCGCAGGGCCGGCCAGGCGGCGGCCTCGACGGCATCCCGCGGCACCACCCCATAGGCGCGGTTCATGAACTCGAAGCGACCGGCAGAGAAGCCGATGCGCAGGCGCCGGAATTCGGTCGGGTCCATGCCATGTAGAGACGCGAATGCCGCCACCCGCTCGGCGTGGGCCATGGGCCCGCCCGCACAGACGATATTGCTGACCGCGCTGCCCACCTCGATGCGACGGGTGCAGGAGAACACCTTGTGGGCCAGCTGATAGATGTCGTTGTTGAGGCCGATCTCCCCCTGCCAGTGGGGCACGACGGGGTGGTCGTGGGCCTTCTGCACCTGGGTGGACAGGTGGCTCTGGGCCACCCAGGCCGTGTCGTAGCCCAGGGCGTCCGCTGCCTTCACCTGGTCGAAGAAGTTGCGGAACATCTCCGCTTCGCTTGGGGTGCGGCCGTCCACCGGCGTCTGGCTGATGGAGAAGAAGACGTCGTAGTCCATGGGGCCCCCTGGGGGAGATGCTGCTGTCAGATGCTGCGCATGCGGCCGCCGTCCACCTGCAGGCTCACGCCGCGGATGGCACCGGCTGCTGGAGACACGAGGAAGGCCACGGCCGCGGCCGTCTCTTCGGCGCGAATCAAGCGACCCTCGGGGACGCCCGCCAGCCAGTCGGCACGAATCGCGTCGGCGGTGCTGCCGGCGCTGGTCGCCCGGGCCTCGGCCAGGGAGGACAGGCGCTCGGTGTCGGTGAAGCCCGGCAGCACATTGTTGATGGTGACGCCCGGGGGCAGCTCGTTGGCCAGGGACTTGGCCCAGGAGGCCATGGCGCCGCGGGTGGTATTGCTCACCCCCAGGCCCGCGATGGGCTCATAGACCGAGGTGCTGATGATGTTGACGATGCGGCCCCAGCCGGCCTCTACCATGCCGGGGACGAGCTTCTGGGCGAGCAGGTGGCTGGCCAGCAGGTGGCGTCCCAAGGCGGTCAGCAAGGCCTCTTCGGTGGCCTGCAGCAAGGGGCCGCCGGGGGGGCCGCCGGCATTGTTGATGAGGATGTGCACCGGGCCGGCCAGGGCCAGCAGGCTCTCGATGCGTTGGGCGAGGTCGGCGCGATCATCGAGGTCCGCGGTGAGGGCCCGGGCGCTGGCCGCCCCCGCGTCCAGGAGGGCGGGGATGAGGGCCTCCAGGCGATCGGCGCGCCGGGCCAGGACGGTGACCCGTGCGCCCTGGGCAGCCAGGGCCAGGGCGGTCGCCCGGCCGATGCCGGCGCTGGCGCCGCAGACGAGGGCGTGCTTGTCAGAGAGGCTGCTGCGGTCGGACACGGAGACTCCAGGGCTGGACCTGGGGCTATCACGGCAGATAGAGCCTCGACCGTCCCGTCCCCCCAGAGGCCGCGCTGGACCCCCACCTGCCCCCGCCCTGGCTGCGCCCCTTGGACCCTGCGGCAGAGGATCCGCTGCTGGCGCGGCTGCACCCGGCCCTGCGCCTGGGGCGGCCGGCGGATGGTCCGGCGGTGGCCCGGCTGGTGGCCGAGCTGGGCGCCGCCGAGTGGGCCAGCCAACCCCCGCGCCTGCAGGCCGGCATCTGCCGCTTCCTGGCCTGGCCGGGTCCCGCCTTTACGCTGCTCATCGAAGATGAAGGCTTCGTGCTTGCTTTCGTGATGGTGCAACGCATGTGCGCCCCCGCAGAAGACGGGGTTCAGCTGTGCATCGACGACCTCTATGTCAGCCCCGCCGCCCGGGGCCGCGGCCTCGCGCGGGCCCTGGTGGCTGGGGTCAAAGCGGTCGGCGCCCGCCTGGACTGCTGCTATATCTACCTGCATGTGCGGGCCGACAACCACGTCGCCCAGCAGCTTTACGCCAGCGAGGACTTCGAGCCGGCCCCCGACCTGCTCTATGACTGGTGCAACTTCAGCTGAGCCGGACCGCAGACCCTGGATCGCCCAGGGGATGCCGCCCCTCAGCCGGGCAGGGGCAGCGGGCGCAGCACGGGGGCCCGGGGCCCCCCCTCCACCGTCCAGAGGCCCCCACCGATGGACAGCACCGGGCCTGGCAGCTGCGGTCCCAGGCAGGGGCCCGCAGCCCGCAGCCAGTCCCCCGAGGCCCGGCGGCGCAACCAGCCAACCCCCTCGACAAAAAGCGCCAGCTCTTCATTTTCGAGAGGAATCGCAGCGCTTGTGCCCCGACCGGGCGCCAACAGCAGCGGGCCGTCGGGACCTTGCAAGGCGAGGCTCTGGGGCGGGCTGTGGGGCGGCAAGGCGGTGCTCCGCAGGAGGCCGCCGGGACCCCACTCTGGCAGCCGGCGATCCTCCAGGGGCGTGAGCGCCCCGTGAGTGAGGTCCAGGTGCCCAATCTCACCACGATGGAGCACCGGCGCCCAGGGGCCTCTCCACCCAGGCCTCGGCGGCCCGGGCCCGCCCGTCCACGCTGGCCCCGGGCGGCAGGCGGGCAGCGACCGGGCCTGGGGCGCGCCCCCTCGGCGGGGCAACCACCAGGCCCGGGTGCCTTCGCCAGCCTCCACCAGCAGCACCCCCTCGGGCCCGCCCCACAAGGACCAGCCCGCCTCGTCGCGGCGGGGCACGGGCAGGCCCCGGAGCAGGGTCGGCCCCGCAGGATCGATCACCAGCAGGGCCAGGGCCAGGCGATCCCAAGGTGCCGGGAAGCTGCCCTCGGTCAAGAGGTCGGGGCTGGCCCCCAGCACCAGGGCGCAGAGACGATCGCCGCAGGGGGCCGCCCGCAACAGGCTGGCACCGGCCAGCAGGGGCGCCAGGGGGACCGCCTGCGCTTCAACCACCCTCTCCACGGATAGGGTCCGCAGGGCCGGTGCGGTCGCCGGCCACACCCGGGCGCCGATCTCGGCCAGCAGCGCAGGATCGGCGTCGCCGCAGTCCGGGCGGGCCCCGGCCAGGGCTGGATCGACCGGCCCCATCGCGCAGAGACGGGCAAAGGACTCGTGTCTGCGGTCAAAGTGACCGGGGTAGGCCGGATTCTCCGGAAGCGGGGGCAAGCGCGCCCCCAGCGTCGCGTCTTCGGAAGGCCGGCCCGCATCGGCATCCCAGAGGTGACAGAGCTCGTGCAGGGTGACCTGGGCGCCGTCTTCGGTGGTGGGTCCAATGCGCAGCCGCCGCTCGCTGGCGATCAGCTGCCCTTCGGCGGGCAGGCCGGCCACCCACAGCTCGGACTCCACCGTCAAGGAGCGCAGACAGGGCGCGGGCTGGCCGCTCCAGCGTCGGTAGGCCGCGATGCCGGCGGCCACCTCGGCCTTCAGCTCCGGGCGGGTGCCCGAGGCCACGCTGATCTCCACCGCGTCGGCGGGCAGGCAGGGGGCGGGCCCACAGGCGATCGCCCCCATCCCCAGGGCGAGGGCGAAGGCAGGACGGGGGCAGCCAGGGCGCATGGGGCCAGGATAGCCCGCCGCCCGTCAGAGGTTGCGGGGGCCGCGCCTCATCTTGTCCAGCGCCTCGCGCGCCTTCTCGCGATCGACGAAGCCCTCGTCGGCGGCGGCCTTCTCCAGGCACTCCATCGCCTCTTTGCGGCGGCCGGTCACCCGCAGCAAGATGCCCAGGTTGTAGAGGGCGGCGGGATCGTCGGCCTTCATGCGCAGGGCCTCGCGGTAGACGGCCTCGGCGGCCTCCACCTCACCCGCCATGAAGAGATCGATGCCCTCGCGCACCTTCTCGTCGGCCTCGTGGATGAACTCCACCTCGATGAAGGTCCGGGCCCCCAGGTTGACCACCAGGGCCTTGAGCAGGCCGGCATACCAGAAGGTGACCGCCTCGGTGGCCAGGAAGACCCCCAGGGGGATGTCGCGCAGGATGGGCCGGCCCTTGTACTTGATGCGCACCTTGGTGTAGCGGCCGTGTTCGACGAAGGTGCGCACCTTTTCGGTCAGGCGCTTGACCGACTCGTCGATCTGTTCGGGGTCCACCTCGATGCGGAAGCTGTCGAAGGGGCTGCGGCGCTCCGAGGCATCGGGATCGGACATGGGGGCTCCGGGCTGGGCGCGGGGTGGACGCGCGGGTGGCGCCCATTGTTTCATGGGCCGGGCGCGGGGGCGACGCTCCCCTGCAATCAGAGCAGGGACAGCCCGCCATCGGCCACCAGGACCTGGCCGGTGATCCACGCTGCGTCTTCATTCACGAGCAGTGCCACCGCGCGGGCGATGTCGTCGGGCCGGCCCACCCGGCCAAGCGGGGTGAACTGCTCGGCGAACTCGAGCATCTTTGCGCCCTCGGGCAGGTAGCGCAGGCTGTCGGTCTCGATCAGGCCGCCGCAGACGGTGTTCACGCGGATGCGGCGGGGGGACAGCTCCACCGCCAGCTGCCGGGTGAGGGCCTCCAGCCCGCCCTTTGCGGCGCCCATGGCGGCATAGCCGGGGATGAAGCGCTGGCTGCCCATGGAGGAGATGCCGATCACACTTGCGCCATCGGCCAGGGGCGCCAGCTTGGTGAGCATCCAGAAGGGGCGCAGGCTGCTCTCCAGGGTGAGATCCCAGTGGGACAGCCGCATCTTGTCAAAGGGCTTCAGCGCGCCCACGGCGGCGTTGTGCACCAGCACGTCCACCGAATCCAAGGCGCCCGCCAGGGCCTTGAGATCATCGACATTGCGCACATCGCCTTGCATCAGCAAGGCCTCGGCCCCCGCCGCGCGCACCAACGCCGCCGTCTCTTCGGCGGCGGCCCGATTCTGCAGGTAGTTGACGACGACACGGCCGCCAGGACGGGCGAGACGAGCGGCCACGGCCCGCCCGATGCCCCGGGATGCACCGGTGATGAGGATGTTCATGGCGCCGCCCTATCCAGTCCAAGCCGCCCCCGCCGTGGAGCCGGGCGCGCAGAACGGATAGTGGGAGGGGGAATGCTCCTGGGAAGGTCCATGCCCCGCCTGAAAATGCTGCTCTGCGCCAGCACGTGGATGATCCTGTCCTGCTCGGGCAGCCCGCCCCTCGATCAGCCGGCGCCGCCCCCCAAGGCGCCCGCCCACCTGATGCCCCCCAAAGACGCCGCGCCGGCGGTGCAAGCGCCGGCCGCGGATCCAGCCGCAGATCCAGCCGCAGATCCAGCCGCAGATCCAGCCGCAGATCCAGCCCAGAGACGCCCCGATAGAGGCTCCGGCCACCGAGGTCCCGCCTGCCGAGATCCCGGCCGCAGAGGCCCTGCCGGTCGAGGCCCCGGCCGCCCCAGAGGGGCTGCCGGAGGCGGCGCCTGAAGCGGCGCCCTGACGGAAATCAGTCCAGGGGCGCGGCGGCCACATCGGCGCCGGACCCCTCACCAAAGTCCAGGATGAAAGCGCGCTTGTCCTTCTTGCCGACCAGCGCGTAGCGGCCCTGGGGCAGGGCGTCGGAGGGGATGAGCAGGGCGTGGGTCTGGCCGTTGTCGATGGCGATCACGCGGGAGGAGTCCAGCTGGGCGGTCACCGCAACCGCGCTGCCGTCGGCCTCGAAGCCCACGCCGAGGAAGGGAGCGTCGGTGAGGCTGCGGTCGCCCTCGAAGCTGCGGGTGCCCGCGTCGGTGACCAGCGGCAGGAACTCCAGCTGGCCAGACAGCTCCTTGCCCGCGAGGATGAGGTGCTCGCCCTTCTTCACGACCTCCACCGCGCCGGGCTGCACCGTCAGGAAGCGCAGATCCTGGTCGCTGCCGGGCAGGCGCACCGTGGCCACATCGGCGAAGGTGCGGATATTCTGGGTGCGGTCCATGGCCAGCTTGTGCACCCCGCTGCCCAGGGGCACGCGCCAGGCGCGGATCTCGGTGCTCTCGCCCGAGATCTGGTCGCCGTCGAGGGTCACGGCGTGATCGAGCTGCAGGGTCTTGTTGCCCAGGGACAGATCGTAGCGGGTGCCGGCGCAGAGGCCCTCGATCAAGAAGTTGCCCGCGGCGTCGGTGCTGGCCTCGCGCACCTGGCAGCCCAGGTCCGAGCTGTCCCGGGCCCGGGCCAGCACCTGCTCGTCGCCCCGGGGGCTCTGGCTGAGGCCGTCCACCACCTTGCCCTGGAAGGCGCCACCGGGATTGCAGGCGGCGAGCGAAAGGGGGAGGAGAAGGCGGGGGATTCGCATGGGCGGCTCCAGGGCTTGGGGGACTGCCTCCACCCTGGCCCAACCGCATCCGAAATTGCAAGGAAATTGTCAACGAAGCCGAATGGCGCCTCGAAGCTCCGCTGCCAGCGCGTCGGCCCGCGCGGCGATGGCGCCCACCGGATCGGCATCCGGGGGACCGCCCGCTGGCGCGAAGAGCACCGAGCGGGAGGCCACGGGCAAGGCGCCCAATCCGTCGGCGCGGGCAGCCCGCCCAGGGCCTGGGCCGCGGTGCCGCCCTGGGCGCCCAGGCCGGGCACCAGGAACCAGGCCTGGGGCAGGAGGGCGCGCAGGCGGCGGGCATCGTCCGGAGGCGCTGGCCCCACCACCGCCCCCAGCGAGGACAGGCCGCTGGGGCCACAGAGCGCGCCCCCAGCAGGTGCAGGCCCGCCGCCACCACCTCGGCCAGGGGGGGCTGCCCCGCGTGCTGCAAGGCTGCGGAGCCGGGGTTGGTGGTGCGCACCAGCACGAAGAGACCGCCGCCATGGGCCCGGCAGGGGGCCAGGAAGGGCTCGAGGGTGTCCAGGCCCAGGTAGGGGCTCACCGTGAGCGCGTCGGCGGCGAAGGGGGCGTCGGGCACCAGGTAGGCGCGGGCATAGGCCGCTGCGGTGCTGCTGATGTCGCCCCGCTTGGCGTCGGCGATCACCAGCAGGCCCGCGGCGCGGGCGTCGGCGCAGACGGCCTCGAGGGCGGCCATGCCTGGGGCGCCCAGCTGCTCGAAGAAGGCAACCTGGGGCTTGATCGCCGCCACCCGACCGGCGATGGCTTCGACCACCTGGGCCCCGAAGCGGCGCACCTCGGCGGCGGCCAGGACGCGAAAGGCCGCGCCCGTCAGGCCGTCCCGCCGGGCCTGGACCACCGCGGGAATACGGTCCAGGTGCGGATCCAGGCCGATGGCCAGGGGCACGTTCACGCGCCGGCAGGCCTCGGCCAGGCGCTCTCCAAAGGGGACCATGGGGCTACTCCTCGGGGTCCTCCTCGGCGCGGGCCGCCGGGCCCGGCGGACCCGGACGCCAGCCATAATTGTCGTTGGTCACCCGTGTCAGGTTGAAGACCGCGTAGAAGACGCGATCGTCCAGCCGGCGGCGCAGGCCCGGGGGCAAGACGCGGCTGAGGCGACGGCCGGCGGCAACCACCAGGTCGGCCACCCGGCGAGCGGGCGTCGGGGGTGGCGTCTCGCTCAGAGGCCCGCCGCCAGCAGAAGGTTCTCCAGCCAGAAGACCCCGTCGGCCTCCTCCACCAGCGCGGGCGCGTGCAGGGCAAGATAGTCGGCCAGCAACCGGTCTTCATCCAGCCACTGGTCGAGGTTGCCCACACCCGGGGGCAGGCGCCCCGACGGCACCCGCTGACTGCTGTCCAGCCAGCGCCGCAGCTCATCCCAGCGCAGGCGCCCCCCGGTCACCATGAAGCGACGGAAGCGCGGCCAGCGCTCGCTGAGGACCACCCAGGCCCATTGCGCCTCGGTCAGCTCGCGAGAGACCCGGGCGTCGGCCGCATATTCGGCCAGCAGCATCACCCGGAGGGCGAGGTGCCGCAGGAAGCGCGGCGCGCCCAGAGGCCGGTGGGCGACCGCCGTGCCCAGCACCTGCAGGGAGGCCTCGCCAAAGCTGCGGCGAACCACCGCCTCGGAGGGCCCGAGGTAGTCCCGCAGCAGGCCGCCGATGCGGCGCACATCCAGGGCCGGCACGGTGAGCGCCAGGTCGAAGAGCTCTTCGAGCACCCGCAAGGCGCTGCCTTCGGGGATGTCACCCTCGTGCCAGGCAACGGCGGCCAGCGCGGCCTCTCGGCCAACACAGAGCACCGCCGTCGCGTCGGCCCCACCCGACATGATCAGGCGCAGCCCATCGAAGAGCTGCCAGCGCAGCTCGGGGCTGAGCCGATCGACGTTGTCCACGAAGATGAGCAGGCGCCCGGCGCGGTTCTCCTTGGCGGCGGCGACCAGGGTGGCGAAGCCATCGGCCAGGGCCTCCACCGGGTCCATGTCCGCGCCGCTGAAGGCGGCCCCGGGGGCATCCACCCGGCCATCGAGGCGCAGGCGGTTGGCGTGGCTCACCACCTCGCGGGCGCGCTCGATCAAGACAGGCGGCCGGGTGCTGGCGCGCACGACAGCGGCGACGATGCCGCTCAACAGGTTGCCCTGCTTGCTCCAGGACCAGGGGTCGAACCAGACCACCGACCCGTGAATGCCGGGTATGGGCTCATTTCGGGCGCGCGCCGTGTGGGTGAGCCAGGCCAGGCGCCGGAAGAATTCGCTCTTGCCGCTGCCTGGCGCCCCATGCACCGCCACCACGCTGGAGGCCTCGCTGCGGGCGATCACGCGCAGCAGCGAGCGACCCAGGCGGTCCAGGCCGATGACATCGACAGGTTCGGTGCGTTCCATCTCAGCTCCGCGGCAACAGCAGGGGCGGGGTCATTGGAAGAGGCCCTCCGCCGACAGGATGCGGGCATCGGGCAGCGCCAGCTGCCGTCCACCCCATGCGGCGTCGGCGGCGGCGGCGGCCGAACCCTCCGTCGGGGGCTCTCCCCCATAGACAGGCGGCGTCTCTGCAGAGAGGCCAGCCAGAAAGGCCGCACCATCGCCGGTGACGGCGACCACCCGCATGTCCTGGGGGTGGATGTGGCGGCGGATCGCGGCGTTGACAGCCTCGCGGTCCAGGGCCCGCAAGCGCTCTGGCAGGTCCACCAACGGGTCGGGCCAGCCCATCAGGCGGGCCTCGGTGGCCCAACCCAAGCGGCGGCCGGGCTCCTCGCCCCACAGGGCGAGGCGGGCAGGCAGGTAGAGCTGCATTCGGGTGACCTCGTCCTGGCTGAGCCCGTCTTCCACCAGCTCTTCGACCATGGACAGCGCCGCCTTGAGCGCAAAAGGCCCGTTGTCGGCGCTGACCGGCCGAATCCAGGTGGTGAAGGGGTTCTGCACCCGCCCGGTGCCCACCTGCTGGCGGCTGGACCAGCCATCCTGCACAAAGACCTCGACATAGGCGTAATCGCCGTAGTTCAGGCCGCGCTCCCCCCGCAGGGCCCGGTAGAGCCGTCCATGGCTCTGGCGGTGCTCCCCAAAGGCGGTCATGGCCAGCAGCATGGCGGGCCAGTCGGGGTGGTCGCGGGTGAGCCCGGTGGGCTGGCCGAAGTGCAGGCCCGTGCCGCTGGCGTCTCTTTCGATGATGCGCAGGCTGAGGCCCTGGGGCGCCTGCACCCCGCGGGGGGCGGCGTCGCGGTAGGGGCGCGCCGGCAGGGCCGCGAGGCGGTCCCGCAACCTCGGCCGATGCGGCTGCGCCGGGCCCATCGGGATTGAGGCTGCCATCGGCATTCACGGCGGGTCCAGCCACTCCCGAGCACGACGGGCAGGGCGCACCCAGCGATCGTCGAGGAAGGCTCCGCACGGCGGCCGGGTCCAGCTCCGGCAGGCTGCCGGTGCGCCCGGCGATGGGGTGACCATAGGGGTTGCCCTCATAGAGCCAGCTCTCGTAGACCGCGAGGCCCAGGGCCTCGTCGCTGCCCAGGATGCCGGTGGTCAGATCGTCCAGGGCCTCGTCCCGCAAGCGGGCCAGGGCGGCGGGGTCAAGGGCGGGCTCGACCACCATGTCACCGAGCAGATCCAGCAGCTCGGGCAGATCGGCGTGCAGGGCCCGGGTGCGCAGGGTCACGATCTCCTTGTCCACCCCCACCGTGATGTCGGTGCCCAGCCGATAGAGCAGGGCATCGACGGCGTCGGGACTGCGGTCCAGGGTGCCGCCCTCGCGCAGGAGGCGGGCGGTCAAGGCCGCCACACCCTCCTGGCCGGAGGGATCGTGGGCGCTGCCGGCGCGCACCATGATCACGATGTCGGTGGCCGGCGCCGACCCCGGCTGACCCACCAGGGCCACCGGCCCCTCGGCCTGGGCCAGGGCGGCAACCCCGGGGTTGGGCGTCCAGCAGCCCAGGGTGAGCGTCAGCGGCAGAATGGTCATCAGGAGCGTCTTCACGGGGCCTCCCCGGTCCGGGCGGCGGGCTCGGCCACCGGTGGCAGCGGGGTGGAGGGGTGGCTGACCCGGGGCCTCGGGCGGGGCGCCGGCGTGCCCTGGTTTCTCGGGGGCTCGGCCGATCTCGCTCCCTCGACGATGACCCTCGTGCCTGAAGCGGGGAGTTTCGCAGCCACCCACTTCAGCGGCCGCAACATGCACTTCGGCATCCGCGAGCACGGGATGGCGGCCGCCTGCAACGGAATGGCCCTCTCTGGCCTGCGGCCCTACTGTGCCACGTTCTTCGTGTTCTTCGATTATCTCAAGCCGGCCTTGCGGCTTTCTGCGCTCGGTCAGCTCGGGGGAGGCAGACAGGGCCGCCACCTCTTCGCGCAGAATCGCCTCGACCCGCGTGGCATCGGCGCCTTCGGTCAGGGTGGCCCAGACCACGAGCAGCCCCGGCGAGCGGGCGTCGGGCCGGGGCACCCACAGCTCCCGCACCAGCCGCTCCTCCTGCACCAGGCGGCGGTGCAGCGGGGACACCTCTGCCCCCAACAGATCAGCGAGGATCTGCACAGCGGCCCCATCTTCGCTTCCAGGAACGAAGGCGGGCAGCCGCCAGCCAAAGGCCAGCCGGGTATTGGCCGGGCCGCCAGTCCAGGGCTGGGTCAGGCGCCGCAGGCCGTCCTGGGGGGGCTCGACGGGCAGGGTCGCCCGGGCCTTCTGGCCCCCCGGGCGGGTCCACCCCCCGTGGGTGGCGCGCACCAGGTCCAGGCCCGTGTCGGGCGCGACATCTCCAGCGACGATGAGAGTGGCGCGTTCGGGCCGGTAGTGGGCGTCGAGGAAGGCCGACACCCGCACAAAGCCATCGGGCATGGCCGCCACATCCGCGTCGGTGCCGATGACGGGGTGGTGGTAGGGGTGCTGCCGGAAAGCAGCCCCATAGAGCGCGTTCCAGGCGGCGGAGTCCGGGTCGGCCTGGCTCTTTCGGTGCTCACCCTGCACCGCGCCGGCCTCGCGGCGCACCTCGGACTCCACCAGGTGCAGGTGGGCGAAGCGATCGGCCTCGATGGCCAACAGATCCGGCAGGCTGCTGGCGGGGGCGAGGGCGTGGTAGACGGTGTTGTCCTCGGAGGTCCAGGCGTTCTCGTCCACCCCCAGCTCCAGCAGGCGGCGCTCCCGCTGGTCGGCGGGCAAGGACTTTGAACCATGGAACATCAGGTGCTCGAAGAAGTGCGCGTAGCCGGTGGTTCCGGGCACCACCTCGTCCCGTGCGCCGATGTCCATCCAGGTCTGCACCGCCACCAGCCCCGGGGTGTCCAGCGGCAGGATCACCACCAGCAGCCCATTGTCCAGGCGCGCCACCCGCATGTCGGCGGGCAGCAAGGCATCGGGCGCCCCCACCTGACCCTGCCGGGGGTCGTCGGCGCGGGCCGCCGCGGAAAGCACCGCCAGCAGAATCAGCCCCAGGCCTGCGTTGCCGGCCGATCGCAGCGGCCCCGACAGCGCCCCTGTCGCCGCTCTGATTCGCCCGGGGATCATGCTGCCCATCGCACCTCCGAGCCTGCAGCCTAACCAGCGGCTCTGGGGCCGGGCGGCCCGGGTCGGCCAAGGGGGGGGACAGCGGCTGTGCTACGATGAATTGTGGCGCCAACGCCCCGTCCCGCCTGCCCGCCCCAAGCGGACCGGGCCCCAGAGCAGCCTCCCTTGCGGGATCATCTTCCACCCCGGAGTCCAGATGCTGAACCTCGCTGCCGCGCAAGCGGAGATCCCCTCCCGTCAGCTGCTTCGGGTCCTGCGCCGCCAGCCAGACCTCTTCCGGGACGACGAGGAGCTGCCCGAGAGCGTGCTCTGGCGAGCCTATTGCGAGCTTCGCAACCGCGGAGAGAGCGACGCCGGCCAGCACTTCATGCGCTCCATTCGCACCCTGCACCGCCGCCGTGCCCTGGCCTGCACCGACCTGCCCACCGCAGACGGTCACACCGACGAGCACCGCCTGGTGGACGACCCCATGCTGGCCGAGCTGTGGAAGGCCTACAAGCGCTGCATCTGCTCGCAGCGCACCGGGCCCGCCGCCCAGCTCCTCAACGACATCGAGAACCAGATCATCGGCCAGTAGACGCGACATCGGCAGACGGGGCTCCCCGCTGGCGCCGGAAGCGCAGCCGCGGCGAACCGCCGGAGCCTCCCGTGACTGATCCACGTTTTCAGACCTTCGACCAGCTGCTGCAGCGCGCGCTGACAGACCCCCAGGCCGAAGCCGAGCTTCGACGCCGCTACGCGCGCGAAGTGGCCGTGCTGGTGGTGGACTTCACCGCCATGGTGCACCGCACCGACCACGAGGGCATCGTCTACGCCCTGGCCCTGGCCCGCGCGGCCGAGGACCGGATGAAGCCCGCCGTGGCCGCCCACGGGGGCGAGGTCATCAAGCAGGTGGCCGACACCTTCTTTGCGGTCTTCCCCGACGTGGAGCCCGCGCTGATGGCCCTGCTGGACGCGCGCGCGGCCCTGGCAGAATTCAACCGCAGCCGCACCGGCAGCCTGGGCGATGGCAGCCGCAACGAGCCCATCTTTGCCTGTGGCGGCCTGGGTTTTGGAGACACGCTCGTCATCCCCGGCGAGAACCTCTTTGGGGCCGAGGTCAACCGCGCCTTCGTGCTGGGAGAGGACACCGCGAAGTCCGGCGAGATGCTCTGCACCCCGGAATTCGCCAGGCGCCTGGGCATGCCGCCGGCCGGGATCGGGCTTCATGGTGCGCCGGCCGACCGGGTGGCCGAGGTGGGCTTTCCATTCCTGGTGCTGCAGGACCACCGGGGTGCGGACTGATCCGGAGGGGGCTCCGTCTACCGGCGCTGCGCCATCAGGTTGACCATCCAGGCGGCCGGGGCTAGGAGCGGCGGCTGGAGGCCCGATGACCACCCATGCCCCGACCCTGGACTGGACCGAGATCCTCACGCGCGGGCAACGCGGCATCGGGCTGTCGGAGGCCGAGGCCCTGGCCCTGGTCCAGCTCAGCGAAGAAGACGACCTGGACGCGCTCTTCTGCACGGCAGATGCCTTGCGGCGGCACCACAAGGGCAACGCCATCAACAGCTGCGGCATCAGCAACGCCCGGTCGGGCCGCTGCCCCGAGCGCTGCAATTTCTGCAGCCAGTCCGCCCACTTCGACACCGCCGCCCCCCGCTACACCACCAAGAGCGCCGACGTCATCGTGGACGAGGCCAAGGCCGCCTTTGCCGGCGGGGTCCGCGAATTCAGCATCGTCATGGCCGGGCGCGCCATCACCGCGCGCAAGGACCTGGACGTGCTCAAGGAGGCCTTCGGGCGCATCCGGGCGGAGACTGGCCTGCAGACCTGCGCCAGCCTGGGCCTGATGAAGGAGGCGGAGCTGGCCGAGCTGCAAGCCGCCGGCATGCAGAGCATGCACCACAACCTGGAGACCGCGCGATCCTTCCACGCCAATATCGTCGAGACGCACAGCTATGACGACGAGGTCGAGACAGTGAAAGCCGCCAAGAAGCTGGGCATGTATGTGTGTTCCGGCGGCATCTTCGGCATGGGGGAGAGCTGGGAACAGCGGGTCGAGATGGCACTGGAGCTGCGCGATCTGGACGTGGACAGCGTGCCGATCAACTTCCTGGACCCCCGGCCGGGCACGCCGCTGGCCGGCCTGCACGAGCTGAGCCCGGTGGACTGCCTCAAGATCATCGCCCTCTACCGGCTGGTCCTGCCCACGAAGGATCTCATCGTCTGCGGCGGGCGACAGGCCAACCTGAAGGGCCGACAGGTGGACCTCTTCCGCGCCGGCGCGAACGGGCTGATGCTGGGCAACTACCTGACGACGCCGGGGGCGGATCTACAAGAAGACTTCGCCATGCTGGAGTCCCAAGGCCTGAATCCCGCGCGCCGCCCCACCAGCCCCACCTGCCATCCGTGCCCCCGGCCCTGCGCCGAGAGGGCACCGATCTGGCCGGACTCGCCGACAAGCCGGTCGTGGGCCCGGCCCGTTGATGGACCCGCGCCTGGCCCGCTTGCAGGAGCGGGTGGCGGCCATCGACGCCGCGGGCCTTCGCCGGCGTCTGCGCTGCCTCAGGCCCACGGGCCCGGTGGAGGGGCGCCTGGATGGGCGGCCCGTGGTGGTCTTCTGCTCCAACGACGCGCTGGGGCTGGCCCACCACCCCGAGGTCAAGGCGGCCTGGCGGGGGGCCGGCAGCGGATCCGCCCGTCTGATCAGCGGGAACAGGCCTGAGCACATTGCTTTGGAGGCGGACCTCAGCCGCCGATACGGCCGCCCGGCCACCCTGCTGAGCAGCGGCTGGCACGCCAACCTCGCGGCCTTGACCACCCTGATCGAGCCCGGCTGGCGGGTGAGCAGCGACGCCGCCAACCATGCCAGCTTGATCGACGGCTTGCGCCTGAGCCGCTGCGACCGGCAGATACTGCCCCACCTCAGCCTGGATCTGCCCGAGGCCCTGGATCTGCACGTCACCGAAGGGCTCTTCAGCATGGATGGTGATCGGCCCGACGCCGTCGCGCTGCGTGCCGCCTGCGATGCCCGCGGCGCCTGGCTGCTGGTGGACGAGGCCCACGCCGTGGGCGCGGTGGGTCCCGAGGGTCGGGGGGCCTTCGCCGATGCCGGCGTGCAGGCCGACGTGCTGGTGGGCACCCTGGGCAAGGCCTATGGGGCCTTTGGCGCCTTTGTGGTGGGGCCGCCCGCCCTGCGCGCGCTGCTCCTGAGCGCCGGCCGCAGCTTCATCTTCACCACCGGGCTGCCCGAAGCGGCCTGCGCGGCCGCCCGGGTGGGCTGGCTCTGGCCGATGACGGGCGCCGGGCCCGCCTCGCCGAAAATGCCGCCCATATGCGGCGGGTGCTGGAGGGGCTGGGCCTGTCGGCCCCCGGTCGCGACAGCATCCTGCCCCTGCGCCTGGGCCCCAAGACCCTGCCCGTGGCCGAGGCGCTGCTGGGGCGCGGCTTCTATGTGGCCGGGATCCGGGCGCCGACGGTGCCACCGGGGACCGAGCGCCTGCGCATCGCCCTGTCGGCCGCCCACAGCACCGAACAGATCGAGGCCTTCGGGCAGGCCCTGCGATCGACCTTGTCAGAAGTTGCCCCAGAGGCCTTCGGGACCGGCGGCCCAGAGCCGGTTACCTCTGCCGAGCCCGAGGGCCGCGCCTGCGCCGGCTCTGTTGGAGGACGCCCGTGACGGACACCCTTGAACTCGACCGGCCCACGCTGACGCATCTGCGCATGCTCGAGGCCGAGAGCATCCACATCATCCGCGAAGTCGCCGCCGAGTTCGAGAACCCGGTCATGCTCTACAGCATCGGCAAGGACTCCTCGGTGATGGCCCACCTGGCCATGAAGGCCTTCCACCCCGGCACGCCGCCCTTCCCCTTCCAGCATGTGGACACGGGCTGGAAGTTCCGCGAGATGTACGAGTTCCGGACGCGCTTCGCCGTGCGCTCCAAGGTGGAGCTGCGCATCCACAAGAACCCCGAGGGCCTGGCCGCCGGCATCAACCCCTTCGATCACGGCTCGCAGGTCCACACCAATGTGATGAAGACCCAGGGCCTGCTGCAGGCCCTCAACGAGCACAAATACGACGCAGCCTTTGGCGGCGCCCGCCGAGAAGAAGAGAAGTCCCGAGCCAAGGAGCGCATCTACTCCTTCCGCGACCGCTTCCACCAGTGGGACCCCAAGAACCAGCGCCCCGAGCTGTGGAATGCCTATAACGGCCGCATTCGCAAGGGCGAGAGCATCCGGGTCTTCCCCATCTCCAACTGGACCGAGCTGGACATCTGGCAATATATCTGGGTCGAGCAGATCCCGGTGGTGCCACTCTATTTCGCCAAGGAGCGCGAGGTCATCGACATGGATGGCACGCTCATCATGGTCGATGACGAGCGCATCCTCGAAAAGGTGCCCAATGCCCGCGCCCGGGTGCGCACCGAGCTCGTTCGTTTCCGCACACTGGGCTGCTACCCGCTGTCCGGCGCCATCCGCAGCACCGCGACCTCCATCCCCGAGATCATCCAAGAGATGATGCTCACCCGGATGTCGGAGCGCGAGAACCGCATCATCGACTTCGACTCCGAAGGCTCCATGGAACAGAAGAAGCGCGAGGGGTACTTCTAGGATGTCCACGATCACCGACCAGCAAGACGCCGAAACGGCGCTCATCCAGACCGACATCCACGCCTTCCTCGCCCAGAACGAGCAGAAGGAGCTGCTGCGCTTCGTGACGGTGGGCAGCGTCGATGACGGCAAGAGCACCCTGATCGGACGCCTGCTTCACGACACCAAGGGCGTCTACGACGACCAGCTCAAGGACGCGGTGCGCACCTCGGCCACGGGCGAGCAGGCCATCGACTTCGCCCGCATCACCGACGGGCTGCGGGCCGAACGCGAGCAGGGCATCACCATCGACGTGGCCTACCGCTACTTCTCGACGCCCAAGCGCAAGTTCATCATCGCCGACACGCCCGGACATGTGCAATACACGCGCAATATGGCCACCGGCGCGAGCACGGCCAACGTCGCCATCATCCTGATCGATGCCCGTCTCGGCGTGCTCCAGCAGAGCCGCCGACACGCCTATATCGGCGATCTCTTGGGCATCCCCCACCTGCTGGTGGTGGTCAACAAGATGGACATCGTGGACTACGATCAGGAGGTCTACGAGGGCATCAAGGCCGAGCTGTCCGCATTCTTGCAGCCCCTGCACTACCACACGGTGGACTACATCCCGGCCAGCGCGCTCATGGGCGTCAACATCGTCGATCGGGCCGCCCACCGCACCCCCTGGTACGATGGCCCCACGGTGCTGGAATTCCTCGAGACGGTCGAGATCTCGGGCGACCGCAACCTCAGCGACTTCCGCTACCCCGTGCAGACGGTGATTCGACCCAACCTGGACTACCGCGGCTTTGCCGGCCAGGTGGCCAGCGGCATCGTGGCGGTGGGCGACACCATCAAGGTGCTGCCCAATGGCCAGACCAGCACGATCCGGTCCATCGACACCTTCAACGGTGAGATCCCGCGGGCCTATGCCCCGATGTCGGTGACCCTGCGCCTGGACACCGAGATCGACATCAGCCGCGGCGACATCATCGTGAAGGCCAGCGACGAGCCCTTCGTGGGCCGTCACATCGACGCGATGGTGGTCTGGATGGCGGACACCCCGCTGGACACCGGGCGCTCCTACCTGATCAAACACATGACCCGCTATGTCCGCACCAATGTGGACGCGGTGGCCTGGCGCATCGATCTGGAGACCCTGGACCACGACCACAGCGCCACCGAGCTCAAGCTCAACGACATCGGCCTGGTGCGTTTCACCACTCACAGCCCCGTGGTCTTCGACCCCTACCGCCGCAACCGAAGCACTGGCGCCTTCATCATCATCGACTCGATGACGAATACGACGGTGGGCGCGGCCATGATCGTCGAACCCGAAGACCGCGCCGCCGTGGATGCGGGCGTCGACCTGGGCGGCGAGACGCAGGTGAGCCCCCGCGAGCGCGAGAAGCGGCTGAAGCAGACCGGCGCCGTCATCGGTCTGGTGGGCCTGCCGGGTTCGGGTCGGGCCGCCCTGGCCTATGGCCTGGAGCGCAAGCTCTTCGACCTGGGCTATGTCGCGGCGGTGCTCGACCCCCGGGACGCCCGCTACACCGACCTGCCCGAGCGGGCCTGGCCGGCAGTGTGGCCCATCCTGGCCCGGCGCATGGCCGACGCAGGCTTGCTGGTGATCATCTCAGGTGATCTGAGCGCGGGTGCCGACCGCGCCCGCTTCGCCGAGAGCATCGGCGCAGGCCGCTTTGTCGAGGTTCATGTCGCAACGCCGGATGCCCTGGCCGCCAGGCGCAGCCGCGATCCCTTCGCCGCCTTGCTGCAGGGGGGGGCATTCGACGCGCCCGACGCGCCTATCGCCACCGTCTCGGTCGAAGGCGACGCCTTGGACGACAGCATCCAAGCCATCGTGGACCCGCTCAAGGCCAGCGGCCTGCTCAAGGGCACCGAAGGTTGAGTTGGACCGGCTGAACCCCACCGGGCAGGCCTCGGCTGCCGAGCTTGCCGCCTGGGACCACCGGCACCTCTGGCACCCCTTCACCCAACAGGACGAGTGGGAGGCCGACGGTCCCCCGCTGATCATCGAGCGGGCGTCCGGGGTGACGCTGATCGATGTGCACGGCCGGTCCTACCTCGATGGCATCGCCAGCCTGTGGACCAATGTGCACGGTCACAGCCACCCGCGCCTGATCGCGGCGGTGCAGGACCAGCTGCAGCAGGTGGCCCACAGCACCCTGCTGGGTTGTGCAAACCGGCCGAGCATCACGCTGGCCCACCGCCTGGTGGAGGTGGTGGCGTGCATTCCCGGCGATTCCCCTCCCCTCACCCGCGTCTTCTACAGCGACTCGGGCAGCACGGCGGTCGAGGTGGCCCTGAAGATGGCCTTGCAGGCCCAGCAGCAGTGGGGGCAGATCCGGCGCACGCGCTTTGCCGCCTTGTCCCAGGCCTACCACGGCGACACCGTGGGCAGCGTGAGCGTCGGCGGCATCGACCTCTTCCACGGCATCTACCGGCCGCTGCTCTTTGACGCCGTGCGGGTGCCCGCCCCGGACCGGGCAGACCCGGTGCAGGAGGCGGCCTGTCTGGCCGAGGCCGAGGCCCTCTTTGCCGCCCATGGGCCCACCCTGGCCGCGCTGATCGTCGAGCCCCGGGTGCAAGGGGCGGCGGGCATGCGCATGCACAGCGCCACCTATCTGCGTCGCCTGCATCAGCTCTGCCAGAATGAAGGCGTGCTCTTCATTGCCGACGAGGTCGCCACCGGATTTGGTCGCACCGGCGCCCTCTTTGCGATGGAGTCCGTGGGCCTGCGCCCGGACCTGCTCTGCCTGGCCAAGGGCCTGTCGGGGGGCTTGCTCCCGCTGGCCGCCACCCTGGCCACAGAGGGGGTCTTCGACGCCTTTCGGGGTCCGCCGGGCAGCCAGCGCACCTTCTTTCATGGCCACACCTTCACCGGAAATGCCTTGGGCTGCGCCGCCGCCCTGGCCAGCCTGGACCTCTTCGAGGACGAGGCCGTGCTGGCGGGCCTTCCGCCCAAGATCGCCGCCCTGACCGATGCCTTGGCTGGCCTGCCCGATGCCTGGGTGGCCGAGCGCCGGCAGCTGGGCCTGATGGCGGCGGTGCCCTTGCGCCACGATCGCGGCCCCGAGGCCCGCATCGGCCACCGCATCTGCATGGCCGCCCGGGATCATGGCGTGCTGTTGCGGCCCCTGGGCGACAGCCTGGTCTTCATGCCGCCCCTGGCCATGGCCCCCGCGCAGATCCGCCAGCTGGGTGAGGCCGCGGCCGCCGCGATGATCGAGGTCCTGGGCGGATCCTAGGGGGACCCCAGCGGCGCCACCACATAGAAGGTGAAGGTCACGGACTCCCCGGAGTCGACGGGCGGAAAGACCACCCCCCAGACGGCCTGGGCCAGGCAATCGGTGGCGGGCGCGGACAAGGCGCCGAGATCGACCAACGCAGCCGAGGACAGGCCGCCGGGACCCAGGTTCAGGCGGAGATCCAGCCCCCCGTCCAGGGGCGCGAAATCGGCCACCTGCTGCTGGGCGCAGCGGTTCACGGCGGGGATCACCACGGCCATGGCCGCCCCCAGATCCGCGGCCTGCTGGGCCTGGATGCCCTCGGGCTGGGGCAGATCCACCGTGGCGCCACGTTGGCGGGGTGGGGCAAGCGGCGCCTGCGGCCCCTGGGGCGACACGACGACATCGGCGTCCCCATCGCCCTTCTCAGCGGGTTTCTTGGGCAGCACCACCGTCAAGACGAGGGCCGCCCCCGACATCGCGACCAGCCCCAGCACCATTCGGCGCTGGGGCGACATAAGACCCTCGGGACGGAAGGCCCGGAAGCGCGGACCTCGGGGAGCAGGCTCATCCATCTGCTGCCCCTATCCCACCGCCTCTGGCCCCATCCCAAAGCAACGGAGAATCCATGGACCAGCCCACCCCCCCGCACCGCAACGGCCCGGGGGCACCCGAAGCCGGCCGGCAGGCGCCCACCCTGGGGCGCGGCGCCCGGCCCGTCCCGCTGGACCGACTCTGCGCCGCGGGCCCCGCCGCCGCCCTGGACTTCGAGACCACCGCCGAGGTCGCGCCCATGGATGGCGCGCCGGGGCAGGATCGGGCGGAGGAGGCCCTGCGCTTTGCGTTGGCCATGCCCCACGAGGGCTACAACGCCTTTGTCTTGGGCTCGCCGGGTGCGGGACGGCGCCACCTCGTCCGACGGGTGCTCGCCGAGATCGCCCCCACCCGGCCCACCCCACCCGACCAGGTCACGCTGCAGAACTTCGAAGACAGCCGACGCCCCCTGGCCTTGCAGCTGGCCGCCGGTCGCGCGGTGGCGCTCAAGGCGGATCTCGACCAGCTCGTGAATGAGCTGGTGACCGTCGTTCCCGCCGCATTGTCGGGGGATCCCCTGCAGGCCCAACGGGCCACCCTGGAGGCCAGCCTGGAAGACCGCCAGGACGCCGCCCTGGCCCCGGTTCGCAGCCTGGCCGAGTCCCTGGACATCGCCGTCTTGCGCTCGCCCGAGGGCTTCGTGCTGGCCCCCCGCAGCGACGAGGCCGTGCTGAGCGCAGAGGAGGTGGCCGCCCTGCCCTCCGACACGCGCCGCACCGTCGAACAAGCGGCCATCAAGGTGCGCGAGGCCATGGCGAGGGCCCTGGGGCCGGCCGAGGAGTGGGTGCGCGAGCATCGGCAGGCCCTCACCGCCTTGGACCAGGCCGCCGCCCGCGCGGCCGCGGCCCCGCCCGTCTCTGCATTGAAGGCGCAGTGGGCCGAGTCCCCCCGTCTCTGCACCTGGTTGGACGCCCTGTTGGAGGATGTGGTCCAGAACGCCGAGCGCCTGAGCCAGGAGGACGAGGACGAGAGCCCGGCGGCCCTGCTGCTGGGGGAGGACGCCCAGGATCCGGTGCAGGCCTGGACCCGCCGCTACCGGGCCCACATCCTGGTCGACCACGCAAACACCGTTGGGGCGCCCATCGTGTGGGAGGAGGACCCCACCCTCAGCAACCTGTCGGGACGGGTGGAGCACCGCACCCGCCTGGGCACCCTGGTCACCGACGCCAGCCTCATCCGCCCCGGCGCCTTGCACCGCGCCAACGGCGGCTATCTTGTATTGGACGCCCGCCGGGTGCTCAGCCGGCCCATGGCCTGGGAGTACCTGGAGCAGGCCCTGCGCTCGCGGCGGGTGCAGATTCGGGCCTTGAGCGAGAGCCTGGGCCTCGTGGCCACGGAATCCCTCGATCCCGAGCCCCTGGCCCTTGATCTCAAGGTGGTGCTGGTGGGCGAACGCGAGCTCTTCTACACCCTCTCCGACATCGACCCCGAGTTCACCGCCCTCTTCAAGGTGCCCGTGGACTTCGAAGACGACGTGAACCGCGCCCCCGCCGACGAGCTGCGCTTTGTGCGCCTGGTAGCCAGCCTCATCCAGAAAGACCGCCTGCGGCCATTTCACCGCGACGCGGTGGCCCGGTGCTGCGGCCAGGCCGCCAGGCCGACGACCAGCGGCGTTTGAGCGCCCACATCGAATCCATCCAGGCCCTGCTGCGCGAGGCCGACCACTTTGCCGGCCAGCAGGACGCCCCTGCCGTGCGCGCCAGCCATGTCGTGGCCGCTCTGGACGCGGCCGAGCGCAGGGTGGGCCGGGTGCGCGACCGCCTGCGGGACGGCATCGTGCGCGGCGTGGTCAACATCGCCACCGTCGGCATGGAGGTGGGTGAGATCAATGCCCTGGTGGTGGTTCAGTTGGGTCCTTCGGTCTTTGGCCACCCCACCCGGGTGAGCGCCCGGGTGCGCCCCGGCCGGGGCCAGCTGGTGGACATCGAACGCGAGGTGCGGCTGGGGGGGCCCCTTCACAGCAAGGGGGTGCTCATCATCTCCAGCTATATTGGTGCCCGATACGGCATGGCCCGCCCCCTCAGCTTTCACGCCAGCCTGGTCTTCGAGCAGAGCTATGGGCAGGTGGATGGCGACAGCGCCAGCCTGGCCGAGACCTGCGCGCTGCTCTCTGCATTGGCCGAGGTGCCCCTGCGCCAGGACCTCGCCGTCACCGGATCCATCGACCAGCGGGGTCGGGTGCAGGCCATCGGCGGCGTCAACGAGAAGGTCGAAGGCTTCTTCTCCATCTGCGCGACCCGGGGGCTGACCGGCCGCCAGGGCGTGCTGCTGCCGGCTGACAACCTCGACAACCTGATGCTGCACGACGACGTCGTCGAGGCCATCACCGCGGGGCGCTTCCACCTGTGGTCCATCGAGACGGTGGACGACGCCCTGGCCCTGCTCACCGACCTGCCCACGGGCCCCGAGGGCAGCTTCGAGACCCGCCTTTGCGCGCGCCTGGAGCGCATGAGCGCCGCAGTGGCGCCGCGCGGCGATGAGGGCGACGAGGGCTGATGCTCAACATGCAACACCTGGCACCTGTTATGGCACCCAGGCTTGCTCAGTAGTCCCTCCGGCCCACCGCCAACCAGCTCGTAGCCGTCGAGGTCCCGCCGCTCGGGCTGGGTGCGTACTTTCTTGCGGTTGATCGCGCGGCGGGGTTGCGCTGCTCATCCGGCAGAGATCTCGGACCTGCCGCGAGAGAAGGGGAAGAGCTTGGGTGAGCAAACCCTCACCCAAGCCGGCCCAAGACCTACGAGCAGGAGGACGTTGAGTGAAACGAAGAACCCTGAATCCCCTCGCCCGCTTCCTGCGGGATAACCTGACGCCCGAGCGGTGGGCAACCGTCGAGGACCCTCGCAAGCCTCGCGGGGTTCGCTACAAGCTGGTGGGCTTGCTCAACCTGCTTGTGTTGGGCCTGACCGTTGGCTCCCGCACGCTGCTCGATGTCGAGCGCCGGGCATGAAGCTGGCGGTCGGCCGGGCTTTCGGGCGCGCGGCTCGCCCACGGACCGACGCTGTACACCTTGGTCCGGCGGCTGAGCCCCGCGGCCCTGACTCCGGTCCTCGTGGACCAAGTCAAGGAGCTGTGGCTGAGCAAGCGCATGGGTGGACCCCTGCGATCGGCATCTCGTTGGTGGCCATCGACGGCAAGTGCCTGGGCGCGGACCGCGAGCCCAAGCACCCGGAGTCCACCGGCATTGCCGTCCCGCGTCCGGACCGGCCTCGAAGCGCCGCTCGAAGCGCAACGCGACGAAGGTCTCCGATGCCAAGCGGGAAACCTTCAGCTGCCGGACATGGACCCGGGCCCGGACGGGAAGGTCTACCTGGTCAAAGGCCCTCCGGAGCCGTGCACGTCGCCTCCGCCGCCAAGGTGGCCATGATCAAGTGGTCATCCCGGCGCATCGCGGCGAGCGCGATGTTCGAGGGCTTCGTCCGGGAGCTGATTCGAGCCTATGGACGTGCCATGGTCGTGCGTTCTCGGTGGATGCTGGCTCGTCACCCCATCCAGAACCTCATGATGCTGGCGGTGTCGGGGATCCCCCACATCGCCGCGCTCAAGGGCAATGCGGGCGCGCTGCACCGGCGCCTGTCCATGGTCATGGGTCAGGGCACCGATGCGCCCCGCCGGGCGGGTGGGATCGCCGAGACCCAGGAGGTCCTCAGGCCGGTGCACCGACAGTTCGGCCGGATCGACGAGCTGGGCGACTGCAGAAGGCGACTACCGGCAGGTCTGGCGTCAGCGAACGACGATCGTCAAAGGCCGGAAAGCCGCCGTGATCGATGACCGGCTTTCATCACCAGTCTGCCCATAAACAGGCTCACGCCAGCGCAGTGCATGGCCGCCATCCGCGCCCACTGGGGGATCGAGAACGACTGTTTCTGGACCCTCGACACGCCAATGGAACGAGGACACCCGGGCCTGGGTCAAGCACGGCCTGGGTCGAGAGTCGCTCGCCGTCCTCCGGCTCATTGCCTACAACCTCGTTCGCATCGTGCGGCACCGGGTGCTGCGAGACGGCGAGGCCCGTCCAACGCCCAGACGGGCGGACCGCTCACCCACAACCTCAAGCGCAGGAAGGCAAGGCCCTTCCGCGAAGTCATGGAGCTCTCCGCGACGCACTGGTGATGCCCGGGATCCTTCCGATCCCGGGCAGAACATAACGACCCGCTCGCCCAGGCTCTTCCCCTCCCTCTCTCGGCAACCCATCGCAGCGACAGGTCCCGGCAAGCATGGCCGCGTCCTCATCGTGTGTCTACGAGCCGGGGAACGGTCGAAACACACCGCAGAGCTGGGGTAGGATCAATGGATATTCAGGTCTACCGATCAAGCCTGTATGGCACCTGTTAGCCGGCGTCGTCGCGATCGAAGTTGCAATTCAGCAGGTTGCACCTGCGATCACACCGGCTGACCTCCCAACGGCGGCGCAGGGCCTCAAAGCCGTCCCAGGTCAGGGGCAAGGGGCGCGCATCGGAGAGGTGGCCCACGGGGTCGAGGAAATAGCAGAGCCGCACATTGCCGTGGGGGTCGATGGACAGATCGCTGTGGCCGGCCCGGCAGAGCTGACCGTTGTCCCGGCCCGGATCGGCAAAGTGCTGCTTCATGGCTTGCAACTGCTCGACCGCATTGCAGACCGGACCGCCGCGGAAGCGCTCGGCGGTGAGCAGATCCAAGGCGCGGTGCACCGCGGCCACCTCGCCCTCGCTGCGGGGAAAGAGGGCCGCGGTGCGCCACCAGTCGGGGTCATAGGGCTTCTCGCCGAAGCTCTGGTAGAGGGGCTGCACCACCAGCTGCAGGCCGCGCTGGCGCACAAAGGACAGCAGCTCCGGCATCTCGTCGGCGTTGCCGGCGTGCAGGATGCAGGCGATGACCACCCGGGGGCTGGCGTGGGCCTGCAGGTGGTCGATGGCCTGCAGCGCGCGGGCCCAGGACCCGGCCCGGCCCCGGCTGTGGTCCACGGTGGCCTCGGCCATGCCATCCAAGCTGACATAGGCGATGGACACGCCGGCATCGGCGATGGCGCGGGCCCGGTCGGCGTCCAGCAGCCAGCCATTGGTATTGAAGCTGACCTCGAAGCCCCGGTGGGCGGCCCGGGCCATCAGGCGCTCCAGGTCCTTGCGCAGCAAGGGCTCGCCGCCCACGAAATTCATCCCGGCCGGCGCGCACCACTCGCCCAGGCGATCGATGGCATCGGCCCAGAAGGCCTCGGGCAGATCGACAGTCTTGTTCTTCCAGATGTCGCAATGCAGACAGGGCAGAAAGCAGCGGTCCGTGACCGACAGGTGCACCTGGCTGGGCCGGCCCGGCGCCCGCCTCAGCCGGGCGCGGTCCAGGATTCGATCGGTGAGATCAAGCCCCATTACTTCATTTCCAGCAAGGGCGCGTCATGGGCGGCCTGGCGGGCGATGCTGGCCTCGTCCAGGTCGCTGTGGTTGAGGCTGCGGGGGATGAAGCAGCGCTGGCACAGGGCGAGGCCCGCATAGTCGCCGCCCGCCACGCGCTGCCGGCGGCCCGCTTGATCGGCCCCCCACCACAAGGCGCTGAAGGGCTGGTCTCGCAGGCTGCCGATGCGGTTCTCCAGCAGGTTGTCCCGGGTGCAGGAGGTCAGCTCCCCCAGCCAGCTCACCACCGGGCTCTTCCAGAAGCCCGAGCAGGCGCAGCGGTTTTCGGCGGCAACCCGCTCGCCCTCGGCCGCCCGCGCCGGCAGGTCCAGGCCCTGGGCGGCCATCTCGGCCCGAAAGAGGGCGTTGCTGGCCTCCTGCTCCTCGGCCGTCGGGCAGTCCAGCTGGCGGAAGAAGACCACGGCGTCCTCGCCGGGTGGCACATGGCCCGCCGCCACCCGCACCGGCATGCCCAGGTCCCGGCAGAGGCCCTCCCAGCGGGCCCGAAAGGCGCCGACCTCGGTGTGGTTGTTGGCTCCCACGATGAACTGGAAGACCAGGCGGGGCCAACGGGCGCCCGTGGCCTGCTTTCGGCGCACCAGCTCCTCGACATTGCGCTCCACCAGCGCGAAGCGGTCGATGCCCTTCACAGCCAGATAGGTGGGCTGCGTCGCGGCATCCAGGCTGAGGTGCAGGACCTGGGGCACGGCGGCGGCGTTGAGCAGGGCCTGGGCGCGGGCCTCGCCCAGGTGGGTGCCATTGCTGTGCACCTCCACCTTGCCAAAGGTCTGATGCTGCACTGCAGCACGAAGCGCCCGCCGCCACAGGGCGGTGAAGTGCGGGTGCAGCAGGGGCTCGCCCAACCAGAAGAGGATCAGGGCGTCAAAGCCCCCACCCGAGGCGACCAGATCGTCGATGAGCCCATCAAAGAGGGCCGGGTCGAGGTAGCCGGTGGAGGCGTGGTGGGCGTGGCCGGCTTCGGCCACCGAGCAGTGCACGCACTTGAGGCTGCAGCGGTTGGTCAGCTCCACCACGAGGTAGCTGCCGGGCAACCGGGGCGGCGGCGGGCGGGGGCGCGGCGGAGGGGCGTTCACCCTGCGAGGCTACCACCGGGCCCCGGCCCGGCCACCGAGAGGCGCCTTACTCGCAGCCCACATCCAGGCAGAGCCGGGTGATCTTTTCCGCCTCGATCACCACCTCGATGTCGTTGCGGCAGGTGTAGCCGCCCTTGCTGTCGGAGAGGCGCAGCCGCCAGGTGCCCGCACCCAGCTGCTCGGAGAAGGAGCCATCCGAGTCGGTCTTGCCCTGCAAGGGCGACCCGCCCACATCCAGGTTCTCCACCGTGTAGTCCACATTGGTGACCAGGGCGGGGTCGCGGATGTCGTCGGACTCGTCGGTGATCAGCCGGCCATCCAGCAGGCCGCTGACGCCCTCGGGCCCGCCGTCCACGATCTCGTAGGTGTCGGCGTCGGCCATGTCGAAGCAGAAGCCCTGCGTACCGCCACCGCCGCTATCTCCTGCATCGGCCTTGTCCCCACAGGCCGGCAGCGCGGCGCCGCAGAGGAGGGCGAGGGCGAGGGCCGGGGAGAAGGAGCGGGAGCTGGCCATGGTCGGCCTCCGAATGCGGTGGGAGCCCGCAGGTTAGCGCGGCCTTCGCCCAGGGTCACGGGGGGGCGGCTGCGGCAGGACACGATGGCGGTGATAGCCTCCGACCATGCAGCCCTTGCGCGTCGAGGACATCGCAGCCCGAATCTCCCGTTGGGCGCCCCAGGGCCCCCAGGGGCCGCTGACCCTGGAGATCTACCCGACGCTGACCTGCAACCTGGACTGCCGCTTCTGCGACACGACGGATCGGCACCGCAAGCCGGTGGCCGAGCTGTCCCGAGAGCGCCTGCTGGGCATCATCGACGAGGCGGCGGAGCTGGGCGTGCGCCGCGTCTTCGTGCTGGGCGGAGGCGAGCCCCTGGTGCGCAAGGACTGCCCCGACCTGCTGCGGCGGGTCAAGGATCGCGGCATGGAGGGCATCCTCACCACCAATGGCACGCTGCTGGGGCCCGTTTTGGCCGCGCAGCTGGTGGAGACCGCCTGGGACGAGGTGCACCTGTCCGTGGATGGGCCGACCCCCGAGATTCATGACTATCTGCGGGGTCAAGCCGGCGCCTTTCGCAAGACCGTGCGGGCGGCCTGCCGGCTGCGGGTGATGCGGGACCAGGCCGGGGCGAGCACGCCGCGGCTGGCCATCCACATGGTGCTCACCCGCGAAAACTGGCGGCTGTTGCCCGAAATGGTTGACCTGACCCAAGCGCTGGGCGCCTTTCGGCTGGATGTGGACGCGCTGGTGGCCTACCGCCCCGAACAGCTCGCCCACAAGCTGCTTCCCGAAGAGGCCGCCGCCGTGCCCGAGGTCGCCGCCCGGGCCCTGGCGCGCGCCGAGGCCCTGGGCATCCAGAGCACCCTGGCCCACCTGCTCGATCCCAGTCGCCTGGACCGAGGCCAGACCCAGGTGCCCATTCCCACCCAGCCCGGCCTGGGGGGCGCGCCCTGCTTGAAGGCCTGGCACTACCTGGTGGTGCAGGCCGACGGAAAGACCAGCCCCTGCTGCGTCCTGGCCGGACAAGGCGGCAGCGCCGCAGACCAGCCCCTGGCCCAGGTCTGGCAGCAGGACCCCTTCCTGCAGTCGGTGCGCTCGGGCATGCTCGACAAGCAGCCACTGGCCCGTTGCAAAGAGTGTTCCTGGAATATCCTGGGGCATGAGGCTGTGATCCGGCAGGCGCTCAACGCGCTGGAGCCGGCCTGATGGCGATCAACCTCAACCTGGAGCTGACCGACCGCTGCAACATCAAGTGCCGGATGTGCAGCCAGTCCATGCGCGACGAGGCCCACGGCGTGCCCATGCGCCACATGGACTGGGACACCTGGCGCCGCGCCCTGGCGGGCCTCGCCGATATGGACGACGCGGTGCACCTGTGCCCGCACTGGCTGGGCGAGCCCACCATCCACCCCGACTTCGATCGCTTCGTCGAATACGCCTTCTCGGTCAACGCGGGCAACCGGCTCTTCGCCGAGTTCAAGCTGCACACCAACGGAGTGGTCTTCAACGAGGAGCGGGCCCGGCTGCTGGTGCGCATGGCCAACCGCCCAGACCAGTCCGCCGACACCTTCCGCTTCGTGCACTTCAGCATCGACGCCTACTCCGAGGCCGCCTACCGCCTGGTGAAGGGCGCAGACAAGCGCGACCAGGTCTACCGAAATGTCGAGCGCTTCTTGCGGGTGCGCCAGGAGATGGGCGCGGTGCGGCCCCATGCCACCCTGGCCTTCGTGGTGCAGGACGGCAACCACACCGAGGCCCGCGCCTTCTCGGAGCACTGGGCCGGCCTGCTGAAGGCCCTGGGCCGGCAGGTCGCCTGGTCCTGGGACTGGCCGGACCAGGCGCTGGACACCCTCTATTTCCGCCCCCTCAACACCGGCGATCAGGGGGCCGCAGACCGCATGCACGCCGAGGTCTGCCGGGAGCTGGGAATCGCCGTAGGGTCGGGCGATCGCCTGCGACGGGCCGAGAGCTTCTGAGGCCGGCCACCCCCCGCGAGTACACCGGGACGTTGACGTGGACTTTACGTCGGTCTTGGGGCTATGATGCGCGGACTCGACAGCGCCGTGACAGTCGGTGGAGGATTCTCGATGAAGCGCCAGCCTGCAGCCCTCGCTCTCTTCGCCCTGCTCTCTGCTTGCGGAGGCGGCCTGGTCAATACCAAGTCCGACGACACCGGCGACGCCGTGGACGGCACCCCGAACCTCTACGTCGAGGTCAACTTCGTCGACTTCGGCGCGGTGGAGCTGGCCCAGGTCGAGACGGCAAACCTCACCATCCGCAACACCGGCACCGGCGACCTCGAGGTCAGCCCCCCGGTGTTCACCAACAACGTCTTTGGCACCAGCGGCATCCCCAGCATCATCCCGGCGGGCGGCAACGCGGTGGTCAACCTGACCTTCCTGCCCACCGACTATGGCGTCTACGACGGCACCCTGTCGATCATCACCAATGACCCCGACGCCAACGAGGTCGCCGTCTCCTTGCGCGGGCGGGTCATCGCGGACGCCGACGGCGACGGCTTTGAAAGCGAAGCTGCCGGCGGCGACGACTGTGACGACAACGACCCTGAGATCAACCCCGACGCCGAAGACATCTGGTACGACGGCAAGGACAGCAACTGCGACGGGGCCGACGACTACGATCAGGACGGCGACGGCTACCAGACCGCTGTCTGGAATGCAGACGCCGCCACCGGTGGGGGCGACTGCCAGGACAACAACCCCGACATGTACCCCGGCGCGCCCGATGCCTGGTATGACGGGGTCGATTCCGATTGCGATGGCAGCAACGACTATGACCGCGACGGCGACGGCTTCAGCCACCCGGCCGGTGGTGGCAGCGACTGCGATGACGACAACCCGCTGATCAACCCCGACGGCGTCGAGCTGATGGACGGCTCGGACAACGACTGCGACGGCGTCATCGACAACGACGTCGTGGCCACCAACGCCACCCGCACCTACCGGGGCGCCGCCGCCGGCGACCACTTCGGGTCCAGCCTCACCATGGGCGATACCGACGGAGATGGGCGCGACGACCTCATTGTCGGCGCCTACGGCTACGCCAGCGGCCGCGGTGGGGTGGCCATCTTCGACGGTACCAGCATGCCGGCGGACCGGGCGGATATCGAAGACGGCGCCAACTACTTCCGGGGGGACGGCGCCGCCGACAACCTGGGCTGGTATGTCGGCTACCTCAGCAGCTACGGCAGTGGCGATCCCCATGTGGCGGTGGGCGCGCCGGGCGCCAACGGCAACTACGGCGCCATGTATTTGATCCCCGCCAGCGACGCCCGCACCGGCGGCGACATCGGCGACGCCGTCACCATCGTGACGGGCGGCAGCTCGGCCTACTGGGTGGGTCGGGCCATGGCCCAGGACCTCGACCTGGACGGCGACGGCCTCGAAGACCTCTTCGGCTTCTACACCACCTCGGCCTCGAACACCGCCACGCCCTATATGTGGCTGCTCTACGGCGATGCCACCGGCAGCTTCTCGGTGGCCGGCACCGTGGACGCCCGCTTCGCCGTCTCGGGCAACGCCCAGATCGTGCAGACCAACCAGCCCAATGGCGGCGACCTGGACGGCGACGGCTACGACGACACGGTCTACTGCGACCACTTCGCCGATCTGGGCGCCACCAACAACGGCGGCGTGTGGGCCCTGTGGGGCTCGTCCGCCCAGTATAGCAACAGCAGCGCCACCAGCCTGAGCACGGCGGGCACCCTGGTGGACAGCGGCGACAACTACGAGCGCTTGGGCTGGCAGTGCGCCATCGGGCCTGACCTGGATGGCGACGGCGCGGGCGAGCTGTGGGCCTTCAACCCCGGCACCAGCTACCTCTACGTGGTGCCGGGTGGCATCGATATGCGCTCGGGTAGCATCGAAGCCGACGTGGACTATAGCCACCGCTATATGATCCGCTCCAACAACCCCTGGCCCGACGCCCTGCGCAGCATCGGCGATATGGACGGGGATGGCATCGACGAGATGGCGGCGGGCCTGCGCTCTCCCCCCAATACCACCGGCAACGGCGGCCAGGTCTGGGTCTTCTCCAGCCAGGACGCTCCGGGCACCTACACCAGCGCCGACGCGGTCGCGGTTGAAGGTGACACCGAGCTGGGCAATGTGCTCTATGGCGCGCGCCTGAGCGGCCGCCCCGGCGACCTCAACGGCGACGGCTACGCCGACTTCGTGGCCTCGGACCACGGCTTTGACGTACTCAGCAGCACGGGCACCGTCACCAGCGACGCCATCGGCGCGGTCTTCATCACCTATAGCGCGCGTTGAACCCGGGCCCCGGCCCCTGAGAGCCGGCGGCGCCCCTGTTGAGGGGGCGCCGCTCTCTTTTGTGCCCTACGAGCGTCAGCTGCCGAAGATGGCGTAGAGACGCCCGATATAGCCCATATAAACCGAGAGCAGCACCGGCCCGTGCAACAGCCAGGCCAGGGCGCCCAGGGCCAGGAAGGGGCCGAAGGGCAGGGCCAGGCTGAGCTTTCGGCGGGTGAGCAAGGCCAGCGGCAGACCCACGATGCTGCCGGCCACCGCAGCGATGACGATGATGACCGGCACGGCGGGCACGGCACCCAAGAAGGAGCCGATCATCGCCAGCAGCTTCACATCGCCCAGGCCCATGCTCTCCTGGCGGCGCACCAGCCACCACAGGCCCATCACCAGGGCGAGGCTGCCGCCCCCCAACAGGGCCCCCAGCACCGACTGCTGCCAGGGCAAGGCGTCGGGATAGCCCAACCAGCCCAGCAGCAGGGTGCCTCCCACGCCCAGGGGCACGGCGTAGATGCTGAATTCATCGGGGATGATGTAGTGGCGGATATCGATGAAGGTCTGCGCCACCAGCATGCACACAAAGACCAGGTAGACGCCGAAGGCCGCGAAGTGGGCCAGGTCCAGGGCGTCGGGGCCCGGCACGATGCGGGCGAAGAGCAGCCAGGCCAGCAGCCCGGTGAGCAGCTCGATGGCCGGGTAGAGGCTGGAGATGGGCAGGCCACAGTCGCGACAGCGGGCCCGCAGAATCAGCCAGGACAGCACGGGGATGTTGTCATACCAGCGGATGTTGTGGCCGCAGGCCGGGCAGTGGCTGGGCGGGTAGGCCACGCTGCGGTCTTCAGGCATGCGGGCGATGCAGACGTTGAGGAAGCTGCCAAAGAGCAGGCCCAGCATCGTGGCAAAGGCCGCAAAGAAGGACCAGGCGCCCTCGGGGGTCATGCTTCACCCCGGCAGGCGGCGATGACCGCCTCGACATCGGCCTCGGTCATCTCTTCATGGCAGGGAATGGCGAGCGCCGTCTCGCAGAAGGCATCGGCGTTGGGGCTGGGCAGCAGGGTGGCCCGACCCGCCAGCAGGGCTGCTGCCGGAGGGGCCGCGGGTAGTAGCGGGCGGTGGCGATGCCGGCCCGCTCCAGCCGCGCGGCCAGGCCCTCGCGGTCGGGGCTCTGGAGGCAGTAGACGCTCACCGGGCTCTCCGGGTCGTGGGCCACCGCCGGCAGCCCCAGCTCACGGTCATAGCGCGCCGCGATGGCCCGCCGCCGGCCCAGGCGCCGGTCGAGATCGCCGAGATGAACGCCCAGCACGGCGGCCTGTAGCGCGTCCAGGCGGTTGTTGTCGCCGATGTGGCCCGCGATGGCCTCGTGCTGGTGGGGGCGCGGCTGCCATGGCTGCCCAGCAGCCGGACGCGCTGGGCCAGGCCCGCGTCATCGGTCAGCACGGCGCCGCCATCCCCGCCGCTCCCAGCACCTTGGTGGGGTAGAAGCTGAGGGCTGCGGCCCGCCCGGACCCACCCGGCAGCACCCGGCCGATGGCCTGGGCGGCGTCGTCCAGCAGCAGGGCGTCGCTGCCCGCCGGCAGCTGGGGATCGGGCGCCTTCAGCCCAAAGAGGTGCACCAGCAGCACGGCGCACGCCCCCGCGTCCACCGCGGCGGCCTCGCGGGGGGTCAGCTGCGTGTCGGGCAACACATCCACCACCACCGGCCGCGCCCCCACCTGCAGCACGGCCTCGGCGGTGGCCGCAAAGGTCAGGGCCGGGACCACGACCGCATCACCCGGCCCGATCCCGCAGGCCTGCAGCAGCAGGCGCAGGGCCCCGGTGCCGCTGCCGGCCCCCACGCAAAAGGCCCGCCCGTGGCGCGAGGCCAGCCTGGACTCCAGGTATTCCAGCGGTATTCCGCCGATATATCGCCCGCTGGCAAGCAGTTCGGCCACCGCGGCCTCCACCTCCAGGCGCAGGCGGGCGTGACGGGCGGCGAGATCGACCATCGGGACCCGAGGCCCCATCAGCGGATGTCCTTGTTGCGGAAGACCGCCACCGCCCCGGCCAACACCGCCGCCGTATAGGCCAGCCCATAGCCCAGGGCCGGCCAGACCCGGTCCCAGGGCACCGGCCGCTCGTGCACCGCATAGTCGCGGATGTTGAAGATCTCGAAGTTGGGCAGCATCCAGTAGAGGGCCCTGGCCACCTGCCTCAGCGCCTCGTTGTCGGCCTGGCTGCCATAGAGCCAGATGTCGTCGGCCAGGTGCCCGATCACAAAGACCGCCAGGATGAAGGCCGATGCGGTGGTGGGCGAAGAGTAGGCCCCAAAGAGGGTGGCCCAGGCCGTCAGCAGCGCCAGCTCCACCAGCAGCAGGCCGACGCTGACAAAGACCACCGGCGGCGGAAAGCCCTGTTGCAAGGTCATCAACAGGGTGTAGACCACCAGCAGGATGCCGACCTCGGCCGCCACGGTCAGCATCAGCCCCGCATATTTGCCCAGGATGAAGACCCAGCGGGAGATGGGCTTGGACAGGATGGTGTAGACCGTGCGGCGCTCCAGCTCCTTCCAGATCAAGGACACGCCCAGGAACATGGCGATGATCGAGCCAAAGAGATCGATGGCCCCCTGGCCCACGCTGCGCACCACCTTGTCCTGATCGCCGATGGTGACCTGCTGCAGCACCAGGCTGAGCAGGATGACGCCGCCGGCAAAGAAGAGGATGGAGTAGAGGACCTTGTCCCGCACAGCCTCGCGGAAGGTGTTGAGGGCCAGGGCCCCGACCCGGCGCAGGTTGGCCATCATGGCGACACCGGAGCGGCAGCGGGCCGGGCCTGGGCGACCGCGTCGCGGAAGAGGTCTTCGAGGGTGCTGCGCACGGGGGTGGCCTCCAGGACCTGGCCGCCCGCCGCCAGCACCGCGCCAATGGCGGCGTCCAGCTGATCGGGGGACACCCGCCAGTGGGAGCGCGGCCGGCCGTCCGAGGGCTCCTGGCGCACCCGCTCGCCCGGCAGGTCGAGGTCGGCTGCCCCGCGCACCACCAGCTCGACAAAGCGCACCTGGTCGCCGATCAGCTCGGCCACAGTGCCCACGCCCTTGCGCTGGCCGCCGATGAGCAGGGCCACCCGCGAACAGAGGGTCTCGACGTCGTGCAGGATGTGGCTGCTGAAGAAGACCGTGCGGCCGGCGTCGCGCTCTTCCAGGATGATGTCGCGCACCAGGGCGCGGCCGAGGGGGTCCAGGCCGCTCATGGGCTCATCGAGGATGACCAGATCCGGGTCGCCCAGGAGGGCCTGGGCCAGGCCCACCCGCTGCAGCATGCCCTTGGAATAGGAGCCCAGCGGGTCGTCGGCCACGCGGCTGAGGTCCACCCGCTCCAGCAGCTGGCCGACGCGGGACTTGAGCACCCGCGAATCAACTCCCAGAAGATCCCCATAAAAGGCGAGCAATTCCCGCGCGGTCAGGTGCTGATAGAAGTAGGGGCGCTCGGGCAGGAAGCCCAGGCGGGCCCGGGACGCGGCCTCGTCGTGGGGCTGGCCAAAGAGCGCCACCGTGCCGGCGCTGGCAGCGTGCAGGCCCACCAGGATCTTGATGGTGGTGGTCTTGCCGGCGCCATTGGGCCCGATGAAGCCAAAGATCTCGCCCTTTGCCACGTCGAGGTCCAGGCCCTGCAAGGCCAGGTGCGGCCGCTTCCAGAAGTCGGAGCGATAGGACTTGGACAGGCCGCGAATCGCGATGGCGAGGGGCTCGGACACGTCATTCCGGGTGCGGGGGAGGAGGCGGCTTATCGGGGCAGGGCCGCAAGCGGTATGGCGGGGCCGCCAATCGGCGCCGCGCGCTCAGTCCTCGCGCAAGCGCGGCGCCAGGCCCTTCTTCTGGAGCCAGGCGTCCACCTTATCCGGCGGGTAGGCCCCCGCGCTCCGCCAGTTGCAGCGCGGGCAGAGCGGCCCGCTGTCCCCAAAGCGCCCCTGCACATGGGCAAGGCGCCAGCGGTTGATGGTCTCGCCATCCCACAAGGCGCTCAGCGACTGCTCTCCCAGGTTGCCCAGGCGGTTCTCCAGGTGCTCGTCCAGGCAGCAGGTGGTGAGGCTGCCATCGACATGCACCATGGGCGTATTCCAGAGCCCGGCGCAGGGGGGCCTGGGGCTCATGGGTGGCCCGCCTCGGCGAAAGGACGCCAGGCGCCGTCGATTCGGCGCTCATGGGGGAAGTAGCTGGCCTTGTAGACGAGGTGAGCGCAGCGCTCCACATAGAGGCCCAGGTAGTGGTAGCGGCCGCCGCCCTGTCGCAGCCAGGCCACCTCCATCAACACCGAAAAGGTGCCGAGCGAACGCCTGGATTCGTCGGGATCGAAGTAGAAGTAGACGCTGGAGCTGTCGCGGGTGCCCAGGTCGAGGATGCCGACCGCGACCAGCTTGTCGCCCAGGGTGTAGCGCATCTCGACCGTGCGGGCGCAGCTCTGCAAGAACCATCCTTCATAGCCCCGTCTGGTCATCTCCTGCTCGTTGCGGGAGAGGCCGCGCTCGATCTTGTGGCGGTTGTAGAGGGCCAGCTTCTCCTCGCTGAAGCTGGCGGGGCCCGTCTCTACCTTGAGGTCGGCGTTGCGCTTCCAGACGCGCTTCTGGGAGCGGGTGGGCCGGAATTGGTCCACCGGGATGCGGATGGGCTCGCAGGCGGTGCAGCTGGGGCAGGCCGTGCGGTAGAGCATTCGGCCCACGCGCCGGTCGCCCGCATCCAAGCAGCGATCGAATTCCTGGGGTGCCAGGCCCCGGAACTGCCAGCGCAGGGGCATGCGGGCCTGCTCCCCCTCGAGGTAGGGGCAAGGCTCGACTTCATCGTGGACGACCTGCTCGCGGACCTGCATGTCTGGATATGCTCCAAAGGGACCGACCGAAGGAGGCGGCATGCCCATCCACGTCGCTATCCACGAAGGCGTCGGCGTGCTCACCTTGAACCGGCCGGCCCGGGCGCATGCCTACGATAGCGTGCATCTGGGTCTGCTGGTCCAGGGCATCCGCCGCTGCGCCGAGGCCCGCGTGCCGGTGCTGCTGCTGCACAGCACCGGCGACCGCGCCTTCTGCGCCGGCGCCGACCTTCACGAGATGGCCGAGGCCGACCCGCTCGATGCGCTGGAGCTGCTCAGCCAGTGTGTTTTCAACGAGCTTGCCCGCTACCCCGGCGTCAGCATCGCCGCCGTGCAGGGGCCAGCGGTGGCAGGCGGCTTCGAGCTGGCCCTGGCCTGTGACATCCGGGTGGTGGGGCCGGGCGCCCGCTTCAGCCTGCCCGAGACCCGCCTGGGCCTCATCCCTTCGGCGGGGGGCTGCACCCGGCTCAGCCGCCTGGTGGGGCCGTCGGTGGCCAAGCAGGTGATCCTGGGCGGGATCACGCTGGACGCCCAACGGGCCGTGGCGCTGGGGCTGGCGCTGGGGCCCGAGGCCGATCCCCTGGCCGCCGCCCGCGCCCTGGCCGGCCGCATCGCCACGCACCACGATCCCCTGGCCTGCCGGCTGGCCAAGGGCATCCTGGACCGGGGCGAAGACCCCGCGAGCCTGGAGGCCGAGCGCGTGGCCGAGGCCCTGCTCTACAGCCGCCGCGGCCTGTCCCGTCCGACGGACTGATCGGCCCGACCGCTGGCAGGGCCCCGCCGTGGCCTTAGACTGGGGATCTCGGAGTCCCCATGCACCCGGCTGCCCGCATCCTGAGCATCGGCACGGCCAACCCGCCCGACCGCTACACCCAGGCCGAGGTGATCGCCCGCTTTCATGTCGAGAGCCCGGCCATCCAGCGGGTCTTTCAGGCCAGCCACATCAAGACGCGCCACCTCTACCTGCCCGAGGCCGACGAGAACGGACGCCCCACCGAGACCCAGGAAGAGCTGCTGGCCAAGCACCGGCGCGGCGCCCTGGACATGGCCGGTCGCGCCATCCCCGCGGCCCTGCAGCCCCTGGGCCTGACCGTTCAGGACGTGGACTACCTCTGCGTGATCAGCTCCACCGGCTTCATGCTGCCGGGGCTGACCGCCATGTTCATCAAGCACTTCGGCTTTCGCACCGATGTGCACCGCGCCGACATCGTGGGCATGGGCTGCAACGCCGGCCTCAACGGGCTCAACCCCGTCTCTGCATGGACCGTCGCCAACCCCGGCCGGGTGGCCCTGATGGTCTGCTGCGAGGTCAACTCGGCCCTCTACATCTTTGACGAGGACCTCAACACCGGCGTGGTCAACAGCCTCTTTGGCGATGGCTGCGCGGCGGCGGTGCTGCGGGCCGACCCCAAGGACGAGCCCGCCTTGGCCCCCCGTATTCTTGGCTTTCAAAGCCACATCATCCCAGAAACCTGGGATGCCATGCACTATGGCTGGGAGCCCAAGCACGGCAAGTTCGCCTTTCAGCTGGCCCGGGATGTGCCCTATGTGCTGGGCACCCACGCCGAGACGCCGGTGAGCGCCTTGCTGGCCCGCCACGGGCTCAAGCGGCGCCATATCCAACATTGGCTGGTGCATTCGGGCGGCAAGAAGGTCATCGACGCGATCAAGTACACCGTGGGCATCACCGAATACGATGTGCGCCACACCGTGGGCGTGCTGCGCGACTACGGCAACCTGGGCAGCGGCAGCTTCCTCTTCAGCACCCAGCGGCTGCTGGCAGAGGGCAAGGTGCGGCGGGGCGACTATGGCGTGATGATGACCATGGGCCCCGGATCGACCATCGAGACGGCGCTGGTGCGCTGGTGAGGAGGACCCCCTGATCCCGACAACGACGATTTCCCTGGTCGAAGACGGCGCGGTGGCGCGGATCCGCTTTCTGCGGGACCGCATCGACATGCGCATGGTGCGCGAGCTGACCGCCGCATGCGACCACCTCGAAGACGACAGCCCCTGCCGCATCCTGGTCTTTGAAGGCGCCGTAGACCAGGGCTGCTTTCTGCGGGGCATCGACTTCGCCGACTTCCGCCCCGACCAGCCCATGGACATCCACGGCTTTGGCAAGTGGGAGGCCTTGTGCACCCGGGTCGAAGGGCTGAAGATGGCCACCATCGCCGCCATCGACGGCGCGGCGGTGGGCGGCGGCGTGCAGCTCGCGCTCTGCTGCGACGTCCGCGTGGGCACCCGCCGGGCCACCCTGCAGCTCGACGAGGTTCACCACGGCTTCTTGCCGGGCATGGCCACCTGGCGCCTCGCCCGCTTCGTGGGCCTGGGCCGGGCCCGGCGCCTGGTGCTGCAATGCCCCCAGGTCTCTGCCCAAGATGCCCGCGAGATGGGCCTGATCGACGAGGTGGGCGACGCGATCGGCCCGCTCGTGGACGCCGCGGTGACCGGCTTCGGGCCCGCCCATGTCGTCGCCATCCAGCTGGCCCGGCGGCTGCTCAACGAGTCCTCCTCCACCGCCTATGAAGACGCCATCGGCAACTTCCTGGCGGCCCAGCACCGCGCCATCTCCCAGTCCGCCTTCTTGGACACGGTGGCCCGCGCCCAGAAGGACGGGGATTCGGCTTGATGGGCGAGGCGGGCAGCCCCGCGCGCAAGGCCGCGACCCTGGCGGCGGCGGTGCGCCCCCTTGTGGTGGACCCCGCGGTGATGGACTGCATCCGGCCCATGCAGGCCCGGGACGCACCCGACGTGGCCCGCCTGCACCACGCCGCCATGGGCCAGAGCCTGTGGGCCCGGCTGGGAGAGCGCTTCCTCAGCCAGCTCTACTGGTCCCTGGTCTCTACGCCGGGTTTCCTGGCCTTTGTCTATGTCGAGGAGGGCGAGCTGCGCGGCTTCATCGCCGGCAGCACCGATCCCGACGCCATGCTGCGGCGGGCCTTTGCCAAGAGCTGGTTTCTGCTGGGCCCGGCCGCCTTTCCGGGCATCCTGGACCTGCGCCTCTGGCCGCGGCTGCTCCAGACCGCCGCCTACAAGCGCGTCTCGGACGCGGTCGAGCTGCCCGGTCCGGTGAGCGCCGAGAGCCTCTTCTGCTCCTTCAGCCCGGATCTTCGGGGCAAGCGGGTGGCCGGCGCGATCAACCAGGTGCTCTTTGACGAGCTGGCCGCCCGCGGCCACCGCTACGTCAAGATCACCACCGAGACCGACAACGAGGGGGCCAACCGCCAGCTCAAGAGCTGGGGTTTCCTGGATTGTGGGCGTTTTCGCTTCTATGGCAAAGAGATGGTCACCTATGTCCTGGACCTGCAGGCGTCGGTGCGGGTGAAAGCCCGCAGCCGCCATCCCATGCTGGAGTGACCGGCGGGCGAGGCTCTACAGCGCGTTGACAGGCGGTTCGCCATGGTGGCGCTACCCTGCCAGACCGGCACCGAGAACCCATGCGCCCTCCCCTCCCCCACCCCCTGCTGATCGCCTGCGCCCTGGGCGCCTGCACCGGCGCAGACCAGGCCCCCTCTGGCGGCGACAGCGGCGCAGACCTCGGCCCGCCCTGCTCCACCTGCCTGCTGGCGGATGAGCAGAACTACAGCATCACGTCCCAGATGTCGGTGGAGGTGGTGCAGCTGGAGGCGCTGAGCGATGCCACGGTGGACTGGAGCGCGCTGCAGACCGATGTGCAGGGCCACCCCGTGCTGCCCGGCGAGATCGACCGCGTGCTGCTGGTCGCCTTTGCCGAGCTGCCCCCCGATGCGGTCATGGAGGGCCTCGCCCAGGACCAGCTCACCCAATCAGAGGTGGCCTTCTACCTCATTTGTGAGCCAGAAGGCGCCACGAGCTGCTCCCTGTCGGACTTCGCGATTCTGGGCAGCACCTTTGACGTCGAGACCTACTTTCTGCCCAGCGTCGCCACCTGGATGATCGTGCCCCAGACCACGGGCCAGCAAGGGGGCCGCAGCTTCCTGTTCTTGCAGGCCGCCGAAGGCGTGGGCCGCACCGAGGCCCGGATCACCGACCAGACCGGCTCCCTCACGGTGGAGGTCGACCTGCGCGGCCAGCGGCCCCTGGTGCTGGCTGCCGGGGACCCGGCCATCACCTTGGATTGGAGCGGCCTCACGGTGGACGCCTTGGGCAACCCCATGCAGGCGCGCACCCTGGATGGGCTCTTTGTGGCCCGATACGACGCCACCCTCGCCGAGCTGGAGCAGCGGGTCTTCGACCTGGAGACCGACGCCGCCGAGCTGTGGACGATGGACCTGGGCAGCGGCACCACCGCCGACCTCAGCCTGATGGACGGCCCACGGCCCTTTCCCGGGGTGGCCCCGGGTGAGACCTGGCTGATGGCCTTGCGCTGCAGCACCTGCACCCACCCCGCCCCCCGCTTCATGACCGCGCTCCGAGCCACCGATGGGGAGAGCCCTTGACGCTCCAGGTCGAGATCTCTGGTTTGGGCCTGCACCTGCCCCCCACCATCGAGACCGCCGAAGACCTCGCCCCGCGCATCGGCCGCAGCGCCGGGTGGATCCGCAGCCGAACCGGCGTGAACGAGCGGCGGATCAGCCACCTGGACGTGGCCGAGATGTCGGCCGATGCCGGGCGGCAGGCCCTGGGCGAGGGTCCGCCCCCCGATCTGCTCATCAACTGCGGCCTTTCGCCGGCCCAGCTCATCCCCGACACGGCGCCCTTCGTGCTGCACGCGCTCGGTTTGAGCGGCATCCCGGCCTGGTCCATCCACGCCACCTGCCTGGGCTTTCTGGTGGCCCTGCAGAATGCGACCGCCCTGCTGCAGACCGGCGCCTATGGGCGCATCCTGGTGGTGGCGGCCGAGCGCGGCACGATGTCGCGGGACCTGTCGGACCCCGGCAGCGCGGCCCTCATCGGCGATGGCGCCGGCGCGGTGCTGCTGACCCGCCCCGATCAGCCCCACAAGGGCATCCTGGCCCAGCGGCTGATCACCCTGCCCGAGGGCCGCGCCCTGGCAGAGCTGCGGGGCCACGGCAGCCGCAAGCCCCCCGGCCACCCCGACACCCGGCCCGAAGACAACCTGTTTCGCATGGATGGGCCCCGCATCTACAAGCTGGCACGAAAGGCCGTGGATGAAGTCGTGGCGCATGTTTTGAGCGAGGCCGGCCTGGGGGTGACCGACATCGACCTGGTGGTCCCCCACCAGGCCAGCGGACCCGCCCTGATGGTGCTCTCCCGCATGGGCTTCGCCGAGGACCGGGTGGTCAACTGCATCGGCCGCTTCGGAAATTGTATCGCCGCATCCTTGCCCATGACCCTGGCCCTGGCCCGGCAGGAAGGGCGGCTGAGGGAGGGCCAGAAGGTGCTGCTGCTGGGCACAGGCGCGGGGGTGTCCGTGGGTGCGGCGGTGCTGCAGACCTGAGGCGGGGGCCACCGTCGGAGAACACACAGAGCCTAGACAGGCTGTGACATCGCGAGACAGGCCCAGCCGGCATGATGGCCCCTGAAGGGAGCTTCGCCCGTTGCTCCCTGCTGGCTGAGGTGACGATGAAGCTCCCCGCCCTGCTCTGCCTCTTCACCGCCGGCTGGCTGGCGTCCTGCGCGGCGCCCAGCGCCCCCGCCGGGCCCGACGGCGCGGTGGACGGCCGCGACACCGGCGATGGGGCCGGCGATGACGGCCTGGGCGGGCAAGGCGAAGGCGACGCGGGCGCCTGCGCGATCGACCCCGCCGCCTTCCAGTCCATCGGAGCGGCCGAGCCGGCCGAGATCGCCACGGTCATCCGGGTGAGCTGGCAGGCCCCCGAGGCCACGCGCACCTGGGTGCGCTACACCGACAGCCTGGGCCTGCAGCGGGACGTCCCCATGGACAGCCTGGGCGGCGTGAGCCTGCGGGGCCTGCAACCCGACGCAGCGGTGCCCTACCGGCTGGTGGCCGAGATCGACGGCGCGCTCTACTGCACCGACACCTTGCAGGCGACCACCGGCGCCTTGCCCGGCGGCCTGCCCGAGCTGGTGCTCAGCGGCGACCCGGACGCGGTCAGCCCGGCATTCATGGCCATCACCATCCTCACGCCGGACAAGCGCTTCGCGGTGGTGGTGGACACCCTGGGCCAGATCGTCTGGGCCTGGGAGCCTCCGGCCGAGATCGCGCATACCCAGCCCATCTTCCGCGCCGCCTTCTCCTTGGACGGCGAGGCCATCCTGGTGAATACCCAGGGCTCTCCCGGCGACCCGGGCGCCTTGTGGCGGGTGCCCTGGAGCGGCGCGGACATCCAGACCCACCTCTTCGAGAATATCCACCGGGACTTCGTTGAGCTGCCCGACGGCGGCCTGGCCTTCCTGGGCTGGGAGAGCCGCAGCACCGAAGGCGGCGAGCTGCTGCGGGGCGATGTGGTCTTCGAGCTGTCCCCGGCCGGCGACCTCACCCAGACCTGGAATGTCTTCGACGACTTCCCCCACGACCTCGGGACCACCACCCCCCTGGGCTATATCGACGGCCCCGGCGTGCGCGAGTGGACCCACGCCAACGCCCTGTCCTATGACAGCAGCACCGGCGCCTACCTCATCGGCCTGCCCGAGCTGACCGAGAACGGCAGCAGCCTGCCACCGGGCAGCCTGATCTCGGTGGACCGCGACAGCCGGGCGCTCAACTGGGAGCTGTCCTACCAGCGCGGCGACTTCGACCTGGACAGCCCCGACCTGATCGAGGCCCCCCACTCCTTGCAGCGGGTGGAGGGCGGCCTGCTGGTCTTCAACCGCGGCGGTCCCCAGTCCTGCTCGCGGGCCAACGAGATCGCCCTGGACTTCGAGGCGGGCGAGGCCACGTCGGTCTGGTCCTCCTTGTCCGACCAGTGCGTCCACACGACCTTCTTGGGTGAGGCCCACCGCCTGCCCGATGGCGACACCATCCTGCAATATAGCTCTGCGGGGCAGCTGGACCTGGCGGGCGAGGACGGCACGGCAAAGTGGCGGTTGCAGGCGGACTTGGGCGCAGGGTTTGGCTTTGTGGACTACCGCAGCCGTCTCTATGGCGCCCCCCTCGAACCCAACTGAGGGCTTCAGCCCCGACCCGAATCAATCTCCGGAACCCAACGCAAGAGACCCCGCCCCGGCAACCATCGGCCAAGGCGGGGTCCTGGTGGGTCGGGGCTCAGGGCATGGGCTGGCAGCCCACCCCGGCCGGGGCGCTATCGGAGAAGGCCGCCCGCACCTCGACGGCCCCGCTGGCGATCAGCACCGCGGGACCGGCATAGCCGGCCGCGTTGACCGCGCCGCCCTGGGCCAGCCAGGCCGCCGTGGCGGTGGATTCCAGGCTGAGGGCCGGGCTGGCCGCCGATCCCAGGAGCACCGGCACCGGGTCGCCGCTCTGGTTGGGGTCGAGGATGCCGGGGCCGGTGAAGCCCAGGGGGCTGCTCGCCAGGCCGCTGCCCGACAGATCCGCGTCCCCCGCGATGACCGGGTCGTTCTCAAAGGCCAGCAGGGTGAGGTTGCCCGTGAAGCCCAGGGGGCTGCTCGCCAGACCCGTGCCCGACAGATCCCCCCCCGAAAAGCCGCCCAGGCCGCCGGCGATCAGGCCCAGGGGGCTGCTCGCCAGGCCCGTGCCGCTGATGTCGACGGTGAGCACGACGGGCTGCAGGACGCCCAGGGGGCTGCTCGCCAGGCCCGTGCCGCCCAATGCAGCCGGGTCGCTCTGCAAGGCGGTGGAGGTGGTGATGGGATCGAGGACCGGGGGCGTGATGATGACGCCCAGGGGGCTGCTCGCCAGGCCCGTGCCCATATTGACCACGGTGTAGGACTCGACATAGCCGTTGACCGCCTCCTGGTGGAAGGCGATGAGGGCGTCGGCCAGGTCGGCGCGGTTCATCAACTCGGCCAGGACCGCGTCCATGGCGCTGTTGTAGAAGATCATCGCACCGGGCTGGTGCGACACGTCGCGCTTGACCACCGCGTCCACCGAGAAGGCCCAGGCGTGGGCGTCGCCATCGACCGTCGGGTCGACGGCCGCGCCTTCCACGGTGCAGAGTCCGTCGCGATCGGTGCGGCACTCCAGGATGCCCGCGGTGGAGCCGGTCAGGTTGATATAGACCCAGCTGCCCTGAACCGGGACGCCGGCCTCGTCGTAGATCGCCACCTGGGCCGTGGGCCGGTAGAGCCCGCCATCGTCCACCAGGGCGGGCAGGATGGCCGCGCTATAGGCGTGGGACTGGTAGAAGTCCATGCGGTCCGAGCAGTCCTTGTTGACCGCCCGCTTGATGTCCACCTGGCCGGCACCCGTGCCGGATTCAAAGCCGAAGTCGTAGTCCTGCGCCCCATGCTGCAGGGTGGCGCGGATCTCGTCGGCGGTGGCCCCGGTGGCCACCAGCCAGGCTGCGGCCCCCGAGACCTGGGCGGCGGCCTGGCTGGTGCCGGCCATCAGGTAATAGCCGGTCTGGCTGGGATCGCCCGGCAGGATGGTCTCAGCGAGAATGCCGTCGGGGACGCCATCTCCGTTCTCATCCAGATCCAGGTCCCCGCCCGGCGCCATCAGGTCCACCTTGGGGCCGAGGTTGGTGTAGCCGGTGGCGACCGGGTCGCCCTCGCGCAGGGTGCTGCTGGCCACGGCGATGACATGGGGGCTGGACGCCGGGAAGCGCACGCCCTCGGCGCCGTTGTTGCCGGTGGCGCTGACCATCACGATGCCGGCCTCTTCGGCGCGCAGCAAGGCCGCTTCCATTGCGGGCGAGGTGGCATAGCCATCGGGGAAGGTGAGGCTCATGTTGATGACGTCGGCGCCATTCTCCACCGCGTGGTGGATGGCCTCGACCAGGGCCAGCTCATAGCCCAGGTTGTCCGCATCGAGCACCTTCAAGGGCATGATGCTGACGCCGGGGGCCACGCCTTCGACCGCACCTGCCGAGGCGATGGTGCTGGTCACATGGGTGCCGTGCTGACTGTCGTCGTTGGCATGGCTGTCGTCGTTGACGAAGTCCCATGCAGAGACGAAGCTCACGCCGGCCAGCGAGGGCGCCTGCACATAGCTCCCGTTCGCGTCGGAGTGCACCTCGTAGGCCACGCCGGAGTCCAGCACGGCCACCACGACGCTGCTGAGGTCGGCGGTGCCAGGGCGTGCGGCGCGGATGGCGTCGAGGTGCCACTGGTAGGCGTTGGCGCGGGTCTGGCGCCAGCGGGCATCGCAGAGGGCAGCGGTGCTGGCCGAGGCCGCACCCATCACGCCCATGGGGGCGACATCCACGACGCGGCGGTCCCCCTTGAGCCGCCCCAGCAGGGCGCTGGCGTCGCCTTCGGGCACCAAGAGGCTGCCATAGCCGCTGCGTCCCGGCGCCGCGGCCACCCGCGCGCCCAGCTCCGCGGCGATGGCGTAGAGGTCGGCATCGGGGGCCACCCGCACCAGGACGCGGTCCTGGGCATAGGGGGCGACGCGGCCGATGTCGGCGATCGCCGGGGCCACCGCGGGGCGGGCAGCCGCCTTGGCCGCCGCCTGGGGGGGCTCCCGGTGGGCCAGCTGCCCAGCAGGAGCCGCGTCGGCGCGCTGCGGCGGCGCGACCTGGAGGGCCACGGCGGCGTCACCGGCCTCCGTCTCTGCATCGTTGGTGAGGACGAGGCCGGCGATAAGGCCAACCCCCGAGATCGCGAGCAGCGTACGTAGATTCCGGTTCATGGTGGTTCCCTTCCCATTGCATTGTGTTGTGGGGCTGTCCGCGGGGCGCACACGCCCCCCCCCTGTTTGGATGGACACTCAACGGAACGGAGCGGACAGAGCGGACACGTCCCCCTCGGCGGATCCTCAACGAATGGGGTCGCTGACCCCCCGCAAGCTCAACAACCGGCCCACATAGGCCTTCAGGGACCCGACGCCGTCGGCGTCCTCCCCCGCACCTTCGATCAGGACACCCAGCACACAGGGCCAGGCCGGCGAGAGGCCCGCCCGGTTGAGGTGGGCGACCCGCCCGCGGACCTCCCAGGCCCCCTCCACGGTCTCCAAGCGAACCGTCACGGCGGCATTCAAACGGAAGCGCCCGGCCTCATCGTCCAGAAGACCGATAGCCACACCATTCCGGGAGACATCCCAGGCAGCGCGTGCGGAGAGCGTCGCGTCGCCATCCACCTCGGCCAGGCTCACCCGAACCGGCATGGCAGCCGTCGGAGACACGCGGGCGGCGCGGCGGCGCTCCAAGGCGCTGAGTCGCTGGGCGGGGGAGCGGGTCGAAGCAAGGGGGGGCAGGCTCATGGGGGCTCCGGGGGTCAAACTGCCTGACGGACGCGGTCGGTCAGGGGCAGACAAAGGGTGAAGAGCGCGCCGCCGCCGGGGTGGTTGGCGACCGCGATCGTGCCGCCATGATCCTCGACCATGCGTTGCACCACGGCGAGCCCCAACCCATGGCCGGCTCGGGCGCCGGGCGCTTGAACGCCGCGGCCAAAGATGGTGGACAAGGCGGCTTCGGGCACGCCCCGGCCATGGTCGCGCACGGTGACCTGGAGCGTCTCGTCGGCCGCACAAGCGACCACCTCGACCCGCCCGCCCGCGTCGCTATACTTGATGGCGTTGGAGACCAGGTTCTGCAAGGCGCGGTCCAGCTCGACCCGGTCGCCCAGGACCCGCAGCTCCGCGTCAACCTCGCAGGTCAGCGCGACCTCGCGGGCCAGGGCCAGCGGGGCCAGGACTCGGCAGACCCCGTTGACCCACTCGGTTGCAGAGAGGGCGCTTCGGGCCCGCTTGCCTTGGGTGAGGAAGCTCTCCGCCATCTCCAGGGCCTTGCTGCCCGCCAGCAGGATGTCGTCCATGCACTCGGTCACCAGCCCCCTGTCCTGGGGATCCTCGAGCACCATGCGGGCCAGGGTCACCACGGAGCTGACCGGCGAGCGCATGTCGTGGGCGACCTCGGCCGCCCAGGCGGCGCGGTCGCGGATGGCCTGCACCCGGCGGGCGTTGGCAACTGCGACGGCAGCGTGGGCCGCCAGGGCGCGCATGAAGCGGGCCGAGCGGGAGAGTTCTGCTTCGCTGGTGGCCTTGGAGTCGACATAGATGACACCGAGGAGCGCGTCTCCTTCAATCATCGGCACACACATCGCCGACCGAAGGGAGAAATCCATCACGGACTTCGCCTCTCTCAGATCGCCTCGCTCGCCCAGATCGGCGGCGATGATCTCGGTGCGGGACTCCAGCACCCGGCGCACCACCGACAGGGAGGGCTTGCCCGTCTCGCCGTCTTCGCGGAAGCGCTGGGCCACCACCTTCGGGGCGCCATCCTTCTGGTTGGGGTCGCAGAGAACGACAAAGGCGCGTTCGCCGCCCAGCAGCTCCAGCCCCGCCTCGGCGATGGTGTCCAGCAGCCCCTGCTCGTCGTCCTGGCTGCGGGCCACGGCCACCGCCAGGCTCACCAGGCGGTCCAGGCGCTGATCGACCTCGCTGGCCGACCGCTGCTTGCGGGCCTCGGCCAGCAGCAGATCCGCCCGAGACCTCAGCCCGACATGACCCATCTCCTCGGCAAAGACGATGACGCGATCACATTCGGACACGGCGCGATCGGGCTGCCCCAGGGCCAGCCAGGCCTCGGCGGCCAGCAGGCGGACCGTGGCCAGCTCGCCGGCGGCCCCGGCCTCGCGCAGGGTGTTGCGGGCCTGGTCGAGGAGTTCGGTGATCATGCCCTCGTCGCCGCTGCGGCGGGCCAGGCAGACCGCGCGCAAGGCGCGGGAGCGAGCGGCTTCGATGGCCTGCCCGGCGGCATCGGCCATGCGCAGGGCCTCGTCGGCGCGCACCAGGGCGTCGGCGTCGTCCCGCAGGGTGGCCAGCTCGGCGCTGCGGCGGGCCAGCTCCACCAGCTCGCCGTCCAAGCCTGCGCTGTGGGCGATGCGCCCGGCCTTCAGATACCAGCGCTCGGCGTCGGTGAAGCGGCGCTGGTCCAGGAAGAGGTCCCCCACATTGCCGGCCGCCATGGCCTCCAGCTCGGGCAGCTCGCGCTTGGCGGCGGCCTCGGCGGCCCAGGTGCCCGCCTGGCGGCCTCGCTCCCAGCGGCCGGCCTCGCGGTAGCCCACACACAGGTTCACCGACACGCGGATCTGGTCCACCGGCGCGCTCAGCCGCTCAAAGAGCAGCAAGGCCTCCTCCCAATGCTCCAGGGCCTTGAGTCGGCGCCCCGACTGGTAGCTGACCAGGCCGGCGTTGTTGAGCATGCGGGCCCGGTCGAGGGCGCTCAAGCCGGCGTCGGTCGCCGCCGCGCGGCCCATGACCTCGGCGGCGTCGCCAAAGCGACCCGCGTGGTAGAGCAGCCGCCCCAAGCAGCCATCCAGCAGGGCGCGGGCGGGCCGCCCATAACCAAAGCGGGGGGGCACCTCCTCCAGGTTGAGGATGGCGGCGTGAACGTCGCCAGCGCGGTGGATGGATTGGGCCTGCACCACCCGCAAGGTGAGCCAGTCGTCGAGCAGCTCCACTGCAGAATCGGCCGCCGGCGCCGGCGCCTGGGCGCAGATGGCGATGGCCTCGTCGATGCGGTCCGCCCGAAAGAGCGCCTTGGCCTCGGTCAAGACGAGGCCAAGGGGCGGCGCCATGCCCAACAGCAAGCCGCGGGCCTGCCCCGCCGTGGCGATGGCCGCCTCGGTGTCGTCGGCACGGGACAGCAGGGCCCGGGCCAGGGCCACCAGCAGGTCCACATCCACCTCGCCGGCGGCGCGCTTCTCTTCGCCAAAGGCGATGGCCTCGTCCACCTTTCCGGCCAGGTGCAGGGCGTCGATGCGCCGGGCGGCCATGGCCGGGCTGGGGGCCAGGGCCCACAGGGCATCCGCGAGGCGAGCCCCCTCCCCCGGATCCATCAGGGTCACCCGCGCCAGCAGGCCCGGACCCAGCTCCAGGGCCGTCTCGACATCTTCTCCGCCCACCAGGTGCCAGGCCAGCCGAGACGGCGCCTCCGCCTCTTCGGACAGCAGGGCCATCGCCAGCAAGCGGTGGAAGGCCACGGACTCGTCGCAGCCCTGGCGCAGACTCGCAGCGGCGGCGCGGCTGGCACAGCGGGCGCGATCGTGCTCGACCACCACCAGGCCCAACTGAAGAAGGCGCTGCAAGGCCACATCCACGGTGCCCACGTCCAGCTGCAGCAAGGCAGGCAGGCGGCTGAGATCCATCGCGGCGCCAGCGGCCGCCAGCAACCCGCCAAGGCGGGCCGGGGGGCTGCCCCGCTCAAAGGGGGTGGCCTCGGCCAGCAGATCGCGGGCGGCGAGGTCATCGAGGGCGGCCTCGTCCACCAGCCAGCGCTGGGCCCGGCGCACCAGCGCGTCTTCGCGGCAGGCCGCCGCCAGGAATTCCACGGCCAGGCCGGGCACGCCGCCCGACACCGCCATGCAACGCTCCAGCAGCCCTTCGATGGGCTGGGCCACGCCCAGGATGCCGCAGAGCAGCGCCGACAGGCCGGTCCCATCCAGGGGGCGCAGGTGGGCGCTGCGCTCCAGCCAGGGGAAGGCCCCGGTGCCCGACGCGCAAATGGCCACATTGCCCCGGCGGGCCAGGGCCTCCAGGGTGGCCAGGCTGCCCGGATCCAGGCTGTCCAGATCGTCCACCAGCAGCGCCAACCCGCTGGGGGCGCGCTCTTCGAGGGCCGCGGCGGCCGCCTCGGCCCGGTCCAGCAGGTGGGGGTGTTCGGGCAAGGCGCGGGGGGCACCCGGCAGGGTGGGATCGGCCAGGGCCTCGGTCACCGCACCCCAGGCCTGGGCCAGGGACGGCAGGCGCATCCAGGTCGAACCCCGAGCTTGAAGGCGGGTGATCGCCCGCTGCAAGCTATGGGATCGGCCGCTGTGGCGGCTGCCTTGCACCAGCAGGGTGCCGCCCTGGTCCAGCCAACGCTCCAGCGCCGCATCGACCTCGGGCACCGCCACATGCACGGTGCGGGCGCGGCTGCGCACCAGCTCTGGCGTGATGCGGGGCAGCGGGGCCCCCTGGGCGGCCAAGGCATCGGTCACGGCGTTGGCGTCGGGACGGCGCGCCGGATCGGGCTGCAACATCGCGCCCAAGAGCGCGCAGAGCCAGGGGCTGTGGTCCACCAGCACCGGGGCTTCAGAGCGGCGGCGCATCAGGCCTGCCGAGATGCCCAGCTCTGCGAAAGGAAGGTTTCCGCGCAACATCTCCCAAAGGATCAGACCCAGGGCATAGATGTCGGCCGCTGGGCTGGGAGGGCCGCCCGACAGGCGCTCGGGAGCTGCATACTGCAGGGTTCCCCCCGATTCTCCACCCGCAAGCCCAAAGTCCACCACCATGATCTCGCAGCGACGGACCGACCCCACCACGATGTTGTCGGGCTTGATGTCGCCATGGGACAGCCCTGCGTGGTGCAACACGGCCAGGGCGTCGGCCACCACCGCCGCCACCGCGATCGCGGGCTCTTCGGTGGCCCGACCCGCCCGGATCATCTGGGTGAGGGTGCGCCCCCGCGCCAGGCTCATGGCCACAAAGGGGACCGGCTCGCCCTGGGCGTCCAACACCGCCGGCACCGCCGGATGGCAGACCCGGGCCAGGGCCTCCACCTCGCCGCCAGGGGGGCCCCCCAGCAATTTGAGCGCCGCCACCCGACCGTCGTCGTCCACCGCACGCCAGGCGGAACCGAAGCTGCCTGCACCCAATGCAAGCTCCAGGGTCCACCGACCGATGCGGGACCCGGCGGACAGGGGCGGGCTCATCCCCAGATCTCCTCGGCCGTGGCTTCGGGCTCATCGGGCCAGGCCGCGTAGATGCGCCGGATCTGCTCGTGGCAGGTGAAGAAGAGGTCCACCAGCGCTGCGTCCAGGTGGCTGCCGGCGATCTCGCGCAGGATGCCCTCGGCCCGCTCCGGCGGGAAGGCCGGCTTGTAGCAACGGCGCGACCGCAGGGCGTCGTAGACGTCCACCACCGCCACGATGCGGGCCTCAAGGGGGATCTGCTCCCCCCGCAAGCCGCGGGGATAGCCCGACCCGTCCACCTTCTCGTGGTGGCAGAGGGGGATGTTGACCGCGATCTCGGGCAGGCCCGAGGAGCGCACCAGGTCCGCCCCGATCAGCGTGTGGGTCTTCATCTCGTCGAACTCGTCGGTGGTCAGCTTGCCGGGCTTCTTGAGCACGGCGTCGCGGATGCCCACCTTGCCCACGTCGTGCAGGCTGGCGTAGCGGTGCAAGGCGTCCACGAAGTCGCTGTCGCAGCCCTTCACCTCGGCCAACATCCGGGCCAGCTCCGACACCCGACGCAGGTGGTTGCCCGTGTCTTCATCGTTGAGGCTGTTGGCACGCTCCAAGGCCGAGATCAGGCCGAAGCTCAAGCGCTCCAGCTCTTCGGTGCGCTGCTGCAGCTGCTCCAAGGCGCGATCGCGCTCCCCCCGCACGACCTCCAGGGTCACCGACAGGTTGCTGCGCCGGGCCTGGGCCCGCAGGCGGGCACGAAACTCCTCCGGATCCACCGGCTTGACGATAAAGTCGTCGGCCCCGTGCTCCAACAGGCTGATCTTGGTCCCCCGCGACGCGTCGGCGGTGACCACGATCACCGGCTTGTCTTCCATACCGGGGATCTTGCGCAGCAGCTCGATCAAGCGAGGCCCCTGCATGCGGGGCATATGCACGTCGCTGACCACGATATCGGGGTGCTTGCGCCGAATCTCGGCCAGCGCCTCGACGCCGTCCTCGGCCGTGCGCACCTCAAAGCCCAGACGACGGGCAAAGCGGCTCAGCTGGTTGCGGATGAGCGGGTCATCGTCGACAATGAGGACGTCGGTGCGTTCCATGGCATGCTCCAGGCTTGCCCCCTCCCTTCGGCACCCGTCTGCCGGGCTGAACCAAAGCGCATCAAGTTGAGGGTCGCGTTAGACCCAAACGCCCGCCGCGGAGCGCACCCCCCGATGTCAGACGCCGACGACCGCAGCTTCCTCAGCCGTGCGCCGCTCTTTTCGGGCTTCAGCGCCGCTGACCTCGACCGCATCTCCGCCTACCTCGAGCCCGAGACCTATGACGCCGGGCAGGTGATCATCTGGGAGGGGCGGCAGCACCGCACCCTCTTCGTCCTGGGCGATGGCACGGCGGTGGTCACCAAGATCGTGCGCGGCGAGGTCGAGAGCGTGCTGGCCCGGCTGCATGCCGGCGCCCACTTCGGCGAGCTGTCGCTGATCGACAACCGCCCGGCCGCCGGCAGCGTCACCGCAGAGTCCGACTGCCGCGTGCTGGCCATCAGCTACGACGGCCTGCAGTCCCTCATGCAGCAGGACGCCCGGCTCTATGCCCGCCTGACCTGGGCCTTGCTGCGGGATCTCGCCAGCAAGCTGCGCGCCACCAACCAGAAGGTGCAAGAGGCCGTCGAGTGGGGCCTGGACGCAGCCAGCCTGGACCCCCGCGACTGACCTTCAGGGGGCCGACGAAGAGGCCCGCAGTCCGACCACAATCAGCCCCACCACCAGCGACAGCAGGCTGATGGCCGTGGCCGCAAGGTAGAAGGCGTAGAGCTTTCGGAAGCGCGGCGGCTGGGCCACCCGGGTGAGGCGGGCCTTGAGGGCCGACAGGGCCTGCCCCCGCAAAGCCGGCGTTCGCACCAGATCGGTCAGCACCACATAGCCATCCTCCCGCGCGGGGTGGAAGGGCCACAGGGTGTAGAGGGCCAACAGCAGGTTGAGGTCTGCAAAGGCCACCAGGGCCCAGCTGCCCCGACCCGGCATCAAGGCCGCCGCCAGCAGGGTCGCCGCGCCGCCCAGCACCAGGTTGGCGGCCGGGCCGGCGAGGGACACCAGCACCCGGCCCCGCTGGCTGGACATGAGCATGTCGGTCACATCGACATAGACGCTGGGGGCGAGGTCTTCGACGAAGGTAAAGCCGATGGCCTTCACCCGGCGGCCAAAGGCCTTGCAGGCCAGGGCGTGGGCCAGCTCGTGCAGCACCATCACCAGGGGGGTCCAGCAGGCCAGCACCAGCAGCCAGTCCCCGGCCCCCCGCGCTGGCGCGAGGCTGTCGTCCCAGCGCCCCGTCAGGTAGACCACCAGCCCCGCGCCGGCCACCAGGGCATGCAGGGGCAGGGCCCAGGGCGAAAACAAGGGCCACAGCCAACGATAGGCGGCCGAAAAGACACCATCTACCTGGTTCCAACGAAAGGACAGCCGCCCCAGCACATCGAGCAGCCGCGTGAGCCGCGCCTTGGCCGCGCGCTTGCTGCGCAACATGCCGCTGCGCTCCACCGCCACCAGGTCCAGCCGACGGGCCCGGTTCAAGAAGCGCCGGACCTCGTCCACATCCAAGGTGCCGAATTCGAGCACATAAGCCGTGGCGATCTCCATGATTGTGTGCACGCCGTCCATATGCTCAAAAAGGAAGAGCTCGCGGGGGCTCAGCCGGATGTAGCGTTCGGTGTGGGCCATCGCGAAGCGCACGACGTTGACCACCTCATCGTCTTCGTGAAGCTGGTTGCGCTCCACCACGGCCGCCGCGCTGCGCCTTGGACGCAGGCGCAGAAAGGCCTGGTCCGAGTCCAACACCTTGAGCTCGAAGGCCGAACCGGCCGCACCTTCCCCGCCCGACCGACGGATGAGGAGCTCGAGTCCGGGTTTGCTTGGGGGATTGCTCATCGGCGCGCTCCCACGCTATCACGCAGGCCAGAGGTGCCGATCATGGCCGACGCTGCCCACGCCGCCGCCGCCCGCCACCGCCTGGAGCAGGCCCTCGCGGCATTGCCCCCTCGCCTGGCCGCCGAATGGGCCGATCTGCAGGTCGCCTTGGGGCTGTGGGGGGAGGATCGGCCGCCGTATTTTCTGCACCCCATGGCCCTGCCCGTCCTGCAGCTGCCCGCCTGGCTGCGGCTGAGCCTGCCCGCCGAGGGCCGCGCCGAGGGGGCTGCGGCGACGGCCGGAGCCAGCGCCATGGCCGGCTACCTGCATGTTCGGATTCGCGACGACGCCTTCGATCTCGGCCAGCCCGCCCGCCCCGGTCGCCTGCGTTGAGCGACCGCCTGCTGCAGCTGCACCTGTCCCTGCTGGTGGAGGCGGGGGGCCCCGGCATGCTCTCGTCGGCAACAGGCCTGTGGATCTTCCTCAGAGGCCATGCTCGAAGAGGCCGCCGCGCGGGCCAGCGGCCGCGCCCACGACGCCGCCCTCTTTCAGCAGCTGCTGCATCGATCCCGCCCGATGCTGCTGCCGGCCCTGGCGGTCTTGCCCGATGGGGCCGAAGACGCCCGCGCTGCCGACCTCAGCGCCTTTGTGGACGCCCTGGTACATGGCCACCAGCTGCTCAATGACCTGGTGGATCTGGAGGCCGACCAGGCCGCGGGGCTGCCCACCTGGCTGCAGTCTCGGGCGGCGGCCTCGGATGCGGCGGGCCTCGCCCGCTGGCTGCTCTTGTCTGGCGGCCTGGACGCCGTGGCTGCAGAGGTGGCGGCCAGCCTGGACCGGGCCCAGGGAGGCGGCAGATCGCCTGGACCTGTGGCGGCCCGCCCCGGCTGCGGATCGGCGGTCGCTGGTGGATCGGGTGCGCCAGCAGACCCAGACTGCCGCCTTGCGGCGCCTGCTCGGCGCGGGGGGGGGCGATGAAGCCACCAGGCGAGCCCACACCCTACCCATCGCCCGCCCAATCGCCTATAGGAACACTGGATCCCCGCCAACCGGCGAAAGGAGGACTCCATGTCGCAGAACCCCAAGGGCAAGGAAGCGCTGTTCGGACGCGCTGTCGTCGATCCCGAGTTCCGCAAGCAGCTGCTGGCTGATCCCGAAGGCACCATCGCAGCCGGCGGCTACGAGGTGGACGCCGAGGTCCTCCAGACGCTGAAGGATGTCGATCCGGCCGAGGCCGAAGCCGCCACGCGCGATCTCGACTCCCTGGCGGATCGCCGGGCTGCCAGCTGAGCCAACCGGTGGATGAGGCGGGCAGACCCCGCCAGCCTCCGACGGGTCACGCGGCGACACCGGACCCGACGCCGAGGCGGCACCTCTCGAAGACTGGGCACAGCGCGCAGTCCGACTCTCTGTTGCATTGGATCGGCCGGCTGACTGGATTCCAGGCCTGCTTGCCGAATCGGGCCCCGACCCGGCGGCCCTGGGCGCCCTGCTGCTGGCACCTGGCGATCCCGGCCCGCGGGCGCGCTGGCTGGGGGCCGCACTGCGGGGGGACGGGCACCGCCTCGCCCGCCTCGCATGGGGGATTCCCCTGATAGAAGCAGGCTTCGATCCTCAACCTTGGGCGGCGGTCTTCGACGCGCTGGGCCCCCTCGTCGACCTGATCCATGGCGGGCGGCGACTCACCCGGCCCGGCGTGTCCGAGCCCGAGCTGCGGGCGCACACCGCGGCCCTCTTCGCCCCCCTGCGCGCCGATGGCGCCTTGCAAGAGGCGCTGGACCTCGCCCTCGCCGGGCGGCTGGATCGTCCGGCGCGGCGGGTGGCCCTCTGCGCCCTGTTGGGCAGCCCGGCGGCGCAACGGGCCCTGGCCGCCACTGTCGAGACGGCGCTTGCGGCCGCCCGGGCGGCGATCCTGGCGATGCCGGCCCGCCGGAAGCCCTGGCGCGGCTGCCCGGATCAGCTCGCCGCCGAGTGGCGCCCGCTGGCCGCGGCCTTGCGCCTGCAGGGCTGGTTGCGCCCCGACCCCAGGCCGGCTGGACCCGCGCCGACCCCCAGGCCGCCTTGGCAGCGGCCCTGGCCTTTCTGGCCGAGGATCCGAGCCTCCGCCACCCGCAGAGCTGCAGCGCTGGGGGTGACGCAGACCGGTCAGACCCTGCGCAGCGACTGGTTTCGCGGGGCATCGTCTTGCAGGCCGAGGCCGACTGCGGCCTGGACAACCGGGCACGCATCCACGCCCTTCTGGCCGAGATCCCAACGGCGGCCTGCGCTGGTATGGGCCTGGCGGGGCATCCCACCCGGATGCAGACTCCTTGGGCCTGATGCTGCAGCTTGGCTCCGACCATGGAGGGCTGAGCGCCGAAAAGGCCGGAGAGCTGGCTGGCTTTCTTGCGGGCCAGCCTGCCGGTCGACGGTTTTGATCCCCACCTGGTTCTACTCGAGGCCCGACGGCCTGTTCGACTGAAGGGAGGAAGGCTGGATTTACGCCCGCAATGACTGCGCGACCGCCCGCACCACCGCCGCCACGGGCCTGCTGGCCTGGGACGCGGCGGGCTGGGGGCCGATGTTGGCGGCGAACGCAGCGGCCGTGCTGGCCTTCTTGTCGGGAGCGCCGCCCAGCGGCGACTTCTACTACAGCCCGGCCTATGCCAGCCTGGTCGCCCAGCGCTTTGCCACCCGCTACGCGGCCTGCGGCCCGGATCCGGCGATGGCGCGGGCCCTTGCGGCGGGGCTGCGGTCGCTGGGCAGCCGCATCCTCCGCCAACAAGAGGCCGATGGGGGTTGGGGTGACCCCCACGCGACGGCGTGCTACCTGGACTGCGTCGCCAGTTGCTGCCCTCCGGGCCCGTCCGTCGCGCGGGCCCTTCGTTTCCTCGACGATAGCCAACAGCCCGACGGCTCCTGGCTTGCATCGGACTTCTACCTCATGCCCGGCAAGACGCCCGATCGCATCGCCTGGTACCGCTCCGACGTGGTGACGACCGCCTTGTGCGCCCGCGCCCTGCACCGCGGCCTCAGCGCCCTGTCGGACGGCCTGCTCCGATGATGGCCCCGGCGATCTCCCCCGAGCTCGACATCGACGCACTGCTGCGCGTGCAGGAGATGCGCGGAGAGCGCTGGGTCAACATCATCCGGCTGATCTTCGCCCTGGCGGGCCTGGGCATGCTGGGCGCGGCCTGGGACCTCAACACATCGGCCGCAAACCTGGGCTTTCTGGCTCAGGGCCTGGTGATGCTGGCCTATTGCGGCGTGGTCTACCTGTTGATGTGGCTGCGCAAAGACGCCTATATCGGCTGGCTGAAGCACCTCAGCATCGTGGTGGACCTCGCCGTCGTCCACTCCAGCTTCTTCATCACCGCCAGCAACCACTCCGGCGTGATCGAGTACTACCAGGGCTTCTTCCCCCTCACCATCGCCCTGTGGAACCTGCTGGCCGGCCTGCGCTTCAACGTAAAGGCCGCCTTGTGGTCCGCGGCGGTGTCCACCGCCATGAGCGGGGCCGTGCTCTGGTACACCGTGGCCTATGGCGATGGCATGATCGCAATCGTCAGCGATCACAGCGTCTTCGGCGAAAAGGCCATCAACCCGGGGGACGAGATGATGCGCATCGTCTTCACGACGATGCCGGCCTTCTTGGGGGCGGTCTTTGCGCGGGTGACCCAGGGCCTGATCATCCGGGCCGAAGAGGCCAGTCTGCACCGTGCCCGCCTCGAACAAGAGAAGGAGCGCCTGTCCAAATACCTGTCCAAGGACCTCGCAGAGCTGGTGCTGGGCGACCCCAGCATGTTCGAACTCGGCGGCACCCGGCGCCACGCCACCATCCTCTTTTCGGATATCCGCAACTTCACGCCCCTGGCCGAGCGACAGGAGCCCGAGCAGGTGGTGCAGGTGCTCAACGAGTACTTCACCGAGATGGTCACCATCGTCTTCCGCTATGGCGGCACCCTGGACAAATTCCTGGGCGACGGCCTGATGGCGGTCTTCAGCGTGCCCTTCGATCTTCCCCACCACGAGCTGCGCGCGGTGGTGGTGGCGCTGGAGATGATTGAGGCCGTGCGGGAATTCAACCTGCGCCATGGCCTGGAATCCAGCGGCGCGCCCCCGCTTTCCATCGGCGTGGGCATCGCGACAGGTGCCGTGGTGGCCGGCAACATCGGCTCGCCCGAGCGCATGGAGTACACCTCCATCGGCGACACCGTGAACTTTGCCGCCCGGCTGGAATCCCTCAACAAGAGCCTGGGCACCCACATCATCATCAGCGAAGAGACCTGGCGGGCCATCCGCGACCGCGTGCCCACCCGGCCCCTGCCACCCATCAAGGTCAAGGGAAAGACGGGGGAGCCCCGGCTCTTTGCCGTGGACATCTCCGAGGTGGACGCCGAGATGTTGCGGGCCTTGCGGACCGATGTGCTCTCGGAATTCGCCCCGGCCGACCTCGGGCGCGAGCTGAGCACCGGACCGCTGCAGGTTCACTGACCGCAGGCGGGCTCAGCTCACCGAGCGGGTGCGCCGGTAGACGATGGCCACGGCCACGCCCAGCACCACAAAGGCGAAACCCGACAGGATCAGGCAGAGTTGCACCAGGGTGAAGCCGATGTCGTCGGCGCGGTCCGAGAACTTGAGGCCCAGCTCGTAGAGGGCGCCATTGACCCGCTGCCGGTCCCACTTGGCGGTCTTGCGGGTGGCCACCGCCACCTCGTCGCCGCACTTGATCACGGCGTCAAAGGCGTAGCGCTGAATGGTCACCCAGGTCACGGCCTTGGCCATGCCGCCCATGTCGCGCACCGACACCATGATGCTGGAGAAGGTGATCTGGGGGATCAGCAGCAGGGGCAAGGTGCCCACCGCCGCCTCGGTGCTGGTCCAGACCGCCGAGGTCAGCAGCCCCACCGCCAGGCCCACAAAGCCCGTCAGCACGCAGACGCCGCCCAAGACCAGGGGGTCGAAGCCATAGCTGCCCAGGCCGGTGGCCATCCACAGAAAGGTGCTGATGGCGAAGCACTGCAGGCCGACGATGGCGCCAAGCACCAGCACCTTGGATGCAACATAAGGCAGCACGCCCACACCCACGCGGTTCTCGCGCTGCCAGATCACGCGGTCGGCGATCAGCTCGCGCACCGAGGCCGACATGCCAAACCACATGCAGCTCAGCGCCAGCATGAAGAGCATGGGCGTGGTGGGCACGCTGAATACCACCCACATCACGGCGGCCAGCACCAGGGGCTGCACGGAGAGCACCAGCATGCCCGTGCGATCGCGCAGCTTCACCTTCAGGTATCGGGCAGTCAGCGTGCGCAGCTGCGACAGCGGAGAGCGCCGTCCCAGGCCCCGCCTGCGCCCGGCCTGGCGGGTCACGCCCTCCAGGCCCAGCAGGTGCTCGCGGGTGGTCACATATTTGCGGTGGGCTGGCGCATCCCGGAAGCGGGCCCCCCACTCTTGGGGGCTGTGGTCGCCAAAGCGGTTGAAGATGGCGTCCGGGGTCGAGACACCGAAATAGCGGCAGCCCTCGTCGGGCGGCCCAAACCAGGCGAGGCGGCCGCCCGGCGCCAGCACCAGCAGGTGGTCCACCTGGGCCATGACCTCGGGGGTCAGATCGTGGGTGACCAGGAAGACGATGCGCCCGCGATCGGCCAGCTGGCGCACCAGGCGCACGATGTCCTGGGAGGCCCGGGGGTCCAGCCCGCTGGTGGGCTCGTCCAGAAAGAGCAGGCGGGTGGACCGTGTGAGCAGCTCCTGGCCGAGGTTCACGCGCTTGCGTTGGCCGCCGGAGATGCCGCGGCGCAAGGCGTCCCCGATGCGGCTGTCGCGGATGTGCTGGATGTCCAGCTCGGTGAGCACGCGGTCTACCTCGCGCCGCACCTCGTCGCTGGTCACATCCGGCGAGAAGCGCAGCCGGCCCGAGTAGTAGAGGCTCTCGTGAACCAGCAGCTCGGGGTTGACCAGGTCGTCCTGGGGCACCACGCCCACCAGCGAGCGGTCCACCTGCAAGAGCTGGTGGAAGTTCCGGCCGTCCAGCAGCACCTCGCCGCCATCGGCCGGGGCGATGCCCGAGATGGCGTTGAGCAGCGTGGTCTTGCCCGCGCCGGACGGACCCACCAGCGCCACCACCTCGCCCGTGAACACGGTGAAGCTCACGTCGTCGAGCAGGGTCACATCGCCGATGCGCCGCTTGAGCTGCCGCACCGACAGGGCGCTGAAGCTGCGTTCACCAAAGACCTGCACCTCGCCGGCGATCAAACGCAGGGTGAAGTGACCGATGCGCACCACGCTGTCTTCGTCGATGGGGGCCGAGGTCACCGGCGCGTCGCCCACCACCGTGGGGCGGCCGCTGCCCAGATCCACCACCCGCCAGCCTGCGCCCACCTTCACCAGCTCGGCGTGCTGCAGGGCCACCTGGGGATCGGCCAGGCAGATGTCGGCCCCCGGCGACCGGCCGATCACCATGCGATCGCCCTTCACCGGAAAGCGCAGGTCCCCCGACGCGTGGCGCGGATCGTGTTTTTGCAGCAGGGCGGTGACCAGCACCGGGTCCACGCTCAGCTCGACGGCCGCCTGCTGCAGCCGGCGCACCTCGCGGTTCTCGATGTGGCCATCGGAGCCCGCCACCTCAAAGAGGGCGTCGAGCAGCAGCAGGGACTCGCTGGCCCCATAGCGCTGGGCGAAGCCGGCGAGGTCCAGCTCCTCGGCGTGTTCGGCCCGCAGGGCCTCGGCCGCCTGTCCGCCAAAACGCGCGGCAAAGGCGCGCAAGGCGTGAGTCTCTACAGCGGCCCGGAACTCGGGGGCCAGGGCCATGGCCAACAGCGCGCCGGCGGCCTCGGCGTCGATGCCGGTGCGCACCCGCAAGGCGCGGTTCAGCGCCTCCAGCTCGTCGGGGCTGGGGGTGGACAGGGACAGGGCACGCACCACGAGGCGCGCAAAATCTACGGCGAAACGCCGGCTCTCCACATCCAACGAGACGCCCCGGGCGACCAGGGCGTCTCGAAAGCGCTCGTGCAGCCGGGCTGCCGGCACCGAGAGAGGGGGGGGCGCGCCGATGGCGGCCTACCGGTAGGTGACGGCCAGCGCGACCCCAGCCTTGGGGCCCTTGGCATCCCCCGCGACCGAGGCCGCATAGACGGCGACATAGTAGGTGTCGGTGGTCTGCGGCTTGTAGGTCAGCATGGGCTCGCGGTCGTCGGACTTGTCGCGGGCCAGCTCCTTGCCGCTCTGGTCGTGCAGGACCAGGTCGACATTGGAGGCCTGGGCGTCGCCGCAGACCTGGAACTTGTACTCGTTGCCCGCGTAGAGGGTCACCAGGTAGATCCGGTGCTCGCCCTGGGCCAGCTCGGCCGTGGTGGCGGTGCGGACCGCCCAGCCATCGTCATAGCCAGACCAGATCTTGGTGCGAAGGCAGGTGTCGGCCTCCTTCTGGTCGGCGAGGGCCGGACCCGAAGCGAGCAGGCCCACCAACGGCAGCATGCAGAGGGTGCGCATGGGTCTTCTCCTTAGAGCATCGAGAGGACGGCGCCGGTGGAGCTGTGGATGGTCTCCACGTCCTCCTCGCCGAGAGAAGGCTTGGACGCGACCACCTTCAGGGTGTTGAGCGTCTCGCGCAGCCGGGCCACGACCTCGTCGGGGGCCTTCTCGGCGCCCTCGCGGTTGACGTACTTGATGAAGTAGTCGACCACGGCGGGCTGCCGGAGCATGCCGTCGGCGGCGTCGTACTTCTTCTCGGCCTTGAGGGCGCCGCTCACCAGGTGGGCGCCTTCCAGCCAGGACCCGGCGTGGATGAGGGGCACGACCCACTCACCGGCCTCGTATTCCAGCTCGGGCACCATCACGCCGGACAGCTCGTCCATCTCCTGGAGGAGCTTGTCGCGGCTGATGGCGTCGTTGCTGATCTGGGCCGACAGCTCGTCGATGGTGGCCTGGATGTCGCTGCCCGCGCCCAGCTTCTGGAAGCCGGTCTTGAGCAGGGCCAGGCGCGCCACCAGGGTGTCCTTGCTGGAGTCCTTGACCGTCAGCACCAGATCCGCGAGCACCACGCCGGTGCGAACGGCGATCTGGTCCTTGTTGTCCACATCCATCGTGATCTTGCGATCCTTGATGGTGTCACCCAGCTTGGCCTGGATGCCGGCGTTCGCCATCGCCCGCTCCATCTCGGCCGGCGACGGCACGAGGGCCACCGCCTGGGCGTCCGCTTGAAGCGTTGCCGCGTCAAAGCCCTTGGGGGGAGCGGCTTCTGCCGGGGGTGGCGTGGCGACAGGCGCCTTCTCGGGCGCAGCGCCCTTGTCCGCCTCATCATCACAACCGGCCAGCAGCGCGCACGTTGCCAGCACCATCCATGCCTTCCTCATCGAACTCTCCCGATCGCAGAGGTAGCGAAGGCTACGCAGGTTCGGCCCGCAGGGCAAGGTCTTGGAGCCAGATGCTTGAACGGGTTTTGTCAGGGACCGCCAGGACGCAGCAGGTAGACGACCCCAGGATCCCGATCCCCACTGCCTCGCGGCACAGGTGCGGCCCGCAGGCCGCAGGCCTCCGCCAGCGCGCGCAGCTCCTTGCCCGAGCGCCGCACCATGGGCCAGCCCAGCACATGGTCGAAGAGGGCCGCGTCAGGAGAAGGCGCCAGGCCGGTGATCACGGCCGCCCCGTCGGTGCCCAGGTGCCGCGCCGTCCAGCTGAGCAGCCCCGCCGCCAGCCGATCGGGCAGGTAGTCCAGCAAGGCGTCGAGCACGACCACGTCCTGGGCGCCGAAGGCCGCATCGCTGCGGCCCAGCACCAGGTCGGCGAGATCCTGCTGTACCAGCTTGAGCTTGAGGGTGGCCGGGTGAGAGGGCAGCCCCGCGTCGAGGAAGGCCAGGGCCTCTCGGGAGCCGTCCAGGGCCAGGACATCGGCCCCCGCCCGGGCGAGGTGTTGGGACATGGCGGCCAGCAGGGCGCCGCAGGTGGCGTTGACCAGCAGGATGCGCGCCGGGCGATCCGCCGGCAGCTCGGCCACCACCGCCTCGGTGGCCCGCCGGGTGCGCCCCCGCAGGGCCGCCGCGGTGGGCAACGACAGCACGCAATCGTCGATTACATGCCCCAGCACCCCATCTCCGTGGGCCTCACCCAGCAGCACATGGGCCAGCTGCCGCGGGTGGCCGGTGCGCCCGGCGGGGGGGTCGAGGCTGAGCTGCACGGCCTCGGAGCGGCTGAGGTAGGGCCGCAGCTCGCGGCAGAGGGCAGCACCGGCCAGGGCGGCCTCTTCGGCGTCCCCGAAGCTGCGCAGCCAGGACGTGGCCTCTTGCAACAACAAGGCGAAGCCGGCCCGCACATCCTCGGCCGCGGCGTCGTCGGTGGGATCGCGGCGCAAGCGCACATCGGCGTCCACCCAGCGGGACTGGATGCGCGTGGCGATGGCGTGGGCCTGGTCCACCACCGGGCCCTGGGCGGCGCCGGGGCGGGGACCCAGCCCGCCGACCACCGCGCTGGTGGACAGGTTGCGCATGCGCTCGACGCCGGTGTCGGCCAACGCCCGGTAGAAGACCGCGGCAAAGTCGGGCTCGGCCTCCAGCACCCGGTTCAAGGACTCGTATTCCCAGACCCGCACCTGGGAGGGGGTGGTGGCCCGCACATCCGCCGTGCGGGGGGCAGCGTCGAGAAAGGCCATCTCGCCCACCACCGCGCCGGGCCCCACCACGTTGAGCACCACCTCGGGGGAGGAGCGGGTGTCCACCACCTCGAAGCTGCCGGACTCGATCAGGTAGATGTCGCCGCCCCGTTCACCGCGGCGGATCAGCAGCGAGCCGGCGTCGATCCGGCGCGTGCGCCCCGCCGCCATCAGGCGTTCACGGGCAGGCCCACCGAAACGGTCGAGGAACTGCATGGTCTGCGCTCTCCGGTGCTGCGGGATGCCGCGTTGGCCGGGCGACCGGCGGCCTGCCCATGTTAAGCGGCCGCCGAGGAGGCGCCACGCATGACCGCCCAAGACCCCGCCCACCTGTCCCACGACCGCATCCTTGAGAGCGTGCACGCGCAGATCGTCCGCATCCGCGGCGGTGACCCCGACGAGGTAGAAGCGGCAAAAGAAGCGTTGATCGCCCTGGCTCGCGGGTCCGACGGCGCAAAGGTGCAGGACCGGCTCAACGAGCTGCTCAAGAGCGAGCTGCTCGAGGTCCAGTGGGAGATCGAAGAGGTGCTGGAGACCGTGGCCCCGCCCAAGGCCGCGCCCGCGCCCGAGGCGAAAGCCGAGGCAGAGGCCCCCGAGGCACCCGAAGATCCCAACAAGCCGCTCACCTCGGCCGACCTCAACATGGTCTACGACGACCCCCGCGGGCTCATGCTGCACAAGACCAAGAAGGGCGACCGCTGGTTTGCCACCCAGGTCGACCCCACCACCCGCCAGCCCCAGACCTTCGAGCTGCACCCGAGCGAGATCACCCAGCTCAAGGCGCAGCTCGCCGGGAGCCCCTACTGGCTGCTGGGCGCCGGATGAAGGGCCGGATCGCCCTGGTCGCGGCCCTCTGCTTCGGCTGTGGCGCCCCTCGCAGCCAGCTGCGCAAGGCGGAGGGCTACCTGGCCGACGGGCGCAGCGGGGCCGCTGTGCGGGCCTATGAGAAGGTGTTGGAGCGCAAGCCGGGCATGCCCGAGGCCCTGCTTGGCATCTCTCGGGCCTGGATCGCCGATGACAAGCCCGAACAGGCCATCGTGCCCGCCCAGGTGGCCTCCGAACTCGGTCAAGAGGGTGCCCGCGAGGCCCTCGGACAGGCGCTGATCCTCACCGGGCGCGGGGCCGACGCCGTCGCCCCCCTGCAAGGCGCCCGCAAGGACGAAAAGAAGCCCTCGGCCGACCTGCTGCTGCTGCTTGCAGAGGCCACCCTGGCCTCGGGCGATGTTGCGGGGGCCACCGGCATCGCCGAAGAGGCCCTGCAGAACGGCGGGGGCGCCGCGGCCCAGGCCACCGCCGCCTGGTTGCACGCCCGGGGCGGCAATTGCGAGCGCGGCCTGTCCCTGGCGGCCCGCTCCTTGACCACCGCCCTCTCCGAGCCCGAGGTCCAGGCCGAGGCCGCCGCGGTCTTTCGCCTCTGCGGAGACGCCGAGCGGGCCAAAGGCGCCGCCAGCGCAGCCCGCACCCTGCAGGCCGCGGGGCGCGAACCCTGGCAGCGCGAGGCCGCCCGCTTCTCCAAGGGCGGGGACAACGAAGGCGCCGCCCGCCGTCTCTCCCGCCTGCGGGCCGTCTGGCCCGAAGACGGCCACGTGGCCATGGACCTGGGCAGCGTGTGGGCCGCCCTCAACGAGAACGCACGCGCCGCCTTCGAACTCGACCAGTCCCTGCGCCTGGCGCCCCTCGCGGCCGGCCAGAGCACCGGCGGCGTGCAGGTGGTCAACCGCAGCGCCGACCACATGGACAAGGCCCAGCGCGACGCCGCCTGGCGCGATGTGCAGCTGCGGCTGGCCAAGGTGCGCGGCAACCTGGGGGACCTCGAAGGCGCCGCCAAGGCCCTCGAGGCCGTGGCCCGCCAGGAGGTCGATGACGCCGAACAGTGGGTAGAGGCAGCCCAGGCCTGGCTTCGGGCCGGCAAGGCCGACGAGGCCGCCAAGGCCGCCGTGGCCGCGGTCAGCCTCAAGCCCCGGAGCGCCCCGATGCAGGCCCTCGCCTCGACCGTCTATGGGCGGGCCGGCGATGTGGCGCGGGCGGTGGGCCACGGCCGGATGGCCTGGGAACTTGAGCCCGGAAATGCCGACTACGCGCTCAATCTCACCGATCTCTATCGCCAACGCGGAGAGACCCGCGAGGCCCGCCGCGTGCTCGAAGAGACCCTCAGCCGGGGAAGCACGGACCCCAGGCTGCGCGCTGCCCTCCAGAAGCTCGACCCCGCGCCCTGAGGCCCCGTGTCCATCACCACCCGCAGCGAATATGGCTTGAGGGCGATGGTCCTGCTGGCGGAGCAGCTGGGCGACGAGCGCCTGAGCGCGGGCGAGATCGCCCGGCGTGAGGACATCCCGGTGAAGTACCTGGAGCAGCTGCTGGCCGAGCTGAAGCGGGCCGGGCTGGTGGAGAGCCGCGCGGGGGCGCGCGGGGGCTACCGGCTCAGTCGGCCAGCCCGCGAGATCTGCGTACAGGACGTTGTCCTGGTCTTGGACGGCCCGGTGACCGCCACCCCCTGCGCCAGCCTGGAGCGGGGCAGCGAGGGCGAGATCCCTTCGGTGGGGGAGCGGCTGCGCCCCCTCTGGATCCGCCTGCAGCAGGCCATGGAGGCCGTCCTTCAGCAGACCACCCTCGACCAGCTGCGCTTCGGCACCCGCCTCGTGGCCCCCCTCCGGCCCAGCCCCACGGCGACAGACCTCACCCAGAACGCCGATGACAGCGACGAAAGCGCCGATTCGCCCATGTACCACATCTGAGGGCCGCGGGGCGAGGGTGCGCGGGTGCTATCCTCGACCCCCGCCCGGTGGACCCATGCCCCTCGCCCGAAAGCACTTCCTGGCCCTGGTCGCCCTGGCGGCGGGTGCCTGCGGCGGCGACAACGGACCCGCTGCAACCAGCGATCCCCCGCAGGACGAGGACGGCGACGGCTTCACCAGCGATGTGGACTGCCGGGACGACAACCCCAGCATCCACCCCGACGCCGTCGAGGTCTGTGACAACGTAGACAACGACTGCGACGGCACCATCGACGAGGACCTGGCCACCGAGTGGCACCCCGACGCCGACGCCGACGGCTTTGGCGACGCCGCCACCTCGATCTGGGCTTGCACCCGGCCCGATGGCGCGGTGCCCAATGGGGGCGACTGCGACGACACCGCGCCCCAGACCTACCCGGGCGCCCCCGAATACTGCGACGGCATCGACAACGACTGCGACGGGCAGGCCGATCCCACCGCCTGCCGGCCCCTGGACAGCGCCGACCTGCGCCTGGATGGCCTGGCCGCCGGCCAACGGGTGGGGCAGGTGGTCGTCGGGCTGGGCGATCTCGACGGCGATGGCCACGGCGGCTTTGGGGTGGGCGCCCCCGGCGCCGCTCCCAACGGCAGCGGCTCGGGGGCCATCTGGCTCTTTGACGGCCCGCTGGCCGATGGGGCGGACCTTGGCGCCGCCGACGCCGTCTTTGAAGGCGGCAGCCTGGGGGACGCGGTGGGCTGGTCCCTGGCCACCGCGGGCGATGTGGACGGAGATGGGCTTGAGGACCTCATTCTGGGCGCATGGGGGGAGTCTGGCGCCGGGGGGGAGGCCGGGGCGGCCTATGTGATGCTCTCGCCCGTCCTGGGCGTCGTGGGGCCCGACCAGGCCTGGGCCCGCTTTCGGGGCGAGCAGATCGGCGACAGCGCCGGCCTGTCGGTGGCCGGGCTGGACGAGGTGGACGGCAGCGGCGGGGTCGCGCTGCTGATCGGCGCTCCCAACGCCGACGATGGCGCCTGGTCCAGCGGCGCGGCCTACTTCATCCTCAACCCGACAGCCGGCACCAGCAGCCTGGGGGCGGCCACGGCCCGGCTGCGCGGGGACCTGGAGAGCGAGCAGGTGGGCGCCGCGGTCACCCGTGCTGGGGATCTCGACGGCGACGGCATCACCGACTTCGCCGTGGCCGCCCCGGGCAGCGACCTCAACGGCGCACGCAGCGGCGCGGTCTACATCTTCTTGCACAGCCCCAGCGGCGACGCCCCCATCGGCGATCTCGCCGACCACCTGCGCCTGGGGGGGGACGCGGGGGACCAGGCGGGCACCGCGCTGGCAGACTTCGGCGACCTGGACGGCGACGGCTACGATGAGCTGCTGGTGGGCGCTCCCGACCAGAGCGACGGGGGATCTGGCGCCGGCGCCGCCTACCTGGTCAAGGGGCCCCCCGATAGCAACCTCTCGTTGAGAGACGCCCACGCCCGGATCATCGGGCGCCTGCCCCAAGACCACGCCGGCAACGCCCTGGACCGCGCCGGCGACGTCAACGGCGATGGCTGGCCCGATCTCATCGTGGGGGCCTATATCGAGGATTCTGGCGGCCTCAACGCCGGGAGCGCCTTCCTGGTGCATGGGCCCATCACCGGCACCCGCTACCTCTCTGACGCCGACGCGGGCTTCATCGGCGAGGCCGAGAGCGATCTCGCAGGCTGGTCGGTCGCGGGCGTGGGCGATGTGGACGCCGACGGCCTCGACGATGTCCTGGTGGGCGCGCCCCAGCACGACCGGGGCGGGGATCAAGCCGGCGTCGCCTACCTGCTCTACGCCGGCGGGCTCTGACTCAGCCCGCGAGGTTGTCGGGTCCCCGGGCCTGGCGGGCGGGGCCGCCGGGCTCTGTGCGATCGTCATTGGCCAGGGCCGGGCTCCCTGCCGCGGAGGCGCGCAGCTTCAGCTCTTCGAAGACCCGGGCCTCCAGCCGCTCCAGCTGCCGGGCCGACAGGCCCAACCTGTGGGCAAAGGCGCTGATGTGACGCGCTTCTTCGACGCCATACTGGCCGTCGGTCACGGCCACATAGATGCAGACCGTGAGAAAGAGGTCGGCGTGGGGCCACAGGGCCTCGAAGGGCGCGCGGGGGCCGGGGACGAGGGGTCCGCCCATCACCTTTGCGATCAGGGCCAGCTTGGTGGAGCGGGCCTCGGACTCATCGGACACGATCTCTTCGAGGGCGGCCACGACCGTGCGCGCCACCTCGGGATCGAAGGCGGCGTCGGCAACGCGCTGGCGAAGTCGGGGCAGGGTCATGAGACTCGGGGGCCACGGGGCGAGGACGGGGAGCAGCGCCGGCGGCGGTGGAGGGCCAGCTGCGATGGCGCCGATCGCATGGGGTCGCGACCGGATAGTAGCCGACCCGGGCCGGCAGCGCAGCCGGATGCGCGCGGGCGCCCACCGGGGCTCTTGTCATTCTCCCCACATCGATCCCCGGCGCACAAGTCATCGCCCCCAGAAAACCCCATTGGACCGCCCTTCCGACGGTCAACGTTGACAATGCCTTTACCGGGCGTGCAGACCCCCGCGCGCCGTGTCACCTATGCTCCCGACGCTTCCTCGCTGTGTCGGAAACAGAATTCTGGAGAATCTCATGGGCCGTGGTTGCCGCACCTTGCTGAACAACGCCCTCGCGGTCGCCGCCCTCGCGGCGGGTCCGCTCCTGGTCACCTCGGCCCTCACGCCGACGGCCGCCCACGCGCAGGCGACGGTGTTCGCCCAGCCGCTGGTCGAGCTCATCCCCATGGGTGAGATCGCCGCGGACGGCGCCACCCCGGTCACCCTGCGCGTGATCGCGCTCGGCACCGATGGCGCTCCGCTGACGGGCCTGTCGGGCAAGCTGTCCCTGGGCACGGTCAACGAGAAGATCACCGACCTTGGCGGCGGCGTCTACGAGGCCACCCTCACCCCTGCGGCGGTGACGGCAGCGGGCCTCACCTCGGCCTCCTTCAAGGCCAAGGGTGACGGCGGCAGCTTCAACAAGGACTTCCTGGTTCGCCTGGTGCCGGCCAACAACCGCGCCATCACCATCGTGTCCAACCCGCCCAACCTGGTGCTGGGCCAGGACGCCTCCGCTACCCTCACCTTCACCCTCACCGGTGCGGCGGCGGATGCGGCCGAACAAGGCATGCTCGACGTCCGCAGCTCCTCGGGCACGGTGGCCAACCTCACGGCCCTCGGGGGCGGTCGCTACACCGCCCTCTTCACCGCCCCAAGCCAGCTCTTCCCCCACAACGCGCTCATCACCGTCGTGGACAAGCGCAACCCGGCCCGGTCCTATGGCGCCGCCGCGATCCCCATGACCGGCAAGGCCAGCTTCCCCGTGGTGGGCCTGCCCGGCAGCATGGTGATGATGAAGGTCGCCGACCGCGAATTCGGCCCGATCCAGGCCGACGCGTCGGGCCGCGCCCAGATCCCCATCGTCGTGCCGCCGGGGGTCAACACCGCCACGGTCACCAGCGTCGCAGGCGCCCAGCGCAGCGAAGAGCCCATGGACCTCAAGATCCCCGTCACCAAGCGGGTCGAGCTCTTCCCCAACTGGGCCGCCATCCCCTCGGACAACACCCAGCGCACCGCGGTTCGGGCCTTCGTCACCACCCCCACCGGCCAGCCCGACACCGCTGCCAAAGTGCGTTTCAGCACCACCGCCGGCGCCGTGGGCGAGGCCCGGCATGAAGGCGCTGGCGTCTATGTCGCAGAGTTCACCCCCCCCTACGGCGCGGGCAGCTCCGCCGCGACGGTGCAGGTCACGGTGGACGATGGCAGCGGCGCCCAGAGCGACAGCCTCACGGTCAACCTCGCGGGTGCGCGGCCCAGCGGCCTGACCCTCACCCCCGAACCCGCAATCCTGGATCCCCAGGCCGCCAGCTTCCAGCTCTTTGCGCGCCTGGCGGGCAAGGACGGGCTGGGCCTGTCGGGCAGCGGCATCCGCATCGAGGCCGCCGGGGCCGCCCAGCAGGGCACCACCCGCGACCTCGGCAATGGCGACTACCAGGCCACCTTCCTGCCCGAGGGCAAGGGCGTGATCGAGGTCCTGGGCGCAGTCCGGGCCACCGCCGGCGGCAACCCCCTGCGCCACATCCTGGTCCTGCCGGCCCGGGATGTGGTCGCCGCCGACGGCGTCAGCACCACCGCCCTGGCCGTGCTCACCCTCGACGCCTGGGGCCACCCGGTCCCCGGCGTGCCGGTCCAACTCAAGGTCAGCCAGGGCGACGCCGCCACCCCCGCCACCGTCACCACCGACGACGCCGGCATCGCCTTCGTGCCCATGACCTCGGGCCGCGCGGCGGGCGCGGTGCGCATCAGCGCCACCGGCGGCGGCCGCACCGGCGATGGCCTGGTCATCCAGGGCCCCACCTCCATCGCCCTCAAGGACCTGCCCGTCGCCGGGACCGGGTCCACCCAGGCCCTGGTGTCCAGCTGGGACAACCTCTTCAAGTCCGTGACCATCGCCCGCGAGGGCACCACCGGGGTCGTGGCCGCCTCGCCCTTCTCGGCTGGACCGGCCGGCGCCGTCGCTCGCCTGAGCATGGTGGCCGAGCCCGCCAGCGTCGCCCCCGGCGGCGTGGTGCTGCTCAAGCTGCAGGCCATGGACGCCCAGAATCGCCCGGTCCCCGGCCAGCAGATGCAGTTCGTGGCCAGCGCGGGCATCGTGGGCCCCCTCCAGGAGATGGGCGGCGGCAACTACCAGGCGGCCCTCACCCTGCCCCCCGGTGTGACCCCCACCGACGTCAAGGTCACCGCGGTCACCGCCAGCGGCATCGCCGCCCTGATCTCCGTGCCGGTCTCGGCCGGCGCGGTGGCGGCGGGCGGCTGGGGTGCCCCCGGCCCCGACGCCGGCACCCCTGTGACCCCGACCCCGGCCCAGCCCGTCAAGGAGCCCAAGGCCCCCCGCGAGGCCGGCGACTTCCCCTGGATGCGCGTGCAGGGCGGCTTCTTGAGCGGCCTCTACAGCTACCAGCAGGCCCCCTCCACCGCCGGTGGCCCGCTCTACAGCGAGAAGATCACCGTCGGCGGCCAGATCACCGAGCCGGCCGGGGCGGTGGGCTTCTTCCTGGACGCCCGCGGCTACCTGCCGACCTTCGAATATATCGGCTTTGATGCTGGCTTCCGGTCCAACCGCTGGAGCATGAACCTGTCCGAGGGCTTTGACGAGCCCATCCCCGACTGGCTCAACAACTTCAACCTGACCGCCATCGGCCGCTATCCCTTCGAGATCGGCGAAAAGAGCCGCGTGCATGTCGGGGCCCGCCTGGGCTTCGACATCAACGACTTCATCTACTTCACCCAGGAAGACACGGGGGATGGCAACTTCGACATCCTCTACCAGCAGCTGGTGGTCTTCGACACCTCGGTGGGCGCCGAGATCGGCGCCGAGTTCGGGCCCGGCTTCGGCATCGTGGGCTACGAGGCCTCCTTCACGGACTTCTCGGCCCTCTACAGCAGCGACATCGACGTCGAGCTGGGTGTGTCCATCGGCGGCACCGCCTTCGTGAGCGGGCGCATGGGCTGGCTGAACCGCTCCACCCCCCTCTACAACGCCGACAAGCAGGAGGTGGGCAGCATCCGCGACACCTTCACCAGCTTCGGCCTGGGTGTGGGCGCGCAGTTCTGAGGCAGCCGGCTGCGGCCATGGCGCCCCTCACCCTTGGGTGGGGGGCGTCTTGCGTTGGGGCTCAACGTACCCGGATGATGCTCACCTTCTCCAGCACCTGCGGGCTGAGGGGCTTGTCGCGGGAGTCCCGGGGCGCCTCGGCGATGGCCTGAACCACGTCGAGGTTCTCGCACTTGCCAAAGATGGTGTGCTTGCCGTCGAGGTGGTGGGGGGTGGCGCGGTCGGTGATGAAGAACTGCGAGCCGTTGGTGCCGGGACCGCGGTTGGCCATGGCCAGCATGCCCGGCTCGTCGAAGCCCAGCCCCGCGTCCACCTCGTCGCCGAAATTGTAGCCGGGGCCCCCCAGCCCCGTGCCCTCCGGGTCGCCACCCTGAATCATGAAGTTGGGCATGGTGCGGTGAAAGAGGGTGCCGTCATAGAGCGGGCTGCGGCGCTGCTCTCCGGTCACCGGATCCTTCCAGGGCCGCGTGCCTTCGGCCAGCTGCACGAAGTTCAGCACCGTCTCGGGAGCCTGCTCGGGGAAGAGGAAGCAGGCGATGCGGCCCCGGTTGGTCTCCAGCACGGCGACCAGCTTCTGCCCCTCTTCAATCTGCAGGCGGGCCAGGGCCTCGCGCTTCTTGAGGGTCTTGAGGTCGCCCTGGAGAGCCCGCACCTGGGAGTTCAGGGCGTCGGCTTCGCGGTCGAGGCGCGTATTCTCGACCTTGAGTGCGGCATTCTCGGCCTCCAGGGCCTCCAGCCGCAGGGTGGTCTCGGGCCGGTCTCCGCAAGACGCCGCCAGCAGCAGCAGCCCCAGGCCGAGGCCCGAGCACAAGGGATGGCGACGCAGCGTGGGTCCGGCCATGGGTCCTCCCAGTTTGGACAAGTCACGAGGGAGCCGCTCTATCGCGAGGGGCCGGGTCCCGCCCACCTGGGTCCGGGAGGTGTTACCCGGGCGCTCAGGAGGTCCCATGGACCAGGTCCGTCTCTACCTCAAGACCCCCCTCTTCGCCTTTCGCCGGGCGCCGCACCTGCCCCGCACCGCCATGGTGCTGGAAGGCTCGGCGGAAGACCGCCCCGGCGGCCTGCGCATCCACGTGAGCGCCTGGTTGGACGAGGCGGGCGAGGCCGTGGTCGGACCCACCCTCACCCTGCTGATCCCCTTCGCAAAGATTGACCACGTGCATATCCTCAACGAGAGCTCGCCATGACCGCCCCCGAGACTGCTCGCCCCCTTGCCCACCTTCTTGCCCACCTTGCCCCCCTGGCGCTGCTGGCCAGCCTCGCCCTGACCGGCTGCAGCAAGATGGCGATCGACGGCGTTGTGGTGGATGCCAACGGCAAGCCCCTTGCCGGGGCCATGATCACCACAGTGGGCACCCCTTGCAACGCCTACTCGGGCGAAGACGGCAAGTTCTCTTTGGAGTGCCCCCCCGGCTCCTACCAGATCATCATCTCGGCAGAGGGCTACACCTCGGAAGACCTCGACTACGAGGCCACCGAGCGCAAGCGCTACGACCTGGGCAAGAAGGTCCTCATCAAGATCCCCGACGACAAGGGCCTGCATTTGCTGCAAGGCGGCACCTATGTGCAGATGTCCGCCGGCTTCTTGAACCGAAACCTGGAAAAGGACGGCACGCTCGTCCACCGCTCCATGTGCCTGGACCGCGAACGCAGCCAGCCCAACTCCCTGGCCGCCGGGACCCACGCCCTCTTTGATTATGAGCATCCCGGCTGGCGGCCCTTCCTGCTGGACGCCGGCGGCTGCGCCTACCGCGACACCAAGAACGAGAAGATGCAGTGGACGGTCGAGTACCGCGAAAAGGCGGACTACGAGACCCGCGAGATCAACAACGGCAAGACCATCGCCCTGATGGCCCTCAAGCCCGGTGACTACTTCATCGCCGACTGGGACAAGGGCTTCTTCACCGCTGTCGACCTCAAAGAAGACCGCCACAGCTACACCGGCTACTGGATCCACGTCGAATAGCGGCGTGTCTCAATCAGCGTGAGCAGGCCAGCTGCGCCCATTCCACCCCAGACGGGTGGCAGCTGGCCCCGCAGCGCCGCCAGCCGCAGGGCCGCCTCCAGCCCCAGGTAGAGCAGGCCCGACAGCGCCCCCAAGGCCGCGCTGCGGCGGCCCGGCGCCAGCACCGTGAGCCCGAGCAGGCCACAGGCCAACCAGCGGCCCAGGCGCAACCAGCGCTCCAGGGCCAAGGCCCGGGCCTGCCCCGCCAGCAAGGAGGAGGGCCGCGCCCGGGCCGGCTGCAAGGCGTCCAGGGCCAGGCGCTGCTCAGCCGCGGGCAAGGGCGCATGCACCGGCTGGCCTGCCACCCCCTCCACAATGGGCACCAGAAGCCCATCTTCAGGGCGATAGGCCCCGGCATCCACCCGCAGCCAGGCCGGCCGATCGGCCCCGGCCACCGCGTCGGCCTGCCCTCCAGCGCGGGCACGGCGCACAGCTGCAGGCCCGCCCCAGGGTCCCGGCCAGCAGCCCGGCCCCAAGCGCTGCCCCCGCCAGCGAGCGGGGACGCACCCCACAGGCCGCCAGGCCCAGGGCCTCGCCGCGCCGCTGGTGGGCCAGCGCCGCCAGGGCGCCTCCCAGGGCCACCACCGCGGGCATCAGCTGGCAGATCAGCGTGGGCAGCCGCAGCAGGGCCGCCCAGGAGGTCTCGGCAGCGGTCGCCGCCTCCACCCCGGTGAAGAAGGCCAGGAGCCCGGCCAGCACCACCAGGACCAGCCCCGTCCAGCCCAGCAGCTGCCGGCGGATGAAGCGGGCCGCGGTCAGGCCGACCGCCAGCGGCGCCAGACCAGGGCCGTCGCAAGGGCCAGGACGAGCAGGGGCACCAAGGCGGCGCCGGGGGCCGACAAGCGGGTCACCAGCTGGTCGCCCATGCGCGTGAGCGCCCACCAGCACAGGGTCACCGCCGCGCCCATCCGTCCAGGCTGCCGGCCGCGCGCCCCCAGGGCCAGCCCCAGCAGCAGCAGCAGGGGCATCGCCACCGCCAGGGTGCTGCGCTTCCACAGCACCAGGCGCTCATAGGCCGCTGTCTTGCCGTGAGTCCTCATTCTACCGATGAGATCGACGAGATGGGGGCTGCTGCGTTCCGCCAGCTCCACACGCCGCTTGGCCGCGGGCAGGGGCAGGGTGGCGCGCTCGAAGTCCAGGGTCCAGCCCGCAGCCGCGCCCCCGGGCAGCAGCAGCTGTCCCTCCTCCAGAATGAGGCCGGCCTCGGCATCCAGTCGGCCCGCCGGGCCAGCATCACCCGGTCGCCTGGGCCAGGAAGAGGCCCTGGTAGCCGCCTGTCGCATCGCCCGCCTCCACCTGCAGCAGCAGCCGGTCGGGCCCCAGAGCACCGGCTGGCCCGGCAGCAGGTCAAAGTCCGCCAGCCCCCGCCAGGGCGGCCGCCGCATGGGCGCGCCCCCGCGGCGCCAGCTGGTGGGCCAGCAGCGCTGGGCGAAGGTGGCGACCAAAGAGAGCACCAGCACGGGCCCCAACACCTGCCGGACCGGCAGCCCCGCCGCCGACAAGCCCAGCCACTGTCCGCGCTCGCCCCAGGCCCGCCCCACCCAGAGCGCGCCCAACAGCAGGCCCACCGGCGCAGACAGCTCCAGGGCGCCCGGCAGCAGGGCCGCGAGGGCCAGCGCCGCGGATCCGACGCCCGGCGCGGCGGGCATGGCCAGCAAGGTCTGCACGGCCAGCCCAACCAGGGCCAGCAGCGACAGGCCCGCTCCCCCCGCGATGGCGGCAAGCAGGACCGCTGCGGCCAAGGACCGACCGGCCGGCGGCCCGAGGAGCCACATCGTTGAAAATTGGCGTATAACCATCACCATTCGAATGCGGCCGGCGGCGGGCAGCTTGACAGGAGCGGCCTCTTCGGGCTATCATCTTCCGCGTTTGCGGCCCGTGTATCGACGTTGGCCCGTGTGCGTCGACCCCCGCGCCCCGTGCCGGTCCTGTCGCAGCCACGATCCCCCGTCGGTCCCAGGCCCGCCCGCTGCGCCGCTATCGGCGCGGCCCTCGAAACCAGCGGAGTGGGATCATGGAGTTCAAGGTCGGTGACAAGGCGGTCTACCCCGGACACGGCGTCGGCGTGGTCCAGGCAGTCGAGAGTATCGACCTTGGCGGGGCCACGGCCACCGTCTATGTCCTCAAGATTCTCGACAATGGCATGACCATCAAGGTCCCCATCCAAAACGCCAGCGCCCTGGGCATGCGCAACGTCATCTCCATGACCCAGGTGGACAAGGTCTACGTGGTGCTCAAGGACCGCGACGTGCCCGCCGACAACCAGACCTGGAACCGGCGCTACCGCGAATACCTCAACAAGATCCAGACCGGCGACCCCATCGAGGTCGGCAAGGTCCTGCGGGATCTGGCCCTGCTGCGCGCCCAGAAGAACCTCAGCTTCGGCGAACGCAAGATGTACGACCAGGCCAGCACCCTGCTGATCCAGGAGATCGCCGTGGCCAAGGATGTGGACGAGGCCACCGTGCGCGCCGAGCTCGACATCATCTTCGCCAGCTGAATCTGCCGCGGCGATGGCAGCACCGGACGCGGCCCGCCCCGACGCGATAGGGGCCGGCGCCGCATGAACCCGGAGCCGCCATGTCTGACCTCAAGATCTACAACACCCTCAGCCGCCAGGTTGAGGTCTTCACCCCCGCCGAGGCCGGCAAGGTGCGGATGTATGTCTGCGGCATGACCGTCTACGCGCATTGCCACATCGGGCATGCGCGCGCAATGATGAGCTTTGACGTCGTCTATCGCTGGCTGCTCGAGAGCGGCTTCGACGTGACCTATGTGCGCAACCACACCGATGTGGACGACAAGATCATCGCCCGCGCCTTGGAGCTGGGCGAGGACCCGCTTGCCCTGTCGCAGCGCTTCATCGCCGACCTGGACGCAGACCTGGGCCGCCTGGGCCTGCTCGAACCCACCGTGGCCCCCAAGGTGAGCGAGCACATCGACCAGATCGTGGCCATGACGGCACGGCTGGTGGACAGGGGCCACGCCTATGCCACCGACAGCGGCGACGTCTGGTTCGCGGTCGAGAGCTTCGAGGGCTACGGCAAGTTGTCCGGCCGCAAGCTGGATGATCTGCGGGCCGGCGAGCGGGTTGCCGTCAACGAGAGCAAGCGCCACCCCGGCGACTTCGCCCTGTGGAAGGCCGCCACCGACGGCGAGATCTCCTGGCCCAGCCCCTGGGGCCCCGGCCGGCCCGGCTGGCACATCGAATGCTCCGCCATGGCCGCGGAACACCTGGGCACCACCTTCGACATTCACGGCGGCGGCATCGATCTGGTCTTCCCCCACCATGAAAACGAGATCGCCCAGAGCGAGTGCGCCACCGGCGACCACCCCTTCGCCCGCACCTGGATGCACAACGGCCACCTCACCCTGGTGGACGACGAGGGCAACCCCATCAAGATGAGCAAGAGCCTGGGCAATGTCATCGACATCCGGGACCTGCTCGACGAGGTGCCCGCCGAGGCCCTGCGCATCCTCTATATGGAGAGCCACTACCGGCGTCCCCTGCCCTTCAGCGCCGCCCGCCTGACCGACTGCTTGATGGCGGCCGAGAGGGTCTACCTGGCCCGCGAGGTGCTCGAAGCCATGGCGGCCCTGCCCGTCACCGCCAGCCCCGAAGAGCTGGCCGGCGACCTGGGCGAAGACGCCGCCGCCCTGGTGGAGTCCGTGCGGGGCTTCAAGGCCGCCTTCACCGCCGCCATGAACGACGACTTCGGCACGGGCCGCGCCATGGCCGAGCTCTTCGACCTGGTGCGCGCCGCCAACCGCTACGCCAACCACAAGAAGTGGTGGAAGCGCAGCGCCGCCCTGGCCCAAGAGGCCCTGGCCTGCTTCGATCTGGCCGGGCGGGTCCTGGGGGTGGGCGGTCGGCCCAGCGCCGAGTTCTTCGCCGAGCTGACCGCCAAGCTGCTGAAGCGCGCGGGCCTGGGTGCCGACGATGTCGCCGCCAAGGTGGCCGCCCGCGAGGCCGCCCGCGCCAGCAAGGACTGGGCCGCCGCCGACGCGGTGCGCGAAGAGCTGGACGCCCTGGGCGTGGTCATCATGGACGGGGCCGATGGCACCCGCTGGCGCCTCAACGTGGACGGCGGCAGCGCCGCCTGAGGCCGACCAGCCCTGGCCTCGCAGCCTTGGCCCAAGAATGAAGACGGGGGCGGCACTCTCAATGAGGCCGCCCCCGCGTGTTCAGGCGCTCAGCGCCGGTCGGCCCGGCAGCGGGCTTCGGTCACTGAATCAGCACGGCGTTGCAGGCCACGCGCTTGCCATCCTTCCAGCCCTCACCCAGCTTCTTGGGGTCGTCGCAGGTGGCGGTGATCACGAAGGTGGTCACGCTGCCCTGCAAGGTGGGGCTGGGCTCGTTCCAGGTGTGGCTGTAGAGCCACTTCAGGCGAGGGGTCGCGCCCGTCGCGTCGAGTCCGGGCGAGAGGCCCTTCTTGACCGGCTTGCCGTCCTGCCACACATCGTAGCTATAGGAGCAGCCCTCGACCGGCGCGAGGGTGTCCTTGGCCAGATTCCAGTAGTGAACGGTGGAACCGGCGGCGTGCTTGATCACCGTGGTGACCTCTTCGGGCTTCTCGGGCCAGTCGGCGCTGGTGAGGGCGACCAGGTCCACCGGGTTGGTGCAGTGCTCCCACAGCAGCTCGCCCATCTCGTTCTTCACGAAGGGGTTGGTGCCGGCGGGGTTGCTGTCTTCGACCCGCTTGCCGTTGTAGATGGTCATGTAGTTGTCGGTGACCCGGATGCGGCAGGTCTTCTCGTCCACCTTCACGTAGAGCAGCCCCTGCAGCTTGTTGCCCAGGTTGTTGTTGTTCAACATGAAGGACTTCCACTCGGGCTTGTCCTTGTACTTTGCGACGTTGGCGGTGGCCTCTTCGATGGCCTTCTTGATCTCGTCGTCGGTCAGGTTGGCGTCGATGGCGCGCAGGCTCTCGGCGGTGCATTCGGCGCCGCCTGCCAGCAGGGCCTGACACCAATCCTTGGTCTTGGGCTCCTCTTTGCAGATCTGCTCGACACCCTTCTTTTCGCAGTTGTAGGTGTACATGTCGGCCACCGAGCCCACATTGTACCTGGCCTTGAGCTTGCCGCCCTCGTCGTAGAACTTCAGCCGGGTGCTGTGCTCGGGCACCTCGGTCTTGTCGGGGTTGGCCTTCAAGAAGAGCCACTCGGTGCCGGCCAGCGTGTCTGCGGTCAGCGCGCAGGTCGAGCCGCCCTGGTCTGCGCCCAGGGTCATCTTGGTGCTCTTCTCTTCGCAGGCGACCAGGCCAAGGACGAGGCTGGACAGCATCAGGGCGTTGCGCATCGGGGTGCTCCGGGCGATGGGATTCGGCGATCTGAGGGCAGAAGGGGGGGCAGACCAGGGGCCCGCAGGCGGGGAACCGTAGCACGCGCGAGGCCCCGGATCCGCCCGGCTGGCGCGTCCCGGCGGGTTAGCCGGCCCCCATGAAGCTCCTGCTCGCCACCGACAACCGCCACAAGCTCGAAGAGATCACCGCCATCCTGCGCGATGCCGGCCTCGATGGCTTGTCCCTCTTCACCCTCGCGGACTTCCCTGGCCTGCCCGAGGCCCCGGAAACCCAGGACAGCTTCGAAGGGAACGCCCTGCAGAAAGCGCGCTTCGCCTTTGCGCGAACCGGCCTTCCCAGCCTCGCCGACGACTCGGGCCTGGAGGTCGACGCCCTGGGCATGGCCCCCGGTGTGCGCAGCAAGCGCTTCACCCCCGAGGCCACCGCCGAGGCCAACAACCGCCACCTGCTGGCGCGCCTGGCCGGGCAGACCGACCGCCGCGCCCGCTTTCGCTGCGCGCTCGCCCTGGTCGCCCCCGGCGTCGAAGGCACCGTGAGCGGATCCTGCGACGGCCATATCGGCGAATCCGCCAGCGGCGTCGGGGGTTTTGGCTACGATCCCCTCTTCTGGCCCGCCGATCAGCCCGGCCGCAGCATGGCCCAGCTCAGCCCGGCCGAGAAGAACGCCATCAGCCACCGGGGACGGGCCTTTCAGCAGCTGCCGGCCCTGATGGTCCGCCTGGGCCTGCGCGACTGAAACCACCTGGGCCTGCGGGCATCCAGGCTGGCACGCCCGCCCCCTCATATGCCCCTGGAGCCCCGATGACTCGTCCCGTCCTGCTGCCCGCCCTGATGTTGCTCACCGTCGCCTGCGGCAAGGGGGATGGAGACGCCGCCGACAGCGCCGAACCCGGGGGCGCCAGCGCCGAAGACGCCGCAGCGGCCGAGGCCCTCTGGACCGAGATCAGCGGCTATGACAGCTGGAACCAGCACGCAGACTGGACCGGCGTCAAGGCGTCGGCCGATGGCACCCACGGGCCCTATGTCCAGATCTGGTATAACGACAGCGCCGATGCCGGCTTCACGGCGGCCGGCGACAGCCTCGATGACGGCAGCATCCTGGTCAAGGAGGGCTATGACGACGAGTCCGGGGCCTCCGTGCGCGCCATCACCGTGATGAAGAAGACCGGCGGCGACTGGTTCTGGGCCCGCTACAGCGAAGACGGCAGCGTGGCCACCGCCGGCGCCGCCGCGGTCGACAGCTGCGCGGGCTGCCATGCCGCCGGCAAGGACAGCATCCGCTTCATCAGCTGGTAGGCCGTCCCGGCCCAAGCCGCCCTGCCCGGTTAGGTCGCCGCCCCACCCCGAGGCGCCCATGACCGAGATCCGCACCCGCATTGCCCCCTCGCCGACAGGCGACCCCCACGTGGGCACGGCCTACGTCGCCCTCTTCAACTATTGTTTTGCCAGGTCACAGGGCGGCAGCTTCATCCTGCGCATCGAAGACACCGACCAGAAGCGCAGCACCGCCGAATCCGAGCAGGCCATCCTCGACGCCTTGCGTTGGTGCGGCGTGACCTGGTCCGAAGGCCCCGATGTGGGCGGCCCCTACGGCCCCTACCGCCAGAGCGAGCGCAGCGCCCTCTACCAGACCCACGCCCAGCAGCTCATCGACAGCGGACACGCCTTCCGCTGCTTCTGCACCGCAGAGCGCCTGTCGGCCCTGCGCAAGGAGCAGCTGGCGGCCAATACGGGCGCGCTCGGCTACGACGGCCACTGCACCGGCATCTCCGCTGAAGAATCGACCCAGCGTGCAGCCGACGGCGAGTCCCATGTGGTGCGCATGAAGGTCCCGCGCGACGGCGTCTGCCGCATCGACGACCTGCTGCGAGGCCCCATCGAGATCCCCTGGGCCCAGGTGGACATGCAGGTGCTCATGAAGAGCGACGGCCTGCCCACCTACCACCTCGCCAATGTGGTGGACGACCACCACATGCGCATCACCCATGTGTTGCGCGGTGAAGAATGGATCAACTCGGCGCCCAAGCACCTGCTGCTCTATGAAGCCTTTGGCTGGCAGGCCCCGGTGCTCTGCCACATGCCCTTGCTGCGCAATCCCGACCGCAGCAAGCTGAGCAAGCGCAAGAACCCCACGGGCATCCTGTGGTTCAAACACATGGGCTTCCTGCCCGAGGCCCTGCTCAACTACCTGGGGCTGATGGCCTGGAGCATGCCCGACGAGACGGAGATCTTCGACCTGCAACAGATGGTGGAGGCCTTCGACATCACCCGCGTATCGCTGGGCGGCCCGGTCTTCGACCTCGACAAGCTCACCTGGGTCAACCGGAGCTGGCTGCGGGAGCGCATCACCGACGAAGACTTCGTGCAGCGGGTCATCGACTGGCGCTTCAACCGCGACTTCCTGCTGCAGGTGGCCCAGCTGTCCCGCACCCGCCTGGGCACCTTCGGCGACCTGCCCGCCACGGCCGGCTACCTGGCCGCCGGCCGCGTGAGCGTGGACGGGGCGGCCCTCACAGCCCTGGGCGATCCGGCCGAGACCCTGCGCTGGATCGCCCTGGTCGAGGAGCTGCTCAACCGCCTGCCGACGTGGGAGGCCGGCGCCATCGAGGCCGTGTTGCGGCAGGTGGCCGACCATGTCGGCGAGAAGCCCAAGCGCTTCCTCGCCCCCTTCTACCTGGCCCTATCCGGCCAGAAGGTCAGCCTGCCCCTCTTTGACTCCATGGCGCTGCTGGGCCGGGATGTGGCCCGGGATCGCCTGCGCCAGGCCAGCGAGGCCCTGGGCGGCGTGAGCAAGAAGGCGCGCAAGAAGCTGGACAAGGAGATCGCCGACCTGTTGGCTGGCGGCGCCGACGACGCGGGCGAAGAGAGCTGAGCGCGGGTGGCTGAGGGCCCGGGCCGCGGGGCCCTCACGCTGCAACCGGGCAGATTCGGCCGAGCCCAAGGCGTCCACAAGGGGTCTGCGACCCAAGACAAGGAGCAGGCGCAGGGGGAGGGTGGACAGAGAGTCACCCCAGGAGCTGGCAGGTGCCGGGCCCCAATCCGGCCCAGGGGCCTCGTGTGCGCCGGGCGCGTGCCCCAGGCTGTCCCCTCCCCTGCTCCCCGGCACCCCGATGGCTCCACCCGAAGCCCCCGCCCCCAAGCCCGGCCTCTTCCGTGTCTGCAGCTTCACCCTGTCAGCAGACGGCTTTGGTGCCGGCATCGATCAGGCCAAGGACCAACCCATGGGCCGGGGGACCGCCTCCCTGCGCAGCTGGGACATGGCCACCCGCACCTCTCAGCAGCTCTTAGGCTAGGATGGTGGAGAGACGGGGGTGGACGACGACCATGCGGCCATGGGCTTCCGCAACCTGGGCGCCTGGATCATGGGCCGCAACCGATTCGGCCCGGTGCGGGGCCCCTGGCCCGACGACCGCTGGACGGGGTCGTGGGGGCCCAACCCGCCCTACCCTGTGCCCGTCTTCGTCCTGACCCACCACCCGCGCCCCTCCCTGAAGATGCAGGGGGGCACCGTCTTTCATTTCGAGACCGAGGGCCTCGAGGTCGCCCTGGCCCGCGCACGGCAGGCGGCGGGCGGCCTGGATATGCGCCTGGGACGGGGCGTCGCCACGATTCGACAGGCCCTCACCCTCGGCCTGCTCGACGAGCGTCACCTCGCCATCTCCCCCGCCGAGCCGCGCAGCAGCGACCGGGCCCTGCACCTCATCCTGCGCCGCTCGGGCTGAGGGCGCGCGCGGCCTCCTGTCTGCCACCCTCCGGCAAGGCCTTGAAGTGAGCGCGCTGCGGTCGGCCGGCGGAAGGGGCAGCGCCCCGTCTTCACGCTGATCGTTCTGGGGATGCGCCTGCGCCCCCTGATCACGGGGATGCTCGATTCATCGAGCCCTGCTGCCGCTCACAGGACGAGCGCCCATCAAAGTGATGCCGTCCGGCACCATTCTGGATGCCTCGCCGGTCGGCCGGGAGAGCGGACGCCGATGCAGACGGAGCTTTGAGGCCCTCGGCCCTTCTGCTGCCGCTGGCGCGCCAATTGCAGGGTCCAGGGGTGGAGGCATCAAAATCACCATGGACATCCCCAATATCCACTCGAAGATCGACTCCGCTGCGGCAGGGGCCAAGAAGGGGGCCACCGCACTCGGCGACCAGGCCACAGAGATTGGCCTGGCGATGCAGCACGCCGCCGAGACCGCAGGCGATGGCGCGGAGGCCGCGGCCGGCAAGACGAAAGAGGCCATGGAGAGCGCCGCGCAGGACGCCAAGCGCAGCGCGCGAGGGCTCGCAAAGAAGGCGAAGCAGGCCGTCCACCAGGCGACGGATGCAGAGCCTGAAGCCCGATGAGCAGCAACCACGCCACCGACGGAGCCACGATGCCCATCAATCCGACCCCGGGGTCCCTCTCGCCCGTGCCGCATGAACCGCTCGTTCCACTCGGAGCGACTTTGGACCCCGAGAAGCAGAAGATCGACGACAGCGGCACCCGCACCGTCCCCACAAAGGACCTCGGGCCCGAGTTCCCGTTGACCCCGGCCGCGCGGAGCCACACGGTCACCGACGAGCAAATCCCCGGCACGCCCGTGATCGACCACGGCCCGAAGCGCCTGAGCCAGGCCGAGATCCCCGCAGCTCGCAAGTCGGGGCGACTGTCGCGCGAGTCGTCCACCCGCTGATCCTGAACCGAAGCCCCAGAACCGCTTCCATTGGATTTCTCATGATGATGTTCCTGCTCATTCTGCTGCTCGTCTTCGCCCTCGGTGGCGGCGGCTGGGGCTATTCGCGGCACGGCGTCCTGGGCGGCATCGGGCCAATCGGTGTGGCGCTCGTCGTCGTGGCAGTCCTCTACTTCACCGGCAACCTCTGGGCTTAGTTCAACAATGCGCAAATGCGCAAATAGCGCACCGTTGAACCGGCCCGATTCAGGCGGGGGCCCTGCCCCCGCACCGCGCCCAAAGGGCGCTCCCCCACGGCGTCCTCTTGCCAGGCCGCCGGGCGGCGGCAACATGCGCCGGCCGCGTCCAATGCATCGGGACTTTCGATTCGCTGAATGCGGCCATCCGCTCGTTCGGCGTGCAACCCTATGGGCGTCATCGAAGCCCTGGGCGATGCGGCCAAGACCCTGCGCTGGATCGCCCTGGTCGAGGGGCTGCTAAGACGCCTGCCGACGTGGGAGGCCGGCGCCATCGAGGCCGTGTTGCGACAGGTGGCCGACCCTGTCGGCGAGAAGCCCAAGCGCCTCCTCGCCCCCTTCTACCTGGCGCGATCCGGTCAGCGAGGGCGCCCCTATACACCCCGACCGCGTCCGGGGTGCCGCCAATGGAAGTCACAGGCGGCGGCCCCCCGGCCCAAGGTGCCGGTGCGCTGCAAACCCAAGGCGAAGACCTCGCTCTCGACGTCGTCCAGAGAGCAGATATGGGCCCCAAGATCCGATGCATCGATCCGATGCAAGAAGCTCTGGATGCCGCAGCGGGTGTAGGTGACCTGGAAGTCTCCCGGCCCCAACTCCGCGATCTCGCCATCAAAGCCATCCTCTGCCCCCCCCACCACGCTGGCAAAGAGGGCCTGGTGGGTTGCGGGCCGAAAGAAGGACCACCGGTAGATCCGTCGAATCGGCCGTGGCAGCAGCCGCGCCGCGCGAAAGAACACCGCACGAAAGAGGGCCGCATTGGTCGCGGCATCCCGACCCGGCAAGGCGCGGTGGAAGGCCACCAGCCAGCAGGTCACCGTCAGGAAGGTGCGGGCCCCCGAGCGCCTGCCAAAGTCCGGCAGCCGAGCCAGCAGCGCGGGCAAGGCCGCGGGGACCTCACGCCGCAACCGGGCGCATTCGGCCGGGCCCAAGGCTTCCACAAGGGGCTTGCGGCCCAAGACAAGGAGGGCGCGCAGGGGGAGGGTGGACAAGACATCACCTCGGCGAGATCCAGACCACGGACCTCTATCCGACCGCCGAGCCCGGCGTCGCAAGACGCGGGCGGGACCGAAGGGCCCCAGCGGAGGGCCGGGAGCAGCGCGCGGAGGCCGCGTCAGGCCACTGCCTGTCCTGTGGGCTGCCCTGCCGCAGCGCCCGCGCCCTCCGCAAGCAGGCGCTTGCAAAGGCCGGCCACGGCGTCCATTCCCGAGAGACCGTGGGAGCGCTCGAGCGCGCCATTGTAGTTGGTATTGGCGTTGACATCGTAGGTCCAGCGCAGGCCGTCGGCGTCGGTCACATACTCGATGCCCGCGATATCCAGACCGTGGGCGCCGCACAGGCGCAGATAGGCCAGCACCAGCGGGTCCTCTGCGGTCAGCTCCTCGTCGAGGGAGAACATGCCGGTATCGCCAACCGGACAGAAGGCGTCGTCCACCGCACAGGCGTCGGCAGGGCAGAGCTCGAAGCCCCCGACCGTGGAGGACCGGAGCGCGTAGAGGAAGCGTCCATCGACGATCTCGACGCGTGTGATGAAGGGCTCCGCCGCTTCGACATATTGTTGCAGCAAGGTGACGCCATCCGGGCCGGGCTGGTATTCGGGGGACTCGACATAGTCATCGAAGGCCCCCACCTCCCGGAACAGGCGCACGCCCAGCCCCTTGCCCCCCTGGTTGTCCTTGGTGATGAAGGGGGTCGCGAGCTGGCGGGCGGCGGTCCGGAGCGCGGCGGGACCACCCACGACCGCCAAGGTGCGCGGGGTACGGATTCCCGCCGCCTGCAATGCGGCGTGTTGCGCGACCTTGCTGAGCTCCAGCGACAAGGCGCGGCTGCCGTTGATGACCCGCCTGCCCTGGGCTTCGAGCACCGAGAACAGCTCCCGGGCATAGACGAGCCCAGCCTGGTTGCCCCGGGTATGTGACGAGGGGCTCATGCGGTTGTAGTAGATCCCCGGGGGTGCCGCAGCGAGCACATCCAAGGTGCCCCCTCCGGTGAAGTGGTCCTGGTATGGCACCGACGCGCGGCGGAAGGCCTCCCGGATAGGGGGCATCCAATCTTCATTCTCGTAGATGATATGAATGGTCACGGGGCCTTCGACAGGTGATCGGGTGAGTGGGTGGGTAGCAGGGCTCTCAGCGCGCGGTCGCCCCTATGGGGGCAGCAGGATTGGCTGCGACGCAGCCGGCGCATCGACCCGCGCCCCGAGACAGCCTCGACGGCCTTGCCGCCTATCCTTGCTCCAGGGCGGGTCAAGCAGCTGCACCCCTTGGGTGCAACCCGCTGGAGCATCACCCCCCCGCGTCCCGGTTCGTGAACAAGAAGCGGGAGAAGAAGAGACGGTTCCTGGCCACGACCCAATACATCAGCTCAACCACCCAGATCATCGGCGGCCAACGGAAGGGCAGCACCCACCACCAGCCCAGCGCCTGCAGAATGCTGAGCACGGCCAGGCCCCCGCGCTCCATGCGGCCGTCTGGATGGACGAGGTGGATGGAGCGGGCGCAGGCCGACCGAAGCTCGGCGCTGAGCGCCTGCTCCTGGTAGGGCAAGGTGACGAGACGTCGCTGAGAGTCGGACCGCCTGACCCAGGCGGCTGCGCGGCGTCAAAAGCCTCAGTCGCCGTCCCACAACACGCGGGCGCGGGCGTCCAGCTGAAAGGAGTGCGGGGTGGCGGCGCCGCCGGGCGCGGGATCGTCTGTCATGGTGCGACTCAAAGACAGAGGGAGTGCTCAGCCAGCAGCAGCACCGGCCCGGATGGCCTCGGTGGTGCCCTTCTCGCTCCAGGCCGCGAGCAGGCCGCCGATGGCATCTTCGAGGAGCTGGCCCAGGCCCACCAGGGCGCTGGCATAGGTCTCCTTGCTGTGGGCGGTGCCGGCAAAAGAGAACAAGTAGTCGTCTGCGCCGGCAAAGCGCAGGGCAAAACCCCACTGCATCTCGATCACATTGTAGGTCAGGCCCCCGGCTTGGATGGGGCGGAACTGCACGCGATCGATCTTCACATCGGCGACCAGGTGGGGACCGTCGGGGAGGGCCTCAGCGGGGCCCTGGACCTTCACCGTGTCGAACCAGGTGCCCATGGCTTTGGCCAGGTCGCGGGACACAAAGGTGGACCAGTCGGTGACCGTGAACTTCTTGCTGGCCACCCAGGGCTCTGCGATCTTGCCGGGGTCCAGCACGATGATCAGCGGCAGGTCGATCTTCTTGGCCACCATCAGGCTGATGGGGGAGGCTTGCACGTCGTTGAGGCTGAGCAGCCTGGGCTTGGCCTGGGCCATGGCGGGCAGGGCCAGGGCCGCAGCCAAGAGGATGAACGGGAGACGGCGCAGCAGTGCAGGCACGGGGGCTCGACAGGTCGGGAGCGCCCCCAGCCTACCCCGCCGGCAACGCAGGTGCGGGACGGGTCGGCCACGCGGACCGCCCGCCCCGGCCGGCGCTCAGATCTCCGAGGGCATCCACGCGAAGCGCTCGTCGGGGAACATCTTCTCCATGATCCCGGTGAAGGGCTTGCCCTTCCACAAGCCCTCCATGATCTGGGTGGCCTGCTCCTGGGTCACCGTGGGGGTGCCGGTGATGCCCCGCATGCCATTCAGCATCTCCCAGGCCGTGTGGAAGACCAGGTCCTCCTCGGTCTCCTTGGCGATCTTGCCGGGGGCCAGCCGCCCGCCCGCGGTCATGGACAAGGCGTCCACCACCCGGGCGTCGATCAGGCCGCGATCGGTGAGCTGCACATCTCCATCCACGTCGATGCCGCCGGGGTTCTTCAGGGCCTCAGCCAGCTCGTAGGCCAGGAAGCAGGAGTGCACCGACCCCGATACATCGCCCTTGATCAGCACGTCGTGCTCGGTCAGGCGCAGGCGCGGGTCGCTGGGGTTGATGCCTGCCCGGGTCTCGTCCTTGCGCGATCCCTTGCCCACCAGGGTGTCCGACCGGCCACCGGCGATGGCCTTGAAGCTCTCGATCCGACCCAGCAGCGACTTCTTGAAGCTCTCCTGGTCCTCCTCCGCGACGCCAAAGGCCGTGCAGAACTCCGGCCAGATGATGTCCAGCTGCCCCTTGGCCTTCGGTTTGCCTTCGATGACCTCGGTGAGCCCATCGGTGAAGCAGCCGATGAACTGCAGCACCAGCGCGCCGTCCTCGCCCTCGCCGCCGCCGTCCTTCAGGCGTCCCGCCGCCTCCTTGACCTTGGCCACCGCGTCTTTGGCCCCGCCCCCCTTGGCGTGCTGCCCCTGGCCCTCCACCGACCCGACGATGCGCGACAGCAGGCCGTCCTTTTCCAGCAGCTCGGGGTGGGACTCCAGGATGCCCGCCAGACCCGTCGCCATCTCGCAGTTGCGGGTCAGGCTCTCCTTGGCCCTGCCCGACCGCTTGTTCAGGTCCTTGGTGAGGTTGCCGCGCATCCACTGGGTGGCCTTGCGTTCGAATGCAAGGCGCTCCTTGGCCTCGTCCAGGCCGCCGGTGGTGACGTCCTCCCAATTCATGGGCGCATTCACCCCATCCTTGACCGAGAACATCTGGTCCGTGCGCAGGACCTTGGGCAGATCCCCATCCATCTCGGGCAGGTCGTCGGGCAGCTCGCCCTTGAGCTGTTCGATGCGATCCCACTCCTGCTGGATGTTGCGCTTGCCGTCACGCTCAATCAGCAGGGGCACCTCGTCCAGCCCGCCCAGCTCGTCCAGCCCGCCCAGCTCGTCGGAAGTACCGCCATCGAGCACGTCCAACCCCGACAGGTCCTGGGACGGCGGCGGGCTGATCCCGTCCAGCCCGTCGAGAGCCTGCAGGCCGTCCACATCCGTCCCCCCCTGATCCGAGGGGCCGCTCTTACCCGTCGGACCCGACAGCGGGCGAGCCTCGTCCAGGTCGGCGCCAGGGTCCGTCTGTACATCGAAGCTGGCCACCTCGAGCTGCGCCCGCAGGATGTACTTCACCCAGGGCTGGCTTGCATTGCCCCCTTGCTTGCCCGCGACCACATTGAAGACCGGCCCCGTGCTGCCCTTGTAGAAGAAGCCGGCCACACCCTTGCCCTTCAGCTGCGCCTTGAGCTTCTGCGGGTTGAGGGACTTGGCCCGATCCGGGGCGTAAATCTGCAGCGTGCCGTCATTCTCGAGGGTGAAGGCCGCAACATCACCGCCCTCTGGGCGGGACTTGTACATGTTGAAGAGGGCCTTGGGGGAGCCGTCAGATGCTTTGGGCATGGTCCTACCTCACCGGGGTTTGAGTCGTTGGCGCCCGAGCGCCCGGCCAGTGTGGCACGAAGCCGGGCTCCCCGCCCAGTCTGCGTTGACCTCCACCCCTGCCCTCCCCCGCGATCCGCAGCGCGCCGGCCATCCCGGCTTCAACGATCTGATCCTGCATGGATGGGGCGATCGCCACGCCGGCCCATGGGCGCGGGGCAACGAAGCACCCGAACAAGCCGCGCTGGAGCCGCGCTCGGGAGCGCGAGACGCGGTGTCCAGCGCAGCGCTGCCGTGGCGGCCGTGGAGGAGGCGCCCGGGACCCCACCCAGCGCCCGATGACTGGCATCGCTGGCCCCCCAGGGCACCGTCCTGGGGCACCGTCCTGGGGCACCGTCCTGGGGCACGGCAGAGCGGCGACGTGTCCTCGGAAATATCACCATTCTCCCTACCTTGCGGCCGGGACCGAAGCCACCTTCGTCGCGACGACCATGCCCCGGGTGATGCGCCGCAAACGCCGGGCCGGCGTGCGCCGAACCCACCCTGACCAGCGGGTGCGCGGCGATGAGCATCGCCCTCGGCTGGGGCGCGCCTGCTGGAGGGCGACGACGGGACGGCGCTCCATGCCCAAGAAGGCCGCCGCCCGGATCGCTCGCCGCCCCTCACACGCTCACCCTGGCAGCGGATCCGTCGTCGCCACCCGGCGTGTCCGCCCGCTCGCCTCGGTCGGTACAGGTCGTAATGTCCTTTGAAACCGGCTACGCTCCAAACCCATCGGGCCCGACTCCTCGGCCGATCTGAAACGGAGCGCCCGATGAGTCAGATCCTGACTGCGATCACCGACCCCAAAACGAAGCCGGAAAAGAAGAAGGCCAATATTTCCAAGCTCCTGGCCAAGGGGGTCGTCGCGGCCGACTTGAACGCCACCGATGGCTGGGGACAATCCGCGCTCCGGCACGCGATCTTCAACGGGTGGCTCGACGTGGTGGTCGAGATGATCGCCCAAGGCGCCGACCTCGACGCAGTAGACGGCAGGGGCTTCAACCACTTGCGGGCGGCGGGCCCCCATCCGGACATCATGCGCGCCCTCCTGCAGGCCGGCGCGCGGCCGAGCGCTGGATTCGGCGAGGTCTGTGGCCTGGTCCACGGCGCCAACCTGGAGATGCTCGCGCTCTTCACCGAGCGGGGCCTTCGCTTCTCGCCCGAGACGCCCCTGGGGAGCGTCAGCGCCGTGGACGCCCTCGAGGCCGCGAGCCGGATGCCGTCCACCGTGGCCACGGGCAGGTTGCCGCAGCTGGTCACCTTCATGGTCGCGCACGGGCTGGACGTCGCAGCCCTGGCGACGGTCGCGCAGGAGGAGAAGAACCTCGCCCTGATAGAGGTGCTCGTTCAGCTCGGCCTGGGGGGCATCTCCGCGCAGACCCTCAGCGAGCTGCGGGTCGAGCTCGCGCCGCCTCCGCCCCCCGCGCCTGAGCTGCCGGCCCCCGAGACCATCGAGGTGCTCTGCGCCGATTCGCGCGTCACACTGCGTTTCGGCGGAAAGAAGGCGGCAGTACGCGCCGAGCTGTTGATGGAGCACCTCGATGGCTGCTTCCCGGACGCGACGCTCGTCCGTGACGGCGCAACGGCGCGCTACAGCGGCTTCAAGGTCGAGATCGACGACGTGATGGACCACCTGCTGGATATGTCGGACAGCGCGGACCCCAAGGTCCTCGACGGGGTCCTGCGCAAAGCCGTCGCGCGCGCTGGCAAGAGCGATGGGGCCGAGGTCGCTGTCGGCTCCTGAGGCGCTGCCCTGGGGATAGCGCCAACTGCAGCCGTCCCAGCGCGCCGTCCGCAGGGGCGGCGCGACCTGCCTTGTGCCTTGGGGACTGGACCCGCGGCACCCTCCGCACCTGCCGCCGCAGCCGATCCCCAACGCAAGCCGGGTTCACCGACCGGGGCGACTGAGGGTCGCGGGGTGACGGTCACATCCCGTGATCCGCATCGCTCCCATCGAGAGCGGTCGAGACGCCCCAACGGCCAGTGGCGACGAAAACCCACGGCGACGGCGAGCTCCCGAGGGGCCGTGCAAGTTGATCCGGAGGGTCGGGGAGACAGGATTCGAACCTGCGACCCTCTGCTCCCAAATCAAGTCGAGCCTTCCATTGGCCCCCCTTCGCCTCCTGGAGTCCTGTGATTCCTGCAGGTTGGTGATGCTCGGTGCCCTGGCGCAGTGCATCGATGACGGGTCCAACCACCACAGTGACCGCCACAGTTTGGACGCGGTGAAGGCATGACGGATTGCCCTCGATGGCCAGGCGGTGCCTGCCCGCTCGCAGCTCCGGATGAGGCCCAAGAGGACCCCGACGCGCATGGCTGCTGCCGAGCGACCCACCAGCGACCGCACCATGAAGCCAGCCCGCCTCCCCTCGCGGAACCCAATCGAGCCTGCTGTGTGCATTCAAGAGACACCCGCTCCAACGAGAGGCCCATGCCCCCCTCCCAGCCCCAAAGCCGCTCTGCCGCAGCCCTCTGGCCCAGCGTGTGCGACGCCACCACCTGCGCCGCCCTGCCGACCCCGCGCAAGCAGCACCCGCAGTCCTCGCACGAGGAGATGCGGCGGGCGGCGCGACGGGTCGGCCGGCTGATCGAAATCCACGGCGGCACCGTGCTGGCCGACATCGACGCGGCCTGGCTGCACAGCCGGCGGCGTCGGGCGGCCCGGAGCCGCCCCCTCGAGCACCTGTCGCGGGATCGTGATGAACTCCGCGAAAGCGCCCTGCCGCTGGCTGTTGGCACAGGCGAGGTGCCCCAGACAGCGTCCCCGACGGCCTGATCGGTGACGCCTGCGCCCACCTCGTATAGGACGCCAGCAAATCCCAGCCCAGCACCAGTGGCGTCGTGCGGACCTGCAAGAAGCGCCCGGCAAAGCTGCAAGAGATGACCTTCTCATCTGCGGGTTGATCGCCGAGGCATTCACCCGCACCCGGAACTCGACCGATGCGGGTGTGGGCTTCGGGACACCGATCAACCGCCCGGACATTCTGTCCGTTCGGTCTCCGGCGCTTCTTTTCTGATGGGGGAGGACGCTGTCCTCCCCCATATCGGCC
>JAGYJW010000069.1 GCA_018401435.1 Deltaproteobacteria bacterium | reverse complement strand
CCTCACGGGTGCCGCCGGCGATTCTGCAGGAGAGGCCGTTGCCAACCTGGGCGATGTGGATGGCGATGGCATCGACGATCTCGCCGTGGGTGCCCCCGGCCACGGGGCGGCGGGGGCGGTCTACCTGGTCTTTGGCCCGGTGGGCGGCGCACAGGCCCTTGAAGACAGCGAGCGCATCGATGGCGACAGCGCAGGAGACCGCCTGGGCAATGCCCTGGCCGGTGGGGCAGACCTCGACGAAGATGGGCACCTGGACCTCATCCTGGGCAGCTCCGCCGCCAATGGCGAGAGGGGCCGGGTCTGGGTCCTGACCGATCTGATGGGCGCGTCGCCCACCCTGGCCGACGCGGCGGTGCGCATCGACGGGTCCAGCTTTGACCGGCTGGGTCAGACCCTGGCGGTGGTGGGCGATCTCGACGCCGACGGTCACCTCGAATTCGCCGTGGGCGGCGACCAGGCCGACGAGGCCTTCTTGTTCTATGGGCCCATGGGCGGGGTGCTGGGCGTGATTGACGCCCAGGCCCGCATGACCGGCAGCGAAGGCGACGAGATCGGCGGCGCCCTGGCCGGGGCGGGCGACATCGACGGCGACGGCTACGATGAGCTTCTGGTCAGCGATCCCGACGTGTCGGAAGCCTATCTCTACTATGGGGGGCGCCGCTGAGAGGGCCTTTGTGCTAGGGTCGCTGCCTCAATGGAGCACCCATGCGTCTGGTCTCGATCCTCACCGCCATCGCCCTGATTGGCTTCAGCAGCGGTTGCACCTTCATCTTCGGCGAGTCCCCCTCGACCACCGTGGTCGAGCCGGTGGAGCCCGCGCCCGGCGGCACGGCCGTGGGCGCCCCCACGGGCGAAGAGAGCGACAGCGACCTGGCCAGCCGCTTCTTGTCGTCCGGTTGGCGCTATTGCGACGCCGTGGTGCTGGGCGGCTTCTGGGGCCAGGACAGCTGGGAGGCCAAGGTGCGGGCCGGGCGCAAGATCGCCTGGGGGGACCGGGACATCCTGGAGGGCATGGTGGACCAGGCCCGCAGCCAGGCCCGGGCCGGCCAAGGCGCCCGCTGCAGCTTCGCCGACAGCGGCTATAGCTTCGCCGATGCCCGCGCCCTGGCCATGGCTTGGAGCACCGACATCGCGGGCGTCAAGGCCATGGTCGAAGACAAGATCCTGTGGGGCTCCTACGACAGCATCGACGCCGCCATCGCATCGACCCGAGGGGGCACAGCCGGCCAGCCCGAAGGCGACGCCGACGAGCGGGCCATGCGCGCCTTCTTCGACAGCGACCGGGTGGATTATTGCCACGCCAAGATGTTGTCTGGGGCCTGGTCCAACACCCTCTCCCAATCCAAGGTCATCCTGGGCCACAAGGTGCTCAACCGCAACTTCGAGCTGCTGGAGCAGACCTTGGACGAGGCCCGGGGCTTTGCCCGCAGCCACCCCGAGGCCCGCTGCGAGTGGGCCGATGTGGGCTTTGAGTACCAGGACGCGGCCGACATCGCGGCCATCTGGGGCGTGAGCGTCGAAGACGCCAAGACCAGCATCGCCGAAAAATACCTCTACGGCTCCGAAGGCAATGTGCGAGAGCTGCTCGCCCAGCAGCGCCGGCGGAGGTAGTGCGGCCCTGGGGGCAGGGCCTGCCCCGGGTGGGTGTCGAGCTGGAGTTGATGGCCCCCAAGGGACGCTCTCGGCTGGACCTGGCTCGGGTGCTGGCGGGTCCGGGCGGCCGGGTGCTGCCCTTTCTGCACCCCGACAGCGAGCCCAGCCTGGTGCCGGGCCAGCCTGTCTTCAACAACCTCACCCAGGGCTTTGTGGCCCTGGATGAGACGGGGGTCGAGGTCGCCCGGCTGGTGGACGACATCACCTTGCAGGCCGATCTCGACCCCGCCGCACCACCGCTGCCGGGCTGGTGGCGGGTGGTGAGCGACGATCGGCGCCTGCTGCACCTGGCCCGCCGCCACGGGCGGGCGGATGGGGGGCTGGAGGGCGTCTTGTCGCCTCTGGGCGCCCTCTTCGGGGTCGCGGTGGAGTCCTTGCCGGGAGGTATGCGCCGCCTGCGGGATCCCGATGGCATGCCCATCGCCTTGGGGGCCCCTCTGCCCGGCGAGCGCGAGCGCCCCTGCGAGATCATCACGCCGCCCCTGGGCCCCTTTGCCCACCGCGACGCCCTGGTGGCGGCCCTGGAGGCGCGGCTTGCGCCCGCCCGCGACCTGGGCTTCTTCGTGCCGGTCGAGGCGGCGGTGCACCTGCACCTGGACGCCGGTCCCCTGCGGAATAGCGCCACCTTCGCGGCCTTTGTCTTGGGGCTGGCCCCGCTGATCCCCGATCTGCGCCTTCAGTTGGGAACCAATCCGCAGAATCGGCGACTGGGGGCCTGGCCCCCTGCCCTGCTGCAAGCCGTCGCCCAGCCCGACTTTGCGGGCCTGCCCTGGCCCGCGGCCCTGGAGCGCCTGCGCCCCCTGGCCCTCAGCAAATATATGGACCTCAACCTGCGCAACGTGGTGCACGATGTGCCCGGCAAGCCCACCTTCGAAGTGCGCATCCTGCCCGGGGCCTTATTTGGGGAGCCCGTGGTTGCGGGGCTGGAGGCCTTTCTGGCGCTGCTGGACGAGCTGGGGTGACAGCCTCGCCCGCCCCCGGTGTTCCACCTGCACGACGGCGCCCGGATGGCCCCGCGAGGAGACCCCATGATGCGTGCTTCGACCCTCTGCCTGCTCTTCCTCTCCACCCTGACCGGCTGCGCCGTCGTTCAAGGCGACGGCGAGATCGTCACCGAGGAGCGCGATGTCGGCGCCTTCAGCGCGGTGGAGCTGAGCGGCGCCTTGGATGCGTCGGTGGCCGGCGGCGAGAAGACGCAGCGGGTCGAGATCACCTGCGATGCCAACCTGCTGCCCTTCCTGGTCACCGAGGTGCAGGGCGCCACCCTGCACATCCACGAGGCCAACAATGTCATCCTGCGGCCCACCGGCACCTGCAGCGCCCGCATCCTGTCCGGGGGGATCGACAGCCTGCGCACCAGCGGATCGGGTGCGATCTACGCCGTGAATGTGGCGGATCTCAACGAGGCGAGCACCTCGGGTTCGGGTGAGATCTCGGTCAGCGGCATCGACAGCGAGGCCCTCGACCTGTCCACCAGCGGGTCGGGCGAGATCACCGCGGCCGGCGAGACCGGGCTGCTGCGGGCGACCACCTCGGGGTCGGGCGAGATCGACGCCCGCGAGCTTCAGGCCGACGCCGCGGTGGTGCGCAGCTCGGGCTCCGGCGACGTGACCGTGCGCGCCGACGGCGATGTGACGGCCAGCACCAGCGGGTCCGGCGATATCGACATCTATGGCACCCCCACCTCAGTGGACCGCAGCAGCAGCGGTTCGGGCGAGATCCGGGTGCATTGACGGCATGCGCCGCATCGCGCCCTCAGAAGCTGCAGAGACGGTAGCCCACCGTACAGTCGGCATAGGCGTCCAGCTTGCGGGTGCTCACCCGCACCCCCACCACCCCGTCCAGCGCGCCGCAGGCCTCGTAGAGCGCGCGGGCCAGCGTCTCTTGCAGGGCGAAGTGCCGGCTGCGCACGATCTGGCAGACATGGGCGTGCAGGGCCTCGTAGTCCAGGGTGGCGCTCAGGCGGTCCACCGCCGGTTCGGTGGCCAGGTCCAGCTGCACCTCCACGTCGATTCGCACCCGCTGCAAGGCCCGCTCCTCGTGGGGGTGAACGCCGATCGAGCAGGCCAGCTCGATATTCTCGAGGAAGATGTGGCGCGAGATCGGGGCGGGTGTTGCCACGGCGGGCTCCAGGAGACCGGGGCCGCTCCTCTATCCGGTTCCGGTCCCCCCTCACCCCGCCGCCACCACCCCCCTGGTCGGGCCTCGGTCAAATGGGTCCGGCCGACCCCGCAACCGGCCCCGCAGGCGCTACTCTCCAGCCCTCCCTGTCCCCGAGCGATGTGTGAGACGAACGAAGCTCGCCGATGGCCTGCCGGTCTGGTGCTTGCACCGCCCCGAAGCCCTGGTCCTCGACCACCATGTGCAGGGCTACCTGGAGCATGGGGTGGAGGTGCGGCCCGGTGATGTGGTGATGGATGTGGGCGCCAATATCGGCATCTTCGGGGTGCGCGCGGTGCAGCGGCATCCCGGGGTCAAGGTCTACGCCTTTGAGCCCATCCCCGAGATCTTCGACGTGCTGGCCGCCAACGCACGCGACTATGGCGATGGCCGCCTGGTGCCCCTGAAGTGCGGGGTCTCCGATCAGTCGGGAGAGGCCACCTTCACCTACTTCCCACGCAGCCCGGCCCTGTCCACCAGCAAGCCCGAGGCCTGGGACGAGGACCCCGAGGAATTCGCTGCCGCGGTGGCGGGCACGACCCGCGAGCCGCCGCCGGGCATGTGGTACCTCAAGCTGGTGCCGGGCTTCGTGAATCGGCTTGTGGCGCGCACCCTGCGCGGCGGCGCCCAGCAGGTGCACTGCCAGCTGCGCACCCTGTCCGAGGTCATGGACGAGCAGGGCCTGGACCGGGTGGACCTGCTCAAGGTGGACTGCGAGGGGGCCGAGGTGGCCGCCTTGCGGGGCCTGCGGGCCGAACACTGGTCCCGCATCAACCGTGTGGTGGTCGAGGTTCACGACCGCGCAGGCGAGCTGGACGAGGTCCTGGCCATGCTGGAAGCCGCCGGCTTCCCCAGCCCCCACATCGAGAAGGAGGGGGGCTTTGAGGCCACGCGCCTGGTCAACGTCTATGCCGCACGCAAGGAGCAGGAGGCGCCATGATCCTGACCTTGGCCACGGTGAGCATGTTGCTGCTGACGAATGGGGTGGGCCTGCTGGTCTCCCTGTACTTCGACAAGCACGGGCTGCCGCCGGCCTGGAACAACCAGGCCAGCCCCCGCAAGCCGGGCAGCCTGCGGCCGCGCCTGCCGCTGATCGCGCTGAACCTGGGCATCATGATCGTCGGCACCGCCCTGACTTTGCCCTTCATCAGCGGGGGCTTCAGCCTGGCCCCGCCCACGCCGCTGCAGGTGCTGGCCCACCTGGGCCTGCTCTTTGTTGCCGATGACCTGTGGTTCTATGGCCTGCATCGCTTGCTGCACCAACACAAGGGCCTGTACAAGCGCATCCACAAGCTGCACCACAAGGCCTTCGCCCCGGTGCCCATCGAGTATATCTATGTGCACCCGCTGGAGTGGATGTCCGGCGCGATGGGGCCCATTCTGCTGATGGCGCTGATCGCGCTGGTGCAGGGGCAGATGAACGCCTGGACCTTTTTGATGTGGTCCACCCTGCGCACCCTGCACGAGCTGGACATCCACTCCGGCATCCGCTCCGTACTGAGCCGCGCCCTGCCCATCGTAGCGCCGATGGAGCACCACGATCTGCACCACGCCAAGCCCAATCTGGGCAACTACGCGTCCACCTTCTTGATTTGGGACCGGCTGCTGGGCACCGAGGTGGACCGGGCACGGATCAAGGGCGGCTGATTCCGCCCGCGTGGGCCTGTCGCCACAAGGCCACCACCAGGTAGCGCGCAGCGGCGGCGGGATCCTTGGGAATGGGCCCCAGGTCGCTGTTCTCTTGCGAGAGTCGGCGCATGAGGTCGGCCCCTTCCCCCGCCATCCAGGGGGCCCAGGGCTCGCCCTCGGGCGGGTGCAGGTCCAGCCGCCGCCCCAGGCTGCCCCGCAGGCCCCGCAGGTGGCGCCAGGGGATCTGGCCGAGCACCGGCAGCACCACCGGGTGGCAGAGGGCCGGCACCAGGATGAGATCCCGGGCCCGCGCCAAGGCGCCCAGGGGGCCCAAGACGCGGTCGGGCAGCGTGTCGGTGGCATAGGCGCGCCAGGCAGCCGGGTCGCTGTGGGGCGGGGCCAGCGGGCCCCGGTCAGCGGGCCCACGCCGACGCCGCCCAGCCGGCGGGGCCGCCCCGCCGGGGCGCAGCAGGGCGGCAAGGCGCGGCGGGCCTCGGCGTCCAGCCCAGGGTCGGGCAAGGCGGCGGCGGCGGCCCGGCAGGATGGCCTCGCTCAGCGGCCCGCGGCGGCCAGCGTGGGCGGGGCTGGAGGCGTGGGCTTCCACGAAGGCGTCTCTGGGGCCCCCTGAGGGCGTCCAGGGCCCAGGGGCCCCGGCGGGTGGGCCCGGGTGAGGCCCAGGACGAGCACCTGCAGGGCCGCGCGGTCCACACGCCCGGTTGCCCGCGCGGCCAGGGGGCGGCTGGCCGGGATCCCACCAGCGGACGGCCCGGGGGCGCTGCCGCGGCGCAGGCGAGCTGGTGGCCCGCGGGCAGCCGCGACACCCGCGGCGCCATGGCGTGGCCAGCCCGGCGCTGGCCTGCCCGGCGATCTCTTCCAGCAGGCGATCCAGGGCAAGGGGACCGCGTTCTGGCAAGGCGGCGGGGTGCTCGGCAAAGTGCAGGCGGTCGCCGTCCTGCATCCAGAACCAGGCGCCCAGCCCCACCCGACCGCGCACCAGCAGGCTGTTGCTGCCCTCGGCCAGGATGCCGTGCCAGTGGCCGTCCACCTGGGGCAAGGCGCGGTCTGGGCCCACCTTGTCGCAAAGCTCTGCCAGCACCTGGGCCGCAGGCAGGCTGCCCGGCTCGCCCAGGTCATGCTCCCCCGCGAGGCGCTGCCAGCCCTCGGGTTGCCCCCGCAACCACACGCGCCAGGGCCCGGCCTGCCCATCGGGGGGAGCCTGGACATCCAGGCCGTGGCTGCCCCAGGATCCGCTCAGATGGCTCATAGTCGGTAGATCCATCGGCCGTCGACCTGCACGGGTGGGCCCCAGGGCCGCAGCAGCTCGGCCACCCGCGCTGCGCGGCCGGCCTCCTTGTAGAGGCTGGGGTTGATGACGATGCCGACGAAGCCATCGGCCTTGAGTTGCGCGATGCCTTCGGCCACACGGGGCGGATCGCCGGGACTGTGCCCATAGAAGGGCATGGGGTCCTCTACGGCGATGAAGGTGGCGGTGGCGGGGTTGTCCACGAGGTAGCCGGGCGGGAAGCCCTCCACCTGGTGGGGGATGTGCCGCTGGTGGCTGCGTTGGTTCGAAGACCCGCCGGTTGAAGAGCTTGCTGCCGAACTGGTAGAAGGGAAGCTCGACAATCGCGCCGGGCGGCAGGTAGTCGTCGAGTTGTGCATAGACGGCGGGCACATGGGGCACCGTCGTGGGCATGGGGCGAAAGAGCGGCGCCAGGGTGAGCAGCTCCAGCACCATCAGCAGCGGCACCAGGGGGTAGACCCAGCGACCCCAGCGCGGTCGGCCAGGCGGCGGCGCCCAGGGCCGCGGCAATCGCCACCGCCGCCCCACCACCAGCCCATAACGAAAGGGCTCCAGCAGCAGGTAGGAGCCCGGAAAGAGGCGATGCAGGCCCAGCCACAGCAGGTTGTAGGGTCCGGGCAGGCTGATCTGGGCGGTGAGCGGCAAGAAGGGGCCGGTGGCCGCCACCATGAAGAAGGCGGCCACCCCCATCCACACAGGCGGGCAGCCGCCCGTCGGGTCGGGTCGGCGCCGGGCATCAGGGCGGCCAGCAGGCCCAGGGCCAGGCCCACCAGGCCCGGGTTGTTGGCCCGGTAGAAGCGGGCCACATTGTCGCGCAAGACGACGGAGTCCCCGCCCACCGCGACAAAGTCGAGCAAAAAGGCAGTGTATCGCTCGGAAACCATGGGCGACAGGGCGTCATAGGGGTAGGCGTGCCGGGTGGCGCCCACGGACTCGGCCGCCATCTGGCTGTCGGGGGCCGCCATGATCAGCTTGAGCCAGATCACATAGGGGGCGCCGGCTGGTGATCCCGCCCAGCGCAGCAGAGGCGACCAGCCGCAGCGCGGGCTTGCCGCCGGGCCAGGCCGCCAGGCCAAAGCGCTGGGGCAGGCCCAGGTAGAGGCCGAGGCCCAGCGGCAGCAGCGCGGGGGCAAAGACCAATACATTGTAGGGACAGAGCACGAAACCCAATGCAAGCAGGGCGCCCGCACCCAGCGCCCGACCCGCCGACTGCCCTTGCCAGGCCTGGTGCAGCAGCAGCAAGGACAACAAGAAGGGCCACACATTGAGCATATCGGTGATGGCGCCGGCCACGCAGTAGACCAGCAGCAAGGGCAGCAGGCCCAGCGTCACCGCAGACCCTTGCGGCCCGCCAGCCGGTCGCCCGCCCAGGCGCTGCCCAGGCGCCAGGCCGCCACGGCATTGGCCAGCAGCTGCAGGAAGACCAGCAGGTTGTAGGCGCCGCAGTCGCCGATGCGGCCATTGAGCCCGCCCACCACCAGGGTGCCCAACAGGTCGGGGTTGTTGAGGGGGCCGGGGTGTGGGTGGCGGATCTCCTCGATCAGGCCCCCAAAGATGCGGTCTGGTTGCAGAAAGGCGTCATAGACCCAGAGCTTGACCGGCAGCCTGACTGGGGGTCGGCGAGGCAGGCGCCCGGCGCATCGCTCTGGATCAATGACAAGAAGGGCAGCGCGGCGATCGCCGGGAAAAACAGCACCAGAAGCACATTCTGAAGGCTGCTGCTGCCCGCTTGCTGGCCGGGCGGCGGGCTGGCGGGGCGGCGTGGGGCGGGCGGCTGGCCCTCCAGGGCGGGCAACAAGGCGTCCCAGGTGGCGCCCTCCCCCACAAAGGCCGAGAGGGCCTCTCGGTGCCGCAAGGCGGCGGCGACCCGTTCGGGGCCCAGCACCTCGGCCATGGCGCTGGCGTCGGCCTCCACCTGCACCCGCAGGATATGGCCCGCGGGGGGCGCGCCCCCTCCCGTTGGGGGCGGACCTGGCGGTGGCCCTTCGGGGTCCCTTTGGCCCCCGGCGGCGGCGGGTTGGCCAGGGGCGCGTCGCCGAGGCTGCGGATGCGGGTCAAGGGCGGGGCGATGGGCTGCAGCGTGACGCCATCCACCGGGGGTACTGTCCGCCACCGCGCAGGCAAAGCTGGCCACGGCCACTGCGGCGGTGAGCAGGCTGAGCGGCGAGGCTGCTGGCAGGCGCCTGGGTCATCGCAGGGCCTGCTGGGCGGCGGCCCAATAGGCCTCCTCCACCTCGCCCACGCTGACGGCGTTGCGGTTCTCCTGGATCCAGCGGCGCTGATCCGGCCGCAAGGCCGCGGCCATGCGGCTGCTGGCGTCGTTGAGGGTGGCCTCGGCCTGGGCCAGCTCGCCCTCCACCGCGAGCAGCTCCCGGCGGTGGCGGTCGGCGGTCTGCAGCAGCTGCAGCAAGGTCGCGCGCTCGGCCTCGGTCAGCGGCGGCAGCTCGCCCAGGCCCAACTCAGCGGCCTTGCCTTGGGACAGGGCGAGGCTCACCCGCACCAGGTCCTCCACCGTCAGGACCTCGCCCACACTGGCGGCGCGGGCGCGCAGGGCCAGGCGGTCGGCCTCGGGCATGTGCAGGCTTCCAGGCGCATCTTCGGGCAACAGAAGGGGCAGGCTCACCCGCTGGGAGCGAGGCTTCTGGCCCGCGATGTCGCCGGCCAGCAGGCCCAGGGTGGCCACCAGGGCGAGCAGCGTGAGGCGGTCGAACCAGGCCGTCATTTCGTCTCCGCGTGGGGCGTCCAGCCCTGGTCGAGCAGGGCCACGGCCAAGGCCAGGCCGTCGTCGCGCCAGGCGTCGCGGGCCCCTCGGCGTTGGCCCCGCAGGCGATCGACCTCGGCCTGAGAGCGCTGCGGGGCGCGTTGGGCTTCGGGCCAGCAGCGCCGCGCCTGCGCCGGGTCCATGCCGGTTGCCGTCTGGTGCCAGGGCCCACAGGCCGCGGGCCACGTCGTCGGGGGTCATATGCTGGGCGAAGTCGGGCTCGACCCGGCCAGGCAGCGGGATGGCGGCGGGGTGGGCAAGCTGTCTTCGAGCAGCAGCACGGGCATGGCCCCGCGCGGGAGGCGATCCGGAAGGTCGCCAATCCCAGGCAGGACAGGGCCAGCAGCAGGCGGAGGAGGGGGCGGGACACCATCGCCGGCAGCCCATCCCGACTCGGGCCGGGTTAGGGCCCTGGGCCTCTGTCCTGAGCTGCCGTGTCGCGCTGGTCCCCCCGACACTGCTGGGCCTGCCACTTCGGGCCTGCTGCTGCCTGTGAGCCGTCAAGCCTGCCGCCACCTGGGGCCCTGGCCCCGACCCAAGGGCCGCGACCGGCAGCTTCATGCGGCCTGGGGCGCTGGCAAGAGGAGGCCCGGGAGGGCGCCTGACCCTGCGGGTGCTCTCTGCCGACCCCGCCGTGACCCCGCCGCCGCCGCCCTGGCGGCCAGCCTGGGCGCCGCCTTGTCCCCCGATCGGATTTCGAGGGACCGCCGGGGCGCGCTCACCGCGCTGTGGTTGCCCGGGGGCAGCGACACCCGCGACACCCGGGAGCGCAGCCAGGGGGGGGCCTTGCTCTTTGTCTTGGGTCCGGGCCCGCGGCCCTGGCGGGATGGGGCCGTGGCGGGCCTCGCCTTTGCCGGGGGCGGCATCGTGGACAGCCTGGCGTCCTCGGCGCGCTTCCTGCCCGAGAATGAAGCCCTGGACCCCATCGTGGCGGCGGGTGCCGCGGCTTGGGAGATCAGCCACCACTATGGCCTGCCCTGCGAGGCCCCCCATCGCCGGCGGGCCTGCTGTCGGTGGCCCTGGGGCCGGCCCCGGCCGATGCCGGCCCCTCACCCGGGCCTGGGCGGTGCGGGCTGGCAGCCAGGACGCCGCCGCCGCCCGCGACGACGCCGAGATCCCGTGCTGCGCCTCGCGGGGCTCGCCCAGGCCGACCCCACGCCGCCCGCGCCCTCTGCGCCGACCCCGAGCCCATGGTGCGGGCCCGCGCCCTGGACCTGCAGGTGGACCCGGTGCTGCTGAGGCCGCCCTCTGGCCGACCTGTCGTCGGTGGTGCGCCTGCGGCCGCCGATCGCCTGGCCGCCCTCACCCGGGAGAAGCAGCTGCGCCCCGACGATCTCCGCCCCGGCTTGCGCGCCGCCGCTGCGTTGCCCGATGCCTACCTGCGGTGGAAGGCCGCCAACGCCTTCGGCCACCTGGCCGGGATCCGTCGGCGATCTGCTGCCCCTGCTGCAAGACGAGGACATCGACGTGCGCCGCGAGGCCGCCCGGGCCCTGGGCCGCCAGCAGGACCCCGCGGCCATCCCCGGCCTGGAGCGCGCCCTGCTCGACCCGAATTCCTTTGTGCGCCAGTGGGCGGCCCGGGGCCTGGGCCAGCTTCGGCACCCCGACGCCCTGCCCGCTTTGCGCCGCGCCGCCCAGGACCCCACCGCCCTGGTGGCCCAGGTGGCGGTGGAGGGCCTCGCTGCATTGGGTGAGAAGGCCCAACTCAAGCCCTACCAGCCCCCCCGTCCCGGCGATACGGCGGCCCCGCTGGCCATGGCGGCCGGGGCCCGACGGCACCGCGCGAAAAGACGCGTTGAAGCTGCTCGCAGGCAGTGCGGAGGGCACGAGGGCGGCCATCGCGGCCCTATCGGATTCCGACAGCGAGGTGCGCAAGCAGGCGGTGGAGAGCTTGGGTTGGGCGGCTCAGGCCCACGCCGAGGTGCTGCACGCCCTCCCCGATCCCGATCCCGATGTGCGGGTGACGGCGCTCATCGCCCTGCGCCGGCGGCCCTTGCCGGGCAGCGCCGCCCAGGTCACGCCGCTGCTGGCGGACGCCGACCCCGAGGTGCGTCTGCGGGCCGCCCAGGCCTCGCCGCCCGGCCCACCAGAGGCGCCGGCGGCGTGGCGGCGGCGGCCTTGCGTCCGGTGATCGGCGACGGCGATGAGCGCACCCGGGCAGCAGCCATCGGCGTCTCTTTCCCGGCGGAGCTGTCCCCCACTGAGCCCTCGCTGCTGGTGCAGCGGGCGGCGGCCGAGGCGGGCGGCCCGCCTTGCGCGGGCGGGCCCTTCAGCGCCCTGGCCCGGGCCGCCTGTCCCGGGGCACCGGTCGAAGACGCCGTCGCTGCCGTGGGTCTCATCGCCCTGGAGGACGACCTGTTGCACCTGCGGGCCTCCTGGACCAGCCCTGAGGACCGCCCGTCCAGCCACCGCGCCTTGCGGCCCCCGGTGCTGCGGCCCTATGGCGACCCGGACCGAGGATGACCCTCCACCCTTCATTCTCGATGAGCTTGCCACGGCGGGCGGACGCTTGCCGGGCGACGGGCTAGAGAGGCCGCAATGGAGCCGAACGCCGACAACCACGGGCCCACCGCCCAAGCTGCGCACCCTGCCCCGGGGGCTTGTTTTGGAGCCATCACGGCGCCCGAGCTGTACCGCAACTTCATGGTGCACGGCTTCGTGATGTTCCCCGCCGGCATGGTGCTCTGCTATGTCGCCACGATCATCGACGGCGCCTTGGGCATCGCTCCCCTCGCCCAGCCCGAGCTGCGCCTGGCCATCGGCGCCGCCATGGTGGCCATCGGCGGCCTGTGGGTCTGGTATGTCTACGGCTTTCTATTCCTGGTGGGCCACGGCTCTCCCGGCACCCATGTGGACGGCGGCCCGACGGATCTTGTAGACACGGGTCCCTACACCATGATCCGCCACCCTTCGGTGCTGGGCAAGGTGCTGGCGGTGGCGGGGCTGGGCGTGGCCTGGGGCAGCCCAATCTTCTTGCAGGCCTTTCTGCCCGTGCTCATCGCCTATTCGGTGGTGACCAACCGCCTGCTGCAAGAGCGCTTCTGCGACGAGCGCTTTGGCCCCGCCTATGCCATCTACCGGCGCCGGGTGCCCATGCTGGTGCCGCGGCCGGCCGGTGTCTTGCGTTGGCTCAAGGGGCAGCCCGCCCTCACCCAGGCCGAACGCAACGCGCCGCGGGGGCACCCCCCGGGTATCGCCACGGAATTCCTCTACTACCTGGGCGCCCTGGCCGGCTTGATCGGCCTGGCCGGGGGCATCGCCTTCTGGTTGAACTAGCGCGACCGGGCGCCTGACGCGGCCTGAAGATCAGCGCGGGGCCTGCATCCACGACCCGATCACCGGCGCGGCCGCCTGGGCGGCCACGGCGTGGCCCTGGGCGGTCCAGTGCCCGTCCTCCCGCAGGTAGAGGGGGCCGACGCCGGCGGCGTCCTGGGCGGCCAGGGCAGGCTGCAGATCGAAGACTGGGGCCAGCGGGCTGAAGGTGGACCGGGCGCGGGCGCGGGCGGCGTCCAGATCCCACGCCTTCAGGGCCGGCCAGCGGGCAAGGGCCTCGGCGCGGCCCTGGTCCGTGGCCATGATCGCGTCGGGCAGCAGCAAGACGCCAAAGGCCCAGCCCTGGGAGGCGCTCTCTTGGGCCATGGCCGCCACCAGGGCGGCGGTCACCGCCCAGGCCTCGTCCCAGTCTGCGCCGCCTTGGGGGTCGTGCAGGCGCAGGTCCAGGGGCAGGCCGCCCCCGCGATCCACGCGGCGCCGGGCCTCCTGGCTGGCCAGCAGCCGGCGCCCCACCGCCCGGACCAGGGCGCTCATGCGCCAGGGCGCGCTGTCGGCCACCGCGCCCAGGTGGGCATCCTGGGCGGGCCAGGGCTGCAGCTTGCCCGCGACCAGGCGAAAATAGGGCTTGTCGGGCTTGGTGTCGAGACGGGGGCTGTTGTTGAAGACGTCGTTGCTGACCAGGAAGGCCAGCACGACCAGATCGGGCTGCAGGCGCGGCACCGCGTCGCGCAGCAGACCCAGGGCGGTCGCGGTGCCGGCGCCGGGCACGCCCAGGCTGAGCACCTCGACGGGTTGGCCCTGCAAGGCGCTCAGATCCGCGGCAAGGCGCCGGCCCAGGCCCTGGTCCAGGTCCACCTGGGCCGCTTGGACAAAGCTGTCGCCCAGCAGGACCACCCGGGGCACATCGGGGCGCCGCGGCCCCCACTCGGCGTCCACATAGCCCGCGCGGTTCACGTGCACGGTCGCCGAGAAGCCCGGCCCCGACACGGGGTGGTCGCCGGGCTGCTGGAAGGCCCCCCGGCGCAAGCCTCCGCCGGCGGTCGCAGGCTCGGACAGGAAGGCCCGCGCGCCGATCTCGAGCAGCAGCAGGCAGCCCGCCAGGGCGCCCATGCTCAGCCCCAGCCGCCCCAGCAGCCGGGAGCCCCGCGCCGCGGCCACCTTAGACCGGGGCTTCGGGGGAGTCGGCCTTGAGCATCTCGAGCTTCAGCAGGCTGATGGCGCCCGACGCGAGGCGCTTCAGCTCCTGCTTGCTCTCGAGCTGCAGCAGCTGGCGGGCGATGAACTTCGGCCGGAAGTAGAACTTGCGGTGGCAGATCTTGAGCAGGTCCAGCAGGTCTTCCTTGCTGAGGTGCTCCTCCCAGACCACCGGGACCTCGGCCCCACAGAGCGGGTCCTTCATCAGCCGATCCCAGCAATCCGCCGCATAGAGGCCCATCTTGGCGCCCTCATCAAAGGTGGGCGTGTTGGGGTAGGGCGTGTAGATGGCAAAGGCGGCGTAGTCGGGGTCGAGCTTGAGGGCCTCGTTGAGGTTGCCCAGGATGCTGTCGCGGGTGGTCTCGTGGGGGCCGCCCACCATGATGTAGGCCACCGAGCGGATGCTCTCTTCGCGGCACCACTTGAAGACGCGGTGCACATCGTCGGTGTCGCAGTGCTTCTGGTGCACGGCGAGGCCCTCGTTGTGCATGGACTCCACCCCGAAGTGGATCTTGGTGGCCCCCGCCTCTTTGCAGCGGCGGATCTGTTCGCGGGTGGTGCCGGCGATGGTGGTCTTGTAGCCCCAGTTGAACTTGAGGCCGCGGGCTTCGATGCCATCGCAGAACTTCATGGCCCAGGCGGCGTTGGGCGTGAACAGGTCGTCCACAAAGAAGGTCTCGGTGATGCCCAGGCTGATGCTGTGCTCCATCTCATCGAGGATATTGTCGATGGAGCGCACCCGGTACTGCTTGGTATAGGTGAAGCAGAAGGGGCAGGAGTGGGGGCAGCCGCGGCTGGTGATGGCAGTGGTCACCAGGGGCTGCTTGGCGCCGGGCACCCAGTAGTCGCGGTAGCGGCTGCGGGGCTGCGGTCCGGCCAGATCTGCCAGGAGATGTCCTTGAGCTCGCGGCGCTTCTCGTTGCGCACGATGGTGCCATCGGCGTCCTTGAACCAGAGGCCGGCGATGCCCTCCAGGGCTGCGGCCCTCGTCCAGGGCGTTGACCAGGTCGATGATGACGTCGCAACGCCGTCGCCCAGGGGCAGATGGAGTCGACGCCTGTCAGCCCGGATCGTATATTCGGGGAACATGATGGGGTGCGGGCCGCCCAGGGTGATGTGGGCCTTGGGGTTGCGCTTGCGCACCGCGTTGATGGTCATCTGCACGCGTCGGGCAGGCTGTGCGTATAGGCGGAGATGCCCACCACATCCAGATCGTAGCGGGGCCAGGCCCGCGTCGAATTTCGGGTGGTCCAGGTCGTCCACGATGGCGTCGTAGATCTCGGCCCGATGGTGCTTCCTCCAGGGAGGCCTGCAGATACATCAGGCCCAGGGGCGAAAGCAGTAGACGCCATAGGCCATGCTCGAGATCCCCGCCCAGACGCGCTTCTTTCAGGGGGTTGATCAGCGTGACATTCATCGGAGACCTCGATGGGATGACGGGTGGGCCTGAACCCATTGTCTACCGCGCGAGGGGCCCAGGGTCCAGTGCGCGGCGCCCTCCGTATCAGGAAAATCGTGCGCGCTCGGCTCCCGTATGCCCCATTATTCCCGGGGCCAGGGGTTAGACTGCGCCTGCATGAGGCGCCGCGACCCTGCTGACCTGCCTGCTCATCCTGCTCCTGCCCTGGGTTTCGGGTTGCGGGCCCAAGACTGGGCCGATCACCTGGCCACCCCGGTGGACGTGCAGTCTGGGCCCCCGCCCTCAGCCTGGACCTGGCCTGCCCTCAGGGGCCTGGGGCCCCACCCCGCGGTGCTGCTGCTGCACGCTGGCGGCTGGCGCAACGGCGACCTCGAACGCGGTGGGTATTCGGCAGCGCATGGCCGAGCTGGCCGAAGCGGGCTTCGTGGCGGTCACCATCGACTATCGGCCGACGATTCCCGCACGCCCGATGGCCACATCCGGTCGCCCTGGCCGGCCCAGATCGCCGACGCCCGCTGTGCCGTGCGCTGGATGCGCGAGAATGCCGATGCCCAGGGCATCGACCCGGACCGCATCGCCGCCTCGGGCTGGTCGGCAGGCGGCCACCTCGCCCTGATGCTGGCCGTGGCGCCCTCGGTGGCCGATCTGACGACGGCAGCTGGTGCCCTGGCGGGCTCGCCCGCGGTGCAGGCCGCCGTGTCCCGCGCGGGCCCGGCCGATCTGTCTTATGGCCGCCCACACCACCGACCCGGGGCGGACCCAAGGTGGACCTCTTTGACTTGCGGGCCCCCCTGGCCAGCGGGGTGCGGCCCCGGCCGGCGCTGCAAGCCTCCCCCTCCCACTGGCTGAGCCCCCAGTCTCCGCCCATTCTGCAGATTCAAGGCGACGCGGACCGCATCGTTCCCCCGGGTGGCGCCCGGCGCTTTCACCAGCGGATGCGGGCGGAGGGCGTGCACGGCCACCTGCTGCTGATCGAGGGCGGCAGCCACCTGCTGGTGGGCAAGAAGCTGCAGGCGGCCAAAGACGCCGAGCTGGACTTCCTCAAGGCGGCCCTGCAGGGTGAAGATCCGCTGGATTGAGGGGCTGGCGTCTCAGCGCCCCAGGCTGCGGTCCAGGTCGTCAAAGAGCCGGCCCTCTTCCAGAGCTTTGACGGAATCCCGCGAGGAGATGACATGGGCCCACTGGTCGGGGTTCAGCAACCGGCCGATGCGCACGCCCGCCTGCATCAAGGCCACATTGTGGCCGTGTCTGCGGTTTCGCGCGTCCAGCAGGGCCTCGCGGGCTGCGCGCAGCCGGGCCAGGGCCCTGCAGGCGGGCCGCTGCGCCTGGCGTCAAAGCGCTCGGCCAGCAGCACCTGGGCCAGCTCCAGTGGCTCCAGCCCGCCGCGACCGGCCTCTTGTCCGCGCTCGGCGCGCATCTTCACCTCCTCCTCCAGGCTGGCGGGCACGAAGATGGGCAGGGTCTCCAGCCCTGAAGCCGGCGGGTTGAGGATCAAGGCGGCGTGCAGGCCCAGGCTGAGCAGGCCCAGGCCGAGCAGGGTCAGCGCGGCCTTCATGGGGCACCTGTGGGGGGCGGTCCCCCGGGGCCTCCCGGGTGGCGGCGGACCTCGCTGCCGCTGTGCTGCTTCCAGCGCGCCTGCACCTCGGCCTGGCGTTCGGGCGGCAGGGCCGCGATCACCCCGGCCAGGGCCGCGTCCAGCTCGGCCTCGCCATCCAGGATCTCGCGCTGCACCGCCATCATCTCGCCAAAGCGGGCGCGGGTGTCCTGCACCAGGGGCTTGAGTTCGGCCTGCTGGTCGGCATCCAGGGGCAGGCCGGCGCGGTCCAGGTCGGCGATGCCGCTCACCAGGTCTTGCAAAGACAGGGTGGAGCCAATCCAAGCGTAGCCATGCTTGATGTTGCGGGCGTCCACCGGGCCCTTCAGCTCGGCCTGCAGCCGGGCGGCGGATTCGGCTTCCAGGGGGGCAGCACCCGGCACCACCTCGATATAGGGCGTCAGCACATAGGTCTCGGGGGCGGCCTGGCTGCGGGACCAGGTACAGGCCCAGTGAATTCCAGCAGGCAGGCGCCGACGCCGGCCAGCAGCAGTTTCGGCCTTCATTGGGGTGCCCTGGCGGCGTGGGGCCCTTGCTGGGCTGAACGGGACTGGGGCGACCCTTCCGGGCGGGTGCTTGGGCGGGCCTTTTCCGGGCGGGTGGCGGCCCTGCCCCCCGGCCCACCCTCGGGCGGATCCAGGCGCATGGGCCCAGCAATCTGCCAGCCGACAGCGGCTGGCGTCGTCCCGGCCGATGCTGCGGGCGGTCACATCCAGGCCCTGGCGGACGGTGGGGTCGAGATCGAGGCTGGCGCCGGGAAGGCCCGATAGCAGGGCGTTCTGGTCGGCGACGGCCCGCACCACCGACAGGGGCCAGCCCGACAGCTCGGCCACCTTGGCGTCGTAGTGGGGGCGGTCGGCGGCGGCGATGCGCAAGGCGTCTTCAATCAGGGCCACCGCCCGGCGCCCCCGCTTGGGTGGGTCTTGCGCGGTGGGGCGCCGGCCGGTCTGGTCGCTGATGGACCACATGCCGCCCAGGGCCAGCACCGAATGGAAGGGGCGCTCTTGCAGGATGGCGCGCTGGCCGGCGCCATTCTCCAGCCACTGCTGCACCCAGGGATCCCAGCCCACGATGGCTTGCACCCGGCCCGCGGCCAGGGCGGGCTCCAGCTCTTCGGTGGAGAGGGGCACCGTCTCGACGCGCATGCCCTGGCTCCAGCGCCGCCAGTCCATATCGGGGGTGCTGCCCGGCGCCACGCCCACCTTCTGCCCGGCCAGGTCGGCCAGGCTGCTGCCCGCCGCCCCCACCACGGCGATGCGACCCAATACACCGGGCGAGGCCACGATGCGGGCGTCGGGCCGACTCTGCATCATGTGGATGGCGGGGACCTCACAAGAAAACCAGGCGTCCAAGGCGCCCTTTGCCACGTCGTCGCCCTGGGGGCCGCCGCGCTCGTAGCTGAGGTCCTTCAGCACCAGGCCATGCTTGGTGGCCAGCTCGGGGTGTTCGGCCAGCACGGCGCCCACATGGGCGTGCACCGGGGTCAGGGAGGACCAGCCCAGGCGCAGATCGGGCTCGCCGTCGGCGATGGGGGGGCCTGCGATGGGGGAGCGGCCGGTCAGCCCGGGGATCAGCCCCCGCGACAACAGCTCGTCCGCCACCTGCTCGGCCAGGCGCCGGTGGCCCGTCGCGTTGGGATGGAAGACGTGGCCGGTGATGTGCAGGCCGCTCTCTCGGCTTCGCACCCAGCGCCCGTCGATGTCGAGGATGGGCAGGTCGATCTGCTCACCCAGGGCGAAGGTGTCGGCCCGGTAGGTCCAGTCCACATAGCGACCCACGAACTCGGGCTCCATGCGGTTGACGGGCATGTTGAGCCAGACCGTGTCCCAACCCTGCGCCTCGCCCATGTCTTGCAGGGTGCGCAGGTTGTCGAGGTAGGCGTCCAGGGGCACCCGGGCCACCAGCTCCCGGCTGCGCTCCTCGCCCAGCTCGCCATAGGTGGGCTTGGCCCCTGCCCGGCGCTGGGCGTAGGTGGCCTGCGCCTCGGGGCTGAAGCGGCGAATGGCCGCCAGCACGGCCTCGCGGGTGATCAGCCAGGCCTCGCTCTGAAAGAGCAGGTTGTTGACCGGGGCCAGCCAGGCCTTGGTGCCGGCGCGGCCCGCATCGCTCATGACCTCGGGACCGGGGTCGTTGTTGAAGCCGGCGATGACCAGGTCCGGCGCATAGTCGGCGCCGACGCCGCGCATCAGCTCGACGCCCTGGTAGGTGGTCCAGCCGGGGCAGGCCGCGTTGATCACCCGCACGGAAGAGTAGCTTGAACCCGAAATCTGGGGTTCCAGCAGCAGTTGCAGCTGGTGCTCCCACATCTCGGTGCCCGTCACCCCCTGGGCGAAATTGCTGGAGTCGCCCAGCACCAGGATGCGGTACTCGCCGGGGGGCTTGGCCACCTCGGCCGGCCCTTCGCGAAAGCCGTCGCCATTGGTGGTGACCGGCGTGTTGCCCGTGCCGTGATCGTAGTCCTGCAGGTCGCTCCGCACGACCCAGTGCAGCGTGGGATGGGGCCGGAACCAGGTGGTCATGGCCCGGGCGCTCCAGGCCCGCAAGGCGCCTTCGGATGCCCCACAGGCCACCGCCATGGCCACCAGGGGCAGCCACCAGCGGCGCTGCAGGCGACGCCAGCCCACAGCCAGCACCAGCAGGTAGGTGTCCAGTGCCACACATGCGGCGATGGGGAAGAGCAGCAGCGCATTCTCGGGGGCATAGGGCGCGGCTGGATCCACTAGCGGGCCCTTCTGCCATGTGGACAGCACCACCGTGCGCAAGGCGAAGCCCGCGCCGATCAGCAGCAGGTGCAGGCCCAGCAGCAGGGCAAAGGCGAGGATGGCCGAGCGCCGATCGGCGCTGCGCTTCGCTGGGTCCAAGGCACCTCCCGACGGCCCGGTATACTACCCGGAGGCTCCATGCCTGCACCGCCGCCACCGGGCCCCGGGCCCACCGCCCCCCAAGCCGGCAGCCAGCGGCTGGTCTTTCGGCTGGAGAATAGCGGCGGGGTGGCCCTGTCCAACGCCGAGCTGCAGATTGAGCGCCAGCCCGGCCGCATGCTGACGATCCCTTTGCGGGACGATGGCATGAGCCCCTTGGACCAGCCCGCCGATGGGGTGCTGGTGGGGGTGGACAGCGGGCCCTATGCGCGGCTGGTGCGGGGGCGCCTGTGGGTGGATCAGCCCGCGGGGCGCAAGCTGGTCTGGGAGGGCGTGTTGAGCGTGCCCGACCGGGACAGCGACGGCGCGGCCTGGGCCCTGATCAACCAGCAGGGTCAGCTGGTGGCCCGGCCCATGGTGGCCTTTCCCGCCGGCGATTCCGTGGCGGGCCTGGTGGGGGGCTACCCCCTGGCCGGCCTGACCGCCTGGGGCCTGCTGCTGCTGGCCTATGTGGCAGCCTTGATCGCCCTGTCGCGCACTCGTCCAAAATGAAGTCCAGCGCTTCATTTTTGGCCCGGCTGAGGCCGCGGCTGCCCACCCTTGGCCTGCTGGCCCTCTACGCGGCGATCTCGGTGGGCACGACCTGGCCCCTGGTGCTGCACCCCGACGACCTGCTGATCACCCGGCACTTCGACGGCTTCTCGACCCTCTGGCTGATGGATGTGGCCCCGGACCTGGACTGGGCCCTGCGCTCGGACCGGGCCGCCTGGCCCGATGGGCAGGTCTTGCGCCGGGCCGACAGCCAGCTGCTGGTGGCGGTGGCCTGGGCCCTGCGCCCCCTGCTGGGGCCAGTGGTGCTCTTCAACCTCTTTGTGCTGCTGGGGCCCATCTTCAGCGCCTGGGCGGCCGAACACTTCGCCCGCGTCGTGCTGGGGGCAACGCGGCCCTGGTCGGTCCTGGCGGGGCTGGCCTTCGCCTTTTCGGGTCTGTCGGCCACCTCGGTGTTGGAGGGCCACGCCTACTTCCTGCTGATGCCCTGGCTGCCCCTGCTGGCCACGGCGGGCTGGCGGGCCACGCGCCCGGGGGGCCGGGTGGCCGATGGGCTGCTGGCCGGGGCGATGTGGTTCTGTTGCCTGCTCACCAGCGGCTATGTGGGCATTCTGGGGGTGATCGTGGTGGTGGCCCTGGGCCTGACCGCGCTGCCCCACCTGCGGGCCCAGCTGCGGCCGGTGCTGGCGGCGGCGGCGGTGGCGGTGCCCCTGGGCCTGCTCTACACGGTGGGCTTTGTGACCGGGGCCGACCCCGGGGCGCGCTTTCACACCGACGCCCCGGTGCTGGGCATGGCGGCCGATGCGGGTTTGGGGGCGACGGCATCCCAGCTTCAAGCGGGATCTTCGGGCCTGCTGCAGCTGATCGGCGTGCGGCTGGCCGACGATGTGGCCCGCCATGGCATCGCCCCGGTCCTGTCCCTGACCATGCTGGTGCTCGCGGGACTCGCGGGCCAGGTCTTGCCAAAGAAAGGCCCCTGGCGCTTGTTTTCGGTCATCGGGACGGCCGGGCTGCTGCTCAGCCTGGGCCCCGTGATCGAGACCATCGAGGGCCCCATGAGCGGCCTGCCCTGGCTGGAGAAGTGGGTCATGGGGGCGCCGGGATCGCCGGGCACGGGGGGACCGCCCTGGCCGGGCTACCCCAACCTGCCCTGGCTGCTCTTTCCCCTCGCCTATGTGCCTGGCGACGTCTTCTTCCACTTCCCCTACCGCTTTGCCTGGCTGACGGTGCTGGGCCTGGGTGGGGTGGCGGCGGCGGTGGCCACGCAGCTGGCCCGGGATCTCGGCCGCAGGCGCTTCCTGGCCCACGGTCTGCTGCTGGCCGGGCTGGTGGACGCCACCCTGCGCCCGATGCTGCCCCAGCGATCGGCCCAGGTGCCCATCGGCGTGCCTTCGGCCTATGGGGCGACGGTGGGTTGGCCGGGCGGCTTGCTGGAGCTGTGGCCCCGACCGGCCGGCGGGGCCACCGACGCCGACCTGCTGATGAACAACCTCACCTGCACCTACCAGCGGGTGCACCACCTGCCGCTGGTGTCGGATTGCATCGGCACCGGGCTGGACCGATCCCCCCGGGTGCGCCTGTCGCGGGTGGTCTTTGCCCGGGTGGTGGAGCAGCGCCCCGAGGGCCTGCAGGCAGAGCTGGCGGCCCTGGGTGTGGGGGCGGTGGCGGTGCACCCGCTGCTCTTTTCGCCCGAGGACCGCGGGCGCCTGGTGGGCCTGCTGGATGGCGCCCTGGGGCCGCCGGTGGCCCAAAGCGAAGACGCCGGAGATCCGGTGTGGATCTACCGGGTGCAGGGGACAGAGGCCGATCGCAGCGTGGCCCGGCTGGCCTGGGATCGGCTGGAAGGCGGCTGAGCAGGCCCCGATCGGTCGCCGCCGCGCCTCCCCCGTGCGAGACTGCGCGCGCCCCCCGGACTCCGAGCGCGACATGGACTCTCAATACCAGGAGCTGCCCCTGCCCCAAGGGGAGCTGGACCACGCCTATGGGCCCCAGGTCCACATTCTCAGCCACCCCTGGGCCATGTCCCTGCTGACCCGCCTGTGCCGGCCCGACACGGTACAACCGCAGGTGGATCGGCTGGTTTCGGCCCTCTACCAGTGGATGTTGACCGAGGTGGCCAGCCGCGTGCTGCTGACCGAGACCGTCGATGTGCCCACCCGCATGGCCACCCTGCACCCCGAGGAGGCCCGCTACCAGGGACAGGGCATCGACCCCCGCCAGAAGGTGGTGGTGGTGGACATCGCCCGGGCGGGCATGCTGCCGGCGGCTTGCCTCTACAACGCGCTGCACGACCTGGTGGACGCCGGCAACCTGCGCCAGGACCACGTCATCGCCAGCCGCATCCACGACGAAGACGGAGCCATCACCGGGGTGGAGGTCAGCACGCGCAAGGTGGGCGGGCCGGTGGCCGGCGCCACCGTGCTGATCCCCGACCCCATGGCCGCCAGCGGGACCAGCGTGGCCGCCGTCGCCCGGCGCTATCTGGACGACCCGGCGGGCCTGCCCCGCAAGCTGGTGGTGATGCACCTGATCGTAACGCCGGAATATCTGCGAAATATCTGCGATAACATGCCCGAAGTAGAGATCTTCGCCCTTCGGCTGGACCGCGGGCTAAGCTCTGCTGAGGTGCTGGCCACCCGCCCCGGTCAACGCTGGGACGAGGAGCGGGGCCTGAACACCGCAAGTTACATCGTGCCTGGGGCCGGCGGCCTGGGGGAAGTCCTCAACAACGCCTGGGTTTAGCACCTTGTTTTCACTCTTGGGTCTGATGGCGGCCCTGATCCCCGCCCTGATCCCCGCCCACGCGGGCGATCTTCACTACGAGCTCTTCGCCGCGGGCCGCTACAACCCCTTGGGACAGGTCCAGGACCTGACCCTCGGCTGGAAGCAGGACCTGGTGGATGCGCCCGAAGGCTCGCTGATCTTCGACGAGAGCTACCTCTACATCGGCCCGACGGTGCAGCTCAGCCCCAGCTTTGCCGCCCTGGGGGGCACGGTGCGGGTGATGCCGGCGGCCTTTATCCGCCTGGATCTGCGGGTGGAGCGCATCCTGGCCTGGTCCGATCTCAGCTCGGTCGCCGATAGCCCCCTGCCCTTCACCGCCGCCAGCCTGGAGCTGGCCCAGCTGGGGGGCGCCCTGATCGGCGATGGCTGGCGCACCGTGGACAGCTTGCTGCTGCAGCTGGCCACGGGCCCCTTCGCGGCCCGGGCCACCGCCACCCTGCATGGCTGGCGCCTGGACCTCCCCGATGGGGCCATCTTCTACGATCAGGCCAACGATTTCCTGGCCCCGGCCCAGGGCTTTGGCTTCTCTTTGGACCAGGATCTGCTCTACCTGGCGCCGGGCCGCCGGCCGGTGCTGGGCCTGCGCTACACCCTGGCCCGTCCCCTGGCCGAGATCCCCGACTGGGGGGAGCGGCCCTTGCAGCGGCTGGGGCCGCTCTTTGCCTGGACCTTTGAGGAGGCCGAGCCCGGTGGGGCCTGGACCAACCCCACCCTCTTCGTGCTGGCCCAGCTCCACCTGGCCCACCCCTTTCGCACCGGAGATCCCACCTCCCGGGCCCTGCCGTGGATGGGCCTGGGATTTACGGTGGAGGGTGACCTCCGCCGGGCGGCCGGGCGCTGACGGCCAGAAGGCGCTCACGAGAGAGCCCTGCCGCGTGCGCCTGCACCTCGGGCGGGCGGAGATGCGACCGCATCGACCGTCATTGCATTAGCTGGGCGGAGGGCGGCGCCCTGGGTGGTGCCGGATAGGCCCTCTCGGGGCTCCGGCCCCTCCCCGCTGCCCTCACCTCGGCCCGCTGACCCCGAACCCGCGCCCCGGAAGCCTGGTGCCCATTCATGGACGGCCCCCCGCCCGCCTCGTGCTCGGTGTCTCGCCTGTGGGCGGCGCCACCGCCCTGGTCGAAGACGGGCGCCTGCTGGGGGTGGAGCCCGGAGACGCCACCGCCGGCTGGCCCGCTTCGGCCCGCCGCCTGCTGCAGTCCCTGGGCCGGGCGCCCGAAGCCATCGACCAGGTGGCGGGCCCCCTCAGCGGAAAGCTGCCCCCGGTGGCCCAGCGCATCCTCCTGGCCCGGGCCGCTCGGGCCGCCTTGGGGGCCCAAGCGGCCTTTGTGGGCCAGGGGCTGGTGGGCACGGGC
>JAGYJW010000068.1 GCA_018401435.1 Deltaproteobacteria bacterium | reverse complement strand
ACGGTGGTTCCTCAGGACGGCTGCGACGCGACCTCGACGTGGTCGCGCTCGGTGATCTGCGCATGGCGATCCTCGCGCTCTCGCCCGAGGACACGCCGATCGGCCGACTCGCCGGACACCGCTTCGGCCGCGGAGAGCTCGATGGGCACAGCCTCGGCAATCTCATGCTCCTCGGTCAGCTCGAGCTGGCCGGAGGCGATCTCGTCGCGGCGCTCGATCGCACGCTCTCACTGCTCGGGGGACGGGGACGCGTGCTGCCGTGTGCGACGACGCCGATCGACCTGCGTGCGGACACCGCTGCTGGGAGCGTCACGGGCCAGGTCGCGGTCGCGACCACCCCGCGGATCCGTCGCGTCGCCATCGTCGCGCCCACCGGCGTCGAGCCGATGGTCCCACCGGATGTCATCGCAGCGATCGAGGAGGCGGAGCTCGTCGTCCTCGGACCCGGTTCGCTCTATACGAGCATCCTGCCCAACCTCCTGATGCCCGCGATCGCCGCGGCGCTCGCACGCTCCTCCGCCCGCGTGGTCCTGGTCGCGAACCTTCGCGAGCAGCCGGGCGAGGCGGAAGGGATGGACCTCGTCGACCACGTGAGCGCGATGTTCGAGCACGTCCCTGCGCTGCGGATCGACGTGCTGCTCTGCGACGTCGCGGCGGATGGTCACCCGGCACTCGCTGCGGACGACGCGAAGCTGCAAGGCATGGTCGGGCGTGTCGTGACGACGAGACTCGGCGACCCGGCGGACGGTCATGATCCGGCACTGCTCGCGGCTGCGCTCGCACAGATCCTCGACGCGTCGTCGGGGGCAGCGGCCGTTTCGATGGGCAGATGAACGGGGAGGGCTTCACGTCAGAGGTCCGTCAGGAGCTCGCCTCGTTGCCGGTGCCGTCCGCGCGCGAGGCCCGCGCGGAACTCGTCGGGATGCTGCTGCACCTCGGGATCACCTCCGGTGTCCTCGCCGGAGCGTCCGGTGAGGCGCGCGCGGGCGATCTGCCGCTCGCACAGCACTGCCATGAAGGCGAGCTTCGTATCGAGGTGCCGTCGAGCAGTGTCGGTCGACGTGCGTTCGCGCTGCTGCAGCGTGCGTTCGACGTCCGACCGAGCCTCACCGCCGTCAGCGTGTCGCATCGCCGTCCCTCCGGCCCCGCCTATCGCGTCGCGGTCCCCGCGAGCGTCGTGCGTGCACGCGATCGGGTGCGTTCGCAGGCGCAACAGCCCGAGGGCATCGAGCAGGACGGTTCCGACCGTGATCCGGAGACGGTCGCGCTGTTGCGCGGGGTCCTGCTCATCGGTGGATCCTTCTCGGCCCCCGATCGTGCCGCTCATCTCGAGCTCTCCGGAGTCGCCGACGATGCGGTGCCGCTGTTGCTCGCTGCACTGCTCCAGGTCCTGCCAGAACTGCATGCCGTTCATGATGCGAAGCGACGTCGACTCGTCATCAAGTCCGGCGACGCGATCGCTGATCTGCTCGTCGCGCTCGGCGCGACGCGAGCGTTCCTGCACCTGGACGACCGGCGCCTGCGGCGTCAGCTGCGCGCCGATGCGAACCGTCTCGCGAACGCGGACGCTGCGAATCTGCAGCGGGTCGCACGCCGTGCGGGCTCGCAGATCGACGCCATCGAGGCGGCGGTCGCTGGCTCCGGTTGGGACGTGTTCGACGAGGAACTTCGTGCCGTCGCGCTCGCGAGGATCGCGAACCCGAGCGCGAGCATCAGCGAACTGGGGCAGTTGCTCGACCTCCCGCGGACCACGCTGCACCGGCGTCTGCAGCGGGTGGAGGAGGCCGCACTCGGGGCGCTCGCACGCCTCTGATAGCGTCCCAGCAGGCCGTGCGGGCCGATGGGTGACGTGCATCGTCCGCGGCTCGAGAGTGGTGGAGCCGGTGCCGCTGCCGACGCTTCTGCCCCAAGCGCACCCTCCGGTGCACGGAGATCGAAGGAGATCGCATGACGACTCGGATCGCCATCAACGGCTTCGGCCGCATAGGACGCAATCTGCTGCGTGCGGTCAAGAAGTACGACCTGCCCGTCGAGATCGTTGCGGTGAACGACCTCACCGATCCCAAGTCCCTGGGGCACCTCACGAAGTACGACAGCGTCCACGGGCGCTTCCCGGGCGAGGTCTCCGTCGAAGGCGACACGATCGTCATCGACGGTGTTCCGATGAAGGTGCTGAGCGAGCGGGACCCAGCCGTGCTGCCGTGGGGCGACATGGGCGTGGACGTCGTTGTCGAGTCGACCGGCTTCTTCACCGACCGCAAGAGTGCGTCGAAGCACCTCGAGGCCGGTGCGCGCAAGGTCATCATCTCTGCGCCAGCGACCGATGAGGACATCACGATCGTGCTCGGTGCCAATGAAGGCGACTACGACGCGAGCAAGCATCACATCATCTCGAACGCCTCCTGCACGACCAACTCCGTCGTACCCATGGCCAAGGTGCTGCACGAGGCGTTCGGCATCGCGCAGGGACTGATGACGACGGTCCACGCCTACACAGGTGATCAGCGTGTCCACGATGCGCCGCATTCGGACCTTCGCCGTGCGAGGGCAGCAGCGGTCTCCATCATCCCGACGACCACCGGCGCTGCGAAGGCCGCCGCTCTTGCGCTGCCAGAGCTCAAGGGACGACTCGACGGCATGGCGCTCCGGGTGCCGATCCCCGACGGTTCGGTCACGGACCTCTCGCTGCTCCTCGAGCGCGATGCCACCGTCGCCGAGATCAACGCTGCGATGAAGGCTGCCGCCGAAGGACCGCTGAAGGGCATCCTCGAGTACTGCGTCGACCCGATCGTGTCCATCGACATCGTCGGGAACCCGCACTCGTGCGTGTTCGACTCGCTCGCGACGATGGCCAACGGCCGTCTCGTGAAGGTCCTCGGTTGGTACGACAACGAGTGGGGCTACTCGGTCCGTCTCGCCCAGCTGACCGCACTGGTCGCCGGCAAGCTGTGACCGCGCGCCTGCTCGAAGGGATCCCGACCCTCGGGGATCTCGAGGTCGATGGGCGGCGCGTGTTCCTGCGTGCCGACCTGAACGTGCCGCTCTCCGGTGATCGAGTTCTCGACGACCTGCGCATCGCGTCGTCGCTGCCGACACTGCGCGAGCTCCTCGGACGCGGTGCCTCGGTCGTGATGGCGTCGCACCTCGGGCGACCGAGCGGTAGCGGTGATCCGTCGACCTCGATGGCGCCCGTCGCCCAGCGACTCCGGGAGCTGCTCGGCCACGACGTGGTGCTCGCGACCGACGTCGCAGGCCCCGATGCGATCGCGCGCGCCGCGGCGCTCGGAGCCGGTCAGGTGCTGCTGCTCGAGAACCTCCGGTGGGAGCCGGGGGAGACCAAGGGGGATGTCGGGTTCGCGAAGCGGCTCGCAGCTCTCGCGGACCGCTACGTCGACGATGCTTTCGGTGCAGCGCATCGCGCCCACGCGTCCATCTCCGGCGTCCCCGCGCTCATCCCCGGTGCCGCCGGGCTGCTGCTCGCCCGTGAACTCGACGTGCTCGGTCGGTTGCGGGACGATCCTGCTCGCCCGTATGTGGCGGTGCTCGGTGGCGCAAAGGTCAGCGACAAGCTGATCGTGCTCGAACGCCTCCTCGAACGCGTCGACGTCCTGGCCGTGGGCGGTGCGATGGCGTCCACGTTCCTGCTCGCGGAGGGCATCAGCGTGGGCACGTCGCGCGTCGAGGCGGATCAGGCCGGTGAGGTCGGACGGCTCGTGGCTGCAGCGCGTGCCCGAGGCGTGGAAGTGATCCTTCCGGAGGACGTCGTCGTCGCGCCCGAGTTCTCCCGTGACGCACCAGCGTTGACCGTGGACGTGAGGGACTTCCCGGCGGATCAGATGAGCCTTGATATCGGTCCTCGAACGACCGCACGCATCGCAGCTGCCGTCGCGGGCGCCGGTGCCGTTTTCTGGAACGGACCGATGGGCGTCTCGGAGTGGCCATCCTTCGCTGCCGGTACGCGCGGCGTCGCTCAGGCGCTCAGCACGAGTCCAGGTTTCACGGTCGTGGGTGGCGGCGATTCCGCTGCTGCTGTGCGCGCCTTCGGATTCGCTGAACTCATCGATCACGTCTCGACCGGCGGTGGCGCCTCGCTCGAGCTGCTCGAGGGCCGTGCTCTCCCCGGCGTCGAAGCGTTGCGGACGACGCCACGCACCGCACCCGATGCACCCCTGAGGAGTTCCTGATGAGTGCACGAATCCCACTGATCGCCGGCAACTGGAAGATGCACCGCGACCACCTGGAGGCGATCCAGCTCCTCCAGCGCCTCGCGTACCACCTGACGGAGGAGGACACCGACGGCCAGGAGGTCGTCGTCCATCCGCCGTTCATCGCGTTGCGCTCGCTGCAGACACTGATCCAGTCCGACAAGATGCGCCTGCTGCTCGGCGCGCAGGACTGTCACGCCGAGAGCGAGGGCGCCTACACGGGTGACGTCTCCGTGCCGATGCTCGCACGTCTCGACGTTCGTTACGTCATCGTCGGACACTCCGAGAGCCTGCTCGGCCTGCGGCACGGATTCTGCCAGACAGGCCCGTCGGTTTACGAGCGTCCACTGAACTAGGCTTCGGCAGATCCACCCTCATGAGCGACACACCTTCCTCCACCATCCGCGTGCTCGTCGTCGACGACTCAGCGCTCGTCCGCCAGGCGATCAGCGAGGCCCTCGCCCGCGATCCAGCTCTCAAGGTGGTGGGCACGTCGATGGGTTGTCGATCGACGATCCGGCGCACCGTCGTCGCCTACGAGCCTGTCTGGGTCCGGAACGGGCCGGACGGCGACCACCGTAAGTGACGCTCAGAGATGGCCGCGGCCATCAGGTCGACACTCGCCGACCGCCTCGGCGCGGACACGGCGGACGGCATCCATCCTCTACGGCGGCAGCGTGCAGCCTGCGAACATCCGCAGCATCATGGGTCAGGACGACGTTGACGGCGTGCTCGTCGGGGGTGCGAGCCTCTGCCGAGGACTTCGCCTCTCATCGTCGGGCACCGCAAGGCCACCTGAAGGCCCGTTGCGTGACCGGCCGGCCCGGCCCCGGCCGCCGCCCGGCCGCCACCGGCGGGCCCGTTTGGTGACCGGGGGCGCGCACTCCGGCTCGTGGGTCGGTGCGCCCAGCCGTCACCGACCCTGCTCCGGACCGGCATCGCTGGATAGGCTGCTCTTCGACCACAAGGAGACTGTATGAGCGCTGGAGCGCGAACTTCTGGACGCTGCCTGGGCCACTGAGCAGGATGTCATGGACGTCGTGTGGGAGCTCGAGGACGCCACTGTCCGTGACGTGCACGAGCAGCTCGCTGCGGCGCGTGCGATCGCGTACACGACGGTGATGACGACGATGTCGCGCCTCGCGCGCAAGGGCCTGCTCGTGCGAGACACGGCGGACCTCGCCCACCGCTATCGCCCAGGCATCACACGCGACGAATATGCGCACGGCGCCGTCGGTGACGTGCTGTCGTGGGTGCTCGAGCGATATCCGGAACCGGCCATCGCGTATCTCGCGGACGTCGTCGGTGACATCGATGACGTCACCCTCGACGAGCTTCGCCGGGCCGTCGCGCGCCGGCGCCAGCTCGAGAGCTGAGGTCTCGCCATGGGTAGTGGCGTGCTGCTCGCGTTCCCGATCCAGTCGGTAGCGCTGCGTCTCGTGCTCGCGCTCGCGCTCGCGCTGCTCGTGCTGCGCGTGCTCGCTGGACGCCAGCTGCGCTCGCCCCGTGCTCGCGTCCTGCTCGCCGTGTCCCCTGCTCGATTGCTCAGTGGGTGCGGTCATCGCTCTCCGCACGCGACCTCGGGCTTCCCGCGCTGTTGCGTCCGACGTCCGTGGACGCCGGATCGATCGCACTCTGTCGCCGATCGTTACCTGGATTTCGCCCCGACGGCACCGATCCTGCTGGGTTTCTGGGCTGCAGCGACGCTCCTGCTGACGGCAGGTCGCATCCTGCGCTCGATGCGTTTCCGTCGGGATGTGCTGCGCCGCGCCGTGCCGGCACCGCCGCGTGTCGCGGTCACGGTCGTCCGACTCGCTCGCGACTTCGGTGTGACCGCCGCCGCGGGCACTCCTCATCGAGGATCGCATCGCGGGCGCGGCCGTCGTCGGCGGATGCGGGATCCGGATCCTGCTGCTCGAGTTGGCGTCACTCGAGGTCCTCGACGACGCCGAACTCGAAGGCGTCATTGCCCACGAGCTCGCGCACGTCGCTCGACGCGACAACCTCGTTGCATGGCTTCGTCGCGGGCGTCCGTGACGTCGTCTGCTTCGTCCCTGGTGCCGGCTCCGCGCTCGAGGCGCTGCATCGCGAACGTGAGGCGGCCGATCAGGATGCGGTCGCCGTCACGAACCGACCCGGAGCACTTGCGAGCGGTCTGTTGGCCGTCGTCGGGCTCGGCGCACACCGTCCGTTGCCGCAGGGCTGCGCTGCGCTGGTCCTATCGAGCGGCGTCGTCGAGCGTGTGCGTTCTCTCCTCGACGACGACAAGCCGACCCGGGCGCGGCATCGACTCGAGGTCCTGTTGGCGGCCGCGGTCGGCCCGCTGCCGTACTCCTCTCGCTTCTCGTCCCGAGCCTTCTGAGCGGCGCGGACGGACAACGTGACGCCCTTGGCGTGCTGGTCACGCCGATGCTCGAGCGCAGTGCGCAGCCGTCCGCAACCGCTCTCGTGTCCGAAGGCCGCGTGTTCGAGGTCTACCGCCGCGTCGGTGAGGCGCGTCCTCTCACGGTCGCTGCGCCGGCCGCGCGGGCACGCCCCGAGCTCTTCGGGCCAGAGGACCGTCCGGGTGTCGCGCACCTGTGTGCGAGCAACGCGTCGGTCTGTCCGACCAAGCCCACGCGCATCGGACTCTCGTTGCGCCCGGCACCGATCGTGCTCCTGGAGGACCGGGTGACCGCGCGCTGGCAGGCCACACCGGTCCTCGACCGCCCGGCAGGGACCGCTTGGCCGTCTACTGGCTCACGACTCGATCGTGCCGCCGTCGCGCCTCGCTAGGGCTCTCAGGTCCTGCCAGGGGCCACCCTGAGTGCCATGGTCAGCTGGGACGGGACCGGGCGCCCCCGCGGCCGTGGGCGCATAGACTGGTCTGATAAACCTCGTTCGGAGTCATCGTGCTGGTCGCCCTGATCACTGCCGTGCACCTGTTGCTGGCGCTGTTGCTCATCGGTCTCGTGCTGCTGCACCGCGGCCAGGGCGGCGGGATCTCTGACATGTTCGGCGGCGGCATCAGTGGTGCGGTCCAGGGTTCGGCGATCGCGGAGCGGAACCTGACACGGTTGACCGTGATCTCGGTGCTGCTCTTCGCGACCACCTCGATCACGCTGCTCGTTCTCGGCTGACGTGTCGCCCCGCAGCCGGACCTCACGGGTCGCGGCGGCGTTCGCCTGCTCGGTGCTGTTGAGCGCGTGCTCGTCGTCGACGGATCGTGCTGCAGATCGTGCTGGAGATGCTGCGCGGTCAGGACCTGTCGCTGTCGCGCCGCCCGTCCAGGCTCCCGATCGCGGCACGTTGCGCGTCGGCATCGGGCGCGACCCGGTCTCGATCGACCCTCGAACGGTGGCGGATGACGAGGGAGAGCTGATCGCGCGCGCACTCTTCGAGGGACTCGTCGACGTCTCTCCTGCAGGAGCGATCGTTGCTGCCGGCGCCGAGTCGTGGACCGTCAGTCCCGACGGGCTGACCTATCGGTTCCGATTGCGACCGGCCCGTTTCCATGACGGTCGGCCCGTGACGGCGAGCGATCACCAGCGAGCGTTGCTCGCCGTGTTCGATGCGACGGAACCGCCCTACTTCCGTGACGATCTCCTCGACGGACTCCTCGGTGCACGCGTTCCTGCTCGCGAGGACGTGGCCGGCGGCTCTGGCGATGGCGCGCCGGATCGCGAGCGCTCGAGGAGCGTGACGCTCCCGGACGGCATGATGAGAGGGACCGTGCAGGATGTGGTCGCAGCGGGCGGCATCGCGGTCGAGGACGGCGAACTGGTCCTGCGGTTGCGGAGTCCTTCGCCGGGACTGCTGCACGAGTTGACGGACGTCGCGCTCATGCCCGTGCCGGCACGCGCCTTCACTGAGCCGGATCGCTTCGCGCGGGAACCGGTCGGGAACGGGCCGTTCCGCATGGCTGGTCCGCGTGAGATCGGGGGCTTCATCCGACTCGCGGCTGTCGACGACCATCATCGACGCCCGGGTGTCGACGGCCTCCTGTTCCAGATCTACCCCACGGATGGCGATCGATCGCAGCGCTGGTCGGACCTGCTCGCGAACCGACTCCAGATCGCGGGCATCCCACCCGATCGACGTCAGGAGGCGGTGCTGCTCTATGGCCGCTCGACAGATCCCTCGCAGGGCGTCGGCCTGTTCGACCACGGCACCGCGGACCTGTATGCCTACGGCATCAACACGGCCTCGACGCCTTATGACGACGTGCGCTTGCGGCAGGCACTCAGCGCCGCTATCGATCCGCAGTTCAGTCTCATCTTCGCGGAAAGCTCGGCGACAGTGTCGATCCGGCCGACACTGCTTCCTCCGCGCTCGTCTCACCGTCGCCGACGTGCCCTCACTGTGACTACGACCCAGAACTCGCACGAGCGCTCTACGCAGCGTGGCTCGCTGCGAGCGGCACGCCGGAGGGGTTCGTTCCGACCATCGTCCTGAGCTATCCGCGAGGCTCGAGCCACGTGACGATCGTCGAGCAGGTCGCCGTCGACCTCGAGGTACTCTGGTGTGCAGGTACGCCTGCGAGGCGAAGGCGAACTCCTCGGACATCTCCACGGGGTCGGCCGACGTGTTCCGCATCGGCCTGCGGGCGTTGCGGATGGGGAGGCCGCGAGCAGCTCGCTCCTCGACCCGGCGTTCCGCCCGGGCGTTCCCGGGAACCTCACCGGCTGGAGCGGTGACGAGGAACGGTCGGGCGCTCCTGGACCAGCTCGCCGGTGCGTGGGATCCGGATCTGGCCGGTCGGATCGAACAGCTCATCCTCGACGATGCGGTCATCATCCCGTTGTTCCGGCCCCGGCATGACCTCGTCGTCCATCCTGACGTCGCGGGGTTCCATCTCGACGTGACCGGGCGGTGGTGGCCGGAAATGCTCTCCCTGCCCTGACCGGCGGTATTCGGTCCGCAGAGCGTCGCGAGGTAACATTCGCACCCTCGTGGCATCCACGGGCCACGCGCGAGTGGCGGAACAGGCAGACGCGCACGGTTGAGGGCCGTGTGAAAAGATCTCTTGAAATTTCAAGTCCCCCCTCGCATAGAATTCGGCGCCAGCGGGCGCTGGTTCTCCGTTCAGCGTGAGGCGGCCGGGTACGTTCCGGCCCCCCGCGTTTTCATACTCACCGATCACGTGGGTGCTCCTCGCCATCGGCGCGACCGTCGGCAGGCCCATCCTCTCTCCCCCAGCGCCACGCGCCCCGTCAGCAGGTCGCGCGGATAACGCCTGAACGTCGTCGGTCGCGAACTCCAGCTGCCGGGACGCTGATAGTGCGGAACGGTGATCGTCGCGCCCAGACGACGCAGGTTCTTCATGGCCCAGCTCCTGCAGCATCCCGTTCCACTGGACACGCACGATGAACTCGGTCGTGCCTAGCTGCTCGCGGTATCGGTCGATCTCGCCCGGATGCACTCCTCGGGGCTGCCAGGATAAACCGGTCCTCGACGAGCGCCTCTGCCTCGGCAGGGAAGTCGTCATCGGAGGGCGCCTTGTCCTGTCCCCGGGACGTGTAGGTCGCATACTTCGGCATCAGCCGGGAGCGCCGACGGAACGCGTCGGCCCGGTCCTCGCCGACGAAGATCTCGCGGCGGATGGGAGCTCGCTCGGGTCGGTCGAACTCGCGCAGCGCCGGCAGGTAGACGTCGTGCATCTGGCGCGTGAGCGTGTCCAGTCGCGCGTGCGGGTTGATCACCCACGTGTCGCCCATGCGTGCGGCGCGTCGCAGGGCCTTGTCGGCGTTCGCACCGATCCAAATGGGCGGACGCGGGGTCTGTACGGGCCGCAACGTCATGCGCTGAGCGTCGAGGCGGCACCACGGTTCGTCGAGGTCGACCTCGCGTCCCTCGAGCAGCGCGATGACCGTCTCGAGGTTGATCTCAAGTCGTCGGATGCGCTCGTGACGCTCTACCCCGAACGCGTCGAACTCGACGTCGCGGTAGCCCAACGCCACTCCGAGGAAGGTGCGTCCGCCGGTGATGATGTCGAGCGTGGCGATGTCCTCGGCGACGGCGACGGGGTTGAGGTTGCTCAACAGCAGCACGCAGGTCCCGAAGCGCATGCCCGGGCCCTCTGCGGCGAGCCGTGCGAGCACAGGGATGGTCTGCAGCATCTGGATGGGCTCAGCGAGGAAGTGCTGCCCAGCGACGATCGTGCGGTAGCCAAGCGCATGGGCGGTCCTGACCTGTTCGGCCAGCTCGAGGAATCGCACGTGCATGTCGTCGCTGGCCGGGTGCTGGTCGCACAGCTGGATCCCGAACGTCACACTCATGCGAGGCCCTCTCGCGGCTCCAAGGCTTGGCGAAGGCTACACCGCAGCGTGAGCGACGGAATGGGCGTGCTCGATGCGTGTGGCGCTCACGAGCCAGAGAAGAGCGGAGGATTGGAGACTGTTCGACCTTCGGTGGCAGGTGCCCGATGAGTCCGAGGTCCGGAATGTTGCCCGGGAACTCAGCCGATCGTCGGGGCCGACGCCGGACGGGGCTGCGATCGTGCTGCTGACTCGCGCAGCGACACGTCATCACGGAGCCTCTCATCGTCACCCCAAGACCTTCTCGACGTGATGGATGACCACGTCGTCGACCCGCCTCGCAGGGGAGACGGGGACGACCTCTACCCCCGAGCGAATATGCGAGGACGCGGCATTTCGCGACCCCGCCGTCAGTTCCTTTGGCGTCAAGGCCCCCCCGTCCGATCGGTCGAGGGGAGGGTCGAGCATGTGTGAACCGCGGGTCGCTCGGCTGACGGGCGAGTCATTCCTGAGGGTCTCCGATCCGCCGGACTGGGTGCAGTCACCCGACGTGACTTCTGGGCGACGGCCGTTCGGGCCGACGTCATCGAAGGCCCAACGCATGCGATGCCAGCGGTCGTGTGTTCTGCGTTACAGCTTCATCAGGAGGCGCGTGACGTCCTCGATCGGGAGGGCCTCCTCGTCACTCACGTTCGCGGCTCGGTCCTGTGCTGACTGGACACTGCTCGCCGGGTAGTCTCTCACCATGGCTGAACATTCGATCGTGTCTCCCGGTGACCGCGCGCCCGACTTCGCCCTGCTCGACCAGCATGGCGAACGACGTGCTCTGCGTGACCTACTTGCCACGCCCGTCCTCCTCGTCTTCTACCCGGCGGATCACACGCCTGGCTGCACGACTCAGGCTTGCGACATCCGCGACCTGTGGTCGGAATTCGTCGAGCTCGGGATCACGGTCATCGGCGTCTCGCCCGACAGCGTCGAGACGCACCGAAGCTTCATTCACGACTTCTCCCTGCCCCACATCCTGCTGGCCGATCCTGACCACGAGGTCCTCGAGGCCTACAACGTGTGGGGGGAACGCGAGAAGGAAGGTCGCCACTTCATGGGCGTGCTCCGCTCGAGCGTGCTGATCGGGACTGACGGGACCGTCGTGCAGACGTGGCGGCAGGTGCAGGCACAGGGGCACACCGAGGCGTTGCTGGTGGCCTGCCGCGGCTTCTGGCCGCGTGAAGCTGGCCTCGGGTCGCAGCCCGGAGGCTTGCTCGGGGATCTGTCCGCTCCTAGCGTGATGGCGGTGGAAGGCTATGTGCCTGCGGGCCTGTGGTGCAGAGCGCGGCTGGGAGCGGCGGGAGCGACGCAGAGGGGAGTTCCGCGGTGCAGCGACGTGCACTTGATGGCATCCGTGTCTTGGATCTGAGCAACCACGGTGCTGCACCGATGGCGGCGATGCACCTTGCCGACCATGGTGCGGACGTCATCAAGGTCGAACATCCCGACGGTGGCGATGAGATGCGCCGCTGGGGCAACCTCAAGGATGGCGTCGGCCTCTTCTACAAGGTCGCGAACCGCAATAAGCGGACCATCACGCTCGACCTGAAGCAGGCACGCGGGCAGGAGATCGTCCGCCGACTCGCCAGCGAGGTCGACGTCGTCATCGAGAACTTCCGCACCGGCACCCTTGAGCGGTGGCAGCTGGGTTATGCGCAGCTCGCGAAGGACAATCCGACGCTCGTCATGTTGCACGTGACCGGCTTCGGCCGCACGGGCCCGCGAGCTACGAGCCCCGGCTTCGGGTCGCTCACGGAGGCGTTCGCTGGCGCTGTCTACGCCAACGGGTTCCCTGATCGACGTCCCCTCATGCAGCCGTTCATGTTCGGGGACTCGTCAGCGGCGATCTTCGGGGCGTTCACCATCATGGTCGCGCTGCTGCACGCGCAGCGTACTGGCGAGGGGCAGGAGATCGACCTGGCACTGCACGAGCCGGTGTTGGCGATGCTCGGCCCGATGGTCATCGACCATGACCAACTCGGTGTCGTGCAGGAGCGCAGTGGCGGGGAGAGTCCGCACGTCGCGCCGCGCGGCACGTTCCGTACGCGCGACGGAGGATGGGTCGCGGCGTCCGGTTCCACCCAAGCGACCTTCGAGCGCATCTGCCGTGCACTCGCCGCCGAGGAACTGATCGTCGATCCTCGCTTCGTCACGAATGCCGCGCGTGTCGAGAACATCCACGACCTCTTCGCGGCGATGGACCGGCTGATCGGTGGGTTCGACCGGTCCGAACTGTTGGAGCGGGCTGCCGAGCACGACGCGACGATCGTGCCGGTGAACAGCATCGCCGACATCGTCGTTGACCCGCAGATCGCCGCACGGCAGAACATCGCGGATGTGCCGGATCACGACTTCGGGACCGTGAGGATGCAGAACGTGGCAGGCCTTCTGTCGGTGACCCCCGGGCGCATCACGCACGCGGGACGAGCGCTGGGTGCCGACACGGCGGAGGTGCTCGGTGCGTTGGGGCTCAGCGAGGACGAGATCGCCGCACTCGCGCGCGACGGCGTGATCTGACCGGGCACACGGGTTCAGTCCTACCGAGTCCAGGCCGGCAGGTCGGCAGGTCGGAGGATCTTGCCGAAAGCGTGCTGCTCGAGGAGGTGCGCGCTCCAGCCCGCGAGACGTCCGGCCGTCATGAACGCGGTGAGCAGGGGCCGGGGGATACCCAGCGCCTCGAGAGCGACCGCGACCCACAGGTCGATGTTCGTGCCCGATAGCGGGAGCCCCTTGTGGGCGGCGAGCAACTCAGGCGCGACAGTCTGATAGGTCGCGGCCAGGTCGAACCAGGTCGCATTGAGTTCTCCGCAGAGCAGGCGGAGCTGGATGGTGCGCGGGTCCTCGACCCGGTAGATGCGGTGCCCTACGCCAGGGAGCATCTCGCGTCGGTCGAGTGCCCTCGTGACCCATGCGGCCGGTGTGGTGTCGGTGGCGTGCATCTCGGTGAGTGCTTCGAAGACGCGGGCCATCGCACCACCGTGCTTGGGTCCCGACATGGCCGACAGTGCGGCGACGAACGCGGCGGACGCGGAGGCGCCCGTGCTGAGCACGACTCGGGCGGTCAGTGTGGACGCGCTGGAGCCGTTCTCTGCGAGCAGTACGAGCAGCGCGTTGAGCAGTGCGTCGTCGTCAGCGGTGACGCTGGGGCTCTCACGCAGGATGTTTGGGGCGCCGTCGAACTGGCCTCGAGCGGCGGGTGCCGGTGCGGCGTCACCGCGATGGTGAGCAGGCAGCAGGCCGAGGCGGCAGTGGAACAGCGCGCTGAGACGGGCAGTGTCCTGTGCGAGCTCTGACGGGCTGCGGTCCAGTGCTGCACGCTCGCCGGTCGCCGCTGCGAAGCGCAGCAGGGTCTGCTGAAGGTCGTGCATCGGGTCGGTCAGGTCCATCGGGGCGCGAGCGACCTCCTCGATGAGTCTTCCCTCGCGTTCCCAGCCGTCCGCCGGAACCCCCGACGAGCAGTTGCCAGACCTCCTGCCAGCGGGCTCTGCGCCCCAGCGGGCTGTCGATGGGGACGGCGCGGAACTTCAGCGACGCATCGCTCAGGTCGCTGCTCGAGATGGCAGTGCGGTAGCCGGCGACTCCACGGAACGCCTCGAAATGAACGGTCTCCCGCTCTCATCGCGTCTCGCCCTCCGCCACTGGACGCGGTCAAAACCCCCGTCGCGCAGGCCCAAGCCACAGTCTAGGTGGACGCTCAGGCCCGGGTGTCACGGATTGGACGGAACTTCGTCACAACGGTCAGGGTTCGGCGGTCCCGGCGGACGCGATGTGGCGGCAGAAGCGTCTGACCGCTGCGTGCGCTCGCTGGACCTGGGCGATCTCCAGGCTCAGGCCCCCTTCGTGCGCGGACGGACGAGCGTCGCTGAGTCGGGGGGAGGCGCCGTCTGCTTGCTCCGTGATGGGGCCGTAAAACTCCGGGCGACGGTGACGCGCGAAGTTGAAGACATCTTCTCCTTGCCCTGACGGCAGGCGTCGAGGTCGCAGTCAGCAATGATGATCTCGTCGCCCGCGTGGTCGCCTGAGCGACGATATTCCCGTTCAGGTCGACGATGCAGGAGCCGCCGATGAGGCCGGAGCCGTCCTCGTCGCCCGCCTTCCGCGACGACGACCGCCCATGTCGTTCGCATGCCATGCGTTGGCACGTGCGGCGAGAAGTGAGTGCTCGGTGCGGCTCTCGGAAGTCTCGTGAAGCCCCGGACGTGTCGTACGTCGCCAGGTTAAGCCGATGGTGACGAGCTCGACACCTCGCAGAGCGAGCACGCGCCAGGCTTCGGGCCACCGCCGGTCGTTGCAGATGAGCATGCCGGGGACGCCGCCAGCGAACGCAGGGCGCGAAGGTCGGGAAGCCGAGGTCGCCATAGTCGAAGTAGCGCTTCTCGAGCTGTTGGAAGAGGGCATCAGCCAGAGGCTCGACTTGCCGCTCCCAGGAAGGTGGACCTTCCGATATTTCCCCAAGGAGGGAGCCGTCAGGGTTGACGATGATCGAGGTGTTGAACCGCTGCCCTTCTGGCGTGAGCTCCGCATACCCGAGACTGAAACCGACGCCGAGCTCTCGAGCACGGTCGAACAGTGGTTTGAATTGTCGGCGTTCGGCATGGTGCGCTCGAACCAGGTGTCGAGCTCCGACACGTCAGGGATGAACCAACGCGGGAAGAAGGTCGTCAAGGTGAGTTCCGGGAACACGACCAACTGGGCGCCGTCGGTAGCTGCCTGTTCGAGCAGTGCGACCAGGCGCTCGATCGTGTGTCGACGTGTGTCGTCCTTCTGGATGCCGCCGACCTGGGCGCCTGCGATGCGAAGCATTCGAGTCATGTTGGCCTCTGAGGGTGTCTGCTTCTCGAGATTCTATTGTTGTCGGTTCGCGAACAGCTGGGGCAGGACAGGTGACCGCGAACACAAGCACTCGACCACCCGTCAGATTGATCTGCCGACACATCTCTTCGCGAAATCATAACCAGCCGATTCGGCGTCGGGCCCAAGGGGAGTGCGAGCATCCGAGTGGGTTGCGGCGGCTGCCTGGTCGGGCAGCAGGACGGGAGACGCACCCGTCGTGAAGGGGCGGTAGGCGCGGGCGCGACGTTCACACGACGCTCGGAGCGTCATTGTACCGATCTGACACCCGCTTGATCGGGGCGCCGTGATAATGGCGGACGTCGTGGCACGCGGCAGGTCACTGCGTGCCAGATGGCTCGTCTACGCAACGCCATCGCCGTCTACACTGCGACGTCGGGGCGCTTCCCGCGCGTGGCCGATTGGCAGCAGGACGGTCACGCCCGCTCTCCGTCGGCAACCTCCGGCCGGGCTCAGGCCTGAAGGCCTGAGAGAGCGGAAGTCGAACGTTGCAGTTCTCCGCACTCCGCGTTCGGGGTGGATCAGGCGGACCACCGGACCTGCCTCGGGTCGCCCGGGGGTTCTCTCTGATCCTCGTCATCGGCCTCGTGTTCGCTGCAGGGGGTGGCCAGCTCGTCCGCTGGGTGGGCGCCGAGCGCATCGTGGTAATCGGGTCCTGCCGACCAGCAGGTTCCGGTCAGTTCCGTGCCAGCACCGAGCCCGGGTGCGGTAGCGCCGGAGGGTCCCGGACGCGATGCAGCGAAGGCGGCAACTGACGTCCTTCTCGAGCAGCGGGAGCGGCTCGCGCCATGGACGATCCCTGTCGAAGGTTCGCTGCTGCACGGCCGTCGCTTCGGGCTCGTCGATGGCTTCCTCGGGTTCCGCGGCAACCCGACGCGCACGTTCTACGGCGAAGGCCCCGTTCCGCGTGCCCCCGTGGTGCTGTGGCGCTATCCGGACGCACCGATGTGTTCGATCGAAGGGGACCTCGAGGACGGAGGGCGGCGCTGGTGCGGCATCGGATGGACCGGCCAGCCCCTCGTGCTGGTCGGGGTCGAGAGCACGGACGTCATCGTCGGTGGTTACGACGGGGGACTGCACTTCGTGGATGCTGCGGACGGACGTGCGTCACGCGTCCCATTCTTCGCCGCTCAGATGGTGAAGGGCACCGAGACCATCGATCCGGACGGCTTCCCGCTCGTCTACACCGGAGCCCGCGACGGCTACCTGCGCATCGTCGCGTTCGATCGTGACGTCCCGACGGAACTGTGGCGCCTCGGGCGACATCCGCAGGGCGTGTGGAATGACGACTGGGACGCGAACTCGACGGTGCACGATGACGTGCTGTACGCGGCGGGTGAGGACGGCTGGTTCCGTGTCGTACGGCTCAATCGCCGTCAGGACGCAGCGGGTCTCGTGCAGGTCGATCCGGTCGTGCTCCTCGAGGTCGCAGGCTTCAACGACGAGCTCATTGCGCGCATCGGCGACCGCGCTGTCTCCATCGAATCGAGTCCCGCGCTCACCGACACTGCGATCTATTGGGTGAACTCCGGTGGCAGGGTGATGGGGATCGATCGCGCCGCTGCACTCGAGGGTCGCGAGGTGGTCGTCCTCGACCACTGGGTCGGTGACGACGCGGACGCCTCGATCGTCATCGACCGTGATGGTGCGCTCTACGTCGCCGTCGAGGTGGAGCGCCGACTCGCAGGAACGGAGGACTTCGGGCAGCTCATCAAGTTGGACCCGAGTCGTCCCGACGATCCGGTGGTCTGGCGCCTGACCGTGCGCTCGACGGCGTCGGAGCGCGACCCGCGCGCAGGGATCTGGGCGACACCAGCCATCCATGGGGAGCTGCTCTACGTCCCCACGCACGCCGGGGACCTCCTGATCGTCGACCGCAGCACAGGTTCGGTCGTGCACCAGTTCGACGTCGGCTACCACGCATGGTCCTCACCAGCGGTCGTGGAGGACGACGACGGCTCGACATGGCTCGTGGTCGCGACCTGCTCGGCGGCGAGTCTCCGGGGCTACGAGATCCTGGTCGGCGAGCCCCCGATCGAGCGCTGGAGGGTGCCGCTGCCCGGTTGCATCGAGTCGACGCCCGTCGTCTGGCGGGGCGCGATCTATGTGGGATCCCGTGACGGCTACCTCTACGCCGTCGGCGATCCTCGCGGGGCGGACCGTTGACAGGTCTTGGAATGACCTCTGGCCCGCCTGCGGCGGATGCCCCATGCGCTACAAGTGGGGGGAAACAGCCGCCTCCCGGCGGCTGGAGCGGTGGGGGACCCGGCATGCGGCTGCTCGTGACGGGCGCGACGGGGTTCATCGGCAGCGAGGTGACCCGTCAGCTCTGCGCGATGGGGCTGCGTCCGCGCGTCATGATCCGTCGTCCCACACGGGCGCGCTTCCTCGATGGGCTCGACGTTGAAGCGGTCCATGGCGATCTGACGGTCCCCGACACCTTGCGCAGTGCGGTCGAGGGCTGTGACGGCGTCATCCACCTCGGGGGACGCGCAGTCTTCGAACCTGCTCGCGCGCTCGCACCGACCTTCATCGGCGGGACCCGAGCCCTCGCTGAGGCGGCGGCCGCGGTCGGCGCGCGGCGTTTCGTCTTCGGCTCATCGCTGCTCGTGCACGGTCCGTCCCCCGAGCCTGTCGTCGCCGACACGACTGCGGCGCCGGTCATCGACTACGGCCGCGTGAAGCTCCAGATGGAACGAGAACTCGCCGCGATGCCCGGACTGTCCGTTGCGAGCATCCGGCTCCCGCACGTGTACGGCGCGGGCGACCAGCTGTTCGCGAACGTCCAGCGAGGCATCATGGCGGTCCCGGGCCGCTCGAACCCAGCCTTCTCGCATCTGCACGTCCACGATGCGGCACGCGTGCTCATCGCAGCCGCGCTCGGAACGTGGGAGGGCGCGAGGGGCATCGGTGACCGTGATCCGGCAGGCTGGGACCGATTCCTCGGCGAGCTCCAACGACTCCTGCCGCGACTCGTCATCGTCCGGTTGCCTGCACCGCTCGCGCTCGCGGGGACCGCGATGATGCGGCTGGTGCGTGCACGTCTCGAGACGCCCGACATCTTCACGCCGGACACGGTCCGCGCGTGGAACCTGCCGCTGTGGGTGGATCCGGCCCTGCTGTGGGATGAACTCGGACTCGAGCCGGAGGTGCCTGACTTCACGGTCGGGTTGAAGCGATCGCTCGACGACGGCGTCGACCGCGTCTGGCGCCATTCGGTCGCGGACCGTCGACGCGTCTGATCCCTCGTCCGGTCGCACTCCCGACCTGCTCGCGGACCGTCCTCCGGCCGAGCCGGTAGCGTCGTGATCACCAGGAGGTCTGACCGTGAACGACGTCGCGCTCCGAGTCGCTCGCATGGCTGGTGCCACTCCGGCACCGACCCTGCCGTCCATCGAGACGGATGAGCGCACGACACCGAGCACAGGTGACGGGGATCACGACCGGTTCACCCATTACGTGTCACGCCGCGAGCTCGACCTCTTCCGCCGGACCGGGCGCCCTGTCACGGCCCTCTGCGGCAAGCGGTGGCGTCCCGATGGCGACCCGTCCCGCTATCCGATGTGTGGGACGTGCGCAGAGATGGCGAGTGAACGTCTCATGGGCGAGCTCGGCTGACCGAGCCCACCCTGTACCGGCCACAGTTCGGCACCCGTTCGGGCCTGTCTCGGTTCAGTCTTGTGCGTCGAGCACTCGCGTCCGCATCGTGCGCACGACGGTGTCGCGCTGCTCGAGGAGCACCCGCCGGAGAGGCTTCGGCAGGTCGGTGCGCAGGAGGGCTGCGTCGGTCCGCTCGAGGAGTCCCTTACCGACCGCAGCGTGCGGGAACATCCCGGCGGCGAACTCGATCGCGAAGTCGAGCGTGCGCTTGGTCCACACCGCGTCCAGGTCACTGAAGTAGTCGTCGAGGTAGCCGACGATGAGATCGGTCTGATCGAGCTGGTTGAAACCGCCCCACAGGTGACGCGCGAGCGTGTGGGAGAGGTCGTCGTCCTCGAGCAGGCGGCCTCGTGCCCAGCGCTTCGCCGCTGCGTCCGGGCGGATGGCGCGCGCCGTCAGTGCCTGCCGTCCCAGGTCCGTGTCGTCGCGCGCGAGCTCGCGGTCGATCGCGACCTCATCGATGACACCAGCATGGGCGAGGCATGCGACGACGTGCCAGCGCAGATCGACGTCCATCGTGAGGCCGACGAAAGGGGTCGCGCCCTCGAGCACGCGCTCGAGGGCGGCGAGATCGGTCGGACTCGACACGAGGCTCGCCCAGTGACGGAACCACGCCAACTGATGATCGCTGCCTGCAGCACTGCGCTCGAGCGCGTCGGCCGCCTGCGTGCGCAACTGCTCGCGGAGCGCAGCCTGGTTACTCGGTGCTGCATACCGTTCGACCGCACCTGAGGCGCGCATCAGCAGACGTTGGAGGATGCCGACCTCGTCGTGCGCGAGGTTTCTTCGTGATGAGTGCGACGAAGCCGGTCGCCGGCAGCGTCGCGTCGCGGAGCATGTCCCATGCAGCGGACCAGACCTGCGCGCGCGGCATCGGGTCGCGGAACTCCGACAGATGATCGGTGACGGTCGCCAGCGAGGCCCCATCGAGCTCGATACGCGCGAAGGTCAGATCGTCATCGTTGAGCAGCAGGACGTCGCCAGCACGTTGACCGATGAGTTCGGTCACGCTGGTGCGCGCACCGACCACGTCGAGCTCCACACGAGTGCGGCGCTCGAGGTGGCCCTCGAGCCGGTCGTAGACGCCGACGGCGATGCGGTGCCGCCGGAGGATCCCGTGGTGGTCCTCCGTGCGCCAGAGAGGCACCGGGTCGGACTGGACGATGGTGACGTCGGCGTAGGAACCGTCATCGTCGAGGGTGACGACAGGGGAGAGCAGGTTGACACCGGTCGTCTTCAACCATTCATCACGCCAGGGCGACAGGTCGCGTCCGCTGGTGCGCTCGAGCGCTCCGAGGAAGTCCGAGAGCGTCGTGTTGCCCCATGCGTGCCGCTCGAAGTAGTCGCGGCAACCGGCGAGGAACTCGTCCTGCCCGACCCAGGCGACGAGCTGGCGCAGCACCGAGGCACCCTTCGCGTACGTGATGCCGTCGAAGTTCTGGTGGACGGATTCCACGTCCGGCATCTCGTCGGCGACGGGGTGGGTGGAGGGCAACTGGTCCTGGAACTTCGCCCAGGTCTTCTCCGCATCGAGGAAGGTGACCCAGGCGTCCTTCCAGCGGGTCGCCTCCGACATCGCGAGCACCGACATGAAGGTCGCGAAGGACTCGTTGAGCCAGAGGTCGTCCCACCAGCGCATCGTGACGAGGTCCCCGAACCACATGTGTGCCATCTCGTGGAGCACGGTCTCGGCCCGGCGCTCGCGGATCCCGTCGGTCACCTTCGAGCGGAAGACGTACGACTCGGTGAACGTGACCGCACCCGGGTTCTCCATCGCGCCTGCGGAGAACTCCGGGACGAACAGCTGGTCGTACTTGGTGAACGGATACCGGCCGAAGACGCTCTCGAACCACGTCAGCCCCGCGCGGGTCAGGTCGAAGAGTTCCTCGTCCTCGAGGTGCGCACGCAGTGAACGGCGGACGAACCAGCGCAGCGGGACCGCACTGCCGTCCTCTCGGTCGTAGCTGTCCGTGACGGCGTCGTAGGCACCCGCGATGACGGCTGCGAGGTACGTGCTGATGCGCGGGGTCGGCGCGAACGTCCAGCGGCCCGCACTTCCGTCAGCAGGAGTGTCGATCGTCGGCTCGTTGGAGACGACCACCCAGCCGGCCGGCGCGTCCACACTGATCTCGAAGGACGTGCGGAGGTCCGGCTGGTCGAAGCAGGCGAAGACCTGTAGGGCGTGGAAGGGCTCGAACTGTGAGTGGAGATAGACGAGTCCGTCGGTCGGGTCGACGAAGCGGTGCAGGCCACGGCCATCACGGCTGTACTCCATCGTCGCCTCGACGACGATGACGTGCGGGCCTTCAGCGAGCGACGGCAACGAGATCCGACCCGCCGCGTGCGCAGGGTCCTCGAGGCGCTGCCCGTCGATGGTGACGTTCTCGATGGAGGCGGCCACGATGTCGACGAAGATCGGTGCTGCAGTGCGCGCGACGACATGCAGTTCGCTGCGGGAGCGGAAGGTCCTGATGTCGGCAGAGCCGTCGTCCGAGCTCAGGTCGAGGTGCACGATGGTGCGAGGAACATCGAGCTGCGCCGCGCGCAGCGCGGCCTCGTCGCGCGTCAGGTTCGCCTGGTCGGACATGTGGTGCTCCTCGGACGACGTGGGCAGATCTCGGTGGACCGTCAGCGTGCAGTGGTGGGCCCGCGACGACGGCACTCCCGAGCGGAGAGGCTATCGCTGGGCTCCTGTGCGGCAGTGCGGACCCTTGGTAGCCTCGCGAAGGGAGAAAAAAGAGGTAAGGGGAAGCAGCGTGGCAGACGTCGGGGGTGCACGGCGCCGCTACACGAGCCCCGGCCCCGTCGACCTCGATCCGGCGGAGAACCTCGCGTCCGTGCTGTGGCGCATCCGCGACAAGGTGCCGGACCGACCGATGGTCGCAGTGCGAACCGGGGACGGCTTCGAGGACTGGTCGGCGCGACGTTTCGTTGACACGGTCGAGCAGCTCGCGCTCGGGCTCATGGCCGCCGGCATCGGCCCCGGGGATCGCGTCGCACTCTTCAGCGCGACCCGCGTCGAGTTCACGCTCGTCGACTACGCGATCTGGGCGGCCGGAGCCGTGTCGGTGCCGCTCTACGAGACGTCGTCCGCGGAGCAGGTCGCGTGGATCCTCGCCGATAGCGGCGCACGCCTCCTGATCTGCGAGGACCAGACGCTCGCCGCGGTCGCCGCGTCGGTCGCCGACCGCACCCCCGACTGCGAACGCACCTACGTGATCGCGGACGCAGGACTCGAGGTGCTCGCCGCCCTGGGCGCGGACCGGGCCGCCGACGACCTCCTCGGGCGTGCCGCGATCACCGACGGACGATCGATCGCGACGATCGTCTACACCTCCGGGACGACCGGTCGACCGAAGGGTTGTGTGCTCACCCACGGCAACCTCCTCTGGGACGCGACGCAGGTGACCGAGGCGGGCCGCGAGTTCTTCTTCGCTGGGCAGCGCACGCTCCTCTTCCTGCCCCTCGCGCACATCTTCGCCCGCGTCATCCAGATCAGCTGCATCCGTGTCGGCGTCACACTCGGCTACTCGACAGGTCTCGCGCATCTCGTTGACGAGATGGGTCTGCTGCGTCCGCACTTCCTGCTCGCTGTCCCGCGCGTGTTCGAGAAGGTCATCAACGGAGCACGTCAGCGCGCCGAGGCCGATGGAAAGGTGCGCATCTTCGATGCGGCGATGTCGATCGCGGAGCGCTCGTCGCGAGAGCGCGCGCAGGGTCGTGTCGCTCCGTCGGTCCGCGCAGCGCACGCGGTCTTCGATCGGCTCGTCTACGCGAAGCTCCGGGCAGCGCTCGGTGGTCGTGTCGGCTTTGCGATCTCCGGTGGTGCGGCGCTGGGGGAGCGCCTCGGTCACCTCTTCAACGGCATCGGCGTCACCGTCCTCGAGGGCTACGGTCTCACCGAGACCAGCGCAGGCGCGACCATCAACCGTCCACGTGCGCAGCGCATCGGCTCCGTCGGAAAGCCCCTGCCGGGGGCTTCGGTCCGTATCGCGGACGACGGCGAGATCGAGATCGCCGGACCTCACGTCTTCCAGGGGTATCTCGGGGACCCTGTGGCGACCGCCGAGGTGATGTCCGCGGACGGTTGGTTCCGTAGCGGCGACCTCGGTCGGCTCGATGCTGAGGGGTACCTCTTCATCACCGGTCGCAAGAAGGAGTTGATCGTCACGGCAGCTGGGAAGAACGTCGCGCCGACGGCGCTCGAGGATCCGCTCCGTGCTCATCCGTTGGTCAGTCAGGCCATGGTCGTCGGTGATGGGCGTCCGTTCGTCGCCGCGCTGATCACGCTCGACGCCGAGTCGTTGCCGGGATGGGCAGCGGCGCGCGACCGCTCGGTCTCGTCGCTCGTAGAGATGGCGCGGGATCCTGAGGTCGTGGCCGCCATCCAGGAGGCCGTCGACGCCGCCAACGCGTTCGTGTCCCGCGCGGAATCCATCCGTGCGTTCCGCATCCTGCCGCAGGACTTCGTCGTCGGGACCGAGCTCAGCCAGAAGATGTCGCTGCGTCGGCACGTGATCGTCGAGCGCTTCGCTCAAGAGATCGAGGAGCTCTACGCGAGCCCCTCGCCGTCGCGTCCTCGCGGGGCGACATCCGCATCGTGACGCAGCGGCCGCTGCGCCCGTGCGGCCCACGGCGTGACTGCGTCTCGACGCAGGCCCTGCGGTCGCGATCCGCGAACTTCATCGAGCCGCTCCGCTTCGTCGCCCCGCCCGCGACGGTGCAGGTCGCCGTTCTGCGCGTGCTCGAACGGTACGCCAGCATGCGCATCCTGGAACGGGATCCGCATTCGGTGCATGCGGTCGTGGTCTCACGTCTGCTCCGCGTGCACACGGACGTCGACGTGCGACTGGATGTTGCGGCAGGTCTCGTGCACGTGCGTGTCTCGGCGCCGAGGCTCATGAGGGGACGAACGACGAGCAGGGCGCAGGCGCTCGACCTTCTGGCGAGGATCGAGCAGGAGATCCGCCGGCTCAGTTGAGCTGGCGCAGTGGCATCAGACGTTGTGGCGGAAGTGGACGACGTCGCCGTCGACGATCCGATACTCGCGTCCCTCGATGCGCAGCCGTCCTGCGTCGCGGGCGCCGGCCTCGCCGCCGTGCGTGACGTAGTCGTCGTAGGCGATGACCTCGGCCTTGATGAAGCCGCGTTCGAAGTCGGTGTGGATCGTGCCCGCCGCCTGCGGTGCTGTCGCGCCGTCGGCGACGGTCCATGCCCGGGCCTCCTGAGGCCCCACGGTGAGGAACGTCACGAGACCGAGCAGTCGGTAAGCGGTGGCGATGAGACGTTGGAGTCCGGACGAGTCGACACCGAGGGAGGCGAGGTACTCGCTGCGTTCTGCGTCGTCGAGCTCTGCGAGCTCAGCCTCGACGCGCGCAGAGACCAGCGCGACCTCATCTCCGCGCTCAGCCGCACGCGCCGCCACGAGCGCGCTCGCGGCGTTGCCAGAGGCGAGGTCGGCCTCGGCGACGTTGGCAGCGAAGATGACAGGCTTGTCCGACAGCAGTGCGAGTTCGCGACGGATCGATGGATCGAGCTCGCCGTGCCATGAGCGCGCCGGGTGGCCGTCCTCGAGGTGACGGGTCAGTTCGACGATCAGGTCGGCCTCGCGCTGGAGCGCCTTGTCGCCGCTGCGTGCCGCTCGACGGCTGCGGTCGCCGCGCTTCTCGAGCGTCTCGAGATCCTTGAGGAGGAGTTCGGTCTCGACGATCTCGATATCGCCCAGCGGATCGATGCCGCCCCGGACGTGGATGACGTCGGGATCGTCGAAGCAGCGCACGACGTGACAGATCGCGTCGACCTCACGGATGTGGGCGAGGAACTGGTTCCCCAGTCCTTCACCCTTCGACGCCCCCTCGACCAGTCCTGCGATGTCGACGAAGCGCATCGAGGTCGGCACGGTGCGCTGTGAGGACGCCATCTGTGCGAGCGTCGTCAACCGGACGTCCGGAACGGGTACGACGCCGACGTTGGGCTCGATGGTGCAGAAGGGGAAGTTGGCGGCCTCCGCACCTGCACGCGACAGCGCGTTGAACAGGGTCGACTTCCCCACGTTCGGAAGTCCGACGAGACCGACGGAGAGCGCCACGAGGACCTCGTAGGGAGCGTTGAGGGGCGCCAGGACGCGCGCCGGTGAGTGCGGATGCAGCGAAGCGTAGGGGAGAGGGCGGGTGGCTAGGGTGCGCGGCGTGCGCATGCTCATCGCCCGATGCTCGGCCACCTACTCCGGCCGCCTGTCCTCGACGTTGTCGTCCGGGGTCAGACTCATCATGGTCAAGGCCGACGGCTGCGTCGCGATCCATGCGGACATCGGGGCGTACAAGCCACTGAACTGGATGAACGCCCCGAACCGTGTCGACGAGCTGGAGGACCGGTGGATCGTCACGAACCCAGCGGGGGAGCGTCTCGAGATCCTGCTGGAGGAGGTCCTTCAGGACCTCGAGGTCAGTCTTGACACGGAGCGCGGCCTCACGATGAGCGGTGTCGAGCGCGAGCTCCAGGAGCTGCTCGCGGAACATCCCGGGCACCTGGAGGCCGGACTCCGCACCATCACGCGCGAGTTCCGCACCGACATCGGTCCGATCGACCTGCTCTGTCGTGACGCGACCGGAGCCTCGGTCGCGGTCGAGATCAAGCGCATCGGCGAGATCGATGGCGTCGAGCAGTTGACCCGCTATCTCGCGCGGCTCGAACGCGATCCCGAGCTCGCACCTGTCCGAGGCATCTTCGCGGCAACGGTCATCAAGCCGCAGGCGCGCGTGCTCGCGGAGTCGCGCGGCATCGGCTGGGTCGAGATCGACGTCGATCGGCTCCGTGGCGAGGAGGAGCGGACGCTCCGCCTCTTCGCACCCTGAGCGCGGTTCAGTCGGTCCGCCACGCCGCCTCGCGTGCACGGAGGCCAGCGACCGCGCGGCGCAGCGAGATGTCCGTCAACGCCTCGAGCTCATCATCGACGACCCAGCGCAGCACCGCGGCGCCGTTCTCGACCGCTTCGCCCGGCGCGTGGGGTCCCCCGGCTCGGGCGTGCAGCAGGTAGCGCAGATCGAGATGCACGTGCGCATCAGGTCCCACGTGCTCGTCGACATGGACGAGGAGTGGCCCCGAGGCCGGGTGGAAGGCGTCGACGCCGGTCTCCTCCGAGGTCTCTCGCAGCACCGCATCCTCGGGCCGCTCGCCAACCTCCACGTGGCCACCGGGCTGGAGCCACGCGTGCAGGCGACGGTGCTGGTGGAGCAGGACTCGGCCGGTCTCGAGATCGAAGACGAGTGCTGACGCCGTGAAATGTCGCGGCAACGTCGTTCGCGCGAAGGGATTGTGCTGACTCTCGAGCAGTGCGACGGCGTGCTCGATCGCGAGTCGTTCCTCCGCATCGAGGGGATGGTGCTCAGCCAGGACCGACGAGAGAGCCCGGCGACGCGGGTCCGCCGTCCATCCCGGAGGAACCTCGGTGGTCAGTCGATCACCGTCTTGTTCATGACCGTGCCGTCGAGATCGAGCTCGTAGACGATCGGCACCCCGGTCGCGATCTCGACCTGCATGATCGATGCGCCATCTAGGCCCTCGAGACGCATGACGATGGCCCGGTTCGAGTTGCCGTGCGCGACGACGAGCACGTCATGGCCGAGACGGATGTCGCCGAGGATGGCACGATCGAAGAACGGCAGGGTGCGCTCTGCGGTGTCCTTCAACGACTCGCCGCCCGGTGGCTGCACGTCGAAGGACCGGCGCCAGATGCGCACCTGCTCCTCGCCGTAGCGCACCGCGGTGTCCGCCTTGTTCAGGCCGGAGAGGTCGCCATAGTCGCGCTCGTTGAGCGCTCGATCGCGAACGGTCGGAACGTCCATCTCTGCGGTCTCGAGGATGAGCCGCAGGGTCTCTTGGGCGCGCGTGAGGGCGGAGGTGTAGGCGACGTCGAAGTGCATGCCGACGAGGGCGGAGCCGGCGCGGCGCGCTTCCTCGGCACCGACGGCGGTGAGAGGCACATCGACCCAGCCCGTGAATCGGTTCTGCAGGTTCCAGAGCGACTGGCCATGACGGATGAGCACGAGACGTGGCACGATGATCTCCTCGGTGAGCGAGGGACGCTAGCGCCTGTCCGATACGGTCGGGAAGCGCAGTCGGGAATCTCTGCTGTACGCCTGAGGAAGGTGACGACATGAGTCCGTTCTCGCTCGGTCGCAGCCCGCAGCTCGTCGGGCCGGATGCAGCGCTGCCGGGCCGTGAGGTGCCGCTCGAGGTGTCAGTCACCCACTTCGTCCATGGTCGCCCCACACTGCCGCCATGGCCGGGCGGCCATGAGATGGCTGTCCTCGGCATGGGCTGCTTCTGGGGGGCCGAGCGCATCCTGTGGCAGCTCGAGGGCGTGTTCACGACGTTCGTCGCCTACGCGGGCGGGCACACGCCCAATCCGACCTACCGCGAGGTCTGCAGTGGCATGACCGACCACGCGGAGGTCGCCGTGGCCGTGTTCGACCCGACCCTCATCGCCTACGAGCGCATCCTCGCGGCATTCTGGGAGCAGCACGATCCGACGACACCTATGCGCCAGGGCAACGACATCGGGACGCAGTATCGCTCGACGATCCTCGTCGCGGACGCGGCGCAGCGGCGTGTCGCTGAGCAGTCCCTCGAGCGCTACCAAGCGG
>JAGYJW010000067.1 GCA_018401435.1 Deltaproteobacteria bacterium | reverse complement strand
CAGGACGCCACCGAGCCCCTGCCCGCATTGACCGATGGCCAGCTCCAGCAGCTGCTGGCAGGGGATGTGGTGCGCTTCCTCGACCCGCCGGAGGCCAGCAGCGGCGCGCGCCGGGCCGTGGGGCTGATGCTGAGCGACCGGGACCCCGCCGAGCTGTGGGTGGCCTGCCAGGACCCTCACTATGTGGCGCTGGACGACCTCACCGAGCGGCGCTTGCGGCTGGATGCCAGCACGGGCCGGGCCGTCTGGTATGGCCACATCGACCTGCCGGCCCCCTTCAAGGATCGGCATTGGATGGTGGATGTGTGGAATAACCACGCGCTCTATGCCAACAGCGAGGGGCTGGCCTGGGAGCACGCCTGGCGGGAGAGGCGGGACAGCCTGGGCGAGGCCCGGCCCCTGGCCGATTCGGGGGCCTTGGGGGCGGTGGACGCCCAGGTCTTTGACGACAGCCTGGAGACCCCCCTGAACCGCGGGGCCTGGGTGCTGCTGTCCCTGCCCGACGGGCGCACCCTCTTCGTCTACCATGCCACCAGCGTGGTGGGCGGCAGCATCCCCGAGGGCCTCTTCTCCCGCTATGTGCTGATGGGCATGGACAAGCTGCTGCGCGGCATCGACCAGCGCGCCCGTGACCTCGTCCGCGGCCACTACCGCGCGGGCCACGCGCCCCTGCCGGGCCCTGGCCCCTTCGCCCTGCCCTTCTTCCCCTGAGCCCCGATGTTTGCCCTCGCCGCCCTGCTGGAGGCCCTGCAGGCCATCGCCCCCCTCGATGACGCCGGCAGCTGGGACAATGTCGGCCTGCTCGTCGCCGGCCAGCGGCCCATCTCCACGGTGGGCCTCTGCATCGACCTGACCGAGCCGGTGCTCGACGAGCTGGAGGCCGCCGGGGTCGATCTCGTGCTGGCCTACCACCCGCCCATCTTCAAGGGCATCCAGCGCCTGACCGGGGCGACGGGCATCGAGCGGGTGACCCTGCGCCTGGTGCGCGCGGGCCTGCACCTCTACGCCCCCCACACCAGCCTGGATGCGGCGGTGGGGGGCATGGGCGACTGGCTGATGCGCGCGGTTGCAGAGCCCGAAGATGTGCTTGAGGGCTTCATTCCCATCGAGGCATCCCCCCGTCGCCCCGGCGCGGGCATGGGGCGTTATGCCGCCCTGAAGCAGCCCCGCCGCCTGGACGACCTGCTGCCGCGGATTCGCCAGCACCTGGGGCTGGGCCACCTGCGGGTGGCCGGCCCGGGTGACCTCGCGGTGCGCACCGTGGCGGTCTGCCCGGGCTCGGGGGGGAGCGTCTTTTCCGCGGGACCCCCGGCCGATCTGCTGCTGACCGGCGAGATGGGCCACCACGACATCCTGGCCCAGGTGGCCCGTGGTGGCGCGGTGGTGCTCACGGAGCACAGCAACTGCGAGCGCGGCTACCTGCCCGTGCTGGCGGCCCGGCTGAAGGCCGCGTTGCCAGGCCTGGCCACCCACATCTCCACCTGCGACGCCGACCCGCTGCGCCTGGGTTGAGCCCGGGGCCGCCTTCTGCGATAGGTCCAGGCCCGGAGGTCAGAATGAAAGCGGACCCGGCGAAAGCCCCCGATGTGCTCGCGCCCCGCCGCCGGGTTGCGGTCACCAATGTGCACCTCGACCTGGGGGCGGGTCGCCGCGGCACCGATATGGGCCCCTCGGCCATCCACGTCGCCGGCCTGGTGCCCGAGCTGGAGAAGCTCGGCTATGACGTGGCCCGCGTGCGGTCCTTGGGCACCACCTCCCACGAGGCCACGCCGGTGGGCGACGCCACCGCCCGCTTTCTGCCCGAGATCGCCACCATGTGCGCCCAGGTGCGCGATGGGGTGACCCTGGACCTCACCGAAGGCGCCTTCCCCCTGGTCCTGGGCGGCGACCACAGCCAGGCCATCGGCACCATCGCGGCCTTGTCCGCCTGGCATCGGGCGCAGGGTCGGCGCATCGGCGTGATCTGGGTGGACGCCCACACCGATATGAACAGCCCGGGCAGCAGCCCCAGCGGCAATATCCACGGCATGCCCCTGGCGGTCCTGTTGGGCGTGGGCCACCCCGACCTGCTGGCCCTCTGCGGCGATGTCCCCGCCCTGGACCCCCGGGACGTGGTGGTCATCGGCGCCCGCGACGTGGACGCCGGCGAGCGCGCGCTGGTCAAGGAGCTGGGGGTGCGGGTCTACTCCATGCAAGAGCTGGACGACCGGGGCACCAATGTGTGCGTGCGCGAGGCCATCGACCGCGTCACCACCGGCACCGCCGGGGTGCACCTCAGCTTCGATCTGGACGGCGTGGACCCCTCCGGCGCGCCGGGGGTGGGCACCCCCGTGCCCGGCGGCCTGTCGGTACGCGAGAGCCACCTCATCTGCGAGTCGGCTGCCCGCACCGGAAAGCTGCTGGGCATGGAGATGGTCGAGCTCAACCCCACCTTGGACCAGGCCAACCAGACCGGGCGCCTGGCGGTGTGGCTGATCGCATCGGCCTTGGGAAAGAGCATTCTTTAAGGCAGGTTCTGGCGAAACTGACCCGCGGGTCAGGGCCGCGGCACCGGGTGACCGTCCAGCCGCATCTGGAAGAGGAAGTAGGTCGGCGTGCAGAAGCCGATTCCAGCCTCTGCCAGCGCCCGGCCGGCCTGGCTGGGCACCGCGTCGAGCTGGTGGGGCAGGGCCTGGCAGATGCTGTCTTCGCGGCAGGGTTGGTCCAGGCTGCAGCTGGCCACCATGCCCCGGCCCACGATCTGCTCCAGGCAGGCGTGGAAGTCCTTCTCGACGCAGCGGTCGAAGGCCGAGCCGCCCACGACCGCGCAGAGCTCGGGCTTCATGCCGCCCCGCTCTCCCCGCACCTGCTCCAGGCCGCGCTCGTCGGCCCGGCAGCTGCGGTAGGTGCGGCCCAGGGGCACGCCGATGCGGGTGGGGCGGCAGTTCAGGGCGCTGCTGCTGAAGGACTTGTCCTCGGGCAGCTCGTAGAGCTGGCGCAGCTGCACCCGGTCGGCCGCAGCGCCCAGGTTCCAGGGGGCCGAGCCGGCTGCGGGGTCGCCGCTGTGCAGCTGGCCCCCCCGGCAGGTCATGCCGGCCGTCAGGGCGCGGGGGTCTTCCGGCCGGGGCAGGCATTGGCCCCAGTTGACGGCCACACGCGGATCTTCAGCGACCACCCTGCAGTCGGCGGGCCCGGCCTCCTGGCTGCAGGACCAGGTGGCCAGGGGCGCGAGGTCGGCGTGGGAATCGGGGGGCGGGCAGGGCTGATTGGGGGCCACGGCCACCAGGCCCTTCATGCCAAAGTTCGGGGCCAGGCTGTGGGCCCGAGAGGCCGGTGGGTCCTCGCCATTGGCCACGGCCGCCAGGTAGAGGCGGCGGCGATCGCGCTCCACGGCGAGGTGGGGCGAGACCGGAACGGCCAGCCGGTTGGTGATGCCGGCCAGCGCGGGATCGTCCTCCCCAGCAGGTGGAAGCCGGCGGTGCTGCCGGCCTGGTGGCAGCCGCTGCAGCTGCCATTGTCCAGGCGCTCCACCAGCCCGGCGCGGGAGGCCACAAAGCCGAGGCCCGGTCGGCCGGCGGGGTCTTGCAGCCGGTGCCGCTCCTCGGCGGGGTAGAGGGCTGAGAAGGGGTGGTTGGCCAGGCGGTTGACCCCCAGGTTGGACCAGGACAGGGCCTGATCGGCCAGGAAGCGATCGGGGATGAGATAGGCGCCTTTGTCGATGGCGTCGATGTTTTCGTTGATCCATCGGTCCAGATCCGCCCGCAGCATCGGGTCAGAGAGCAGCCGGCCCACGTCGGGGCTGTTTTCCAGGGGTTGCCGCGTGACCGCGCACGCGCCCCGGGCGCAGGCCAGGCGGTAGACCGCCAGCAGGTAGGCGGCCTGGCCGGCAAAGTCCGTCTCCAGGCCCGAGGGCAGACGCAGCACCTGGGCGTTGACCTCCACCCGGTCCAGCGCCAGCCGGTCGAGGTCCAGCGGCCCCGCCCGCAAGGCCGTCGCCAGGGCGGGGCCGGCATCCGGCAGGCCCGCCCAGGCCCGGGCGACGCTGGCGCAGTCCTCGGTCTCCTGGGGCCGCAGCACCAGGTTCAGCGTGAGGGCAGCCGCGAGCCCACGGCGCCGGCCTCGCCCGCCGTCTCATAGGCCAGCCGGTAGATCAGCCGCAGCTCGCCGCAGGAGGGGGTCGGGTGCAGGTCGCGGCGGTCCAGGCGGCTGACCACCCCCGCCAGGACAAAGTGGGCGTCGCGGCTCTGCAGCCAGCGGCGGTCAGGCGGCGGCCGACGTTGCCGGCCGGAAAGGCCAGTGCCTCGGCCAGCTCGGTCACCAGGGTGAGGCCAGAGCCGTCGTTGATCGCGTCGATGTCCCGGGCGAGGGCGCCCCCCAGGGCCGCCCAGCCGGGCAGCTCGACGGTGGCCTGGGCGAGGTCGGGGTGGGCGGTCGCGGGCGCGGCCTGGCCCGCTTCCCGGGCCAGCAGGGCCATCAAGGAGGCCCCCGCCGCGGGCTGCTCCAGGGCCTGAAGGGCCGCCCGGTCGAGCACATCGCTGCGCAGGTCAGCGGCCGCGACCGGGGGAAGCCGGGCGGGCGCGAGCTGCGCCGCTGCGGGTGCCCCAACGGGTGGCGCTGTGGGCGCTGGAGCCGGCGTCGGCCGCGTCGCTTCTCCGCCGCATGCAATCATCGAAAACAAGCCAGCAGCGAGGATCAGCGTCGTGTGACCACCCACAGGCGTCCCCCCGCCAGCAGGCCCTGGTCGGTGAGCCCGACGCTGCCTTCGGCCACCAGGCGGAGCCGCTCGGTCAGGCCCTGCTCCCAGCCCAGCGCGGCCTCGGCCCCCAGGGCATAGGGGATGATGGCCACGGCCGACAGGCGGGCCCGCGGGCCGCCCTGGGGCGGCGCCACCCGCAAGCCCAGGCTGACCGGAAAGAGGTGGGGGTCCACCCAGTCTCGGTAGAGGAAATAGTCCTGGTTGGCCCGCAGGATGCCCAGGCGCAGCTCGACGCCCAGGGGCGCCCAGCCGCCCAGGGGCAGCCCGATCAGGCCCTCCACGCCCAGGTGGTCGGTGTCGCCCAGGCGGCTGTAGCCCAGCCCGACCCCCAGCCGCAGCTGCTCGCCCTGGCGCGCCATGCGCAGGGCCCAGGGGGCAGCGGCCCCGTGAAGCGGGGGCGCCGCCTCCAACCACAGGCTGCGCAGGGCCCGCTGCGGCCATCGGGGCGCGCACCGCTCCTCGCCGGGCAGGGCGATGCCCTCGGCCGCTCGCACCAGCTTCACGAAGCGCAAGGCATCGAAGCCCGCCGCTCGGGCCACCGCCGCCCACTCTGCGGCGTGCTCCGGATCGGGCTCGGCCCCGTTCATGACGCCGAGCAGGGCCGTCTCGCGCACCGTGGCCCCTTCGGCCGGCGGGCTGTCGATGCGCAGGGGCGTCACCCGTCCCCCTGCGGCCTCCACGGTCAGCACCGTCGCGCCGGGCACGCCGGGCCGCTCCAACACCAGGCGGTGCCAGCCCGGGCTCAGCTCCACCGACAGCGCGCCCGGCGGCAGGTCGCCTTCGCGGTGGCCATCCACCCACAGCACCGCGGGGCGGCGGCCTTGCACCATCAGCGTGGCGCGGGGCGACGAGAGGATGTGCTCCGCCTCGGAAAGATAGGCCTGGAGCGCATCCTCGGGTAGTTCGGGCAGATCGTTGCTGCGGCCTCCCGACACCCCTGCAGCCCGGCTGAAGCCCACCAGGGCCGCGGTTGGATCTCCCCGCAACCAGGCGGCTTTGGCGGTCAGCATCCACAGGCGGAAGAGGTCGTCGGGCAGGGCGGGAGCTTGAAGGGCGCCCAGGGCCCGCCAGGCCTCGGCTTCGGTGCTGGCGCTGGGGCGGTCGGCGAAGGCGTCCAGGGCATCGGCGAAGGCGGCGCGCTGGGCCCCGCGGCTGGCATCCAGCAGGCTGGCCAGGTCCATCCACGCCAGGCCCGCCTGGGCCGCGTGCACCTGCAAGGCCAGGCGCTCGTCCACGCAGCCGGTGGCTTCTCCGCAGAGGTGCACCACCAGGGCCTTGGGGGCGGCGAGGGCCGCCGAAAGCAGCAGCAGGATCAACACGGCGCGCCCCCACCTGTGCCAGGATGGACCGCATGTGGAGCCTCTTTCTGCTGGGCCTGCTGGCCCCCCGGGCCGCGGTGGTGGTGCAGCCCGAGCGCCGCCAGGAGCAGGTCACCGTTGTCCTCTGCCCGGATGCCGACGCCTGCGGCACCGCCGTGCTGTGGCTGGATCACACCGGCGCCTTTGACCCCAATGTGCTGCTGCTCGACACCATCCTGGAGCTGGAGCGGGGCAACTGGAGCGGCGGCGAGGCCCTGGAGCAGCGCTTTGCCCGGTCCCTGGCCACGGCCCGGGTCGAAGCCGCGGCGGGTCGCTGGTCGATGGCGGACCAGGCCCTGGCCGAGGCCGAAGCCGCCCTGGCGGACTGGCCGGGCAGCCCGGACAACGAGGCGCTCTTTGCGCTGCACATCCTCAAGGCGGGCCTGGCGCGGTCGCTCGCTGGAGATGGGCGCCCCGAGCCCCATCTCGCCCAGGCGGCGGCCGTGGCCTGGAACCGGCGGCCCCCCCTGCCCGAGGTGGACGCCGCCACGGTGGCGGCCTGGACGGACTTCCTGGCCAGCGAGGCCCGGGTGCCCACCGGGCGCCTGCAGGTGCGCTCCCACCCGGCGCGCCCGGATCTGGTCATCGACGGGGTGCCCGTGGGGCCGGGTCCGGTGGAGGTCAGCCTGCGACCCGGTCTGCACCGGGTGAGCGCCACCCGCAGCGACACCGAGAGCGGCTGGTCCACCCAGGTGGAGGTCCTGGCCGACCAGCTCACCGTCACCCGGCCGCGCTTCAGCCTGCTGGACGACCCGGTGGTGGCCCGGCTGGACCTGTCGGCTGTCTTCACGTCCTTGACCGTGCGCCCCGAGGTGGCGGAGCTGCTGGACGAGTGGTGTGAACGCTACGCTGTCCGCAGCATTCGATTCGTCGAGATTGAAGACCTGGCCCCCGTTTCCGAGCTGGTGCGGGTGCAGGGCGGCGGCCTGCGTGAGGTGCTCTCCACCCCCGAGCGGCGCCTGCGCGTGGTGCGCTACCTGCCAGGCCAGCAGCGCTGGATCCAGCTGCCCGTTCCGGCGGAACTCGAAGGGTTGAAGGGCGATTGAGGCCCGGGGCTCAGGGCTCACGCCGCCGCCCCAGCAGCATCAAGGCGCCCATCAGGGCGGCGAGGGCGCCCGCGGGCCTGCCCATGCTGCATTGCCACCCAATATACGCATCGCTCTGGCCGTCACAGTCGTCGTCGAGCTGGTTGTCGCGCTCGACCGCGCCGGGGTGCCGCGCCGGGTTGGCGTCGTCGCAGTCACCCTCCTCCTCCGAGAATCCGTCCCGGTCGTCGTCAAAGGCCACGGTGCCCTCGTCCGCGAGGCCGTCGCAGTCCTGGTCCAAGCCATCGGGCAGCTCGTCGGCGCCGGGGTGGATGCCCGGGTCGGCGTCGTTGCAGTCGCCCTCCTCTTCGGTCCAGCCGTCGCCGTCGTCGTCGTAGGCGGCCGTCCCGTTGTCCACAACCCCGTCGCAGTCCTCATCCCGGCCATCCGCCGTCTCCATGGCGCCGGGGTAGGTCTGGGGGTCCTGGTCGTCGCAGTCGCCTTCGTCCTCGTTCCAGCCGTCGCCGTCGTCGTCCCCCAGATCGGTGCCCTCGTCTACGAGCCCGTCGCAGTCGTCATCCCGCAGGTTGGGGGCTTCGGTGGCGGCCGGTGAGATCGCCGGGTCGTCGTCGTCGCAGTCGCCCTGGCGTTCGCTGAAGCCATCGCCGTCGTCGTCGGAGATGTCGGTGTCTTCGTCGATCTCGCCGTCGCAGTCGTTGTCCATGCCGTCCTGGAACTCCGCCGCCCCTGGCCAGACCCAGACGTTGGCGTCGTCGCAGTCGCCCTCCTCTTCGGTCCAGCCGTCGCCGTCGTCGTCATAGGCGTCGGTCCCCTCATCCACTCGGCCGTCGCAGTCCTGGTCGATGCCGTCCACCACCTCGGTGGCGCCGGGGTAGCGGTCGGCGTCCGCGTCGTCGCAGTCGCCCTCGTCTTCGGTCCAGCCGTCGCCGTCATCGTCGTAGCTGGCCGTGCCCTCGTCGATGCTTCCGTCGCAGTCGTTGTCTTGACCGTCGGCCCACTCGAATGCGCCCGGATAGGTCAGGGTGTTGGCGTCGTCGCAGTCGCCGTCGTCTTCGGACCAGCCGTCCCCATCGTCGTCATAGACCGATGTGCCCTCGTCCACGACAAAGTCGCAGTCGTCATCCACCCCATTGGCCAGCTCGGTGGCGGTGGGGTGGATGGCCGGGGCAAGATCGTCGCAGTCGCCGTCGTCTTCGGTCCACCCGTCGCCGTCCACATCGTCGGTGGCGCCCGCCTGCGCGGGACCGACCGGAAGGCCCAGCAGGGCAAGGAGGACCAGGGGGGCTGCCCTGCGGCGCATCAGGCCCGCCCCCGCGAAGACAAGCCCCAGCAGCCCAATACCCATGGGCGCCGTCTGGCAGCCGGCGAACCACCCCTGGGGTGCAGCGACCCGGCCATCGCAGTTGAGGTCGCCGCTGCCGGGGGGCTCGTCGGCGCCCGGGAAGGCGTCTGGATTCTGGTCGTCGCAGTCGCCATCGGCCTCGGCCCATCCATCGCCATCGTCATCGGAGATTGGTGTGTCTTCATCAATTCGTCCGTCGCAGTCGTCGTCCACCCCATTCACCGTCTCGACGGCCAGGGGGTAGACGCTGGGATTCTTGTCGTCGCAGTCGCCGTCATCTTCGGTCCAGCCGTCGCCATCGTCGTCAAAGGCAGCGGTGCCCTCGTCGATGCGGCCATCGCAGTCGTTGTCCTTGCCATCCAGCCACTCCCGCGCGCCGGGGTAGGTGGCGGGGTCGCGGTCGTCGCAGTCGCCGTCATCTTCGGTCCAGCCGTCGTGATCGTCGTCCCAGGCCGTCGTGTCGTTGTCGGCCTGGTGGTCGCAGTCGCTGTCGATGCCATCCACCGCTTCGGGGGCGCCGGGGTAGCGGGTCGGGTCGCCATCGTCGCAGTCGCCCTGCCGCTCGCTGAAGCCGTCGCCGTCGTCGTCAAAGCCGCGGGTGCGGTCGTCGATGATGCCGTTGCAGTCGTTGTCGATGCCGTCTTCGATCTCGGGCGCGCCGGGGAAGGCCAGGCGGCTGCGGTCGTCGCAGTCCCCGTCCACCTCGGAGAAGGAGTCCCCGTCGTCGTCGTACCAGGCGGTGCCCTCGTCGGCCCGGCCGTCGCAGTCTTCGTCCTGGTGGTCGCCGGTCTCGGGGGCGCCGGGGTAGCGGCTGGCATCGCCGTCGTCACAGTCGCCCTCGGCTTCGGTGAAGCCGTCGCCATCGTCGTCGAACCAGACGGTGCCCTCGTCGACAATGGAGTCACAGTCGTCATCTTCAAGGTCGGGCATCTCGGGTGCGCCCGGATAGGTGAAGGGGTCGCGGTCGTCGCAGTCGCCGTCGTCTTCGGTCCAGCCGTCGCCGTCGTCGTCGTATCGGCTGCTGCCCTCGTCCACCTGGAAGTCGCAGTCGTTGTCGATGAAGTCGACCCACTCCACGGCGCCGGGGTGGCGCAGGGGGTCGAGGTCGTCGCAGTCCCCGTCGCAGGTGCGCCAGCCGTCTGCGTCCTGGTCGAAGCCCTCGTCGATGCTGCCGTCGCAGTCCTCGTCATCGCCGCTGCACAGCTCGGTGGCGCCTGGGTGCACCCGCCTGTTACCATCGTCGCAGTCGGTGTTGTCGGCCACGGTGCCCGGTGGCTGGGTGCAGGCCCGCTGGCTTCGGCCCGGGTCGCCATAGCCGTCGCCATCGGCGTCCGTATACCAGGTGGCGGCGTCCACGCTGCTGGGGTCATCCACCAGGCCATCGCAATTGTCGTCGATGCCGTTGCAACGCTCCAAGGCGCCCGGATGCACGGCGGCGTTGTTGTCGTCGCAGTCGCCGGCCCCCACGGTGTAGCCGTCGCCGTCATTGTCGGGAGAGGTGCAGCTCTGCCCGGGCAGGCCCCGGTAGCTGCCCTGGCTCACCCACAGGCTGCTGGACGACCCGCAGCTTCCGCGGAAGGGCTCCCAGGCAAACGAGGTCCAAGGCGCGAAATGCAGGTGGGGCCCCGTGCTGTAGCCCGAAGACGCGGCCTCCCCCAGCAGCTGCCCACAGGACACCGTCTGGCCCACCGATACGCGCACCGACCAGATCTTGAGGTGGCAATAGTAGGTGGTCTTGCCGTCGGCATGGCGGATGAGCACCTTGTTCCCACAGCCGCCCGGGCAGGTGCCCGTGGTGCAGCGATCGAATTCGCCATCGTGGGTCTGGCTGACCACCCCGTCCGCCGCTGCGGTGATGTCCCGCCCGGCCGCCATGCCCGACCAGCTGCCTACGCCAAAGTCGCTCCCGCGGTGGCCCGAATAGTAGACCCCACCGCAATTCCAGTCGCGCCCGCCCTGGTCCATATAGGCGGTCGGGTAGAAGTAGCCATAATCGGCGGCGCTGGTGGCAAAGGAGTACTGTTGGGCCTCGGCCGGCCTGCCCCAGAGCACCCCCAGCAGCAGGGTGAGGGCGATGACCAGCCGGCCCGTCACTCCATCAGCCCGGCGGCCCGCATGGTGGCGGCGTCGATGCGGTGGTCGCCGGCGCGGGTGCTCCAGGCGACGCCTTCATCGGTCCAGGCATAGGCGCCCCCATCGGGTGGGGGAACAAAGCCGACCGGTGCCTGACCGGGCAGCCGCTGCTGGTGCTCCAGCCCCTGGTTGGTGAGCTGGACGGCAGGCGAATCCGGGGCGTCCAGGCGTTGGCCCCACAGGCTGGCGATGCCCGTGCGACCCGAAACGAAGACCAGGGCCCGGCCATCGGGAGAGAAGAGGGGGCGGTCTTCGGCGCCGCCCCAGTCGGTGACCGCGCGGGGCTCGCCGAGGGGTTCCAGATCGACGACAAAGAGGTCGCTGTCTTCACCTACGGCCTGTGCAGCATAGGCCAGTCGGGGCGGGTCCAGGTGCAGATCCAGCTCGGCCCGCACCTCAGAATCCACGTCTATGGCATCGCCGGTCGGGCCACGGACCTGCAGCCGCCCGCCGGCCTGCACCTCGGCCCTCCAGGCGCCCCGCTGAACCCGACCCGCGGGCAGGCCATCCATGGGCACGCCCAAGGGCTCGGGGCGGTGGGCCGCGGGCGTAGGCGCGCCGCGGTCGGGCTCGCCCGTGGAACAGGCGGCGCCGACCAGGCAGGCCAGCAGGAGGGCAGAGGAGCGCATGGTCAGACTCGCCGAAGAAGTCAATCGTAGCGGAGGCTGGGCGCGGCAACAACAAGGCATGCGGGCAACCGTGGCATCATGCAGCCCCATGACGCCCACGGCCCTCCTTCCCCTGATCCTCTCGGTGCCTGTCGCGGCGGCGCCCGCGTCGGTGTTGCTCTGCGCGCCGGCCCGTTGTGCGGAGGAGCTGGCCACCCTGCCCGCTTTGGGCTTCTTTCAGCCGGTCGCGTCGGGGGATCTGCTGCTGGAGCTGGATGCCGTGGGGGAGGACCCTGAGCTGCCCGGCGCCCGCTTTCAACGCCATCTTCAGGCCGCCGTCACCGAGGCCCGGGCCGCCCGCTGGCCCGCAGCTGGCCGGGCGGCCAGCGCGGCTGAAGCCGCCTTGGCCGAATACCCCGGGAATGTGCTGCCAGACGATCTCTTCGCCTTGGCCTTCGTGCGGGCCGCCGCCCTGCGGCAGGCCGGGGATCCAGCCTGGGTGGCCTGGATGAATGGCGCCGTCGTGGCCCTGGACGGCGGGCTGCCGGGCTCCTGGCCCAACCCCGACAACGACCTGCGCACCGCCTTTCTGGAGGCCCGCCGCGAGCTGGAGGCCACCGGGCGCGGCCAGCTGCACCTCGCCCCCCTGCCCGAGGGGGGGCGCTGGTGGATCGATGGCAAGGCCGTGAAGGCGGGCAGCCACGCCCTGCTGGCGGGCAGCCACCGCGTGACCGCCCGTGGCCCCCAGGCCGCCCGCACCTGGGTCTTTGCGGCCACGGTGCTGCCCGAGCGCAGCAGCACGATTCCTGCCCCCGACAGCCTGCTCGCCGAGGGGGACGCCGGCTGGATGCTGGCCCGCCTGGAAGACGCCTTCTCCACCTTGCAGGCCCCGCCGGCGGTCACGGATCGCCTGGCCGAATGGTGCGCCCGCCAGGGCATCGACCGGCTGCAGCTGATTCGCCTGGTGGAGGGCGCGCCGACCTTGCCGGAGCTGCCCGCGCAGAGCGAGGCGCCGCCCACCCGCCCCGATGCCGCAGCCGGTGAGACCCGAGATTATGGCGAGGCGGTGCCTGGCACCTGGGAGGCCCATCTGGCGGATCGCGCCGCCGAGGCGGGCCAGCGCTCCAGCTGGAGAGACCCCCAGATCGAGGTGCTGGTCTTTGATCCCCTCACCCGCCGCTTTGCGGTGGAGCTGCGGGCCCCCGCGCCGGTCCCGGCCGCACCCAAGCTGCGCCTGGGGCTGCACCTGGGTTGGGCGGCCCTGATGCAGCGCGAGAACGCCACCCTGGAGCTCAGCCTCGACCTGGGACGCTCCTGGCTCCAGGGGGAGCTGCGCCTGGGCCTGATGCGCGCCAGCACGCCCTGGTCGCTGGCGCCGGGCTGGCAGGATCGCCAGCTCTACCGCGGCTTTCTGGGCGGTCGCCTGTCGCCGCTTCCCGATGCCCGCCTGCGCCCCTCCTTGGCCCTGGGCGGCGATCTGATCGCGCCGGTCGGCGTGGGCCTGCGGGCCATCGGCGGGCTGGCCTGGTCGGCCACCGACACTTGGGCGGTGGGGGCCGAGGCCTCGGGCGCCGTTGGCAGCGCCGGTTCGTCCGCAGGGGCTGGAATGAGCCTGCTGGGCTCATTTTGAGCGAGAGCCGGGGGCCGAGGGGCAGCACCCAGCGCCTGACCCCCGGGGACCGCGCCCGCTTTGCCGGCGAGGGGCTGCTGGACGCGGTCGGGCGCATCCTCTGCGATGCCGCCTGCCTGCCCCGCAAGGAGCTCTTCGAGTCCTGGGAGGTGGCGCGGCGGGTGTTGCGGCGCCAGCGGGGCGGCCCCGTCCTGGACCTCGCGGGCGGCCACGGGCTGGTGGGCTGGCTCATCGCCTTGCAGGACCCCAGCACCCCCTCCGTCACCGTGGTGGACCGCCGCATTCCCACCAGCGCGGGCCGGCTGCAGGCCGCCTTGGGGGCCCGCTGGCCCGCCCTGGCCCACCGCATCTCCCACATCGAGGGCGAGCTGGACGCCGTGCCCATCCCTGCCCAGGCCCGCGTGCTGGGCGTTCACGCCTGCGGGGGCCTCACGGACGAGGTGCTGGATCGGGCCATCGCGGCGGGCGCCCGGGTGGCCGTGCTGCCCTGCTGCCACAGCCACGCCAAGCTGGACGACGGCGGCCTGTCGGGCTGGATGGAGCCCCGGGTGGCCATTGACGCCACCCGCGCCTTGCGCCTGCGCACGGCGGGCTACCGGGTGTGGACCGCCACCATCCCTGCCGACATCAGCCCAGAGAACCGCTTGCTCATCGGCAATCCCGTGTAGAAGATCTCTTGAGTTTGGTCCTTGATTTGCGTCGCTATTGAGTTGGGTTGTGGGGGTGAGGGGCCGCGCCCTGGTCCCTCCCGCGACCACCGCCCGGGTGCCCACCGGCGGGGGCGACATCGCGGACACCGAGACCTCCGCCGCGCTGGGGGGCCGCGCAGCCGCGGCCGGTGCGAAGAAGATTGCGCACCTGCAAGGTAGATCGCGGATTCTCGCCTTGTTCCCCCAGCTTGCCGTCAGCCTATCGCAAGGCCCTGGGCCCTGGGTGGATGCCGGTCCGTGCCGCGGTTAGGCGCCCGACCCCGCTGGAACCAGGAGACGGCTTGTACCGGAGCGCTGCCTACTTCGATGTCGACGGCACGCTGGTCGGCACGAACCTCATTCATCCCACGGTGCTGCACCTGGTCAACCAGGAGTCGCTGTCGGCCTCGGTCTCTCGCGTGGGCCGCGCCCTGATGTCGGCGCCGGCCATGGCCATGGCCGAGCTGCGGGATCGCCGCCTCTTCAACGAGCTGCTCTTCAGCAATTACCGCGGCATGTCCGAAGACCGCGTGGTGCTGCTGGCCGAGGAGTGCTGGGATCGCGTGGTCAAGCCCCGCATGTTCGTGGGCACCCGCGACCTGGTGCAGAAGTGCAAGGACGCCGGCCAGCGCGTGGTGCTGATCACCGGGTCCTTGCACTGCATCATCCGGCACCTCGCCGCCGACATCGGCGCCGACGGCATCATCGCCAACCGCCTGGAATACAAGGACGGCATCGCCACCGGCAAGCTGCTGCGGCCGGTGGTCGCCGGCCCCGAAAAGGCGGGCCTCATCGTCGCAGACGCCCGCGAGCACGGCCACGACCTGGCCGCCTGTGCGGGCTACTCCGACAGCTACTCCGATGTGCCCATGCTCTCCGTCGTGGGGCATCCGGCCTGCATCAACCCTGACAACAAGCTGCGGCGCCTGGCCATGGCCTACTCCTGGCCCATCCTGGACATCCGCACGCCGCCGCGTGGCAGCCAGCCGCGCTCCTCGAGGAAGGCATGAGCACCGACCACCCCTGCGTCGTCACCCTCGATCACCGCTCCAAGCCGCGGGTGCTCTTCAGTGGCACCAGGCTGGTGGAGGTCGACCTGCCGGCCGGCACCCGCGTGATCTACCCCAAGCCCCCCATCAAGGGCCTGCCCGACCCCGACGCGGCGGTGCTCTATGCGCTGAACAACCCGCTGGGCGGCGCCACCCCGCTGCACGCCAAGCTGCGTCCGGGCATGCGGGTGACCATCGCGATTGACGACCTGTCCATGCCCCTGCCCCAGATGAAGGGCCCCGACGTGCGCCAGCGGGTGATTGAGCCCGTCATCGAGATGCTCGACCGGGCCGGCGTGGACGACGTCGAACTCATCATCGCCACGGCCTTTCACCGGCCCATGACCGGCGACGAGATCCGCCACCAGGTGGGCAGCAAGACCTTCAACCGCTTCTGGCCCGACAAGCTCTACAACCACGACGCGGAAAAGCCCGGCGGACTCACCTACCTGGGCACCACCGAGGAGGGCATCGAGGTCGAGATCAACAGCCGGGCCGCCAGCAGCGACCTCGTGATCTACGTCAACCTCACCTTCGTCAGCATGAATGGCGGCCACAAGTCGCTGGGCACGGGCCTGGTGGGCTACCGCACCTTGCGGGGCCACCACACGCCGGCCGCCGTGCGCGCCTGTGGCTCCTATATGGAACCCAAGCGCTCGGAGCTGAACCGTCGCATGGTGCAGGTGGGCAAACTCATCGAATCCAAGCTCGACGTGTTCCATATCGAGACGACCATCAACAACAAGATGTTCGACACGCCGCTGGACTTCCTGGCCAAGAACGAAGACGAGCTGAGCCCAACCGAAGAGAAGGCGCTCAAGGCCCTGGTCAAGACCCTGGCCTGGCTGCCCCAGCCCGCCCGACAGGCCATCTTCGAGCGGGTGCCGGCCCCCTACGAGATGATCGGCGTCTATGCCGGTGAATGCGAGGCCGTGCACGAGGCCATCCTCAAGAAGGTCTACCAGCAGAACAATGTGCCGGTGCAGGGACAGGCCGACATCGTCATCTTCCCCATCCCCTACATCAGCCCCTACAATGTGGGCGCCTTCCTCAATCCGCTGCTCGTGAGCGTGATGGGTGAGGGCTATATGCACAACCTGCACCTGGGCGCGCCCCTGCTCAAGAAGGGCGGCACCTACATCTTCCTGCACCCCTGCAGCGACCGCTTCGATCGCGAGCAGCACCCGGCCTATGTGGAGTTCTTCCACAAGCTGCTGCCCCAGACCCGCGACGCGATGGAGCTGCACAAGCGCTTCGAACGCGACTTCGCCAAGAACCCCTCCTACATCCAACTCTACCGCACGGGCAAGGCCTACCACCCCGCCCACCCCTTCTATATGTGGTATTGGGGCGAGAATGGGCGCCAGCACCGCAACCGCGTCATCGTGGTGGGGGCGGACAACGAGTATGTGCCCAAGATCCTGGGCTATGAGACCGCCCGCACCATGTCCGAGGCCCTGCGCATGGCCCGCGAGACCGCGCCGCCGGACCCCAGCATCACCTGCTTCCGCCTCTGCCCCATCATGATGGCCGAGGTCACGCCCAACCCGGGCGACAGCCCCGAGCAGCTCACCGAGGCCGCCCCCGACGCGGTGGCCCGGGCGGCACCGGCTGACCCCGTGGCGGTCGAGGTGGTGGGCGGGGAGCAGGCATGAACACCCCGGCGCCCACCCCTCTCTGCGTCCGCGACCAGCTGGCCGGCGCTCGGCTGCTGGTCATGGGCGGCACGGGCTTTCTGGGCAAGGTCTGGCTGAGCATGCTCCTGGACTGCTTCCCCGAGGTCGCCCATGTGTGGCTGGTGGTGCGTCCCAAGGCGCGCATGACCACCGAGCAGCGCTTCTGGGCCGAGGTGGTGCCCTCCCCCGTCTTCGACCCGCTGCGAGAGCGCTACCCGGGCGCGGCCTTCGAGGCCTTCATTCGCGCGCGCATCACCCCGGTGCCGGGTGACATCACCGAGCCCTTCTGTGGGGTCCCCCAAGACATCCGAGACGAGCTGCGGGGCACCCTCTCTGCATTCGTGAATGCCAGCGGCATCGTCAGCTTCATGCCGCCCCTCGACTATGCGCTCAACGCAAATGCATTCGGCATGCAGAACCTGGTGGCCCTGGCCAAGGACCTGGGCGGCCCAGACGCGCCGCAGGGCCTCAAGGTGCTGCACACCTCCACCTGCTATGTGGCGGGCGACCGCACCGGTCAGGTGGACGAGGTCGACCCCCTGACCTTCCCCTTCCCCAAGGCCGATGAGCTGGAGCCCAGCCACTGGGATCCCGATCGCGAGATCGCCGAGTGCGTGGACCTGGTGGACAATATCCGCCACCGCAGCAACGACGCCTTCCGCCAGTCCGCCTTCCTGGACCAGGCCAAGAAGCAGCTCACCGAACGCAACGAGCCCACCCGGGGTTCGGCCTTGGACGCCGAGTTCGACAAGGTCAAGAAGAAGTACGAGAAGGACCGCCTGGTCGAGGCCGGCACCGACCGCGCCAAGTATTGGGGTTGGCACAACGTCTACACCTATACCAAGAGCATCGGCGAACAGATCCTCCGCAGGTCGGGTGTGCCCCACGCCATCTGTCGGCCCGCTGTCATCGAATCCGCCATGCTCTACCCCAAGGTGGGCTGGTGCGAGGGCATCAACACGTCGGCGCCGCTGATCTACCTGTCCATGAAGGGGCCGGTGAAGTTCCCGAAGGCCGATGAGACGGTGCTGGACATCATCCCGGTGGACCAGGTGGCCGTGGGCATGACCCTGGCCCTGGCCGAGCTGCTGGAGGGCCAACACAAGATCATCTACCAGCTGGGCAGCTCCGACACGTCGCCACTCAAGATTCTGCGCCTCATCGAGCTTGTGGCGCTCTACAAGCGCCGCTACTTCCGCACGGAGGCCGGGGGAAACCCCCTGGTCAACTTCGTGAAGAGTCGCATGGAGCCCGTGGGCGTCGATGTGCCCGAGTACCTGGCCAAGGGGCCCCGCTTCAACAGCAAGCGCTTCGGCGATCTTGCCGGACTGGTGCGCAAGTTGGACGAGGGGCCGCTGACGACGGTGGCCGGACCCATCGCCAAGCAGCTGGATGGCTTGAGCAAGGCCCTGACCATGCAGGCGGGCATCCAGGACCAGTTCGTGCCCTTCATGGCCACGCACAACTACCGCTTCTCTTGTGCCAACACCCGCGCGGCCTACGCCCGCCTGACCGAACACGAGCAGGGTCTGTTGCATTGGCACCCTGAAGACATCGACTGGCGCGACTATATCGTCGAGGTGCACGCGCCGGGCATCCAGCGCAACGTCAGCCCCGAGATCGACGAGAAGATGCGGCGCGAGAAGGCGCCCCTGCGTGTCTACGACAACCTCGTCCAGCTGCTGGAGCAGGCGGCAGACCGCCACGATCTCGCCCCGGCCCTGTTGCGGCCCCACGAGGACGGCTTTGAACGCATCGCCTACCGCAGCCTGCGGGTGCAGGCCGAGGCCGTCGCCTTGCGGCTGCGGGCCGCTGGCGTGCAGAAAGGCGACCGGGTGCTGCTCTCTGGCAAGAACGACCCCAGCTGGGTGGCCGCCTGCTTCGGCATTCTGCGCGCAGGGGGCGTGCTGGTGCCGCTTCCCCCCGACCTCGAGCTGGACAAGCTGGCCACGATCCTGGACTCCTGTGGGGCGCGGGTCTGCGTGGTGGACGCCAAGGCGCGGGAGCACTTCGGCGCCGGCCTCGACGGCCTGGAGCGCCTGGACATGGCCGCCGCCAGCGCGCCCGGCGCGGTGGGCACCTTGCCTGCAATCCAGGTGGAAAGCACCGATCTGGCCAATATCCTCTACACCTCGGGCACCACGGGCGACCCCAAGGGCGTGATGCTCACCCATGGCAACCTCTGCGCCATGGTGGCCAGCCTGGGGGCCCTCTTCCCGCTGACGGCCGACGACCGCCTGCTGAGCGTGCTGCCCCTGCACCACGCCTTCGAGTTCACCTGCGGCCTGCTGCTGCCGCTGACCATGGGCGCGCGCATCCTCTACCTGGATGAGCTGAACGCCGACCGCCTGTCCTGGTGCCTGGACGAGGGGCGCATCACCTGCATGGTGGGCGTGCCGGCCTTGTGGCAGCTCTTGGAGCGCCGGGTGCGCAACGAGGTCAAGGGCAAGGGCACGCTGGTGCAGCTGGCCTTTGACAATGCGCTCAACTTCAACCGCAGCTTTGGTCGGGCCACGGGCCTGGACCTGGGGCGGCTGATGTTCGGGTCGGTGCACAGCCGATTCGGCGGAAATATCCGGGTGCTGATCAGCGGCGGCGCCGCCCTCCCCAAGGACACCCAGGACCTCTTTGGTGGGCTTGGTCTGCACCTCTCCGAGGGCTATGGCCTGACCGAAGCCAGCCCCGTGCTCACCGTGGCCATGCCCAAGCCCGGCGCCAGGCCCGGCACGGTGGGCAAGCCGGTCCCGGGCGTCAAGGTCAAGATCCATGCCCCCGACGACAAGGGCGTGGGCGAGGTGCTGGCCCGCGGGCCCAACGTCATGGTGGGCTACTTCAACAACGAGCGCGCCACCGCCGCCGCCATCGACGCGGATGGCTGGCTGCACACCGGCGATATGGGTCGCATCGACCACAAGGGGCGCCTGAAGCTGGTGGGCCGGGCCAAGGACGTGGTCGTGGCCGCCAATGGCGAGAATATCTACCTGGACGATGTCGAGCAGCGCATCGGCGAGGTGGCCTATGTCAAGGAGTTCACCCTCTGCGGCCTGCCCGATGGCCGCGGGGGCGAGCGCTTGGGTTTGCTGGCGGTGCCCGACGCCGATGGCCACGCCGACCTGGACCGCCACGCCTTGTGGGACCAGGCCCGGGCCGCCCTCAAGGAGGCCTGCGAGGCTCTGCCCGCCTGGCAGCGACCCACGGTGATGCAGCTGGTGGACGCCGATCTGCCCCGGACCTCCACCCGCAAGGTCAAGCGCAAGGACGCCCAGGCCGTGCTCGAAAAGATCGCGGCAGCCGCTCCCGACAAGCCCCGCAAGGGCGAGGGCCTGGCTGGTCCCGTGGGCCGGGCCATCGCCGCGGTCGCTGGCGTGGACGCCAGCAAGGTGCAGGCCAACACCCACCTGCGCGACGCCTTTGGCTTTGACTCGCTGATGTTCGTCGAGCTGGCCGCGGCCCTGGAGGGCCTGTCCACCGGGCGCCCCGACGCCGACGCCCTGACCGCCTGCGAGACCGTGGCCGATGTGGTGGCCCTGGTGGGCGCGCCTTCTGCCGAAGAGCCCAAGGACGACGCGCCGGCCGACAGCGACGAGATCATCCTGCCCAAGATGCTGACCGAGCCCCTGCGGCGCGGCATGGCCCAGATCCAGGGCGCCTTCAACGGCCCCGGGCTGCGCACGCGGGTCTACGGTCGGGCCAACATCCCCGCCAACCGCACCACCATCGTGGTGTCCAACCACACCAGCCACCTGGATATGGGGCTGGTGAAATATGCCTTGGGCCCCTATGGAACGAGCCTCGCCAGCCTGGCCGCCCAGGACTACTTCTTCGAGGGCAACAAGTGGAAGGTTGCCTGGTTCAAGTACTTCACCAATGCAGAGCCCCTGGACCGCAAGTCCGGCTTCCGCGCGTCCATGCGCCAGGCCGCCGCCGTCATCGAGTCGGGCAAGGTGGTCTTGATCTTCCCCGAAGGCACCCGCCAGCCCGACGGACAGCTCAACGAGTTCAAGCCCCTGGTGGGCAAGCTGGCGCTGGACACCGACACGGACATCCTGCCGGTCTACATCGATGGCGCCTATGACGCGATGCCCAAGGGTGCCGTCCTGCCCAGGAAGCGCGGCATCACGATTCGCATCGGGCCGCCGCTGGAGATCGACCAACTCAAGCGGCTGACGGCGGGCATGAAGCCGGGGCTGGCCGCCCGTCGCATCGCCGAGCTGTCCCGCGAGGCGGTGGCCGCCCTCCGCGACGGCACGGTGCTTCGGTTGGCCGACCTGGAGCCCGAGGCTGCCGATGCCGTGCCCCGCAGGACCTTGAGCCCTGCCGAGAAGGTCGAGCTGGCCGCCCGCAGCCTGGAGGGTCGCTTTGACCCCGCCCGGGTGGAGCGCCCCGTGTCCTGGTACTTCTCCCTGGGCTCCAACGAGGGCCCCCGCTGGACCATCTCGGTGCAGAGCGACGGGGTCTCCGTCAAGCCCGGCCGCCCCAGCGGTGCTGCCGACTGCGTGGTGAAGACCTCCGAAGACGTCTTCACCCGCCTGGTCCTGGAGGCCTATGTGCCCGATGCGTCGGAATTCATCTCCGGCGCCATCAAGACCAGCGACATCCCCCTGCTGATCGAGTTCAGCCGGGTCTTCAACCTCTCGGAACCTGCCGGGATGGGGGGCTGAGCCATGAAGATCGCCGTCACCGGTGCCACCGGCTTCCTGGGCCGCCACCTCGTCAAAGAGCTGCTCCAGGGCTACTCCGTCGTCGCCATCTCGCGGGGCGGCGGCATGCCCCCGGGCCTCTCACCCTCCGAGGCCGCTGGCGTCACCGCTGTCGCGGGTGATGTGACGGACCTCGCGTCCTTGCAGGCTGCTTTTGCCGGGGTGGGCGCGGTCGTGCATGCGGCGGGCAAGGTGAGCCACGACCCGGCCGACGCCGCCGAGATGTGGGCCGTACACGTCGAAGGCACGATGAATGTGGCCCATGCCGCCGCCGCTGCCGGCGTGCGCCGCCTCATCCACCTCTCGTCATCAGGCACCATCGCCGTCAACAACACCGGTGCGATTCAAAACGAAGACGCCCCCTCCCCGCTTCCTGTCGTGCAAGGCTGGTCCTACTACCGGGCCAAGCTCTTCGCCGAAGAGCAGCTGCTCAAGCACGGTCCCGAAGGCCTGGAGGTGGTCGTGCTCAACCCCTCCCTGCTGCTGGGCCCCGGCGACGACGCCCGCGGCCTGTCCACCGGCCCGGTGCGGGTCTTCCTGGATGGCGAGGTGCCCCTGTCGCCGCCCGGTGGCGTCTGCTTCGTGGATGTGCGCGATGTGGCCGACGCTACCAAGCGGGCCCTGCGCAAGGGCAAGCCTGGGCGGCGCTACCTGCTGGGCGGCGCCAACCTCAGCTTTCACGACTTCTACCAGCGCCTGGCCCGCATCAGCGGCAAGCCCGCTCCCATGGCTGCGTTGCCCAAGGCCGCCCGCAAGGTGCTGAGCTGGCTGCCGGCTCTTGGCCGCGACGACGACATCGGCTTTGGGGTGCGGGTGGACCGCTGGTCCATGGAGCTGGCCTGCCACTATTGGTATGTGGACTGGGCCCGCGCCGAAAAGGAGCTGGGGTGGATGCCCCGCGACCCGCTCGAGACGCTGGAAGACACCGTCTTCGACCTGCTGGAGAAGCGCAGCCGCGCCACCCAGCGCTTCTCACCCGCCAGCTGAGGGGCGCGCCAGGCCCCGGGCCGCTCTCCGATCGGGTGATAGTGGGCTCGTTCTGCGGTTCCAACCGGATTGAACACCATGGCTTCCAGCCTCTTTGCGCTCCTCGACGATATCGCCACACTGCTGGACGATGTGGCCACCATGACCAAGGTGGCCGCCCAGAAGACGGCGGGCGTCCTGGGTGATGACCTCGCCCTGAACGCCGAGCAGGTCGCCGGCGTCCACGCCGACCGCGAGCTGCCCGTGGTCTGGGCGGTGGCCAAGGGCTCGCTGCTGAACAAGGCCATCCTGGTGCCGGCGGCCCTGGCCATCAGCGCCCTGCTGCCCTGGCTCATCACCCCGCTGCTCATGCTCGGCGGCTCCTTCCTGTGCTTTGAAGGCGCCGAGAAGCTGCTGCACAAGCTCTTTCACTCGAAGGAAGAGGACGAGGCGAAGCACGCGGCCTTGTTGAAGGCGGTGGGCGACGCCAAGGTGGATATGGTCGCCTTCGAAAAGGAGAAGATCAAGGGTGCGGTGCGTACCGACTTCGTGCTCTCCGCCGAGATCATCGTCATCAGCCTGGGCACGGTGGCCACCGCCAGCTTCGTGGAGCGCATGTCGGTGCTGGTGGGCATCTCCCTGGTCATGACCACGGGCGTCTACGCCCTGGTGGCCTGCATCGTCAAGTTCGACGACCTGGGCTTGTACCTGCAGCGCCAGGCCTCCAGCACGAAGAGGGCCCTTGGACGGGCCATCCTGGTTCTCGCGCCCAAGCTGATGAAGACCCTGTCGGTGGTGGGCACCGCCGCCATGTTCCTGGTGGGCGGCGGCATCCTGCTGCATGGCATCCCCCGCTTGGGCCACGCCGTCGAGGCCTATGCCGACAGCTTGGGTTGGGTTGGGGTCCTGGTCAGCAACCTTGCCGGCGGCCTGGCCGGTCTAATCGCCGGCGCACTCCTGGTGTTGGTTTTCAATGGGGTGCAGAAGCTGCGGGGCAAGCCGGCGCATTGATGCGGGCGGGGTGCCTCTTCTGGATCCCTGAGCACAGGCCAGGCGCGACCAGGTCGTGCCCACGGGACCGGAGCCTGAACCCAGCCGGGGTCGGCTGACCAGGCGCTGCGCCAGGGCGCGCTCCGATCGAGGCCGCCGGTGCTGCCCCCGCTGTGGAGCAGTGCTGCTGCACAGCGCGAGAACCTTCTCTGGCACGCCCCCGAGGTAGACAGGGTGGGGTTGATGGCTTCCGATGCCCGCGTCGTGGGGGCAGCGTGGAGCTTCGCGCCGGTGCCCGCGGGCCACCCACGGGAGACGCGAAGGCGGCCTGGGCGCACCGCACCTCGCACCCGACGCCTCCCTGCTGCGGGCGGGGCAGGTGCGCGTGGGGCGGTCGGATGAACAGAACTCGGACGCTGGTGGGCCTGCAGGCGGGGAAGACGGCCCTGCGAAGGACGTCTACGGCGCACGCGCCATCCTCGGCCACCGCAGTCGCTACACGGCCGAAGTTCCGATAAGGGGCCATGTGTCAACTATCCCCACCGTGAGCACTGGGGCGGCTGGTACAAGGCTCTCACGCCCTTCATGGCGGCGAATGGCGGCACGCTCCGGTCGCCGCTCGGCTGGGCGGGCGCGCAATGTCGCCCCACACCCCTGCAGCTTCGCCCCACTTGGGGGTCCGGGGTGCCCCCCCATGCGGCGCTGGGGCGCCCTTGCTGCGCCGGGCGCCGCACTGCCCCGCTGGGCTGGGCCTGCAGCGGGGCCATGGCGCGGAGCCCCCTGACGAAAGCGAAGTATGCACCATTGTAAAGGATGTTCGCTGCCCGGCCCTGGAGCGCTGGCACGCCCGTTGCAGTTGTCTGTCCCGAGCGAGCGGCCGGAGCCGCGCGACGGGAGGTGCAGGTGTCAGACAAGCGGATGTGGGGGGCGCTGCGGGCGCTCTGTCTGCTCGGGGCGGCGGGCTGCGCGGCGGCGGGGCCGGAGGCGGAGCCCGCCCCCGCCTTCCCGGTGGGGCAGGCGCGGGTGCAGAGCGTGACCTTAGAGCAGGAGTACGTGGCGGAGCTGGTGGCCGTGCGCTACGCCGAGCTGCGCGCGCGGGTAGACGGCGTGATTGACGCAGTGCACGTCGATGAGGGCCAGTCGGTGCGCGCCGGCGAGCCCATCTTCTCGGTCAATACGCGGGCCCTGAGCCAGCAGCTCGCGGTGGCAGAGGCGCTGGCCCGGCGCGCGGAGGCCGAGCTCTCGGCGGCCCAGGCCGAGCGCGACAACACCCGCGCGCTGCAGGCGGAGGGGGTGGCTCGGCGGCCGCCTCTACCCTGGCGGAGACCACGGTAGAGGCGGCCCTCGCCAGCCGCGAGGAGGCCCACGCCAACGCAGGACTGGCGCGCCTTCAGCGGGATCTGGCCACCGTGCGGGCGCCCTTCGACGGGGTGGTGAACCGGCTGCCGCTCAAGGTCGGCAGCAGCGTCTCCGCCCAGGACCTCTTCACGACGATCAGCGATACCAGCGAGCTCTTCGCCTACTTCAGCCTGAGCGAGCGCGAGGGGCTGGCCTGGCTGGCCCGCGGGGGTGTCGATCCCGCGCAGCCCGTGGGCCTCGTGATGGCCGACGGGGCGCTGTACCCACAGGCGGGGGCCATCGACGCGGTCAGCAGCGAGCTCGACCCCGACACCCGCAGCCTCGTGCTCCGCGCTCGCTTCGCCAACCCGGCCGGGCTGCTGCGTCACGGCGGCAGCGCCAAGGTGCGGCTGGGCACCGCCCTTGAGAGCGCCCTGCTGGTGCCGCAGCGGGCCACCCGCGACCTCCAGGGCAGCACCTTCGTCTACGTGCTCGACGGGGAGGGCGTTCCGCAGCCGCGGCGCATCGACGCCACCCAGCGCTGGGGCGAAGACTTCATCGTCGCCAGCGGGCTGCAGCCGGGGGAGTCCTTCGTGCTGGAGGGGCTTCAGAAGCTACGCGCCGGGGAGCCGATCACGGTCCGCGACGCCGCGGCGGGGAGCTGAGCGATGGGGCTCACCTTCGTGCGCCGGCCGGTGCTGTCGGCCGTGCTGTCCATCGTGCTGGTCCTGCTGGGGATCATCGCGCTGCAAGTCATCCCCATGGGGCTCTTCCCCAGCGTGGCGCCGCCCGAGGTCAACGTCACGGTCGAGTACACCGGCGCCAACGCCGAGACCGTCACCAACGCCGCGCTGATGCCGCTCGAGCGCGCCATCAACGGCGTGCCCGGCATGAAGTACATGTCGAGCGACGCGGGCAATGACGGCGTGGGCGTCGTGCAGATCTTGTTCGAGATCGGCACCGACCCCGACGTGGCGGCGGTCAACGTGCAGAACCGGGTGAGCTCGGTGGTCGGCGAGCTGCCGCCCGAGGTCACCCGCAACGGCGTGAAGATCGCCCGCGAAGAGAACGCGATGCTGCTCTACCTGAGCATCTCGAGCGAGGACGCAGAGCACGACGAGAAATTCCTCTACAATTTCGCCGACATCAACCTCTTGGCCGAGCTCAAGCGCATCCCTGGCGTGGGCTTTGCCGACATCATGGGCGCGAAGGAGTACGCCATCCGCGTGTGGCTGCGCCCTGACCGCATGGCCCTCTACGGCGTCTCGGCGGAGGAGGTGCTTGAGGCCCTCGACGCGGCCAACGTCGAGGCCGCCCCTGGAAAGATCGGGGAGAACAGCGACATCGGCTCGGGCCAGCTCCAGTACACACTCAAGTACACCGGCAAATTCTCCACGGTGGAGGACTACGCGCGCATCCCCCTGCGGGCGTCGCCCACCGGCGAGCTGGTGCGCGTCGGCGACGTGGCCGACGTGGAGCTCGGCACCACCTACTTTGACGTCGAGGCGCGGCTCGACGGGCGGCCTGCCGCCTCGATCCTGCTGAAACAGGCGCCGGGCTCCAACGCCGCCGAGGTCATCGCCGGGGTGAAGGCGCGCATGGCGGAGCTCGAGCGCGATCGCTTCCTGCCCGGCATGTCGGTGGCCTACAGCTTCGACGTCAGCCGCTTCCTCGACGCGGCGGTGCACGAAGTCCAAAAGACCCTGCTGGAGGCTTTTGTCCTCGTGGCGCTGGTCGTGTTCCTCTTCCTCGCCGACCTGCGCGCCTTGGCGATCTCGGTGGTGGCGGTGCCGGTCTCGCTCATCGGGACGGTGCTGGTGCTGCAGCTGTTCGGCTACTCCCTGAACCTCATCACCCTCTTCGCCTTGGTGTTGGCCATCGGGATCGTCGTGGACAACGCCATCGTGGTGGTGGAGGCCGTGCACGCCCGGATGAGCGAGGAGCACCTGTCGGGGCGCGAGGCCACCGAGCGCACCATCCCCCAGATCGCCCCGGCCATCATAGCGATCACCTTGGTGATGGCCTCGGTGTTCATCCCCTTGGCCTTCATCGACGGGCCCGCCGGCATCTTCTACCGGCAGTTCTCGGTGACCATGGCGGTGGCCATCGGCCTGTCGGCGGTGGTGGCCCTCACCTTGACCCCCGCCCTCTGCGCCGCCCTGCTCCAGCCCCACGCGGGCACCGAGGCCTCGGGCCGGCTTGGGCGGTTCTTGGTCGCCTTCAACGCCGGCTACCTGCGCCTGGAACTGCGCTTCCGGGCCCTGGTCGGGCGCTTGGCCCGCCGCCGGGGCGCCACCTGGGCCCTGCTCGGCGCCTTCACCCTGGGCGCGGGCCTGCTGGGCCGGTCGATCCCCACGGGCTTCATCCCGGCGGAGGACCAGGGCGTGTTCTACGTGAGCATCACCACCCCGCCCGGCGCCACGCTGGAGCGCACCAAGGAGGTGGTCAACGCGGTCGTCGCCGCGGCCAGCGCTCTGCCCGAGGTGGAGGGCGTGGCCAGCCTCGCCGGCACCAACGTGCTGTCGGACGGCACCGGCGCCACCTACGGCACCGCCATCGTGAACCTGCGGCCTTGGGCGGAGCGAGACCGAAGCGTAACCGACGTGCTGGACGATCTTCAGCAGCAGCTCTCGGGCCTGCAGGGCGCCGACATCGAGCTCTTCCCGCCGCCCTCGGTGCCGGGCTACGGCAACGCCAGCGGCTTCGAGCTGCGGCTGCTCGACCAGACCGGCGCGGGCGACCTGCAGGCGCTGGAGCGCGTGGTGACGGACTTTGTGGCCGACCTTCGCGCCCGCCCCGAGGTGGGCAGCGCGTTCACGATCTTCAACGCCAGCTTCCCCCAATACACGCTCCGGCTGGATCTCGATCGGGCCGCCCGCAGCGGGGTGCCGGCGGCGCGGGCCCTCGGCGCGCTCCAGACCTTGCTGGGCAGCGAGTACGCTACGAATTTCATTCGCTTCGGCAAGATGTACAAGGTGATGGTGCAGGCCCGGCCCGAGGACCGGGCGGCCCCCGAGCAGCTCCTCCGCCTGCAGGTGCGCGCCGACTCGGGCGCTCTGGTGCCCATGTCGGCCTTCATGGACCTCGAGAAGTCCTACGGCGTCGACCAGCTCACCCGCTACAACATGTACCCCTCCGCCGAGATCAACGGCGAAGGTGCGCCGGGCCTGAGCTCGGGCGCGGTGCTGGCCGCCGTGCAGCGGGCCGCCGCCGAAGGCCTGCCCCAGGGCTACAGCATTGACTGGGCCGGGATCTCGCGCGACGAGGTCAGCGCTGGCAACCAGGGCCTCATCGTGGGCCTCATCGCGCTGGTCTTCGTCTACCTCGTGCTGGCCGCGCAGTACGAGAGCTTCGTGCTGCCCGCCGCGGTGCTGCTCTCGCTGCCGCCAGGCCTCTTCGGGGCCCTGCTGCTGCTGTCGATCGCCGGCCTGGAGAACAACATCTACACGCACCTCGCCCTGGTCGTGCTGATTGGCTTGCTCGGCAAGAACGCCGTGCTGATCGTTGAGTTCGCCGAGCTGCGTTGCCGTGCAGGGGACGATCCGCTCGCCGCCGTGATCCACTCGGTGCGCCTGCGCCTGCGGCCCATCCTCATGACCTCCCTGGCCTTTGTGGCGGGCCTCGTGCCCCTGGCCTTGGCCACCGGGGCGGGCGCGGTCGCGAACCGCACCATCGGCACCGCCACGGTGGGCGGCATGGTCTTCGGCACGATCTTCGGCGCCCTGCTGGTGCCGGGCTTGTACCTGAGCTGCAAGCGCCTCTCGGCCGGGGGTGCGCGATGAGGTCGATTGGATTCTTCGCAGCACCGTTGCTGGCCCTCAGCTGCGCGCCCCGCCTACCCGAGGCGCGGGGCCCGCTCCTCGAGCCGCCGCCCAACTTCGCCCTGGCCGAGGGTGCGCCCGCGGAGGCCCCCCTACCCTGGTCGGCCTACCTGGAGGAGCCGACCCTGCGCGCCCTCATCGGCGAGGCGCTCGAGCGGGGCGCCGAGGCCCA
>JAGYJW010000066.1 GCA_018401435.1 Deltaproteobacteria bacterium | reverse complement strand
CAGGCGCTGGCCCACAAAGAGCGCGGCCCAGTTCTCGGGGATCTCGAAGGAGAGGCCGGCCACCGACAGCTCACGGACGGGGACGACCCGGGCGCCAAAGCCGGGGGCCACCAGGCAGAGGTCGATGCCATCCCCCGCCTCCAGCTCGATGCGCTGGGTGCGCCGGCGTTGGACGCGCTCCACCACGGTGGGCGGGCGCAGGACCCAGCGCTGCGGACCCTCCAGCCGAAGCACGCTGGTCAAGAAGCCATAGCAGTCGTCGGCGCGGGCATAGCGCACCCGCACGGTCGCCCCGGGGGCGGGGCCCTGCAGGGGCGACACATCCAGATCCAAGGCGAAGGCGCCGGTGACCGGGTCGGGCAGGCCCAGGCGCACCGGCAAGGTGCCCTCGCCCAGATCCACCTCGGCGGTGACAATGGTATGCGAAGCGAAAGCGAGGTGAGCGAGCACATCGGCGCGTCGGTTGAGCGCGTCGCTGAGCACACTGGGGGCCGAAGCCGTTGCCGACATCATGGTTCATCTCCATGGGAGCGCCGCCGTCGGGCTCCCCGCTGCTCAGGCGAACGGATCCCGGCTGGGATAGTTGAGTGCGATGTTCATCTCCTCGATCCGCGTCCGGGGCTTTCGCGACCTCCCAGCCTTCGAAGCCACCGATCTGAAGCGGGTTGTGCGCCTTGTCGGCCCCTCGTTGGCCACCGCAGCGCTGGGCGACGCCGTCGAGCTGGCCTTTGCCGCCTTGTCGCAGGATGGCCTTCGCCGCCTGCTCACGCGGTGGGAGCTGTGCGCCCCGGGCGAAACGCCCGAGCTGGTGGGCGAGGTCTTCCCCGAGCAGGCCAGCTGGATGGATGGCACCGCGGCGCGCGGCCTGGTGGGGGCGGACCGCGCCCTGCGCGTCACCTTGACCCTCGCGCTGGACCCGCCGCTCTTCGGCCAGCTCCGCCAGCACGCCACCCGCGACCCCCAATTGGCGGCCGCCCTGGCCAGCGGCGCCCACCTGCGCCTGGACGTGGGCGCCCTCTTCGTCAGCACCTTTGATGCAGTCGCCATCACCCTTCACCAGGTGGGCTTGGGGGAGCTGGTCTTTGGTGACGAGGCCCGCAGCCGCTGGGTGGACCGCCTGCTGGTGCAGCTGGGTGGACGCTTCAGCCGCTTCGACGCCAGCGCGCCCGTGGCGGAGCGCGCCCTGGCCGCCCTGACGTCACGGGAGGACCACGCCGCCTACCTGGCCTGGTCCACCGCCTTGGGCAGCCCGCAGCTGCGCGCCATCTCTGGCCCCGGCGGCCGGGCCCAGGTGCTCGCCGACGAGCGGCCGCTCTGGCGCTGGGGTCGCCCCGTGCAAGAGCGCGCCCGGCTCCAGGCCGCCATCCACCTGAGCGGCGCCGACATCGTCTGGGTGGAGTCGGCGTTGGAGGACGCCGATCAGGCGGTGGACGGCGCCGGCTCGGCCTTGGAGCAGGTCTGGCGGGTCTGCGAAGATGGGAATCTATACGTGATCACAGAAGACCCCGACCTACCCGCCACCCTGTCGATTCGCCGTGCGCTGCGCGAGACCCTGCCCTCGTGACCCAACCCAACAAAGAGCTGCTGGCCAAGGCCATCTGCCACCGCTGTGGGGGCCTGAAGGCGGGCCCGCTGGTGCCTTGCAAGGCCTGCGCCTTTGTGCCATCCGCCCAGGAGCGGCAGGTGGCCTGGCTCTTCAGCGAGCACCACCTCGGCGCCGAAGAGCTGGCCTATGCCGCCCGCCGGGTGCGCGAAGGCGACCGACCCGACCCCAGCAGCGCGTTGAAGGAGCTGGCCCGCGAGGCCATGGGCGCCCAGCCGGTCAGCGATGCGGCCCTGGCCCCCCTGGGCGCACGCTCCATGCTGCTGCTCACGGCCGGCAACCTGCTGCTGACCCCCTTGACCGGCGTGGCCCTGTGGTTTGGCATGCGCCAGGATCGGCCGACGGCGGCGCGTCAGGCCTTGCTGGTCACTGCACCCATCGCCTTGGGCATGAGCGTGCTGTGGTTCGCGGCGGTGGTCGCGTCGCGTATGGGCCCTTGAGCCCGACCCAGCGGCCCTCGCTTCAGGCCCCCTGGCGCAGGCGCGCCTGCTGCGGATCGAGGGCATAGCCCACGCCTCGAACCGTGCGAATCAGACCATCCCCGAGCTTTGACCGAAGGTATCGGATGTAGACATCCACCAGGTTGCTGCCGGGATCGCTGCCCACATTCCACACCTCGTCCAACAGCTGGGCCCGGCTGCGCACCCCGGGGCTGTGGCGGGCGAGGCTCACCAGCAGGTCGAATTCTCGGGCGGTCAGCTCGACGGCGTTGCCCTCCAGCTCCACCGTGTGGCGGGATCGGCTGATGCGCAGCGGGCCCACCTCCAGCTCTCCTGCGAGCCCCGCGCGGCGGGCCACGGCGTCCAGGCGGGCCAGCAGCTCTTCGGGGGCGAAGGGATCGCCAAGGTGGTCATCCAGCCCGGCGCGCAGGCCCGCGACCCGGTCCGCGACCGCGTCTGCCGAGCTCACCGCCAGGATCGGGCGCCCGCAGCCCAGGGCGCGCCGCTCCTCGACAAAGTCGAAGGCGTCCCCATCGGGCAGGCTGCGCGCGGTCACCACCGCGTCCACCTCGTCCCGATGCAGGGACCGCCGGGCACCCGAGAGGCTGCTGGCGAGCACCACCTGGTGCCCCGCACCCTCCAAGCAGTCCACCAGCCGGTCGCGGCGATCTCCACTCACATCGATGATGAGAACCCTCATGGCAGACCCCTTCTGCTGCATCGTTCGCAGTCGGGGTCACGGATCCGTCATGCAGGCGCATGAGGGGACGCTGAGGGGGGCCGGGGCCTCAGCCCGGCGTCAGGGGATGTCCATGCGCTGAAAGCGGAAGAGGGCGCCGCCCAGGCCCACCACGAAGAGGACGGCGAGGCCGGCCCATTGACGGGGATCAAAGCCCTCGGCTGCGTTCCAGCCCTGCCAGACGTCGAGGGCATTGCCCGGCAGGTAGTCCGCGGCGGCCCGCGCCCACTCGACCCCCAGCACGCCCAGACCCTTGAAGCCATAGCCCAAGGCCATGTCCACGATCAGGGTCATGATCACGACCACCACGACAGAACCAACCGAACGCAAGAAGACCGCGGCCAACATGGCGGCGGCGATCAGGCCGAGGTCGGAGCCCAGGCTGGCGGCAAAGCCCAGGCTGACCCCGCCAATATCGCCTTCGGTGCCTGCCACCATGCCGCCGCCCGCCAGGGCGACCACCCAGGTCAAGAGCAGACTGCTTGCCGACAATGCGGTAAGCGCGCACATTTTCGCGGCGATCACCGCCCAGCGCGGCACGGGGCGGGTGAGGGCCTCCCGCAAGGAATTGTCGCCGAGCTCGCCGGCCAGGGTGCCCGCCGCCGCCAGCACGAGGGGGAGCTGCAGGATGAAGAAATTGCGCCCGGTGAGCGCCCAATCCAGCACGCCCCGCCAGGTCATGTCCAAGAAGGTGCTCGCCGGCGTGCCATTGAAGGTGGCCTCTTCGGCGCTGATCATGGCGCGGTTCATGGCGATGGCGGCCAGGATGGGCACCAGGGCGGACAAGATGATGACGGCCTTGCCCGAGGTCCGGCCAAAGACCGCCCGAAGTTCGGCCTGGACCATGCGCCAGAAGTGGGCGGGGCTCATGTGATCTCCCGGCTGGTGAGGTCGAGGAAGAGGTCTTCGAGGGATTTGCGCACAGGCACGAAGGCGTCGATTTCGACCCCGGCCTGCACCAGGCGGCGGTTGAGGTCGGCCGGCCCGACGGCCTCCAGGGCCACCCGCAGGCGGCCGTCTTCGCCCTCGCCCACCACGGTGGCGCCAGGCTCGGCATCGAGGGCCGCGCGCAAGGCGGCGACATCGGCCGCCCCCACATCGACCTCCTCCACCCGACCCTTGCCGGCAAGAAGCTCGGCCACGTCGCCCTCGGCGATCATGCGGCCCTTGTCGATGATGCCCACCCGGGTGCACAGCAGCTGGATCTCGGCCAGCAGGTGCGAGGAGATCAAGATGGTCAAGCCCTCGGTGCGGGCGAGGTTGTCGAGCAGGTCGCGGATCTCCTTCATGCCCCGCGGGTCCAGCCCGTTGGTGGGCTCATCGAGGATCATCAGCTTGGGCCGGGCCACCAGCGCCCGGGCGATGCCCAGCCGCTGCCGCATGCCCAAGGAGTAGGTCTGGACCTTCTCGTCTTCGCGGCCCTTCAGGCCGACCCGGTCGATCGCCCAGTTGATGTCGGCGGCGTCGCCGCGCCCGTGGAAATCCAGCGCGCGGCGCAGGTTGTCGCGGGCGCTCATCCAGGGGTGGAAGGCGGGGGTCTCGACCATGGCGCCGATGTGACGGCGGGCGGCCACCGGGTCGGACTCGCCAAAGATGCTGACGGTGCCGGCATCCTTGCGAATCAGGCCGATCATGCAGCGAATGGCCGTGGTCTTGCCAGCGCCGTTGGGCCCCAAGAAGCCATAGACATCGCCTGGGTTGACGCGGATGGACAAGGCGTCCACGGCGACCCGGGCGCCAAAGCGGCGGGTGAGGCCAACGACCTCGAGTGCGGGGACATCACTTGCCACGGGGCCAGCCCTCCGGTACGCCGAGGAGAAGGCAGCAGGAGCGGTTCATGGGCGCGGTCCTCCGAGGATGGATGCGGCGATCGGTCGGGCTGGCCTTGGCGACCCCGCAGGCCGGATGCGTCTACCCGATGCCAGCGGAAGATGTCGGGGACACCGGGGCCGCCCCAGCGGGCGGGCCTTCCACCTATGATGTCCGCGGCGGGGGCGTCCAGGATGGCAACCTCGCGACGGTCCGCGATGTGCTGGTCAGCGCCAGAGCCCAGGGCAATCCCCCGGCCTTCTTCGTCCAGGATCCCGATGGTGGGCCTTTTTCCGGCCTGAAGGTGCAGGCCGCCGCCGGGGTGGATCTGCCCGACCTCGCGGTGGGCGAGCGGGTCACGGTCTCGGGCACGGTTCAGCTTCACGCCGGGCGCTACCAGCTCTGGCTGACCCGCAGCTCGGGCCTGCTGCAGCAGGGCCAGGGCGCGCTCTCCGAGACCGTCTTCGACGAGCCGCCGACCACCTGGGAGCCCTGGCTGGGGGTCGCGTCGCGCCTCTCCTCCTTGTCGGTCACAAATTGCCCGGATGCTGCCGGCGATGCGCCCACCGACGCCGGGATCGGCCTGGGCGGCCCCTGGCTGGGCACCCGGCCGGCCTTTGGGGATGTCTACGAGGGGGTGGCTGGCGTGATCGCCGACCCCGCCGCCGGGCTTGCGCTCTGGCCCCGGGATGAGGCGGAGGCCGGCATTGCCACCCCCGGCCCCGGCTGCGCCCAGCCCATCACGGCCCTGCGCAGCTTGGGTCTGCTGGGTCAGGTCACGGTGCCCGACGCGGTTCTCAGCGCCCCGGTCGACCGCTGGGGAGGCAGCTTCGCCCAAGACGCCGACGCCGATGCCGCCGACGCTGGCCTGGTGCTGGCCGCCCTGGAATCCGGCCAGCCCGGCGACAGGGGGGCCCTCGCTGGCCTGCTCGAAAACGATGATGGCAGGCTCATCCTCAGCATCGGCCAGCAGCCGGAGCCAACCCCCGGCGACCCGCCCATGCCCCTGCTCTTGCCGGAGCTCGACGCCCAGGCCATCGGGTCCCTGGTGCGGGTGGAGGCCCTCGGCATCGTCGCCGCGGGCCCTTATGGCAGCTGGCGCACCGACCGCGGCCTGTCCCTATCGGCCGCCCGCCTGGACCCGCTGCCGGTGGAGGCCGCCGACCACCTGACCGCCGCGATCGGCACTTCTCGACCGCTGGCCCGATGGCACCTGGGTCCTGATCCCGCGGTCCGCGGCCGACCTGCTGCCCTGACCCGCCCGCCCCGCCCGCGGGTGCCGCGTTAGCACCGCGACCATGTGGACCCTGCTCTTCCACGACGGCACCCTGGTCGTCCAAGGTGCCCCCGAAGACGCCCTCGAAGGTGGGCTGCTGGACGGCTTTCGCTGGGATGTGCGGGTCAAGGCGCCTCGGGGGCCGGCCTGGCGCTACCCCGAGCTGGTGCTGGGCCTGATCGCCGCCCGCCAGCCCTATACCGACGAGGCCCGCGCCTGGGCCCGCCTGGACCTGCAGCACCTGGGCCGCCGCAGCCCCCGGGACTACCAGCAGGGCGCGCTGGACGCCTGGGTGGCGGGGGGACGGCGGGGCGTCGTGGTGCTGCCCACCGGCTCGGGGAAGACCCTGGTGGCCGAGCTGGCCATCGCCGACACCCAGCGCCCCACCTTGGTGGTCGCCCCCACGCTGGACCTGGTGGGCCAGTGGGTCGAGCGCCTGCGGGTGGCCTTTGGGGTGGACCCGGGCATCCTGGGCGGCGGGCACCACGAGGTGCGGGACCTCACCGTCTCCACCTACGACTCGGCCTGGATGCACGCGGCGCGCTACGGGAATCGCTTCGGGCTGCTCATCTTCGACGAGGTCCACCACCTGCCGGCCCCAGCCTATCTCAGCGCCACAGAGAATAGCATGGCCCCCTTCCGGCTGGGCCTGACCGCCACGCTGGAGCGCGAAGACGGGCAGGAGGACCTGCTCCTGGACCGGGTGGGACCGGTCGTCTTTCGGCGGGACATCACCGATCTGTCGGGCAAGGTGCTGGCCGACTACGAGACCATCACCCTGACCATCGAGCTGTCGCCCGACGAGCGCGCCCGCTACGACGCGGCCCGCAAGACCTACCGCGACTTCGTCTCGGCCAACCGCATCTATATGGGTGGGCCCGGCGGCTGGCAGACCTTTCTGCGGGTGGCCGCCCGCAGCCGCGACGGGCGCGAGGCCTTTCAGGCCTATCTGCAAGCGCGCCACATCCAGCATGGCACCGACCAGAAGCTCGACCTGCTCTCCACCCTCATCCAAGAGGAGTGGGGGCGGCCCACGCTGATCTTCACCCACGACAACGCCACGGCCTACCGGGTGAGCCGCGAATTCCTGGTGCCCTGCATCTCGCACCAGACCGACATCAAGGAGCGCCGCCGCATCCTCGACGCCTTCGAAGCCGGCGACCTGCCCATCATCGTCACCAGCCGGGTGCTCAACGAAGGCGTGGACCTGCCCACCGCCGAGGTGGCCATCGTCCTGTCCGGAAGCGGCACGGTGCGCGAGCATGTGCAGCGCCTGGGACGCATCCTTCGGCCGGGCCACGGCAAACACGCGACCCTCTACGAGATGGTGGCCGCCGACACCGCCGAGGTCTCCACCTCCAGCCGCCGGAGGCAGCACGATGCTTACCGGTGACCTGCTGCTGGCCCGCACCAAGGCCAAGGACATCTACGCGGCCACCCTGGACGTGGACCACGCCGGCCGGCTGGAGCGGGCCGGCGAGCTGATCGCGCTGGTGGAGCAGGCCCTGGCCGAGGGCTGGACCCGCGGAGAGTTGGTCGCCCGCGCCCGGGACCTCGAAGGCACCGACACCGACCACAAGATCACCCGGGGCCTCACCAAGGTGCTGATGGACCGGTGCACCTTCGAGGCCCTCTGCCCATCGGACCCGGCAGCGCTGCGCATGGAGGTCTTCTTGCGGGCCGCCGCCGAGGGCCCCCTCGCGCGCCAGGCGGGACCCCTGGGCCGCCGCACCGGCCGGGATCTGCTCACCGAGATTGCGGCCGAGCTGCCCATTCCCGAGCTGCCCGACCCCGGCGAGGACGACGACGGGGAAGACGGGCCCGTCGAGCGTCCCGCGCCCGCTCCCTGGACCGCCGACAGCCTCGCCCGCGCCCTCTACGCCGACCTCAAGGACGAGCAGGTGGTCACCGCCCACGCCGGCCCCACCACGCCCAAGGCCCTGCTGCAACGCTACAATGTGGCCCTCTACCAGGCGCTGCTGCTGCGCGGGGTCGAGCTCACCCTGCGCCTGAGCCGCCCCGATCCCAAGCGGGTGCGCCAGCTCTTTCGCTGGCTGAAATTCCAGCAGCTGATGTACCGGGTCGAGCTGTTGGACGGCGACCTGGTCCTGCAGATCGACGGGCCCCAGAGCCTGCTCAGCCAGTCCACCCGCTACGGGCTCAAGCTCGCCAGCTTCTTTCCGGCCGTGTTGCTTCAGGATGGGCCCTGGTGGCTGGAAGCGACGGTGATGTGGGGCAAGGCGCGCAAGGTGGCCAAGCGGCTGCGGGTGGACCACGAGGCCGGCCTGGTGAGCCACCTGCGGGATACCGGCACCTGGCGAAGCCGCACCGAGCGCTGGTTCGAAGAGCGCTTCCTGGCCCTGGACAGCGGTTGGACCCTGCGGCCCGGCGAGCTGGTGGACCTGGGCCAGCAGCGGCCGCTCGTGCCCGACTTCAGCTTCGAAAAGGACGGTCGCATCGCCCATCTCGACATCGTGGGCTACTGGCGGCAAGGCTATCTGGACAAGCGCATCGCCGCGACGCCGCCCCAGGTGATCCTGGCGGTGTCCAAGCGCCTGATGGGCGACAAGTCCGCGGCCGCCCGCAAGCTGCCGCCGCGCCTCGCAGGGCGGGTGGTGCCCTTCGCCGAGATCATCCCAGCCAAGGATGTGCTCGCCCTCTTGGACCAGGTGGCGCTGCCCGCGCCCTGACCCCGCACGCGGTACCCTGCCCGCCCCTTGGAGGGCCCATGCGCTCGCTGCTCCCCTTGCTCCTGCTCGTTGGCTGCCTCGGCTCCGAGGCGCCGCCCCCGCCGCCCGTCATCACCGCCCCCCAGCCCGCGGCCAAGACCCAGGACACGGCCCCACCCAAGGGCGCGAACCGCCCGCCCCGGGTGCAGTCCATCGCCTTCGAGCCCGCCGAGGTCATGACCGGCGACACGGTGCGGGTGGTGGTCAAGAGCAAGGATCCCGACAACGACCCCGTCGACGTCGACTACCAGTGGTTCATCAACGGCAAGAAGAAGCTCAGCCGCACCAGCGACGCCTTGCCCTACCTCGACACCGTCCGCGGCGATGTCTTGTCCGTGCTGGTCAGCGTTTCAGACGGCGAACAGACCACCCAGCAGATGAGCGGCGACATCACGGTGCGCAACAGCCCGCCCACCTTTGACGCAGACCCGCGGGCCATGCGCGACGTGAACGGCTTCCGCGTCAAGGCCAGCGATGTAGACGGCGACAAGATCGAATACAAGCTGGAGGGGGCCCCCGCCGGCATGACCATCGATCCGCGCAGCGGCACCCTGGCCTATGAGGGCAGCGTGGACGAGCCCGGCGGCGCCTACAAGGTGACCGTGCTGGCCCTCGACGAGGCCGGCGCCCGGGCGGGCTGGAGCTTCGAGATCTCGCTGACACCGGGCAGCAAGGGCAAGAAGAAGGCCGCCAAGGGGGAAGAAGGCGCCCCCGACGCAACGCCCTGAATGGGCTTCAGGCGCCCGTTCTCAGGGCGGCGACTGCGGCCTGCAGCTCGGCCAGGGCCGCATCGAAGGACCCGCCCCCATCCAAGACCAGGCTGGCCCGCTGCCGGCTGGGCTCGATGAATTCCTGGTGGGCCGGCCGCACCATGCCCAGGTAGCGATCGATGACCGATTCGGGGCTGCGACCGCGGGCGGCGATGTCCCGCAGCACCCGGCGCGCCAGGCGCACATCGGGCTCGGCGTGCACAAAGACCGACAGGTCGGCGCGATCGGCCAGCCCCGGGTGGTGCAGGGTGAGGATGCCCTCCACCAGGATGATCGGCCGGGGCTCGGCGTGCTCGGTCTGTGCCGCCCGGCGGTGGTGTCGGAACTCATAGACCGGGAGCTGGGCGGGCCGGCCGGCCAGCAGCTCATCGACATGCTGCACCAGCAGGTCGGTCTCCAAGGAGTCCGGATGATCGAAGTCGGCCGAGGCCGGATCGGGGATGTCCCGGTAATAACGATCGTGGTTGAGCAGCAGCAGGTCCATGCGCTCGGCGAGGGCCTGGGCCAGCGTGGTCTTGCCGCTGGCCGTACCCCCGGCCATCACCACCAGGCGTGGGCGGCGGGTCATGGCAGCTCCTTGCCGAGAATGCGCACTTCGCCGCGAATCTGGGCACCGGGCACCATCTCGACGGCCCCGGCGTCCAGCCGACCCTCGACCCGGGCCGTGGACTCCAGCCGCAGGTGCTCCCGCACGCGCAGACTGCCCACCACCCGCCCCGATACGATGGCGCGGGCCACGTCGGCCTCGCCTTCGATGGTGCCTTCGGGCCCCAGCTCCAGGACGTCTTCGGTATAGACCCGACCGCTGAAGTGGCCATCGATGCGGACCCGGCCTTCAAAGGCCAGATCCCCCTCGTAGTGGGCACCGGGGCCCATCACGGCATTCAGCGGCAGGTCGCGGTCATCGGGGGTGCGGGTCGCCATGGTGGGGCGCATATCACCCCGCCACGGCCGGCGAGACGCTCAGGTGCGGGCGCCCAGCAGCCCGACCAGGCGGCTGAGCTCCTCCTTGGAGCCAAAATCGATGACGATCCGGCCCTTGGAGCTGCGGGCGCGCGATTCGACGCGCACCCGGGTGCCCAGGGCGCGGGTGAGCCCCTCGCCCAGCTTCTCGACCTGTACGGTGGGCCCGGCCTTGCGCACGGGGCTGTCCGGGCGGGCGATGCGGGCGACCAGGCGTTCGGTGGCCCGCACGCTGAGACCCTCGGTCAGCACCTTGTTCAGGGCGCTGCGAAGCTGGTTGTCGTCGGCCAGGGCCAGCAGGGCCTTGCCATGGCCGGCGCTGATGGTGCCGGCGCGCAGCTCTTCGATGGCGAAGGAGGGCAGGCGCAGCAGGCGGATGGCGTTGGCCACCGTCGCCCGATCCTTGCCCACCCGCTCGGCCACCTTGGCTTGGGTCATGCCGAAGTCTTCCACCAGCCGGCGGTAGGATTCGGCCGTCTCGATGGCGTCGAGATCCTCGCGCTGGAGGTTCTCGACCAGGGCCAGGAGCAGCTGGTCCTGGGCGTCCATGGAGTCGCGGACCCAGCAGGGCACCTCCTCCATGCCGGCCAGGCCAGAGGCCCGCAGGCGGCGCTCGCCCGCGATGAGAATATAGCCCTCGCCGTGATCGTCGCGGCGCACCAGGATGGGCGTGATCACGCCGTGGGCGCGAATGCTCTCGGCCAGCTGCTCGAGGGCCGGCCCGTTGAAGGTCAGGCGCGGCTGCTCGGGATTGGGCCGGATGCGGTCGAGGGGGATGCGGCGCAGGAAGTCGCGGTCCACGCTGCGGTTCGGGCTGCGCCCGGCCTCCATCACGTCCACCGGGATGATGGCGGCGAGCCCGCGTCCCAGGCGGCTCACTTGGCACCCCCGGCGAGCACCCGAAGGGGCTGGCGGGTGCTCGCCGTGTCCTTGTCCTCGACCGACTCGCCCGAGACGCGCCGCAGCACCTCCTGGGCCAGCGAGGTGTAGGCGATGGCGCCGCGGCTGAGCGGGTCGTAGGCGTGAATGGGCTTGCCGAAGCTGGGGGCCTCACCCAGGCGCACATTGCGGGGCACCTCGGTGTCGAAGACCTCCTGACCGAAGACCGCGCGGGCCTGATCGCAGACGTCGCGGCCCAGGCGGGTGCGGCGGTCCACCATGGTGAGCACGATGCCGAAGCGCTCCAGCTCGCGGTTCAGGCCGCCGCGGCGGATCTGGTTGACCGCGCGAAGCAGCTCGCTGAGGCCCTCCATGGCGAAGTATTCGGCCTGCATCGGGATGATCACCCCGTCGGCCGCCGCCAGGGCGTTGACCGTCAGCATGCCCAGCGAGGGCGGGCAGTCCAGGATGACGTAGTCATAGTCGGCCGCGTGGTCGCGCAAGATGCTGCGCAGCCGGAACTCGCGGTTCTCAGCCTCGATCAGCTCGACTTCGAGGCCCACGAGCTCGCGGGTGGCCGGCGCGAGGTGCAGGCCGTCCACATCGGTGGACAGCAGGACCGCCGGCAGGTCGCGGAAGCCCAGCAGGACGTCGGCGATGCCCATGCTGACGTCGGACTTGGGGTGGCCGAGGCCGCTCGATGCGTTGCCCTGGGGGTCGAGGTCCACGAGCAGGACCGTCTTCTCTTCAAGGGCCAAGGCGCTGGCGAGGTTGATGGCGGTGGTGGTCTTGCCGACCCCACCCTTCTGGTTGGAGATCGCGAAGATGCGAGCCATGGTGGGAAGCTCTCGGTCGGAGGGAGGGGGGGGAGGGCGCGGGACGGGGGGACCGTTCCACGAGGACCCGGTGAAGCCGGGCAGAGGCATGGGGAGAGACATGCCGGTGGGGGGGCCCAGAGTAGCCGACCGCTCTTGCCGTGGCAAGAGCAATGCTTGAGCGTGCTTCGAGGGTTGGGGAACATGCCGGCGGCCGTGGAAGCGGCCGGGGAACGGGAGGGGCGGGTTGGAGCCCCGGCACCCCCGCGATAGGCCCTGGGTCCAGCCGGGAGGCCCCATGGAAAAGACCGACCCTGAGCAGATCTCCGACATTCTCATCTGGTGGTTTGGCAGCGCGGATCCTGCCGCCACCGTGCCCTTCCAGATGAAGCGCTGGTTCATGGGCGGCGCCGCGGTGGACGATGAAATTCGCGCGCGTTTTGGCGCGGCGGTGGAGCAGGCGCGGCGCGGCGCGCTGACCGACCGCTGGGGCGGCAGCGTGCAGGGCGCCCTGGCCCTGCTGATCCTCCTGGACCAATTCAGCCGCAACATCCACCGAGGCGAGGGCGCGTCCTGGCATGCCGATCCCCTGGCCCAGCGGGTGGCCCTGATCGCCCGCGGCCTGGGCCTGGACCTCCAGGCCGGCGTGGTGCAGCGCGCCTTCTTCTACCTGCCCTTCGAACACGCCGAGGACCCCCTCCTCCAGCAGCTCAGCCTGCGCTGCTTCAGCGAGCTTCACGCCACGGCGCCGGCGGCCCTGCGCGCAGAGACGGAGAGCCTGCTGCGCTATGCCCTCAGCCACAAGGCCGTGGTGGACCGCTTTGGCCGTTATCCCCACCGAAATGCTCCACTCGGCCGCGAGAGCACCGAAGAGGAGCGCGAGTTCGTCGCGGCCCACGGCACCGGCTTCTGAGCCCGCTCCTGCTGTGGCGGTGCTAAGCCAGCCGCGCCTCCCTGGAGCGTCCATGTCCGATCCCGACGGGTCGATCGCCTACAGCACCGAAGCACAGCCCCCCTTCATCTTTGTGCCGGTGGGGGCAGCGGGGGCGGAGCCAGGTCCCCTCAACGACCGCGTGATGGTGGACGTCATCCACGACGGAGCGGTGCTTCCCGAGCAGTTCATGCGGGATTCCCGCGGGCGCTACCTCACCGAGAACAGCTTCTACACGCCCTATGTCGTCGAACGTGACTGGGGCGCGGGCCTGGTTGCGGCCCGCCTGGCAGAGCGCCTGGGTCTCGCCGGCTACCACAAGGTCACCACCGCCCGCTGCTTGCTGGACTTCGGTCGCTTCCCGGGCACGACCCGCCCCGGGGCCTCCCACCTGCGGCGCTTCGCCATCAACCACCCCTTCAGCAGCCTGCTGGACTTCGACCAGAAGCGCGCCCTGCTGGAGGAGCACTACGACGCCATCTCGGCGGGCATGGACCAGGCCATCCGCGGCAAGCTGCTCAAGCTCGCAGTGCACAGCTATGACCGCTACAACGCCAATGGCACCGAGCGGCCCCAGGTCAGCCTGATCAGCCGCGCCCTGGGCATGCAAGAGAACCACGAGCTGCCCTATGGCGTCTTTGATCCGCTCTACCCCGATGTCCTGAGCGAATTCACCGTGGACCGGATCCTGCGGGACCGCATCTCCATCACCCTGGAGAAGTCCGGCGTCCCGGTGGCCCACAACTACCCCTACCTGCTGCCCGAAGGCAGCCCCGAGGTCCGGCACCAGGTCTGGAGCTTCTTTGATTGGCTGCAGCGCCGCTTTGAGGCCGCCAACCCCGAATCCGCCGGAAACCCCAGCTTCGAGCTGGTCTGGCGCACGCTCAAGGACACCAACCTGCGGTCGGCCGAGGCCGGCGCCTTGCGCAGCTACCTGCACATGTTCCGGCAGCCGTCCTCCTCGCTGCAACAGGAATTCCGCGACGCCGAGCGCGCCTACCGGCAGCTGGAGCGCTTCGTGCACCAGGACAGCGACGCCATGGTGCGGGACTACCGCTACGACCCCGAGCGCGCGATGTCGTTGGGGGTGGAGGTGCGCAAGGACCTCATCTGGCGTTTCGACGAGGCGGGCCACCCCGATGTGCCCGACCCCGGGCGCGCCCTCTATGTGGCCGACCGCATCGCCGACGCCGTGCTGACCTACTTCAACGACGATCGCCCCACCGCCGAGAGGGTGCGGGAGAGCTTCCACGAATTCCCCCGCGAGGGCCCCTGGTATGCCAGCGGGGTGCGCAGCGGAATGGAGCGGGGTTGAGCCGCCGGGCCCCCGGCCTGCTGCTTCTGGCCCTGGCCTGCGGGGGGGGCGAAGACCCCGTCCTGGGGCTTGTGGAGGGCCAGCTGCGCCCCTGCCCGGACAGCCCCAATTGCGTGCTCAGCCAGGGGGCGCCGCAGGGGGAGCAGCGCATCGACCCCTTGCCCTTGCGCGGTCCGCCCGAGGCTGAGTGGGCAGCCCTGCGCGCCCTCATCGAAAACATTGATGACACCATCATCCTGAACGAATCACCCGGCTATCTGCACGCCCGGTGCACCACCGCGCTGCTGCGTTTTGACGACGACCTGGAGCTGCTCTTGGATGCCGAGGCTGGGGTGGTGCACCTGCGGTCGGCCAGCCGGGTGGGTCACTCCGACCTGGGCGCGAATCGGCGGCGGGTCGAGGCCCTCCGCGCCCGCTGGATGGCCCGGCCCTGAGCACCCGGGCGGCCGCGCGGGATCACCGCGTTAGGCGTCGGCGCCCCGTCTTGTTGGAGCCCCCATGTCGGCCGCGACCCGTCCCCCCATCGTGCTCACCGGCGTGAAGCCCACGGGCAACCCCCACATCGGCAACCTGCTGGGTGCCATCCGGCCCGCCCTGGAGCTGGCCGAGGCGCCCGGCAGCCGCTCGCTCTTCTTCATCGCCGACTACCACGCCCTCACGGGCACCCACGACCGGGCCCTGCTGCAGTCCATGACCCTCGAGGTCGCCGCCACCTGGCTGGCCTTCGGCCTGGACCCCAGCCGCACGGTCTTCTACCGGCAGTCCGATGTGCCCGAGATCTTCGAGCTGGCCTGGGTGCTGTCCTGCTTCTGCCCCAAGGGCTGGATGAACAAGGCCCACGCCTACAAGGCGCAGGTGGCCGACAACCTCGACAAGGGGGTCGAAGACACCGACGCCGGCATCGGCATGGGCCTCTACACCTACCCGTTGCTCATGGCGGCCGACATCCTGCTCTTTGACACCGACCTGGTGCCCGTCGGCCGAGACCAGGTGCAGCACGTCGAGATCGCGCGGGACATCGCCCAGCGCATCAACAGCACCTATGGCGGAGAGGTGCTGCGGCTGCCCTCGGCCTTGGTGCGGGACAACACCGCGGTGGTGCCCGGAATCGACGGCCGCAAGATGAGCAAGAGCTATGGCAATACGCTGCCTCTCTTCGGCTCCAGCAAGAAGCTCAAGAAGACCATCGGCCGCATCGTCACCGACTCCACCCCGCCCGAGGCCCCCAAGGATCCCGATAGCTCCGCGGTCTTCCAGATCTACAAGGCCATCGCCCGCCCCGACCAGGTCGCGGCCTTGCAGGCACGCTACGCCGCCGGCATCTCCTGGGGAGAGGCCAAGATGGAGCTTTTTGCCGTGATGGAGGCCATCGTGGGCGGGCCCCGGGAGCGCTACGAGGCCTTGATGGCAGACCCGGCCCGCATCGAGGCCCAGCTGCAAGAAGGCGCCACCCGGGCCCGGGCGCTGGCCCGGCCTGTGCTCAGCCGGGTGCGGGACGCCATCGGCATCAACCGCTGAGCGCCCACCCCCACGCAGGGACGGGGCCCACCCGGCCGCCTATTGGCCCTCGCCGTAGAGGATCTCCTCGATCAGGGCCGGATACCAGGCGACATCGACGGAGTGCACCACCATGCCCTCCGCGATGAAGGTGCTGCTCGGCGTGTCGCCCGAGGGGTCGAAGCGCGAGAAGACCGACAGGCTGGTATCGGTGAGAATGGGGAAGCTCAACCCATAGTCCTGGGCCATCTGCAGGCTGCGGCTGGGGTCCCCGTCATACATCACCATGATGGGGAAGAAGCCGTCGTCGCCGTAGTCGAAGATGAGGCGCTCCAGACCTGGAGCGTTGCCGACGCAGGAGCTTCAGGTGAAGCCGGAGAACTCCAGCATGACCGTGCGGTCGCAGAAGTCGTGCAGGTGCACCGTCTCACCGAATTGGTCCAGCAGCGCGAAGTCGCCGGCCACCTGCCCGACGCCATCGCCCGTGGGCGCCACGTCGTCGCGACAGTCCCCCTTGCGCCAGCCGCCGATATAGGGGACGTCGCTGGCGTCGAGGGGGTCGCTATTGGCGTCAGCCTCTTCGCCATTGCTGTAGCCATCGCCATCTTCGTCGCCGAGGGGGTCAAGGCCACCCGCCTCGGCATCGGCATCGGCATCGGTGTCAGCCTTCTGGGCGCAGGCCACGGTGCCCAGCAGGACGGCGAGATGAAGCAGGGACCGTGGCTTCATGGGACCTCCAGGATGGAGGGACATCCTACCGGTCTTCCGGCGCCCTGTCTCCATCCACATAGAACCAGCGCCCGTCCACCTTGCGAAAGCGGCTGCGCTCCTCCAGCCGCCCCCGGCCTTCTTCTGCGGCGAAGTCGGCCACAAAGTGCACCTGGCCTTCGTCACCGACCGGCGGGGGTGCAGCGACGATGCGCAGGCCCGTAAAGCGGGTGCGGGCGCAGGTCTCTGCCAGCTGCTCCCGCCAGGCGGGGTCCGCGGACCAGGCCGGGCTTCCAGGCAGCACGGTGGCCACGAGGTGCCCGACCTCGCCCAAGGCGAAGGCGCTGTAGCGGGAGCGCATCAGCGCCAGCGGATCGGGGGCCGGCGCGCCTGCGAGCAGGGGCCCGCAGCACCGCTTGAATTTGCGTCCCGAAGCACAGCGGCAGCGGGGATCGGCAAGCGCGGCCATGGGGGCTTCCCGGGGTTGACGACCATCAGGGGCGAGTCTTGGTCCACCTGCTGACCTGGATCACGCGATCGGACGCTGGCCACCACAGGGCCGCCTTGGGGCCGTAAAGCTGAGGGCTGCGGGCCGTGTCCGGCCGAAGAGACCGCTGGGGTTGGTGGTCAACGGAGTGCTCCGGCTTCGATCGAGACGCGGCCCGCCCGCCCCCCACTCAGCTGACGGGGGCGCAGGCCTCTTTGAGCAGGGCCGTGACCTTCTGCTGAAGCTCGGCGTGGGCGGCGGCCAGCCGGGCGTGGATGACGCGCGCCTGGGCGGCCCGCTCGGGGCTGTCGGTCCGGCACACCAGCAGCTCGTGCCGGCTGAGGGCGGCATCGTGACCGGCCAGCAAGGTGCGGGCCTCGTCCAGGGCGGATTCCAGCCGGCGCTGCTGCGCCTGCCAGAAGCGCAGCTCGTCGATGAGGGGCTCGACTTCGGGGTTGGACTGCGGGAGGGTCGGTTGTCCCATCATGGCGGTTCTCCGGTCTGTGTTCTGTCCTCTAAGGCACGGCGCGCTTGTGGGGAGGGTCGAGCACCGAAAGAGCTGTCCAGGGTCAGGCCGGCCCCCTTGGGAAATCGACTGCCCAAGCCGGCCGCCCGATCCGATCGTTGAAAGCGCGCCTATGACGCATATCCTGGTAGAGATGGGGCACATCATTGCCCAGGCTGGCCCAATTGCGGGGGCCCAATGGGAAGACCACTTCCCAACCACCTCGCCCAGAAGGCCCATGGGAGGCCCTGGGTTGGCACGGGTCCTGCATAGACTGGATGCGGGCGCCGGATGATTGTCACCACCGGAAGACGCGCTTCAAGCGTTGCTTCGAAACGGTCTTTGACGTGAGAACAACACCTGAACCCCTCGGGGCGACAGGTGAAAAGCCCATGGGAGCAACGGGCGAAAAGCCAGGTGGCAACATCCTGGGGACGCAACGGATCTGCTCGCAGCGCAAAGCCCGAGGGGTCGCGGAAACGGATCGATGGGCTGGCTGCACCCCTTCACGGGGGTGTGTGACTGGACAGCCGGGACGCTTCGGGACCAACGGCGAGAGGGCAAGCCGCCCGTGAACGGTGGCGGAGATTGGCAGACGGCGAGAGCCGGAAGGCGATTCCCGACATCGGTGAGGACGGCCGACAACGCGGCGCACGGGGATCTTCGGATCGCCGGGCGCAAGCGGATGGCTGCGTGCAGGGGGAAAGCTTCGAAGGGTAGGAGGCACGTGGGGGAGGAGAGCCGGCGGGGGCTGGTCGTGTGGCGGGGTTGATCCCCCCGACAGACAACCAGAGGACCGTCGGCGCGCTGAAACCACGTGAACCCCATGATCGGCTGCGGGATGCAACAAGCCCGCAAGGCGATGGACGGATCGAGCCGCTGAAGTCGGGAGGAACGACAAGAGCGGCGTGTGTGGGTGGCCCTGGCCGGCCCCCACCGGATTCCACCGGGAGCCCCACAGCCGGACGCGGAGACGCGACCGGAGGTGGCCCGAGAGAGTCCGCTGGTAGAGACGCTTCAAGGCCCGCCTGAGAAGGTGGAACCCGCCTTGAAACGCCAAAGTCAGGCAACCCGTCCAGCGTCCATGTCGATGGAGGGGGACTTCGCTGGCTGCACCGCGCAGGCAGCACAGCACATTGGCAAACCCCAAGAGAGTCAGCTCGCCGCCCCCCGTGGCGTGGCACCGAGGTCGTCGATTCGTCGAAGACCCCCGGACCGCGTCGCAGGCTGCGAGCCGCGCACCCTCGCCCGACGTCGGATGGCCCCCAACGCGCCGTCCTCGAAGGAGCAGCGAAGGTCAGGAAGGAGGAGCAGCAGGCGCTTTGGCGTCGGCTGGGAACCCAGTCAGGAAGTGCCTCGAAGACCCGACGCCAGCCGGCCATTGGCCGCCGCGGAGAAGACCAGGGTCAGGCGAGGAGAAGGCCAGCGATCCGCAACCCGACCGGCCCTGGTGGTGCAGAAGGATTGCTAGCTCCGCTTCCACCACTCGTCCGAAGATCCGCCAGCCATGGAAGGACTCGCAAGGTGTCGCGCAAAACTCTCTGAAGGGGAGCCGCCATCCCGGCACTCGCGCCCGACCTGCAAAGGTCGGGCGCTTCTCTTTTGGATCATCTCCAGCGGCCCGCCGACAGCGCCCCCCTCAGCGGCGCCGGGCAGGCCTGCCCCGTCGGGCGACGATCAGGGGCAGCAGGACCACCGCCAACCACGGCGTGTGGCGCCAGCGGCCCGCATCGCAGCCGCAGCCCAGCGGTGCAGCTCCCCTTGGAAGGGCCGCCGAGTCTCCGCCGTCCTCTGCGCCGCCGCCGCCCGTCTCTTCACCCCGCGCCGCCGCCTCCGGCTTCGGCGTCCAGGGCCAAGAAGGCCGCCCGGTCGATGCGCAGGCGCTGAAGCTGGATGGCGCCACCCACATCGAAGCTGACCACGACCGTGTCGCCATCCACCGCGATGCCGGGCCGCATCGCCCCGTTGGGCGGTGGCAGCGCCGTGAGGGCGTGCTGCTCCAAGACGGTGAGATCCGGCCCCAGCACCACCAGGGCCACGTCGCCAGTGTCCAGATTCCAGGGCACGACCGGATCGGCGGCCATGTGCACCAGCAGGGCCCCGCCCCCAACCGGCGCGATGCCGCTGGCCCACCAGCCCACCCGGGGCGCGGGCGGGGCGGGCCGATCCTCCAAGGACCGCAGGGCCAGATTCTCGTCGAAGATCGCGACCCGCAGCCCGATGTCGCGCTCCATGCCGAAAATGTGCAGCTGGCGGTCGTCCTCCAGCCAGCGCATAGAATTGCCCGTCACCCGGGTCGAGGGGCTGACATCTACGGGAATGGCGGCCCCACCGTCAAAGAAGGCGTCGTCGAGGGCAAAGAACCAGTCGCCGGTCACCTCGTCGCCGCCTTCGACCCCGCGCTCGGCAAATGCAGCGCCCCGCAGGCCCGCCCCGCAGACCAGGGCCATGTCGTTGGTGGCCAGGTGCGGGCTGTCTCGCAGCAGCGCGCGCTGGGCCAGGATGCGGAGATCGGCGTCCAGCAGCGTCGCGGTCGCCCCATCGTCGAGGTGCGCGCCATGGCTGGAGGCGACATGAAGCCAGCCCCCATCCGGGCAGGACACAAAGCCGTGGTCGATGCCGATCCCCAGCGGCACCAGCGTCTGTTGGGCCTCCAGGTCCACCCGCAGGGTCTCGACATCCAAGGGCACGGCGTGAAAGGACCCGCTGCGGCCAAAGGCCAGGCGCCAGGCCCCCGTGGCGTCCACAAAGGGGCGGGCATGACGCCCCGGCAGATCGACGTCCACGGGGGGACCGATCTCGAGGACGAAGGGCCCGGCTGCAGCGACGGGCACCCAGAGGAGCAGGGCGAGCACCGCGCCATCATAGCCCTCGCGTGAACCGCGTCGCCGCCCTTCGGCCCTGTGGAAAGAACCGGGATAGGCTGTGCTGCCGAAAGAGGGAGTCCCCGTGCCAACCATCAGCACCCTGTTGATCCTCGCCATCTTGGGGCTTGGCTTTGGTTGGCTCCTGGGCGGCAACCTCTTCCGATCCCGAGGCCGGGTGGCCCCCCGCGCCGACAGCCCCCGGCCCCCTTCCGCGGCCCATGCGGCCACCTCTGCGGCTGCTATCCCCGTGAACCCGCACGACGGACCTGCTGGCCGGTCGCCTGGTATACCCTTTCTCAGCCCAGAATATCCCGACCGTCGCCGCAATCATCGCCAGTGGACGGGCCCGCAACAGCCTGCGCCGGACTGCTCCGTGAGCAGCCGCGGGCGGAGGAGCGCGACCAGAGACTCGACTGCCCCGCCACCGAGGCCTGTCAGGCAAGCTCGGAGCCCACTTTTGGCGTCACTGGAGCTGTGCGTTTTACAGACCGGGCGGGACCAGGCGCAGATGCAGGCAGCGGCCCTGCAGGCGGCCCTGGACGAGGCCCTGATCGCGGCCCGGGATGCCCAGGACGAGGCCCTGGTCGCAGCCCAAGCCGCCAACCGACAGCTCCGGGACGAGAATCGGCTGCTCATCGCCCAGCTCGACGCGGTGCCCACCGCGGTGGATGCGGCGGACAGCGACGATGAGGACTGGAGCGACCGGCTGGAGGCCCAGGCCCAGGCCGTCGAGCTGCTGCAAGCCCAGTCCGATGGCCTGCGGGCGCAGCTGGAGCAGGCCCAGGCGGCCCAGCAGCGCCTGCACGAGCAGGTGGCGTCCTTGCGCGCCCGCGACAGCGCCCGGGAACAACGGCTCGCCCAAGTGATGGAGGAGCTGGCCCAGCTCGAAGGCAGCGGCGCCCCAGAGGCGGGGCTGCTCCGCCTGCACCTCCACCAGCGCCTGGCCCAAAGTCCCAGTCCCTCCGATCCCCTGGGCCTCGAAGACGCCGCCACCGATGATCCGGCGGCCCTGGCCGACCTCGCCCAAGCCCTGGCCGATGGCCGCGCCCGCAACCGGGGCGCAGAGGCCGCCGCTGTGGCGCTGCGCAAGCAGCTCGCCGAGGTGGAGGGCTGGGCCCAGGTCGAGGCCGCCCGCTCCGAGGAGCTGCGGGCGCGGCTGGTGGCGCTGGAGGCCGAGCAGGCCGAAGTGCACGCGGCCCACGAGGGCGACCGCGACGCCCTGGCCGCGGCCCAGGCCGAACTCAGCGACCTCGCCGACAAGCACCGCCAGGCCGTGGACGCCCAGCAGCGCAGCGCCCAGCGCCTCGCCGCAATCGAAGGCAACCTCGCCGCCGCGCGCGCGGATGTCGTCACCCTGAGGGCCCAGGTCGAAGCCGAACAGTTGGCCCGCCAGGCCCTCGAAGAGCGCGGCCGCGAGCTCGCCGAGGCCGCCCGCGCTGCCCAGGACCGGGCCGCCGACCAGGGCGCCCGCTTCGAGAGCCTGCGCGCCCAGCTCACCGATGTGAACGCACAGCTCAGCTCCAGCCACGCAGCCCTGGCCCGCATCAAGGAGGACCGCGACCGGCTCAAGGAGGAGCTGCAGGCCCACCGCCAGCGCAGCGAGGACCTCGGCCAGCAGCTGCAACGGCAGGCCGACCTGGAACGCCGTTATAGCGAGCGCATCCTGCAGCTGGAACGCCAGCTCACCCTGGGGCGCAGCAACCGCACCGGCGCGGCCGACGACGATTGGAAGCGCATCGACTCCTTGTGGGACGACAACAAGCGCTGAGCCGGCGCCCATGGGCAGCCCCGCGCGGGGTAGTCTGCTGGCCCCCTGGGAGGGTCCCGATGAAGGTCCAGATCCACGAGCTGCTCACCTTTGCCGTCGAGCACCGCGCGTCGGACATCCACCTGTCCGCCGGTGAAGTCCCCGCAGTGCGCATCGACGGTGAGATCCGCCGCCTCGACCTCGAGATGCTGAGTCCCGACGACGCCAAGCGCCTGGCCTACTCGGTGATGAACGCCAAACAACGGGCCTTCTTCGAGCAGAATATGGAGATCGACTTCTCCATCGGGCTCAAGGGCTTGGCGCGTTTCCGCGTCAATGTCTTCACCCAGGCGCGGGGCGTGGGCCTGGTGCTCCGCCAGATCCCCTCCAAGGTGCTCAACCTCGAAGACATCAAGGCGCCGCGCAGCTTCCAGGAGATCGCCAGCCTCAAGAAGGGCCTGGTGCTGCTCACCGGACCCACCGGTTCGGGCAAGAGCACCACCCTGGCCGCCATGATCGACCACATCAACAAGACGCGCTGCGAGCACATCCTGACGGTGGAAGACCCCATCGAATTCGTGCACACGCCCGACAAGTGCGTGATCAACCAGCGGGAGATCGGCGCCCACACCTTGTCCTTTGCGGCGGCCCTGCGGTCGGCCCTACGCGAGGACCCCGACGTCATCCTGGTCGGCGAGCTGCGCGACCTCGAGACGGTGTCCCTGGCCCTCACCGCCGCAGAGACCGGCCACCTGGTCTTTGGCACCCTGCACACCAACTCGGCCCCCGAGACCATCGACCGCGTAGTGGACGCCTACCCCCACGAACAGCAGGCCCAGGTGCGCACCATGCTGTCCACCTCCTTGCAGGCCGTGGTCACCCAGCAGCTGCTCAAGCGGGCCCAGGGGGGCGGCCGGGTGGCAGCCCACGAGATCATGATCGTCAACAATGCCGTCCGGAACCTCATTCGCGAGAATAAGCTCCACCAGATCGTCAGCATCATGCAGGGCGGTCGGGGGGATGGCATGCAGACCATGGAGCAGGCCCTCAAGGACCTGGCCCGACGCCGGGAGATCACGCGCGAGCAGGCCATCCTGGCGTCGCGCAACCCCAATCTCTTCGACGAGGACGCCACCCGGCGGCCAGCCCGATGACGGCGGTTCCCCCATCCCCTGCGCCGGTCCTCTCTGCAGAATCGGCCGACAACCGCGTCAGGGTGCAGGTCAACGGCGAGGAGCGCACCTTGCCCGCAGGCAGCACCGTGGCCGATCTGCTGGAGGGCCTGGGCCTTCGCCGAGACGGCGTCGCCGTGGCGGTCAACCGGCAGGTGGTGCCCCGCAGCCGGCATCCGACGCACCCCCTGCAACCCGACGACCGGATCGAGGTCATCCAGGCCGTTGGCGGCGGTTGAGGCTGGTTTTCGCCCGGACTCGACCCCAGGCGGGCCCATCCGACACCCAGCAGAGGCTACACTGGGGGCCCTGCCTCCGGAGGCATCCCGGTGCTGCTCGTCCTGCTCGCCCTCGCCGTCGCCTTGTTGATCGCCCTCGTCGTGGTGAGCACCCGCCCCGACGCCAACGAAGCCATCGCCAGCGGCCTGGAACACCTCGCCTCGCCCTGGCGGGACCTCGCAGGCCGCCTGGGCTTCGGCTTCACCGCCTGGTACGACGACATCCGGCGCACCTACTCGATTCGCGGCAGCCGCCTCGGGCGGGCGGTGACGGTCGAATATGCGTCCAATGACCTCAGCCAGCACCTGAAGCGGCTGATCCCGCACAATAGCCGCGAGTCCACCAGCCGGCTCAAGGTTGTGGTGCACCTGCTGGGAGGCCTGCCCGAAGGCTTTCGCGTCCGCAACGACCCGGCGGCCAGCGCGCGCTTGGCCGATCACGACGACATCCGCACGGGCGACAGCTTCTTGGACGACAGCTTGTGGATTGGTGGCACCGTCCCCACGGTGGTCCGCACCTTCGTCAGCCGCGATGACGTGCGGGCGCTCCTGCACGAGCTGGTGCGCAGCGGACATGGCGCCCTGCTCACCGAATTCGAGCTGATGATCACCCACACCGGCGACGAGAACCGCCTGAGGGAGGGCCTGGAAGAGCTGGTGGACTTCGCGGCGGCCCTGGCCGAGCGCATCGAGGCCGCCGCCAACCTGGAGTGGCGCCTCACCGCAGAGCGCTGGGGCCTGGAGCTCTTCCCGGGCACCGGCGGCCAGCCGCCCATGCTGCAAGGGGCCCCCGACGGCACCGATGTGCGCGTGGCCTTGCGCGGGCAGGGCCCCAGCCGGGTCACCGATGTCGAGGTGGGTTGGAATGTCGGCCTGCCCATCGGCTTCCGCATCACCGAACGCAGCGCCCGCCGGGGGGAGGCCCCTGAGATCGCCCTGGACTACCCGCCCCTGGCCGCGGTCCGGGTGGAAGGCAACCAGCCCCCCCTCTTCCGCTCCTTGCTGCTCGAGCCCCCGGTCGCCCAGAGCATCCTGAATGTGGTGCCCGCCTTCACCAATGCCGCGATCGGCACGAATGGGGTGCACGTGCCCATTCCCGGGCAGGCCGACGCCGCAACCCTGGACCGCGCCATCAACGCGGCGCTGACCTTGCACCGGCGCTTGCGTCGCCAGATCGAGGCCCTGTCCCGGGCCGGCGCCATCCGCTGAATCAAGCCGTCGGCTGGGGCCCCAGCCAGGCGACCAGCCGGGCGATCGCTTCGGGGGTCGCGTCGGGATCCAGCTCCAGCACGACGGTGTCGGCGGGGGCCTCTGCCAGGGTGAGGCTGTAGCAGCGCAGCTCATCCCGGCGGAAGGCGCAGATCTCCACCAGCGTGCCGGCCTTGCGGCGGGCCAGGACCTTGGCGAGGTCCGCGCCCGCCTTGATGCCATCCACGGCGATGATCAGGTCGCCCGCGCTCAAGCCTGCTGCCTGGGCCGGGCTGCCATCGTGCACCTGCCGCACCAGGACGCCACCGCTGCCCGCCCGCAGGTCCGCCCCCAACCAGCCCTGGTGGCGCAGCGCGTCCACGGGGGTCTTGCTGGCCTTGCCGCCCTTGTCGTCGGCGCCTTCAGAGGGACGCAGCACGAAGCGGATGCCGAAGTCCGCCAGCAGCGCATCCAGGGGCAGGTCCTCGGTGCCCCGCACCGCCTGATCGAAGAAGGCCCGCAGATCCAGGCCCGACAGCTCCGCGCACAGGGCCTCGATGCCATCCTCGGGCACCCCCACCGCGGGCTGGCCATGGCGCACCCACAAGGCGCGCATCACGTCGTCCAGGCTCACCCGGCCTTCGGTGCCCCGGCGCAGGGTGAGGTCCAGGGCCAGGGCCACCATCGCGCCCTTGGTATAGTAGGAGACGATGGCGTTGACGGCGTTCTCGTCCTGCCGGTAGAACTTGGTCCAGGCGTCGAAGCTGCTGTCGGCCACGCTCTGCTTCAGCCGGCCCGAGCCCCGCATCACCCGGGTCAGGCTCTGCCCCGCCAGCTCCAGCCAGGCGGCCCGGTCGATGCGACCCGAGGCCAGCAGGCCCAGGTCGTCGTAGTAGGAGGTGATGCCTTCAAAGGCCCACAGCAGCGTGGTGTGGCCCTCCCGGTTGAGGTCATAAGGCAGGAAGACCGCCGGCTTGATGCGCTTGACATTCCAGGTGTGGAAATACTCGTGGCTGCACAGGCCCAGAAAGCCCCGGTAGCCGTCGCTGAGCTTGTCTTCGCCCTTCTGGGGCAGATCGTCGCGCTTGCAGATCAGGCTGGTGGACGAGCGGTGCTCCAGGCCGCCATAGCCATCCCCCACCGCCATCACCTGGAAGAGGTAGCGGTCCATGGGGGCGGGCTCGCCAAAGAAGCGGATGTGCTGCTCGCAGATGGCGGTCAGGTCGCGGGCCAGGCGGTCGGTGTCGGCGTCGTGCCGCCCGGTGATGGCCACGAAGTGGGGCACACCGCAGGCCTCGAAGCGGACCAGGGTGGGGGTGCCCATCTCCACCGGATGGTCGATGAGATCGTCGTAATCGGTGGCCTCGAAGAGGCCGGGCCCAAAGGGCTCCCCCTCTACCTGCTTCAGCGTGCAGAACACGCCCCAGTCCTGGCAAGCCGGGTCCAACCCGCGATGGATCCGGACGCGGTGAGGGCCCTGGTCCTGGCCCTCGACCTTGAGAAAGACGCTGGTGCCGTTGAAGTAGCCGTGGCTCGGGTCCAGGTGGGCCATGCGCACGCTGAGATCCCAGGCGTAGACGGTGTAGCGAAGCTGCAGCGGCCCCGCGCAGGGCGGCGCCTGCCAGCGGTCCTTGTCGAGCTTGCGCAAGGGCAGGGGACCATCGGGCCCTGTCGCCTCGATCGTTACGATATTCCTGGCGAATTCGCGAATCAGGTAGCTGCCGGGAATCCAGGCCGGCAGGCAGAAGACCTGGCCGGCGGGGTCGGGCGATGCCACCGTCAACCGCACATCGAAGCAGTGGGCGCCGGGGTTGGCCGGGCAGATGTCGTAGAGGATCGGGCTGCTCATGGGGGCTCTCCGAGGCTGCGCTGCCCATGTAGCGCGCTGGCCCCCCGGTGCTCAGCCCCGCTCAGGCCCGCCCGATCAAGGAGAGGAATTCCCGACGGCGGGAGGGGTCATCCTGCAAGGCCCCCAACATGCGGCTGGTGACCATGCGGGTGCCGGGCTTGTTCACGCCACGGCTGGTCATGCAGGCGTGGCTGGCCTCGATGACGACGGCCACGCCGCGCGGGTTCAGACCCTCCTGGATGGTATTGGCCACCTGGGCGGTCATCTTCTCCTGGATCTGCAAGCGGCGGGCATAGAGTTCGACCACCCGGGCCAGCTTGCTGATACCGACCACGCGCTCGCGCGGCAGGTAGGCGACATGGGCCACCCCCGAGATGGGGGCCATATGGTGCTCGCAGAAGGACTCGAAGCGGATGTCCCGCAACAGCACCAGCTCATCGTAGCCGTCGGTCTCTTCGAAGGTGCGCTGCAGCAGCTCGAGGGGGTCTTCGCCATAGCCGCCGAACCACTCTTCATAGGCGCGCGCCACCCGTTCGGGGGTGCCCATCAGGCCTTCGCGGCTGGGGTCGTCTCCCGCCCACCGCAGGAGCACACGCACGGCCTCTTCGGCCTCGGCGCGGGAGGGGCGGATGACCGGCTGAGCCGGGACGAGCTGGACGGGCGCTTTGGGTGCCATGGGGCCTTTGGGGTCAGTCCGCAGCACTAACCTGCCGCGGCGTCTGCACACCCGGCATGAGGCACTTCGCGACAGAGGTGCTAAGCAGGGAGTCCCAACCCCTCAGCCCTGGAGCGGCCATGGCGAATGCTGTCATCCACACCTCGCGGCAGATCGCGCAGCTCCGCCAGGCCTGCAACCTCGCCGCCGAGACCCTCTTGCTGGTCGGCCAGAAGCTGCAGGCAGGCATGACCACCGACGACATCAACACCCTGGTGCACCAGCACACCCTGACCCAGGACGCCTGGCCCGCGCCGCTGAACTACCGCGGCTCCTACCCCAAGAGCGTCTGCACCAGCGTCAACGAGGTCATCTGCCACGGCATCCCCGGCCCCCAGGTGCTGCGCGACGGCGACATCATCAATGTCGATGTCACCACCATCTTCCCCAAGAAGGGCGGCTGGTACGGCGATACCAGCGCGACCTTCTATGTGGGCGACCCCTCGCCCATGGCCCGCCACGTCGTGGAGGTCTGCCGGGTCAGCCTTGAGTTGGCCTTGGCCGCCGCCCGCCCGGGCGCCACCCTGGGCGATATTGGCTGGGCGATTCAGCAATATGCCGAATCCAAGGGCTGCTCGGTGGTGCGCGACTACACGGGACACGGCATCGGGCGCATCTTCCATGGGCCCCCCAGCGTCAAACACTACGGCCGCCCCGGCACGGGGCTGCGGCTCAAGCCGGGCATGACCTTTACCATCGAACCCATGATCAACCTCGGCACCCCCGAGGTTGCCCACCTCGACGACGGCTGGACCGCGATCACGGCCGATCGCAGCCTCTCGGCCCAATTCGAACACACGCTGGTCATCACCCACGACGGCTGCGATGTGCTCACCCGTCGCAACGCGGTGCTGGTCAATAGCGAGGACAAGCCTTGGGTTGAAAAGCTGCCGTTGAGCTGCTTTGTGGCCGACGATGCAAACGCACGCGCCATCCTCGCCGAGGTCGGCGTCTCGGTCTGAAGCCCCCGCAGCGGGGCTGCCGCTACCAGATGGCGGTGCCCCGCTCGCCGTCTGTGCGCATCCAGGCCCGGTACATGCCGCCGCAATTCATGGGCAGGCAGAGCTGGCCCCGGGCGTCCACCGCGATGAGCCCGCCGCTCTCGGGCGGCAGCTCGGCGAGCACCCGCGCGCAGGCGGCCTCCAGGCCGAGACCGGCCAGCTCCACCAGATCCGACACCCGGCCCGCGACGTGGTGCCGGATGAAGGCCTCGCCATGTCCGGTGGCCGAGACCGCGCAGGTGGTGTCCAGGGCCCAGGTGCCCGCCCCGATGAGTGCAGAGTCGCCGACGCGGCCTGGCAGCTTGGCCGTCATGCCACCCGTCGACGTGGCCGCCGCGAGGTGGCCGTCGCGGTCCAGGGCCACCGCGCCCACCGTGCCCTTGTCCATGGGCGCGTCGTCTTCTTCTTCGTAGAGGTCGTGGTCGCGCACCACCCGCTCCAGGTCCAAGGCCCGGTCGAGCTGCCGCTGCCGGCCGGCGGTGACAAACCAGGCCGGAGGCCGCTGCTCCAAGCCGCAGCGGGCGGCGAAGTCCGTGGCGTCGGGCCCCACCAGCAGCACGTGCTCCGAGGAGTCCATCACCGCCCGGGCCGCCAGGATGGGGCTGCGAATGCCCGTCAGGGCAGCCACCGCGCCCGCTGCGCGTCGCACCCCACACATCAGCGACGCGTCGTGCTGCACCGCTCCCCGCCGATGCCCCGCCCCGCAAGCTGCGGATCCAGCCGCACGCCGAAGAGCTGAGCGAAGACGACGACGAGGAGTTCAACGACGACGCTGCCGACGAAGACGACACCGACGGC
>JAGYJW010000065.1 GCA_018401435.1 Deltaproteobacteria bacterium | reverse complement strand
CTCGACCAGGCCGTGTACATCCACCGGCGTCTTGACCTTCGTGGCCTTTCGCAGGGCATCCGCGAGCTGGTGGATGTGCTTTCGGCGAGCTGGAAGCATGGGACTCTCTATCCAAAGTCTCCCCTGAACATCAAGGCGAGCAGGCCGAGAATTGACCGGTCGAGACCTGGCCACCGCGCCGCCCCTGCACCCGCCGCCGCCACCACCGGCGGCTGTAATCGCCCGAGGGGTGCCCCAGGACCGGCAGCAGCTCCGTCGCCACATGGTTGGCCAGCTGCTCCTCGGGCCAGGCCTCGTGCACGTCGTCGTGGGCCAGGTAGCCCGGAGGCTTCGGCCGCCGGCGATAGGCCGCCGCCAGGTAGGGGGCCCCGCCCAGGGCGACGTGGGCGAGCTCGTGCAGGAGCAACCAGGCCGTTGAGGCCGGGGTCTCGGTCTCATCCACGAAGACCCGCACGACTGGACCCCGCGCCCAGGCCCGAAAGGCCCAAGGCGACACCGGCAGGGGCTGCCCGCCATGGCTGTCCCGCCACACCCGGTCCACATCGGCCCGCCGGTGGACGTGCACCCGCACATCGCCCGCCAGCAGGCCGGCCAGCTCGTCCATGGCGGCCGCCCGGGGCAGCCAGGGCTCGGTGGAAGGGTGGTAGCGTAGGTCGATCACCCTCGGCTTCTATCCCGCCCCCGCGTGGCTCGAAACGTGCTTCATCGCCTTGATCGGAGCCCCCCTCCCGGTCACGGGAGGGGGGTTGGGGGGTGGGAGCAGTTCTCCGGCAGGTCCTGGGCAGTAGCGCCCTGCCTCGGTGTCGCCCCAGCCTGCCCGGTCGGCAGCTCGACCTGCCGCCCTGGCCGATCATCCGGACAAGGTGGCAGGTTGGGCGGGTCTGCCAGGCCCGCCCGGGCCACCCCGGGCGCTCCGATCGACCACCCGGGCGCCGAGCAGTGGGTTGGGCCCCGGCACATGACAAAGCCCCCCCAGCGCAAGGGCCGGGGGGGTCCACGAAGGCGGGCGCGGGCGGGTGGGGCGACTCTCCGACGGGCGCTCCGAGCGCGCCATCGGCCCTACCTGGGTGGGTCCCGGCCCTTCACCAACGACACCTGGATGCCCAGCAGGTCCGCCACCGCCGGCAATGCCACCTCCGACACCCAGCGGCTCGGGGCGAAGGGATAGGGCCAGCCGACCTCGACGCGGTCCTCCTGCGGCATGCGCCAGGGCGCCTCCGCCAAGAGCACCCGCTCCAGCTCGACCTCGGACCTGGCAACATTGCCGGCCGGGTCGGCGACCGCGGCCGCGAGGGCCGCTTCGATCAGCCGCCAGAAGCGGTCCACCGGTCCCCGAGAGGCCCGAGGCGGATCCGGCTCGATCGGCTGGTCCTCTGCGCCGGATGCCTCGGCCCATTGGCGGGCAGCCGTCAACCGCTCCGACCAGGCGCCGGTCCGGCAGAGGTGGGCGATGGAGCGCGACCGGTCCAGGCCCAGGGTCGGGCCCCGCAGCTGACCGCGCAGGTCCGCCCACAGGTGGCCCGGCGCCGACCGCGCGGCCCGCGCGACCAGGCCCACGTCGGCCAGGAAGGGCTCCACGTCCGGGCGACCCAGCCGATCCCACAAGCGCAGAATCGACCGCGCAACGGTCCCCGCCTGGTCGGGCCGACCATCGGCCCCGTGCACCGCAGCCACCACCCCCTGCACCATCGCCCATGCCGTGCGGGTGGACACCCCCAGCCCGTGGGCGCGGGCCGCCAGCCAGCGAGGGGGGGCCCCGCTCTCTGTAGACACGTGGGCACCCCCCTGGACTGCCTGCCAATAGGCGTCTCGCGCAGCCTTCCCCCGTTTCGCCAGCTCGTAGAGTCGGGACATCACGATGGTCCAACGCGAGCGGAGCGGCCGGCGGATCTCCGTCTTCAGCAGGCCCAAGGCTTCGAGGTCCCGCTGCGCACGCGCCCCCGTTCGCCGCGAGATCCCCGCACCGCTGGCGATGGACTCGACCGTGAAGCCGATGGCGAAGGGAGAGGCCGGCAGCGAGGCCGTCGCATTGTCGGCCCGCGTGGCCAGCGAAAACAGGAATTGCTGGCCCCGCGTGCTCAGCACCCCCTCCGAGGCACAGCCCACCCGGCGTGTCGGGATCGACTGCACCACCTCCCGAACCAGGTCGACGATCTTGAGGGGCAGGGTCATCGCTGCCTGCGCCGCGCGACGGTGATGCGCGCCCGCAGCTCGTGCACCGCACGGGCCCGCCGGCGACGCAAGGCGCCGACCGAGATCCCCAGCTCCTGGGCGAGGGCTTCGGGATTCTCGAAGGCCTGCAGCAGCCAGGGCATGCCGTGGGCCTCCAGCACCCGCAGCAGGCGCCGCCGCGGCGGCTCCTCCAGCAGCCCCGCATCGGGGGCCTCACCGCCGTGATCGACCCCGGCAAGCTCGGCCAACCCCTCGGCCGCATCCATCAGCAGCGGATCTTGCAGGCCCAGGGCGCCCCGGGCCGCAGCCAGGTCCTCGACGGACACCCCCAACACCCAGGCCACACGGTCCTCCCCCACGGTCCCCATGGCCAGCTGTTCCAGCTCGCGGCGCACCTCGGCGGCCGCGGCCAAGAGGCGCCGGGGGCGACGCGGTCCGACCGCATCCGCAAAGACCCACTGCGTCACCGGCACCACATGCACCCGCGCGTAGCCGGCCTGGTCGAGATCGCCCTGGGGAGCCCAGCGCCGCAACATGCCGAGCAGCCGCAGACAGACGAGCTGCACCATGTCGTCCACCGCTTGCCCGGGTGGCAGCCGACGGAACCGACAGGCCCGCTCGATATCGGGCAGCACCGCGACCAAGGCCCGATGTGCGGCGGTGGGCTCCGGAGCTGGGGCTGCCGGGGCAGCAGCGCGGGCAGGCCGGCCTTGGAACTGGAGCAGCAGCCCCCCGGGACGCAGCGCAGGACCCGTTCCCGCAGGCGCGCGGCCACTGCAGCAGCCCTCCAACCGAGGCAGGCTCATGGCCTGCTGGCCTCGGTACAGACGCAGCCAGTGGTCGCCGGGTCCACCCGAGGCAGTTGCCACCGACCCTCCACCGCCTGGGGCGCGTGGCCGGCCATCAGCGGCACTTGAGCGCGACGGGTGCCGGTGCCACCGGGGGAGGGCCCCCCAGGGCCAGGTAGAGGGCCTGGTCCACCTGGTGCCGCAGCTCCAGCAGGACCTCGATCAAGACCTTCAGGTCGGCCGCGGCATTCCTCCCCCGGGAGGCGCCGATCACCGCCGACATGGCGATCAACAGTCGCCCGATGCTGCGGTTGAGCTGGCCCTGCAGGTCCACAAGGGAGGTCGCGGCCTGCACGGTGCCCGCGCCCACCACGCCCATGCCGAAGCCGCGGGCCAGCACGCCCAGAGCCACCGCCACCTCCGAGGGGCCGAGGCAATGCAGGGCCTGCCAGTAGTAGCCCAGGGATGCCAGGCGCTCGCCTCGCCGGATCCGACCCACCTCGTGGCGCCCGACCGCGACACCCCGGCGCGCCAGAGCGGCGGCGAGCCAGTCGTCGGAGGCTCCGGAGGCGACGTGCACGGCCTCCAGAAGGTGGGTCGGAGCTGGCGCTTCGTGGGGAGTCGTCATGTCGGGTGCCATCAGTGGCGGGGAAGGTGAAGGCGCCTGTCACCTGCAAAGCCGCGTGGTGACAGATCAAGGCGCTACGGTCAGGCTGCGGGAGCCTCGAGAAGTCCGTGGGTGGCCAAAACCACCTGCTCGTGGGGGACGCCCAGCACGTTTGCAATCGCGCGGAGGTGTTTTCGGCGAGGCGAGATGCCATCGCGCCAGTTGTAGACGGTCGGCAATGTGACTTTGCAGCCAGCAGCCCCGAGGGCGCGGTGGAACTCCGCCCAAGTCCAGCCGCGGGCCAGCAACTGCTTGTGAAGCACCATCGAAAGGGTCAACGAGCTCATGGTCAAATCCTATTTCTATCGAGCCGCAAGAACAAGTCCCCTTGTCGTCACAACCGGTGATTGATCGCCATGACGATCGACTACCGAGTGATTGGAAGCCAGCTCCAGGCCGGCCGTGTCAAGAGGGACCTTACCCAAGCCGATGTCGCGAAGAAGGTCGGCGTGACCGCGGCGGCGATCTCCGCGATCGAGCGAGGCACCTCGCGGCCGAACCTTGAGCGCATCGAACGAATCGCAGAGGTCGTCGGGCTCGAAATGCGGTTCGAACTCGTCGATCCTCGTGATCCGGACTCTCGACTCAGCTCAAGGTTCGAGGCGATCCTCCCTCGGCTGACCGAGGAGGCACGCAGCACCCTGATCGTCCTGCTGTCCATGTGGGAGACCAAGCTTGCCGAGCGAGCTCGCTAGGCGGTCATCGAGACCTCCCAGCGCACTGGCGGCGAGCACCAGCACAGAAACATCGGCATGGACAAGAAAGTCAACGAGCAGCGCACGAACAACCGCTGAGCGTGACCCCGAAACACTAACAAACGACATTTGACACTCCGGCGACGCACTGGTATCACTCAATTGTGATTTCAGTGAGGGCGTATGTCCAGCCGAAACAGCCTACAACTCACCTCCGAGTTCCGCGTCAGCCTCGCTCCGGAAGCCGAGGATCTCGACCCCGACACCCCGGTCGGTGCGGTCACGGCAGCCGGCCAGGCCGCGCGCGAATACCGCGAGGACCCGACCGATCCCGATGAGACCGCCAACCGGCTGCTGAGGCTGAACCCCGAGGAGCTGCTCGCCCTCTACGGCGCCCACAGGGAGTGCCGGGCGCCCCTCGGACCCTGGGCCCCAGCCGGCCGGGCCTATCAGGCCGGGCACCAGCGCCGTGCGATGGGCGCGGCCACCGGGGCGCTATCCCCCGACCAGATCAAAGCCCTCGGCGTGAGCGGCCAACTGCAGGCGGTGGTCGTAGGTGAAGAATGCCGGCCGCTCCAGCTTTCGCGCGACGAAGACCGCCGACGCGAGGTGGATGGCGTCAAAGCCGCGCAGGCCGTGGCCTTCGGCCAATCCGCCAGCGAACTGGCTGAGGGTGGGGTCAACGTCGATGACCGCGAGCGACTGCCAGTGCTCATCGAGCTTGGCGACGAGCTGTTGGTGTTGCGCGCGCTTGAGGTGTCCCTCGCGCAAGCGGCGGGACAGGGCGCTGCGAGCCTCGGCGTAGGTGACGGCGCTGGTGGCAGCGACCTCTGCGGCCTCGACGGCAGCGATGACCTGCTCGGTGCCGGCTTCGATCACATACAGCTTCACCAGCGCGCTGGTGTCAAGGTAGAGGATCACCGCCGGTCTTCAATCACTGCATCGGACAACGATGCGCCTTCCGGCATGCGAATCCGAGGGGCAAAGCGGGGCTTCGGGCCCCTGGGCAGGTGCAATTCCGGCCCGGCGGACGGGATCGGCGCGACCTGGGCCACCGGCTGGCCATTGGCCGTGATCACCGTGGCCTCACCCTTGCGGGCGCGCCGGATGACCGTCGCGGCGGGGCCGTCGAAGTCGGAGACCTTGGCGGTGTGTGCGGGCATGGGCGCCTCATCCGTGCTGCTTCAACCCGATTCTATCCCGAGCCCGCAGGGATGGCGCCTGGGCGGCCGAAGCGTCCGCCCAGGCGCCGGCAACGAATCCAAGGAGGTGGCGAAATGAACAGCATGTCTGTTGGTTGGCCCGAAGCCGGCACCCCGGTCGAAGATCTCGACCCGGACACCCCGGTCGGCGCGGTCACGGCCGCCGGCCTCGCCGCGCTCGGATTCCAGGCGGATCCGACCGATCCCGAAGAGACCGTGAACCGGCTGCTGCGGCTGAGCCATTACGAGCTGCTCGCCCTCCACGGCGCCCACAGGGAGGGCCGGGCGCCCCTCGAACCCTGGGCCCACCAGCTGCTCTGGCGCCTCATCGACCTGGAGAATGCGATGGGGGCCCTCGATGCGGACCTGGCAGAGCTGTCCGCGGCCTTGGCCGACCGGGGGGACGTGCTGGACCGCAGCCGGGACCTCCTCGACCACCTGCTCCAGGCCTGGACCAACCTCAGCCACGCCCTGCCCCGCCCGGCCATCCAGTCCGCCGTTTCACAGTGGGGAGCGGTTGAGGACGCGCTCACCGCACTGTCCTTGGCGGCCGGCGAGAAGCCCCGATGCTGATCCCGCTCCAGGACCGCGGCATCGAGACGGCAGCCGACGCTGGTGAGGGAGCGGGGTCCCCCAAGGCCACCCGCACCGCACTGCGCGAGGTCGCAACCCTTGGGGCGTTGCGGTCTGCAACGGCCGAGCTGCCCGACGCCACGCCCCTCTACGTGTTGATGCCCACCGGGGAGACGGAGTGGGCGCCCGCCTGGTTTGAGTGGGTCCCCGTCGATGCCCTGCCCGGAGAGCTGCGTGGCCTGGCGGAGGGCCCGGCGCTGGTCCTCTTCGAAGGGCCCCTGGGGGAAGTGGAGCTGCTGTCCACCGATCCCATGCAGGCGCCGCTCCCCTCCCCCGACGATTGCCCGGCCTGCGGAAGCGTTCGGATCCCCACCCAGGCGAGCGCCCTGGCCTGCCTCGTGTGTGGCCCATGACCGCCGCGATCCACGGCGCCCTGGCCGGCGATGCCACCTGCGTCCTGGACCCGCTGGCTGCCAGCGTCTACGACGCCCATGCCGCGCTGCGGGCCGACTACGAGGCGCGAATCGCCGAGCTGGAGGCGGCCAGCGCCGCCAGCCTGGACGGCCTGGCCCACGCCGAGAGCCGGGCGGCCGCCCACTGGGCGCAAAGCCAGGATGCCCTGGAGCGCATCGACGCGGCGCTGGCCCTCCTGGGTCAGCCCGACACCTCGGTGGACCAGCTCCGCGCAGCCCTCGACCCCCACGGAACCCGGAGGCGCCGATGACCCGGCGACGCCCCGATCTCCTCACCCGGGAGGAGGCCGCGGACTACCTGGGGCTCAGCCCCCGATGGTTGGCCACGCACACCCCACAAATGGGGGGGCCGCCTTACATCAAGCTGGGGCGGAACCCCTGCTATCTGCAGAGTGACCTCGACACGTGGCTAGAAGCACAACGGAGCACGCCATGCCAACGGCCCGTCCCCATGCCGGAATCACCCTCTACCAACGGGAGGCCGACGGCCCGTGGTGGTTCGACTTCCGCGTCAACGGCAAGCGCATCCGGCGAAGCACCGGCGAACGAGATCGCGGCCCGGCTGAGGTTGCTGCACTCCAAGCGCGTGCCGAAGCACTCACCCAAGCTGGTCGCCCTGCGCGGCGGGCGTCCGAGGGAGGAGGAGCCGACCTCGCCCAGCTCGCCGCCCTCGACCTGACGCGCGCAGGCGCAAAGGGCGTCACCGCACAACAGTCCAGCTCCATCGAGCTGAGCTGGACGCACCTCTGCCGACTCCTGGGGGCGGACACCGATCCATCCGAGATCGACTTCGATGTGGTCGAAGGCTTCATCGCTGCGCGGCGAAAGGAAGGCGCGCGGGGTCAGTCCATTCGCAAGGAGGTCCAGGCGCTCAAGCGCGGCCTGGTCATCGCCCGTCGCCGGGGCTGGCTCGCCGCTCTGCCGAACGAGTGGCCGGCGGTCCGCGCAGACCCCCCGAAGAAGGAGCAGGCGGGCAAGCTCCACCATCCTGACACCTTGCGACGCTGGTTCGACGCGCTCGACCAGACCCGCGGAGGCACCGAGGCGCGGCGCCAGGCCGAGCTGGTGCTGCGGACGGGCCTGCGGGCGGCCGAGATCCGCCGGCTCACCTGGTCCTGGGTTGAGGCGGCGCCCGAGTCCACGGGGGTACCTGCGATCCTCCGAATCCCGGCGGAGGCCGCAAAGACCCGCAACGAGCGGGTGGTGGCCCTCACCGCAGAGGCGCTGGCACTGGTCGAAGCGGCTCGCGAAGGCAAGGGCTGAGCGCGGCCGTCGCGGCGGGCGGTGGGCGTTGGCTGCCCGGTCCGGGCACCTGGGTGCTTGGATTGGGTTTGGTGGGCGCACCCGGCTTGGGTTTGGGGGGTACAGTGCGCTTCTTTCACCCCGATCTCGGCCTGGTGGGGAAGCGCCTGGATGTGGGCCTGGTGGCCACCAGCCGCAGCGTCTTGCAGGCTTCGGGGCAGCTGCGCACGCCTGGACCCCGCTTTGCCCGACTTGCCGCGGGCGCGGGCCGGCGGCCCTATGACGTCTATGGGCCCCTGGGCGGCCGAAGGACGCGCCGGCTGGCGACGGTGGAGGCCTCTGCCGCGCCGGGGATTCGTGTCGGCCAAAGCGCCCTCTGGCTGGGTCCGCAGCTTCGCTTGGATTGGGAGGGGCCTTGGCTGCGACCGGCGCCGCTGGTGCATGGGCACGGGGCCCGCGGCGGCTGGACCTGGGAGGGCACGCGGTCGGGACGGGGGGCCTGGTTGGGGGTGGAGGCTGAGGGTGCCCTTGCTGACTATGCTCACCTGGACGTTGTTGTCGATGGGCGACGCTATGGGCCCGCCCCCGGTGGCGCCTGGGCGCTGCGGGCGGTCGCCGCGGTCGCGCCCCTGCCTGGCACCCCGGTCTATCGGCTGCCCTCCGCCGGAGGCGGCGAGCTGCTGCGATCGCCGGCAGCCGGACGCTTTCGCTCCCCAGCCCTGGCCGTGACGGTGCTGGAGTGGCGGCTGCGCGAGGCCCGCGCCTTGGGGGGGGTGCTCTTCGCCGAGGGTGCCTGGGTCCACGCACGGAGCCGTCAACCCCGCACAGCGGACAGGAGTAATGCCAGTTCATCGTGATGGCCTCTCGGGCACTGGTGATCATCGAGGCTCGACAACAGCCAGACGACCTTGCCACTGCTGCCTCTACAGACCAATGCTCCTGACCCTTCGGAATTCGCCGATGACGGTCCTAGTCCTCGGGCTCACACCCCGAGAGGTGCAGCAGCACGAGCGCACCACCGAGATTCGGCATGGGCACCGCGTACTCCGTCAGCTCCGAATCCTCGGGCAGCTTCCTCGCGTCGTCCAGCCAGCAGCCGACGTCAGCTACGTCTGCATCGGCGCTGGTCGAACCCCTGAGCAGCCTCGCAGCGAGGCTGGAGCGATGCGGAGGACCGAGGACATTGAGCCACCCTCGGAAATGCTCGTTGCGTCGGAACCATCGCACGCCCTTCGGCTCCACGAAGAGAAGGGCGCACCCCTCGGCGCTCAGCTCCAGGACCCGCAGCGCGGACGCGATCAGCCCGACGTTGAACTGATTGGCAACGAACTTCGCCAGATCGATGCTCGGCTCCGCTCCTTCGATTACCGGACGGCACAGCGCCGCTGGGAGGAGTAGCTCCGAGGCGAACACGTTCGCCTGGGCCTCCTGCTGGGCATCCGAGTGCAGGTCGGCCATGTCGAGGTCCGAGCAGGTCCTCATGCGCCCCTGGTGGAGGATGAAGTGACCGATCTCGTGGGCAATGCTGAACCTGCCCCTTGGTGTGTCGAGGTCGCCGGTCCGAACCCGGATGACTCCGGCGTCTCCCCGAAAAACCAGGCGGGCAGCCGAGCCCGATAGTCCACCCTCCTGCACCCGAAGGCCCATCGTCCAGGCGATGTCCTCGATTCGGATGTGCTCGGGACGCTCGATGCCTACCCGGGCACTGATTCGTGCAGCCTGGTCACGGGCCAGGCGATCAGCGACACCCGAAAGCCCGAGCCTTCGACCCCTACTCGCCATCTTCGAGGTCCAGAAGGTCTGCGAGTTGCGACTCAAGGTCCTCGCGGGCCACAGCTTCCAACTCCCGGTGCGCCGCGTGCCCGGCCATCGCAGCCACCCTGGCACGCAGCTCTGGCAGCGGCAGGCGCATAGACCGTACATCGGCCAGCCGGATCCCGCCGGCCAGCCGACAGCCTGGCCACCCGCGCATGATCGAGCTGCTGCCTTCTCTCCGAGTTGATCACCCGTTGGAGTGCGTCATCGAGCTTCCGCTCGGCCTTCGCAAGATCGATCCCAGCGGCCCGCAGCTCCTCGGCCACCTCCTCATCGGTGAGGCCGCTGTCATCGTCGAGGGCCTCGACAAGCCCGTTGAACGCTTCCTTCGGGGGAATGGACTTGCTGCTCATAGGTTGATCCCGAAGACCGCTCGGACGGCCTCCTTGAGCCCGCCGGGCAGGTTCTTGCAAAGGGTTTCGAGTCGGCGCTTCGCGGCATCCACCTTGTTGGCCGGCACGCCCACATACGCCGCGAGTTCGGCGCGGACCGTTGTGCCCTCCTTGAAGGCTTCGAGCACAAGCCCGACCTCGATGTCATCAGCCTGATCCGCTGCCTGCGACAGACGGGAGAAGACCTCGCCTGCGATCCTCCGCTCGTCGGCCGACTCATCCGGTGCAGCGGGGCCAGGATTCCCGTACTTCAGCGCCCCGAGGCTCAGGGCGTCATCATCGACCTCTGCCATGAACGTGATGGGCACGCGTTGCTGATGGCGGGCCTGGTTGCCCACGATGTTGAGGATCTTCACCTTGAGAAACGCCTCGACGGGAACGCCTCTGGGGCATTTCTCGTCCGCGAGCGAGAGGATCGCCTCATGGACGACATCGGCCGGGTCGCCGCTCACGCCGAAACGGGAGAGCTTCTTAAGCGCATGGCGAAGAAGTCGCGGGTATAGCGCCCGAATCTCGCGACTTCGTTCGTCCTCATCGGGGACCTGCCCCTTGCTAGCGTGCGCCATCCTGCGACTCCGTAATCGGTGTCCAGACCCGGGTTGTCGAGGATATCCTCAATGAGCCCGGCGGGCCTGCTACTTGCCCTTGCCGCTCTTGTTCTTGCTCGGGTCGACCAGCACGTACTGGCGGTTCGGCTCCGTGGTCGGCGGCATCGGGCGACCCTTCGGAACGGTGACCTCTCGGCCAGGCTGCCCGCCGCGGGGGCCCACCTCCTGGTACTGGCCGGATGCGGGGGAGGTGTTGCCGGGCTTGATCTTGTCGGACATGGCGGACTCCAGGTTGAGAAGGGCCTCCATCGACCCTCATCATTTCATGCTCCCCAGCCCGTCTCATTCGCCGATCTTTCTTCGACCGCCCGGCAACAAGTGCCTACGAGCCCGCCTCGACGCCGATCCTCCCCCCACTTGCCCAGCGGCACCGCCTTCCGCATCCCGGGGCGCAGCCGCACCGCGAACTCTGCGACGTAGCCGCCCCCGCCCAGCGCCTCGACGAAGCGCGGCCCGGCGGCCTGGTGCGCGGCGATCTCGTCGGCCAGCTCCTGGCGCACGACCTCGGCGACGGCCGCCGGCACGATGAGCACGAGGAGGCCCTGGAAGGCCCGGAAGCCGATGTCCCCGAGCAGCTTCACGGGGATCGACAGCCCCTCGCCGTCGGGGATCGCCAGCGGGTACACGTCGAGCACGGCGCCGCCCTCGCCCGGCCGCTGCTGGCGCGGGGCGCGCATCAACGGCGAGAGCACGTCGGCCAGGGGCACGCCCAGGAACGCCTGGAGCCCGTCGAAGGTCAGCGGGCCCAGGCGGACCTGGGTGGTCGGCACCGTCAGGTTGACGTGCAGAGCGTCGGGTGCCGCGGCCAGGGCGCGGTTCACGCGGCCTCCGACGATGGCACGTCGATGACACGCTGCCGGCGAGGCTTCCGCGGCGCGGGGCCTCGGCGCGCGGCGGCCTCGACGACCTCCGGCTCCAGGACCTCGACCACGGGAGGGGCGCGACGGCGGCCGGGGTGTCCTCCTCGGGCACGTCGTCCTCGATCACGTCGTCGTCGGCGTCGGGCGGCAGGTCATCGTCGAGCATGTCGTCGTCCTCGTCCTCCTCACCGCCGCCCTGGTCCTCCAGGGCGTCCAGCACCTCGGATTGCGCGTCGGCGATGTCGTCGAGCGCCCGGCGCATCGGCGCCAGGTGCTTCAGCGCGGCGAGGGCCGGGAAGTCCAGGGCGCCGAGCAGCCCCTCGATGCGGCGCAGGCTGGCGTGGACATCGGCGAGGCCCTGGGTCTGCCGGAAGGCGAGGTGGGCCTGGTGGAACGCCTGCTCGCCGGGCGGCAGCTCCAGGAAGTCGGCCATCGACTCGGCCAGCTCCTTGCGCGAGCGCACGTCGAAGCTCGGGCCGTAGAAGGTGTCCAGGGCGCGGACCCACACGGGGCGGGCTTCGCTGGAAGAAGGCAAACGGGTAGCGCGGCGGTTCTCGGGCATCGAGACCTCCTCTCGGGGTGGAACGGTGGGTTGTCGGGTCAGGCCGCCTTTCGAAGCTCCTCTTCGACCGGCGGGGCGGGGTCATTGGCCGGCGGCGCCTCGGCGGGGGTCCGGCTTTCCGGCGTCGCAGCGGCCATCTTCAACAGCTCGGCCAGCTCCTTGCGGGTCTTCTCGTCGCGGAGGAGCTTGCGGACCTCGGGGCTCCGAAGCGTCTCGGACAGCTCGGGCGAGGCGTTGACGGTCTCGAACAGCTCGACCATCTCGGGGGACAGGCCGAGCTTCGCGGAGGCGACGACGCGGCCGAGTGTGCCCAGCTCGCTGATGAACTGCCGGCCCAGCTCCTCGCGGACCTTGGACTCGCCGTCGTCGGTGCGCCGGCCCGTCTCGACCTCGTAGGCGCCGATCTTGAGCTGGATGAGGTCGCCCGACAGCTCCTCGACGAGCTTCTGGAGGCGCTGGTTCTGGCCGTTCAGCACGACGATGGCCGTGTTCTGGAGCCCGGCGATGTGGGAATAGGTGCCCTGTGCGAGCGCGATGAGCCGCGTGTAGCCGTCGCCGAGCGCGCACCACACGCGCTCCTCCGGTCCGACGATGAGCGCCGGCATCGGGCCGGGGGCCACGACGGTAGGCGGCGGGGCGGCGACGAGCGGGAAGTCCTCGCCGTCGTCCCCTTCGAGGTGCATGGGGTTGCGGGCGACGAAGCGCGCGGAGTGAAGCAGCGCGTCGCCCTTGGGCCGCCACAGGCAGACCTTGAACTTGCCCGACCCGCGACCGGCCATGTTCGAAGCAGCGACCTGGCGCACCCACCGGGAGGCGGCGCGGGCCAGGTCCTCGCCCGATGGGTCGCCCAGGTCCACCGCGTCCGCCAGCTCGCCGTACTCGGAGGGCTCGGTCTCCACGAGGTAGGGCGCGAGGTCCGTGGCGCTGAAGTCGGCGCGGCCCAGGGCCTCGCACGAGTGCCGGCCGGTGACCTCGGCGAGCGACACGTAGCCCAGGTCCTCGGCCAGCTCGCGCAGGCGGCGGTCGGTGGTCTCCAGTCCTTCGAAGGTGATGTCCTGCATCGGCTTCCCGGCGGCGGTTGAGGGGTGACGGAATGGGCTCCGTCCGACACCCGAAATCTACCCACATAGGCCCAGGATCTCACGGGAAACCGCTTACCGCCGCACCATCCGCGGGGGTGCTGGCGCGGCTGGCGAACCAGCCGCCGACTTTCCGCGCCTCGTCATTCCCCTACCGCCGACTCACCGCCCCCTTGACGGCCGCCATCCGCACGGGCCAGCCGCACCACCCGCGACAGCCGCGCCCGGTCACCCTCCAGCCGCTCCGGCGCGGTCGGTGGCGGTCAGTGGAAGTGCCTGTCACGACTGCGTTTCCTGCGTAGAAGTGTCCCCGTGGCCGGCGAGCACCGGCAGCGAACGACCCAACCGCGAGGGAACGGATGACGACCGCACTCAGCAAGGCGATGCAAGGCGAGAAGGTGCCCGAGAAGCAGCAGCGGGGCGCGCTCGCCGAGGCCGTGGGCAAGCTCAAGAACCTGGGCGGCCGAATCAGCAAGGCCAAGGAGAAGTCCGAGGCGGTGGCCGAGGCGGTCATCGCCACGGCCGAGATGCAGGGTGCCGTGTTCGGGGCCTCCTTCGCCGAGGGCTACTTCGGCGAGGAGAAGATGGACGTGGGCCCCGTGGACATGCGCGTCGGCGGCGGGCTCCTGGTCGGCGGCTACGGCCTCTACAAGACCATGACCGGCAGCGGCGGGAGCCACGCGCTGGCCCTCGGCAACGGCCTGCTCGCCACCGGCCTCGGCCGCGTGGGGCGGAACGCCGGCAGGCCCCTGGCCGAGAAGAAGGACAAGAAGGCCCAGGACCCGGCTGCCGCGCAGCAGGCCGCGGCCCAGCCCGTGCCGTCCTCGCCCGCGCAGATCCCCGCCGCCCAGGGCGACTTCGGGGATCTCGTCCGCGACATCTTCCTGACCCCCAACGCCAGCGGCGTGGGAACGGCCGGTCGCGGGGCGCCCGAGCGCCACCGCCCCAGCCGCTTCATCCGCGCGGACGCGGGCTGATCCCCACCAACGAGAGAGCGAGGCACACGCACATGGCACTTCGACCCCTGGGAAACGCCCGAGTCTTCAAGGACACCGCATCGGGCCAGCTCGTGGTGGACAAGACCACGCTCCGCCGCCGCGGTCGCAGCACCGCGGCCAACGAGGCGGGAGACGACTTCGAGGCCGCCGGCGTCGCCGGCGTCGGCCTGCCCGGCGACTCAACGAGGACATGGAGGAAGACGACATGGGACGCGACGACTGGGACGACGAGGACGACGACCTCGGCGATGACGACTTCGGCGACGACGAGTACGGCGACGACGACCTGGGTGACGACGACTTCGGGGACGACGACCTCGGGGACGACGACCTGGGCGACGACGAGTACGGCGACGACGACCTGGGCGACGACGAGGCCGCGGCCGACGATCTCGGCGACGACGAAGTGGCCGGTCCCGGCGCCGGCGCCGCCGCCGGACCCGCCGCCAGGCTCGTCAGGCCCGCCGCAAGAGCCGCCGGTCCCGCCGGCAAGGGAGGAGCAAAGTGAAGTGGGGCAAGACCGCTCTCGCGGGCGAGAGCAACACGCCGGCCTCGGCCGGGGACGCGATCACCATCACGATCCGCCCCCAGCACTGGTTCCGGTCGACGGACATCACCTTCACCGGTGACACCTCCGCGAAGATCGACACGATCTTCTTCGGCGAGAAGCCGGTGTGGAACAACGCCAGCGGCGTGCCCGTGAGCGTGTTCTCGTCCACCGGGATGCTGCGCGGGCTGCTCGCCGGCCAGAAGATCCGGCCGGGCCTGGACATCATCATCAAGGGCACCTCCGGCTCGACGACCGCCACCACGGCCACCCTCATCGGGTTCAAGCCGATGAACAAGACCTGTTGAGCGGCGGGCGGTGACGCATGGCCCTCCCCCGCCTCTCTCGTCGCTCCCACCAGGAGAAGCTCGCGGCGTACACCGACGGCGCGGACCTCTCCTTCGTGGACCTGCTGCGGGCCGAGGCGTGCGGGGGGGCCTGGCGGATCGTCGAGGCGTACTCGGCCTCGGGCGCCCCCTTCGAGCTGCACGCGGCCTGGTCGGGCGGCGAGGGCATGGGGCAGGAGGCGAAGATCACGGTGCCGCGGGCGACGCGGTTCGCGGTCTTCGCTTCCTCCCTCTCCCTCAAGGTCGCCAACCTCGGCGCGTCGGAGAATCGGGTCGGGTGCAACGTCGCCGACGGCTACTGCGTCTCCTCGAACCAGTACGAGGTGCGCGGCACGGGGACCGAGGACCAGGGCACCAGCTCGCCCGTGGAGCTGCCCATCCCGCCCTTCGCGGCCCACGTCCGCGTGGACTGCGCCGACGAGGCCCAGCTCGCCTCGATCGTCATCGTCGTCTCCGACGGGGTGGGCGTCGCCCGCGCCGAGGTCAAGGGCGACAAGCAGACGGGTCTCGGCGTCGCGCTCGGCGCGGCGGGGAAGGTCACAGTCAGCGCACCCATCGGCCTCCGCTTCCGAGGCGTCTTCCACCTCTCCATCTGAACGGACGGAACCATGCGACTTCACCGGAACATCGCCATCCTGCTCGCGGTCGCGGCGACCGCCGAGGACCAGACCGGCAGCACCTACCAGGTGCTCCCGGCCAGCGAAGACGCCGTGCAGGACGGCGACCACGGCATCCAGGTCTACTTCGGGCTCACGCAGTCCGGCGGGGCGACCAGCCCCACCGCCCAGGCGAAGCTCCAGACGAGCCTGGACAAGACCAACTGGATCGACGTGGTGTCGTCCACGCAGCTCGCGGCGGACGGCTCGAAGTACGAGACCAAGGACGCCACGAACGCGGCCGTGCCGCTGCTCACCTACGTCCGCGCGGTGACCGTGCTCGCGGGGGGCACCAAGCCCAGCCACACCGCCGACGTGCGGCTCGTCGCCAGCGCACCCTTCCGGCTCAAGAAGGTCGCCTGATGAACATCACGGTCGCCCTGGCGTTCTCCGAGTGGGAAGCCGTGAGCCTGCTCAACTGGCTCGCGGGCGTAAACGCGCGCATCCTCCTGGAGAACCCGGAGCTTCCGGGGCTGTACGAGTCCGGCGTGGTCTACCAGCGGGAGACCGAGGAGACCTGGTCGGACTACATCAACCTGCTCGCCCAGGGCTGGGAGGACTGCGACAGCCTCGCCGCCGCCCGCGCGGGCGAGCTGCGGGCGCGGGGCTGGCGCGCGCTCAAGAAGGGTGACGGCGGCTTCGACGAGGCCCGCCGCCGCAAGCCGCAGCACTTCCACGCCGAGGTCTTCCTCCGCACCCGCTCCCGCCCGGACCAGCCGGGCTCTACTCACTGTCTCGTCCGGTACCGCGTGGGATCGCGCTGGCACCTGGACGACCCGAAGCGCCCGGCTCGGAATGCTCGACCAGCGGCTCACCGGCCCCGAGGTCGCGCAGCGTCTCGCACACCAAGTCCGGCCCGAGCGCCGGGGGAGTCCCTGATGGCCCGCTACGCCCGCGTCGTCTCGATGGAGACCTGGAACCGCCAGAGCGAGGAGGACGAGGCCGGCTTCGAGGCCGTCGTCGTCGTCGCCGGAAGCAGAGGCGGCGCAAGGACAAGCGCCGGGGCGGCCAGCGCCAGGCGCGGCAGGGCCGCCAGCAGGCACGACGGGGAGGCGGGCGGTCCCAGGAGCGCGGCTACCCCGAGGAGCCCCAGGACGGCGGCTACCCCGGAGGCCCCGCAGCAGCGCCAGCGGCTCCCAGGCGGCGCCCGCCCAGCAGGGCTCCCGACCGTGTACGACGAGGTGCCCGAGGACGACGATCCCGCGCCCGAGGGCGACTTCGGCGCTCCGTTCCGCCCCGGTCGCAAGGGCGCGCGGGCGGGTCGCAAGGGAGCACCCGCCGGTCAGCGCAAGGGTCCGTTCGGGCCGCGTCAGGCCGGGACGCCGCCGAGCGCCGGGGTCTGTTCCCGAGAGGCGTCGGCAAGCGCGTCCGCGAGGGCCTGGCCCCCCCGTGGAGCCCCGCCGTCGCGCTGGGCCCCAACCTCAAGATGAAGGCCCGCAAGGGCTTCCGCGCCGCCGTGGTCGAGGTCAAGCCCGGCCTGTTCGTGGTCGCGGAGGTGCCCGAGCGGTCCGTCGAGATTCGGTCTCGGGCCGCTGCTGCTGGCGCCCGCGCTGGTCAAGACGCTGGGACGGGCGTTCCGGCGGGGCCAGGCGGGGCAGGGCCAGCCGGGTGTCCAGCGGCAGCAGGCCCCTTCCCAGCCCGCCCCCAGCCCGCGGCCCTGCCGGCGCCGCAGCCGCGCGCCGCGCTGCCAGGACCGGTCGAGGACGACGACCGCCTCGCCCGCTGGCTCGACGACGACATCGCCGCCGAGCTGGGCTGCCGCGCCTGCGAACGGCGGGGGTGAGCCATGACCTGGGACGAGCTTCAGCGGACCTTCACCTCGACCATCGCCAGCGCCTACGAGGCCACCCTCGGACGGCTCTCGGCGGCGATCAAGGCCACGCCTGCCGCCTTTGAGGCGAAGGTGACGGGCTTCTTCGCGCTCCTGGCCGAGTGCAAGGCCAACCTCGACCGCATCCGCGCGCGGCTCCCCAACGCGCCCCGCGACCAGGCCGACGCCGCGCGCGGATCGCCCGCTACGCCGAGATGAAGTCGCTCTACGACGCGCTCGTGCTGGGATCTCGCAGAACGCCACCCAGGTCCCCCAGGTCGGGATCGCGCCCGCCGTGGTGCTCGTGGTGGGCGCCGTCGGGCTGTCCGTCGCCGGCGTCGCCTGGGCGGTCGCCGCCTGGGAGTACGCCGTGTCGCTCCGCGATCAGACCGGCTTCATGGCGAAGGAGCTGAGGCGCGCGTCGAGGCCAGCCAGCGCGGCACCCAGCTCCAGCCGACCACGGCGACCCTCCCTCGGCGACCCCGCCCGGAGGGTCCGGGCCCGGCGACGACGAGAAGAAGGGCGGTGCCTGGGTGTGGCTGCTCGGGATCGGCGTCGCCGCCGGAGCCGCCGCGTTCCTGCTGCCCAAGCTCGGCAAGGGGTGAGAGATGCCCGAGAAGTTCCGCCTGAACATCCTGGGCGCCGACGAGGACGTTCCTCGCCTGCTGCTCGCCTACGGCCGCGCCTGCGGCGGCGAGGTCGCGTTCGTGATGCGCCCCCGCGACAACACGGCCCTGCTCGTCCACCAGGTCAAGAAGCAGCCCGCGAAGGTGTGGCGCACCGACCAGGGCCTCGCACCTTCGCACCCGCCCGAGGAGGACGCCGATCCCGGCGCCGCCGTCGCCGAGGTGAAGCGCACGAAGGCGAACCCGCCGCCCGCGGGGCCGGCGACGCTGCGCGGGCGCTGGGTGGGCCTGCTCAACTGCGAGGACGGCACGCCCTCGATGCGCCTGGAGCGCAAGGTCGCCGCCTACGGCGTGCTGCGGCTGGCCTCGAAGCCCGACGGGCGCTGGACCGCGACCTTCGACCGGGCGCCCAAGTGGTTCTCGGCCGCGAAGCAGGAGTCGGTCGAGCGGACCGGGCTCGCCGAAGCCATCCAGGCCGGCATGGGCCTCGTCGTGGGCCTCGTCAGCGAGGCGTGCAGCTTCCGGGACACGCGCCGCCGCAACACCGTGGACGCCGAGTATGCCCAGGTCCACCCCTACCAGCCCCCGAAGGCGCCGAAGGACCCGACCGAGCGGTACCAGCCGAGGCCCGGCCCGGCGTACTCGCTGCGCGAGGGCGAGACCGGCTTCGACGTGCTCGACGCCGCCGGCAACGTCGTCGCGCGCTTCGGGACGCGGGAGAAGGGCAAGGCACAGAAGCACCTCCGGGCGCTGAACAAGGGGCAGGACCCCGGGCCGGCACCGACGCCCGAGGTCACCGTGACCGCCGACGTGGCCGGCGCCTTCGGCATGGGCGGCCTGCCCGGCGTGAAGGTGGTTCCGGCGCTCCACGAGATCCCGGCTCCCGAGCCGCCGTCCTGCCCGACTTCGGTGGCGCGCATCGCGTCGGCCACCGAGAAGGAGGCCGAGGCCCTGGGCGAGCTGGCGCAGTCGTTGTGGGGGTCCACCGAGGCCCCCGAGCGCTGGGCCGCGCAGGGCGCCTCATCAAGCACGCCCAGGCCCTCGTCGCCTCGCCGCTCTGCACGGGCAAGGAGCAGAAGGCGGCCCTGGAGGACATCCGCCGGGCGGCCGGCGCCTACCAACAGGCGTGGGACGCGCTCGGCCGGGGCGAGACCCCGACGTGGTGACCACGCTGCGTCGGATCACCGAGCGCGTCTCGCTCGCCGCCGCGCGGGCCGCGAAGTCCTGCGCCGCCGGGCAGGCGAAGCTCGGTCTGGAGCGGCCGGCGGCGGCACCGCGTTCTCCCGGGGAACAGCGGGCAAGCCGGCGCGGAGCCGGAAGGCGAAGGCCCCCGAGGTGGACCCGGCCAAGGACAAGGCTCTGGTCGATGCCTTCGCCCAGGCGATCCAGGCCGCCGCGGCGCAGATGGGGGCGGCGTCGTGAAGCCCGTCCTGCTGCTCGGCCCAGCCCTGGTGCTCGCGTCGGGCGTGGCCGGTGGGTTGGCGGGCGCCGGCGATGCCGTGGTGCCGCCGCCCGCCGGGACACCGGGACTCGACTACCTGCTCACGCTCGGGCCCTACGGGGCGCTGGTGTGGGGCGCCTACCTGCTCGGCAAGGGCGTGAAGATCACGGTCCAGGTCGAGCTGAGCGATAGGGACCGGGAGTTGCTGGAGAAGGTCGGTGGGCGGGGTGGGGCGTGAACTCGGCTACGTGCAAGTCGTCGCTCGTATGCGGAGTGTCAACCGGTCTTGTGGAACTCCCCATTGCGGTAGTGGACGCGGATCATCTTGCGGCACTTGCCGCAGGTCACCGTGAAGTTCCCCGCGCCGATGCGGTTGCCCCCGCAGCGGTACGCCTCAACATGCCCGCAATGGGGGCAGGGAATTGGGATCTTGTCGAAATCAGCCATTGTAAACCTCAGGGACAGGCGAACTGCGCCGGTTGGTGGAATCCAGTATCTCGGACAGCCTCATGCTCTCTCGACGTGGTTGAACCACTGAAGCGCAAGCTGCCGCGCGATCGCCAAAGCGCCGGCGTCATTGTTGGCTCCATCCGGCTGCACGTAGCCCTGGAATCGAACGTCGCCATCCGCGTCAACCACGACGGCCAGAAGGGTCGCGGGCAACTCGGACGTGATCGTCTCTTGGCCGGTGTGGAGGTCAAGGACGGGAAAGGCTCCCCCCTCGCTCGCAGCCAACAGGATTCGGCCCGTTGCATGGCCCGTCTCGGCGTCCTGGACCAGGAACTCCCAGGCGCGCGTGCGCCCGGTGTTGGAGCGGAATCCTGTGCTGAGGATGGATGCCATGGTCGCCTCCTGGTGCGGCTGTGGGTGTCGGTCCCGAAGCACTGTACCCGACGAGCGACCACATGATGACCGCCGCCGCCCTCCTCGACCGCATCGTCCCCATCGTCCGCGCGCGCCTGCCCGTGGGCGTGGACGTGGACTACCTCGACGACTTCCTCGACCGGAACCGCGCTCAGCTCGTCGTCGTCATCGAGCGCAACCTCGCCCCGCTGCTGCGACGCATCGAGGCCGCCAACCAGGTCCCCACCGAGGACCTGCCCGAGCTGTGGAGCGCCGCCCAGCGGACCGCCGCCAACGTGGCCGCCATGACCGTCGCCGCAGCCATCGCCGCCCAGGGCCGTGCCGCCACCGCCGAAGAGCGCCGCGTGCTGACCGGGTACTCGGGCTGGGGCGGGCTCTCGATCCGCTCGGCCGCTGGCCGCTTCCCGCCGGGCTTCCCGGTCCCCGAGGAGCGTGGCCTCATCCACGAGTTCTACACCCCGACCCGCGTGGCCCGGGAGATCGCCCGCGTACTCGGCAGGCTGCTGCCCCGGCGAGGTCAAGCGCTGGAGCCCTCGGCGGGCATCGGGCGCATGGTCCGTGCCTTCGACGGCCTGCCCCGCGTCTCCTGGCACGCCGTCGAGTGGTCGGACCTGTCGTCCCGGATGCTGGCAGCCCTGCGCCCCGACGTGGATCTGTTCGTCGGTCCCTTCGAGCGGTGGGTGCGCGAGCGGGGCCCGGCTTGGCAGGGCCGCCTCCAGCTCGTCGTCTCCAACCCGCCCTACGGCATCCGGGGCGCCTCCATCGCGGAGGACCCCGACCGGGCGTACCGCGAGAAGATGGCCTACCACTACTTCCTGCGGCGGGGCCTCGACCTGCTGGCCCCCGACGGGATCGGCGTCTTCCTGGTGCCCGGCGGCTTCCTCACGTCCCGCACCGTGCCGTTCACGGCGCTGCGCGAGAAGGTGCTGAAGCGCCACCACCTCGCCGCCGCCTTCCGGCTCCCGTCCATGCGTCCGAACGGCCGTGAGGCGATCTTCCCCGGCGCCATGCTCGTCACCGACCTGCTGTTCTTCCGCGCCCGGGGCGGGGAGCTGGCCGAGGTGGACGACGGCGACCGGGGCATCCTGGCCGGCGGCTACTTCAAGGAGTTCCCCGGGCACATCCTCGGCCGCGAGGTCGGCCGCGACGCCGGCGAGGACGACCAGACGAAGGCTCCGCGCTGGGGCTACCAGGTCATGGGCGAGTTCACGCGGCTGCCCGACCTGATCGAGCGCCCGGTCTGCTCCGACTGCCAGGTGATCGCCTTCCCTGCGGGGCGGGTGTCCCCGCGCGGGGACAGTCGCGTCGGCGTCACCCGGCAGACCGACGCCGAGGTCTCCCACCTCTCGCGCGAGCTGGCCGCCGCCGTCACCATCGGCCTGCGCGTGGACCGCTACCTCGCCCTGGTCGCGTCCGAGAACGCCGACGAGCCTCCCATGCTGTGGCCCGAGCTGTTCGAGGCGCTGTCGGCATGGCGCAAGACCCACGGCAACCCCCACGCCCACGTCGAGCTGGTCAAGCTCGCCCGAGGCGGGACCACGGGCGCTGAGCGGTTCCTGTCCGCCTTCGACCGCGCGGGCGGGCTCATCGAGGGCCTGCGCCACGCGCCGCCGAAGCCCGAGCCCCGCTACGCCGGCCGCGTCGAGGACGTGCCGGCCCAGGCCGAGCTTCTATACCGGAGCAACCGCGCCCTGACCGTCGCCGAGCTGGCCGACTTCCACCGCTCGATCGGCGGGAGGATGGACCAGGGCCAGGTCACTCGCGCCGCGCTCGACGCCGGCTGGTTCCAGGACGGTGACGCATGGGACCAGCTCGTGCCGGGCGAGGTCTACCTGACCGGCTCGCTGTGGCCCCGGTACGACCGGGCGAAGGCGCGCGGCGCCGACGAGCAGGCCCGCAAGCTCCTCGCCGCCATCGGCCCGGCGCTGTTCGACGACATCGAAGGGGCCTCGGCCCGCCAGGGCTGGGTGCCGCTCGACCTCGTGACCGAGTGGATCAACGAGACCTGGAGCCGGAAGCAAGGCTTCGACGACGTGGAGCTGGCGCGCGCCCAGGGCCTGGTGCATCCGAAGGGCTGGGCCTACGACGAGCTGAACAAGAAGGAGCGCGAGCTGCACCCCGAGGTGCTGCTGCTCGTCGGCTGGATGAACCACGACAAGACGCTGTTCAGCCCGCCCAAGAAGTATGACGACGAGGGCGAGAAGGACATCGACAAGGCCAGGATGAAGAAGGCCGCCGAGTGGGACGCGAGCTTCAAGGGCTGGGTCGGGGCGACGCCCGAGCGGCGCGCGAACATCGAGCACGCCTACAATCGCCAGTTCCGGGGCTTCGTGGCCCCCTCCTACGCCGCCGAGGCCCTGCCCATCGCGCGGTGGAAGAAGGACGGCCCGCGCCTTCACCCCCACCAGGTCGCGGGCGCCCGGCGCGTGCTCGCCAACCGGGGCGGGCTGCTCGCCTTCGACGTGGGCGTTGGCAAGACCTACACCGGCATCGGCGTGATCGCGCGGGCCCGGCAGGAGGGCTGGTGCAAGCGGCCCGTCGTGCTCGTCCCCAACTCCATCGTCTGGAAGTGGGAGGCCGACTTCCGCCGTGTGCTTCCCGACTACCGGGTTGCCGTGATCGGCAGCAAGCTCAAGACCATCAGCCGGGGCGACCGGAAGGGCCTTCGCACCTCGGACACCGACACGCCCCAGGAGCGGGCCGAGAAGTGGACCCGCTTCCAGGCCGGCGAGTACGACGTGGTGCTGATCACCTACACGGCGCTCGGCCGCACCCGGATGAACGAGAAGGCGGTCCGCGCCTACGCCGAGCAGACCGAGGCCATTCAGCGCGAGGTCGCCTTGCGCCGCCGCAACGCCGCCAAGCGCAAGAAGCTCTCCGAGCGCGACGAGGCCATCCTGCGCGAAGGGATCGCCGCCTGGGTCGCCCAGCAGATGGAGCTGGCGCCGGGCTGGGACTACGACCCCGGCGTGGCCTGGGACGACATCGGCGTGGACCTGCTGATGGTGGACGAGGCGCAGAACTTCAAAAACCTGTACCTCCCGGAAGACCGCGAGGGCGGCGTCCCGCGCTTCATGGGCAACGCCGGCGAGGGCAGCAAGCGCGCCTGGCAGCTCGACTTCCGCTGCGCCGCCGTGCGCCGCAAGACCGGCGGCGCCGGCGTCGCGCTCCTGAGCGCCACTCCGGCGAAGAACAGCCCCCTGGAGTTCTACAACCTCATCCAGTACGTCGATCCCGCCGCCTGGTCGCGCATGGGCATCCGCGACCCCGAGCAGTTCATCGACCGCTACCTCCGCATCGAGATCAAGCCCGTCGTCACGCCCAGCATGGAGGTCGAGGAGCGCGGCGCCGTCGTCGGCTTCCAGAACCTCCATGAGCTGCGCGACGTGATCCTCCGCTACGGCGAGTTCAAGACCGCCGAGGATGTCGGCCTGAAGCTCCCCGAGCCCAAGGTCGAGATGGTCGAGGTGGACATGGACGCCGGGCAGGATGCCAAGTACGACGCCTATGTCCGCCAGATCGAGGCCGCGCTCAAGAGCGACGACCCCTCCGACAAGGCCAAGATCCTGGGCCTGCTCGCCCGCATGGCGCTGGTCGCCATCCACGCGGAGCTGGACGAGGGCTACGGCTGGAAGAACGCCGACCAGGTCAACGACGCCAGCTCGCCGAAGTTCGAGGCCCTGGCCGAGCGGGTGCTCGCCAATCGGACCTGCGGACACATCGTCTTCGTGGACAACGTCGCCGCCCACCGCTGGGTGAAGGACACGCTCGTCTCCGCCGGGATCGCCGCCGACCGCATCGGCGTGCTCAACGCCGAGGTCGCCCCCGCCGCTGCCGACCGCCAGCGCATCGCCCGGGAGTTCAACGGCGACCCGGAGACGGGCGAGGCGCCGAAGTTCGACGTCGTGATCGCCAACGCCATCGCGTACGAGGGCATCGACCTCCAGACGCGGACCTGTGCGATCCACCACCTGGACCTGCCATGGGAGCCCGCCACCCTCCAGCAGCGCAACGGGCGCGGGGTGCGCCAGGGCAACACCCTGTCCGCCATCGCCATCTACTACTACTTCTCGCGCCGCTCCCAGGACGGGCTCCGCTTCAACCTCATCCAGGGCAAGCGCGGGTGGATGACGCAGCTCCTGAAGAGCCAGGACCGCGACACCAACAACCCCGGCGCCCAGATGGACATGGGGCCCGAGGAGATCCTGCTCCTCATCAGCCGCAACCCGGAGCAGACCCGGGCCCGACTCGAGGCGGTGCGCGCCCAGCGGGAGGCCGAGGCCAAGAAGAAGATCGCCAGCGAGGCGAGCAAGCTGCTGCGCGCCATCAACGCGCGCTTCCGCAACGCCGAGCGGTCGAAGGATCAGACCGAGGCCGCCCGACTGCGCGGTGAAGCCGAGGAGCGGCTGAAGCACCTCTCCCGCATGAACCCCGAGGCGTGGCCCTGGGCCCCGCACGCCGGAGTGGTCCGGCAGCAACCGGTGCTCGTGCCCGAGGGCGGCGGGCCTGTCTACGAAGGCCTGCGCGTGGGCATCCCGAGCGCCTGGAACGCCGACCGGATCGAGCACGTCGAGTTCGGCCAGGTAAGCCGCGACGGGCAGATCGCCCTGCGTGCGGCGGGCGAGGTGGCGTGGAAGCTGGTCAAGTCCGACGACGCGCGGCTCTCCGTACTGAAGCCCGAGCACTACGGCGCCGACTGGCCGCCTGACGACGAAGCCTTCACCATCCGCGCCGTTGAGCAGCACGCCGAGAACCGGCTGCGCTACCAGGGCGACTGGCCGGGCATGGGCTGGCACCAGGCCCCCGACGCTTGGGTCGAGCGGATGTGGGGCCACACCGGCGAGCGCATCGTCGCCGCGCTGGCGAAGGTCTCGTACTACAACGCCCAGGCCCAGCGGGTTCCCGTCATGGCACCGGCGGGACTGCGGATCGCCAAGGCGGACGCGGTTCGGGGCTTCGCGGGCACGGTGACGGTGCTTCCGCCTACCGAGGCGGGATGGCGGGCCTTCCTTGCGGCCGCGCCAGGGGCAGGGCTCAAGTTCGGCGAGCTCGCCGAGGCCGGGCGCTGGTGGTGGGGGCGGAACGTGCCGCGGAACCTGCTCTCGGGCGTGGACGAGGACGAGGATGAGGATGAGTCGCTACGGGAGGCGGCCTGATGCCTTCAGTCCCTGACGTCGTTGGCGGGCGCTTGACGGGCACAGGCTGCGACGCCGTCATCACCTTCGATCCTACGAGCGGGTGGCCCCATCCAAAGCGCGCGGCACAGGACAGGAGCTTCGGTGTACGGATCGCTCCAGGAGCGGAGGTTGACCGAGCCGAAATAGGCCCGGAAGCCGAGGTCTGCCGCTACTCCCAGCATCGCCAAAATCGGCACGAGCCCAACGATCATCGCGGCCCGAGTCCCGATCCGACGCACAAGCCAGGCGGAGAGCGGCCAGACCACCGCCAGCGCGACCACAAGGTCGATCAGCAAGGGGCCGAGCAGCAGGGTCCTCGACCCCGAGTTCACGCTGTGCCCAAACGCAGGCAGGGGGAATCCGAAGCGCACGATGTCGGACTCCACGGGAACCGTGACCATGGTGACCCAGGCCACGACGCAGCCAGCAGTAGGGACGGCCAGTCGGGCGACGGCCACAAGCGAAGGGCGGACTCCACCGTTGTCTTTGGTCGGCATGGGATTGGTCTACCATGACGCCACCGCTCCTCCTGCTCGGCGGAGCCGGTGGGCTCCTGCTGCTTCTCGCCGCGGCGGCCCCTCGCTCGGCCGAGGCTCGCCGCCCGCGCCCCCGCCTCCTGGCTGCGCTGCCCGTTGGCTGCGGGTGACCTCTCTCGGCTGGCGCATCCACCCCATCCACGGCGACCGCCGCCACCAGATGGCATCGACCTGCCCGCCCCCGAGGGCACGCCCGTCACCGCACCTGAGCCGGGGCTCGTGGATCGGGTGGACCACGCCGGGGCCGGTCGGGGAGAGATCAACGGCAACGCGGTCTTCGTGAAGTCCACCGCTCGCCGCTGGGCCTTCCTGCACCTCTCCCAGGTGCTCGTGGCGCCGGGTGCCCGCGTCCAGGCCGGGCAGACCCTCGGCCTCGTCGGCAGCACCGGGCGCAGCACCGGTCCACACCTGCACCTCCAGGTCTACGACGCCGCGGGCCGGATCGTGGACTCCCCCTCTTCGCCGCCGGCACCTTCACCGGCCAGGCGGTCGCGTGATCGTCGCCGCCACCATCGGCCACCGGGCGCCCCTCGCGCCTGGCCGACCCGCAGCCGTCTTCGAGGGCGTCGAGGAGACCTCAGCCGTCCGCCGCTACACCGACGCGCTCGACCGCGAGCTCGCCGGCTCGGGCACGGCTGCGTGCTCCTGTCCGACGGCGAGTACCGGGACCAGTGGGCACGCGCCGACGGCTACGGCGCCGGGGTCACCTCAACTGCCACGTCAACGCGGGCGGCGGGGATCGCGGGCTCGTGCTGCACGACCATCGGAGCGCGCGGGGCGGGCGCTGGCGAGGCCGTCGCCGACGAGCTGGGGCCGGGTGCTGGGCTGGCCTGCCAGGGCCGGGCGTGTCGGCCGACACCAACGGCGTGCCCCGGGACGCCGACTCCTCCGAGGCGTTCGGGACCATCGCCGGGGTTCGGGCCGTGGCTCTGTGCCTGGAGCCCTACTTCCTGGACGGGCCGCGCCGGGAGTTCCTGGCGCGGCTCGACGAGGTGGGGGCGGCCACGGCGCGGGGGATCGACGGCTGGGCGAGGGCGGCGTGAGCGGGAACAGCTATCGACCGAGCTGCGCTGCCAGCCAGTCCCGGTGGGCGAGCACGAGGCGTTGGTAGTGGCCGGGCCCGTCGCGCCTGTTCACCGAGGCGCTCGCGAACAAGATCGGGAGGACTCGCGAACCGCCCCGAAGCTCGTGCATGGACGCGAAGGGACCTCCCCGTTGGCGCTCGGGTCTCGGCGTGAAGCGCCACCCGTGCGCGGTAGCATGCCGAGCGACGTGCTCGTGCGCGTAGCGAGCGTTGGTGATGCTCCCGCACAGGACAACGACTCGGGCGTTCGGCGCGGCCACCAAGGCGTCGAAGAAGATGTCCGCCTCGTCGTCGGCGAGCGCCAGGAACGCATCGCGGTCACCTGCCTTGATCGTCCGGGTCGCACGGCAGACCAGATCGATGTGAGCGAGGTTTTGCCCGTAACGAAGCCCGGCCGCGCGAAGCGGCACTTCGGATGGCCCGAACCAGGGATGCGGGTTCTTCCCGAAGTAGCCAACCAGTCGATCGGCGAGCGTGGACGCGGTGAGCGTGGCCGGCCATCCCCTGCTGCGGAACTCGTCCGCCGACGGGTTCATCGCCACGGTGAGCGCAGCGGCATCCTCGATGGGACCGAAGAACGGGATGGGGTGCCACGGCTCGCCATGTGGCGGCAGGATGTCGGCGTGCCGTGCTCGGACCTTCGCCGACCGTGCCTGAGCACGCTCGATCAACTCGCGCACCACGTTCCCGACAGCCATCGCTCCTCCGCGCCAACGCAGTATCCGAGGGCGGCGTCATGAGCGCCACGCTGGTCGAGGTCTTCGCTGGCACCGGCGGCGCGTCCTGGGCCTGCATCGCGCCGGCTGGGCGCACCTCGCCTGCATCGAGCGCGATCCGGCCGCCGCTGCCACGCTCCTCGCCGCCGGCTTCCCCGCCGTCGAGGCCGACGCCCGCGACGTGGACTTCGACGCCTTCCGGGGCCGCGCGGCGCCGTAGCGCCCGCTCGCCCCTGCCAGCCGGGCGAGCACCGCCGGTCAGCGCCGGGGCGCGACTCGACGAGCGCGACGGCTGGCCCGTCACCCTCGCCGCCATCGACGCCTGCCGGCCCACCTGGTTCCTCGCCGAGAACGTGCTCGGCTGGAGCTACCACATGGGCCTCTGCGGCGGCGGGCATGGCGCCTGCCCGGCCTGTCACCTCGAAGGCGTCGCTGGCGAGCTGGCCCGCCGCTCCTTCGCCGGCCAGTGGCGGCTCAACGCCGCCGACTTCGGAGTGCCCCAGCGCCGCCGCCGCCTGATCCATGGGCGGTCCCCTTCCCCTGGACCCGAGACGGCCCGGCGCCACCACGCTCACCCCGAGGCCGCCGAGGGCCTGGGCCTGCGTCCATGGCTCACGTTGGGCGAGGCCGTCGGGGGCACGTTGCACCGCGGGAGCTGCGACCGGCGGGCCTGCTACCCCTGCGACGACGAGCACGGCCGCGCCTGCTCGGAGCCTGGCGCTTGACCGGCCGGCGCCCACGGTCACGACGACCGACGAGAGGGGCACCCGCGCCAACGCGGTCGCGGGCTGGACGTTCAACGGCGGGCCGACCAGGGCCTCCGACGCCGCCTTCCTCGTCGCCGGCATCCGCCGCATCGAGCTGGACGAGGGCCTGCGCCTCCAGGGCCTCCCCGCTGACTGGCCCCTCCAGGGCACGGTCCACCAACGGTACGTCCAGGTCGGCAACGCCGTGCCGCCCGCCCTCGCCGAGGCCGCCGGGCGCCTCGTGTTGGCCGCACACCGCGCCTGGCTTGCGCTCCAGGCCGCCGGAGTGGACGGGGGCGCGCTTGCCCACGCGCTACGCCGGGGCCGCCTCTCCGTGCCCGGGAGGGTCGCCGCATGACCGGCTCCTGCTCCTGCTCCCACCCTGTCCTCGCGCCTGGCGCCGTGCCGAAGGCCACGGGTCGCGTCCGCATCGACCGCGCCGCGCTGCGCCGCGAGCTGGCCGAGGTCACCGAGATCCGCGAGGCCATGACCAGCAAGCTGTCCGGTCGCCCCTCCGCGAACGTGGGTACGGTGTGGCTCCTGCTCACAAGGTCGGTGTACCGGAGCGGCGATCTTCCCTGGCTTGCTACGAGGGAGGCCGCGCAAAATGGGCTTGATGCCTGTAGAAGCGCCATCCGCGCCCGCCAGATCAAGGCCGGCGAGGGCCGCTTCGAGGTCACCTGGGACGCGGCCGAGGGCTCGTTGACCTGGGCGGACAATGGCATCGGCATGAGCGCCGAAGACATCATCGGGAAGTTCCTGGCGATCGGCGAGAGCGGCAAGCGGGACGCCGACGACTCCGGCCAGGCCGCCGGGGGCTTCGGCGTGGCGAAGGCCGTCATCCTCGGCGTGTCCCGCTCCTTTAAGTGGCGGATGCACACCCGCGACAACCTCGCCATCGCCGACGGCATCGACCGCGACGTGCAGGTCTACGACGCCCCGGCGCGCCAGGGGACCTCGCTCACGGTCTACGACATCGACCCCGAGCTGGTCCGGTATTGGGACCGGGCGCGGGGGGTCTACGTGGACATCGAGGACCGGCTGCGCGAGCTGCTGGCCGCCAACGACGTGCCGGGCTTCACGTTCGTCTTCAACGGCGAGGAGGTGCGCCCCATGTTCAGCCGGCGCGGCGGCTCGCGCGTGGCCGTCGAGGGCTCCTGGGGCGAGGGCACGTCCGCCGCGGTCAAGGCGTACCGCCGGCCGCCCGGCGACCGGGGCGGGGCCTGGTACCTGCGCCTCAACGGGCTGTTCCAGGTCAAGTTCCCCGCCCAGCGCGGCAACCTCAAGGCAGACGTGGTGATCGACCTGACCACCACCGTCCGGCCGGGCCAGCGCGGCTACCCCTTCAACGCCGCCCGCGACAGCCTCCAGGACCGCGCTGCCTGGACCTTCGCCGATCTGGTCGAGGAGGTCGAGAAGGAGTCGGAGTCGGTCGGTCGCTCCGAGGAGGACGAGTTCATCGACCCCGAGGGCGACGACGATGGCGAGGGCACGGGCGCAGACATCGCCGCGCAGATGGCCGACGCCTTCGCCGACGCCGACGTGCGCCGGGCCATCGCCGCCGCGGCCGGGGGCATCCTGGACTTCTACGGCGCGCAGGC
>JAGYJW010000064.1 GCA_018401435.1 Deltaproteobacteria bacterium | reverse complement strand
GCGGGCATCCTGCAGCAGCATCAGCGCCATCAGGCCGTGCACCTCGGCATCTTCGGGAGCCACCTGGGCCTCCTCGGCGGCCAGCACCGTGGCCGCCCGCGCCCGGGTCCCGTTGCGGCGAATCTGGTCGATGGCCTTGTTGCGGGCGCAACGCACCAGCCAGCCGGTGGATTGGTCGGGCAGCCCCTGGTGGGGCCACTGTTGCAAGGCCGCAAGGCTGGCCTGCTGCAGCGCGTCTTCGGCGAGCAGCAGGTCGCCTGCGGTGGTGCGCGCGACCAGGGCCATCATGCGGCCGTGGTCGCGACGCATCGCCACCTCCAAGGCGCGTTGTGCCGCCTCGATCAACCTGGGTAGACCCTCACGGGTCGCACCTCGATGGTGCCGGTCTCTGCGCTGGGGATGCGGCTGGCGATCTCCACCGCCGCGTCCAGATCGGCCGCCTCCACCAGGTAGTAGCCGCCGAGCTGCTCGCGCGTCTCGGCAAAGGGCCCGTCGGTGAGCAGGGTCTCGCCCTCGCGCACCCGCACGCTGGTGGCGCTGTGGACGGGCTGCAGCGCGTCGCCGGCCTTGAAGGCGCCCGAGGCGATGATGGACTGGGTGAAGCTGCGATAGTCCGCCATGAAGGAGCCCATTTCGGCTGGACTCTTCTGGGCCATCTTCGACTCGTCATCGTAGATCAGGAGCAGGTATTGCATGGGCTCTCCAGGAATTCGTTGGGGGGCAACTCAGTTGGACTGCGAGAGGTCCTTCCAGAGGGCGAAGACGGCGCCCTGGGGATCGGCCAGCACGCTGAAGCGACCCATGCCGGGCAGGGTCTCGGGCTTGTGGAAGACCTGCGCCCCCAGGGCCTCGGCCCTGGCGGTGGATGCGTCGGCGTCTTCGACCGCCACATAGGACAGCCAATGGTCGGGCATGGGGGCCTCGGCCGGCATCTGCATGGCGGTGGCCACGGGCCGCTCCCCACGCGAGAAGAGCACCATGCCCGGGCCCATGGGGCTGGCCGTCCAACCCATCAGGCCGCAATAGAAGACCTGGGCCGCCGCCAGGTCGCGGGTCATCATCTGGGACCAACAGAAGCTGCCGTTGCTGGGGTGGCTGTCCGTGTCGGTGCTGCCCGGCTGCAGACCCGTGAACAGCGCGAAGACGGCGCCGTTGGAGTCCTCGACGACGGCGAAGCGGCCCATATCGGGGATGTCCATGCCCTCGGTGACCGCCTTTCCGCCCAGCGACACGACCTGCTTCAGGCCGGCGTCCACATCATCCACGGTGATGTAGTCCAGCCAGTGGGAGGGGATGCCCTCCATGGGCACCTTCATGCAGCCCGCGGTGGGATCTTCGCGTCCGGGCAGGCCAAAGAGCACATAGGGCTCGGGCATGCCCATATCCATCTCGCTGCTCGTCCAATCGAAGAGGGCGCTGTAGAAGGAGCGGGCGGCAGGGGCGTCGGTGGTCATCAGCTCGCGCCAGATGAAGCGGCCGGCGTGAGAGACAGGGTCGGACATTGGGGGCTCCAGGGGAGGGGTGTGGGAGAGGGGCCGAGGCCCGATTTCACGCAGAGGTCGGGCGAGCTTCGCCCAGATCGACACGGGGCTGTCCTTTTTTTTCGGGGACGGGCTAGGGGGCAGCGTCCCCCATGGTCACCCCGAGCCTGCCCATGCGCCGCACCGTCGTCCCGTTGCTCTTTCTTGCTGCTTGCACCGGCGCTTCGGACGAAGGGGACAGCGCCCCACCCGACGGGTCCTCCGACAGCGGCGCCGATCCGGTCGTGGAGCGCGACGGGCCGGCCTATTCCAAGGGCGACTGCCCCACGCTTGCGGCCGGCCGCAACGACTTTGCCACGGGGGACGACAGCTACCGGGTCGAGCTGATTCTCCCTGAAGATCCCGTCGGCGCCCCCGTTGTCTTCGCCTGGCACTGGCTGGGTGGAAGCGCCAGCCAGGCCATCCGGTCCATGTCCTTGCAGGACTTCGTCGACGGCAGCGGCGTCATCGTCGTGGCCCCCGACAGCGCCGGCTACCAATACGAGTGGCACTTCCTCGATGACCCCGACGGCAACCCGGACCTCCTGCTCTTCGACGACCTGCTGGGCTGCTTGTGGCGCCAGTACGACGTGGACCTGGAGCGGGTTCACGCCGTCGGCATGTCCGCGGGCGGCCTGTGGACCAGCTACCTCACCCTGCACCGGGCCCAGTGGCTGGCCTCCACCGCGCCCCTGTCTGGCGGCGCCCAGACCGGCAGCTACAGCACCCCGGCCGAGCCCCTGCCGGTGCTGATGACCTGGGGCGGCCCGAGCGACCTCTACGGTCCCCTCTCTTTTGACGAGACCAGCCGGTATATGGTCGAGCAGCTGCGGGCGGACGGGTCCTTTGTGGTCGAGTGCGAGCACGATCGGGGCCACACCTTGCCGCCGGGGGGCTTGGACTACGCCTACCGCTTCTTGCTGGACCACCCCCGCGGCATCCAGCCCGAACCCTATGCCGACGGCCTGCCCGAGGGCTTCCCCAGCTTCTGCCGGCAGCCCTGACCGCAGCCGCGGGCCAGCCGTCCGCACCACAAAGCTGCCCGCCGCGCCGGTCCGGTGGCGGCCTGGGGCATCTGACCGGGCAGGGATGCGCGATGCGCCACGGCCCCGCTGGCGCCGGCAGCGTCTGGGGGGGGGTGCCTGGCCGTTGCGCGGATCAGGCGATGGGCTGAAAATCGGCGTTAAAGGTTAGAGTATCAATGGACCCGCATATCTATATCTTGCTCTCAGGTCTCCACCCGGATTCGGCCCCCGCAGGGGGCGCGGCCCTGGGGCAGCCCGCTGCGGACGGCTGAGGGCCCACCTCGACCCCTCGCGCCGGCCCCCGCCGCCCCCACCGTCCCAGAATCGGGGAGGCTCGGGTAGCATCTGCGTCGGTTGTCCGGCCGGTCGTCCGTGTTTGAGGCTTCTTGTGGAGCGTTGCGTGGCTGCGTCTGCAATCCAGGTCCCCTGGATGAGCGCGCTGGGGCTCGAGCCCTTGCGCCTCGTCCTGGCGTCGACCGATCTGCGGGGCGGGCTTTTGGCCGCCCTGCCCGAGATCCAAGGCGCGGATCTGGACGCCGCCGCGCTGGACCTCACCCAGGCCCAGCTTGGCCTCTGCCAGCGGGTGGAATTCGAGTGGACGCTCAGCCGTCCGGCGCGCACCCGGCGCGCCCGCCTTGCCGTCTTGGGCACAGGCGAGCAACTGCATCTGGAGGGCTTCTTGGAAGATGTCACTGTCCTGCGTCAAAACGAGCAGGCCGCGCGGGTCCGCGTCCGGGCCCTGGAGTCCTGGCTGGAGGCCCTGCCCGACGCCATCCTGGTGATCGAGGGTGGGGCCATCGTCGGAGAGAACCGCGCCGCGCAGCTTCTCCTGGGGGCAGGGTCCTTGTTGGGCCGCCCCTTGTTGGGCCTGGTGCCCTCGGATCACCATGCCGCCCTGGCCGCCCACGCGCGGCCCGCTTCAGCCTGTCCGCCCACCACCCTGCAGCTCCTCGGGGACAGCGGCCGCTATGTCGAGGTGGTCAGCGCCGCCTTGCCGGGCGCGACCGCCAGCCGGCTGCTGGTGCTGCGGGATGTCACGCCCCGCCGCGAGGCCGAGCTGCGGGCCGCAGCCGCCGAGCGCATGGCCAGCGTGGGGCGCCTCGCCGCGGGCATCGCCCACGAGATCAACAACCCCCTCACCTTTGTCGGCCTCAACCTCGCCATGCTGCGGGAGGATCTGGAGGCCTGGCTGCAATCCGACGAGAACGGGGCCGGCCAGAAGCTGGACGACGCGGTCACCGGCGTGAAGCGGGTCGCCGACATCGTTCGTCAATTGCGGCTTTTCGCCAATACCCGCGAATGTGGGCGCCAGGGCTGCTCCGTGGGTGAGGCCATCCTGCTGGCCCGCCAGCTCTCCCGCTTTGCCTTGCCCGCCAAGGTCACGGTCTCCACCACCCTGCCCGAGGGGCTGCCCCTGGTGGCGATGCCGGTGGGCGCCTTGTCCCAGGTGGTGCTGAACCTCACCATCAACGCCTCGGATGCCATCGCCGATTCCGGGGGGGCGTCGGGCCATGTGCACATCAGCGCCCGCAGCGCCCGGGGTGGCGTGGACATCGACATCCAGGACGATGGGCCGGGCATTCCCGAGGCGCTGTGGGGGCGCATCTTCGAGCCCTTCTACACCACCAAGGCGCCGGGCTCGGGCACGGGCCTGGGCCTGGCCATCGTGCGCACCCTGGTTCACGAGGCGGGCGGCACCATCGGGGTTGTGGCCAGCCCGTCGGGGGCCTGCTTCCGCATCAGCCTGCCCCGCTGGGTGGAGGGCGTCGAAGCCGCTGCGGCCCCCGCGCCGGTCGGTCCGGCGACGGGCCCCCGGGCCCTCACCGTGCTGGTGGTGGACGACGAGCCCGCCCTGCTGCGGGCCCTGTCCAGCCACCTGTCCAAGGGCTTTGTGGTGGTGACCGCCGCCGATGGCCAGGAGGCTTGCGCCCTGATCGAAGGCGGCCTGCGCCCCGACGCCATCCTCTGCGATATCGAGATGCCCCGCATGGACGGGGGCGCCTTGCACGAGTGGCTGCTGCGGCAGCACCCCTCCCTGGCGGACCGGCTGATCGTGATGACGGGGGGCACCTTGGAGCCCAGCCGCACGGCCGCCCTGCGACGGGCCGGCCGGGATGTGCTGCACAAGCCCCTGGACCTCCACCAGCTTCGGCAGGCGGTGGTCGCGGCGGCCGAGCAGGGCGGAGGGGTCGAGGAGGAGGCGGTCCTCAGCACCGCCGAACGCCGCGCTGCGCCCCGTCGGTCCAAGGAGGGCCTGTCAGCGGTGCTGGCGCTGGGCACCGACGCCCACCGCGCCAAGGTGGTGGATCTGTCCAGCACGGGCCTTCGGCTGCGCAATGGCGTGCTGGCCCCGGGCGACCTGCTGGGTCGGACGGCCCAGGTGCTGCTGCGGCACCCCGAAGGCGGCCCCGACGAGGTGCTCAGCCTTCCGGTGGCTGCCGTCTGGGCCCGGCAGATCAATGCCCGCTCCATGGAATATGGCTTTGAGCGGGTGGCCGGTCCCCAGGGCCCGCTCTATGCGGCCTGGATGGAGCGCGTGCTCGCGGGCGCAGATTGAGGTGGCGGGTGCAGCCCCGGCTGAAAGGCGCAGCACCCAAAGCCCGCCCCGGCGCGGCTTCCCACGCGAAGCCCGCCGGCGGCTGCTACACTGGGCGCCGAGGTGTCCGTGTCCCCTGCCCTGCGCCCATTCCTGTGCCTGACCCTGTTGGCTGCCTGCAGCGCGGCCTCGGGCCCCGTGGACCGCGCCTCGCCCCAGGCGCTGGATTCCGGTCAGCCGGCGCAGGACGAGACCGGAAGCGGGGGCACATCCGGCGATACGGGCGCTGAAGATGAAGTAGACACGGGCATTCCCGACGAGGAGCCCGAGCCTTGTGCTTCTGTGGAGGGCCGGCTGCCCCGGGGCGTTGAGGGCGTCTTTGTGGCGCGAGATCGCCCGATTGTGGGCGCCCGGCCAGCCTGCACCAGCGCCTGGCACGCGGCAGCCGGGGCGGCGGGCAGCACCCTGTCCCTGCGGCTGGATTCGACCGAAGATGGCGCGCTGTGGGTGCGGGCCACCGACCTGCTGGGGGTGCCGCTGGCGGATCCCACCCGGTTGGCGCCGGGCGAAGCCTTGGAGATCCGGCCAGCCCAGAGCGGAGAGCTGCTGCTGGAGCTGTCTCCCGCTGCCCTGGGTACAGCGGAGGACCCGCCGCGGGCCTATGGCCTCAGCCTGGGCTGTGTATCGGGTTGCGACATCGAGTATAGCCGGTACCCCCTTGTCTTTCTGCATGGCATGGCCGGAACGGACAGCTACCTGGGGGTGTTGGACTACTGGTATGGGCTGGACCGCCGCTTTGCCGAGACGGGCTTTGTGATTCACACCCCCGCCGTAGACGCCTTGGCGGGGGTGGAGGATCGGGCCGTCCAGTGGCTGGCCGTGCTCGATCAGCTGGAGGCCGAGGGCCTGGGTCGGCGCTTCAACCTGGTCGCCCACAGCCAGGGGGGCATCGACGCCCGGCTGCTCATCAGCCAGATGGACAGCGCGGGCCGGGTGGCCAGCCTGACCACCATCTCCACGCCACACCGGGGCACGACCCTGGCGGATCTCGCCGATGGCGCGCTGGATCTCACGCCTTTCGACGGTTGGTTGGTGGACGCCGCCCTGGGGGCGATGGCGGGCCTGGTGGGGCTCAGCGGGCCGTCGCTGAGCGCCCAGATGCACGACATGACCCGCGACCGCATGGCCCGCTTCAACGCCGAGGTCTTCGACCGCCCAGGGGTGTCCTACTGGTCCTGGGCCGGAGTGTCTTGTGGGGCCTTGGATTGGGGCTGCCGGCGCGAACGGGATGGCGAGGTGGTGGACGCGGTCTTTGCGGCCAGCTTTGTGCTGATGTCTCTGGTGGAGGGGGACAACGACGGCGTGGTGGGCCTGGACAGCGCGCGCTGGGGGGACTTCCTGGGGGAGCTGCCAGCGGATCATATGGACGAGGTGGGCCAGATCGCCGACGTCTACAACCGCAGCTTTGACGCGGCCGGCTTCTACCTCGACGAGGCCCGACGCCTGGCGGCTGCGGGTCTCTGACTCGTGTTTCGGAAAGGGCTCACAAGCCGCGACAAGGCGCGCTTCTTGGCGCCGCTGGTGTAGGCTGCAGGCCTGCTCGGAGCCCCCATGCGCCCTCTGCCCTTGCTCTTCCTGCTTCTCGCGGCCTGCGCCGCATCCAAGGACCCAGGCGCCGATGGTTCCGACGGTTCCGATGGTGCCGGTGGCGCCGATGGTGCCGACAGCAGCGACGGGGCTGATGGCAGCGACGGCGCGGACGGGACCGATGGTGGCGACACCGCCACGACTGACCCCGCCGCCGACCGCCGCAGCCTGGGTCTGCCTGTGCGGGACTTCGTCGCGGCCGCGGACGACACGGCCCTCTACGCCGTCGCCGCCGACCTCAGCCTGCCCACCCGCCAGGGCACCTGGACCCTCTCCGAACGGTGGAGCGGCTGCGACAGCTACCTGTTCATCCCCCAGAACCCCAAGCAGAACCGTGGTTTTGACTGGGATATCTGGGAGCGCGACCATGAGGCCCTGCTGGAGCGGCTGCCCCGCAATGTGCAGGTCTTCTTCTTGCCGGGCAGCACCCGCGAGGAGACCCGAGGGGCCGACCTGGACGCCTTGCAGGAGGAGATGGACGCCGCCCTGGCCCGCCTGGACGAGGCCGACCAGGCCTGGTGGGCCGACCGCATCCACTATGTCACCGAGCGGGGCCCCGACATCGACGGCTGGCTGGGCGACACCCTGCGCTCGCCGGGTTGGGGCATGGCCATCGACCGCTTCCAGCGCCTTCGCTATATTGGCAGCTTCTCGGATAGCACCCGCTATGTCGAATCGGTGGGTTGGTTTGGACCCAACCTTTCAATGGTGGCCAACGAGGCGATCTACTACAACTTCGAGGCCGACCGGCAGGCGGAAATGGACGCTGAAGATGCGCTTGTGGTGCCTATCTTCGCGGGGGAGGAGGGCTCGGCCCGGGTGGATGTGATGCTGCCTGACGCCGCGGCTCTGGCCGATGCCGACACGCTGCGCGTGGACCTCAGCATGGCCTGCATCGGCGAGGGGGAGTTCGGGACCTGCCCGGCCTGGGACTATATGGCCTACCTCTACCTGTGCGACCAGCCCGTCGATGGCGAGAACCCCCACGCAGACAGCGCATGCACGGCGGGCGAGACGATCGAGGCGGCCTGCAGCACGCCGCTGGGAGAGGCGCGGGCCGGCATCCACACCTGCCGGGAGGACGGCAGCGGCTATGACGACCTGGTCTGTGGGGGCTGCGACACCGAGGTCTCCCGCTGGATCACGACCTACCACCGCGAGGGCCGCTGGGTCTACGACATCAGCCCCATGCTGCCGCTCTTTGCATCGGGCGGCGCCCGCAGCCTTCGCTTTGAATCCAGCAACCGCTACGCGCTGACCGGCGCCCTGCGATTCAGCAATAGCGGCAAGTCCGCCAGACCCAGCACCCTCCGCTATATCCTGGGCAGCGCCAACTCCGATGTCTTCCCCATCCCCGCCACCGCCATCAAGGTGGAGCTGGCCACCGTCATCTCGCAGCATGGCCAGCCCTGCGGCGAGTTCTGCGATGCCGAGCACCACTTCGTCATCAACGGGGACGCCGGCCAGGAGATCCTGCGCAGCTTCCCCCTGACCAGCACCGCCGAAGGCTGCATGGACCAGGTGGCCGAAGGCACCGTGCCCAACCAATATGGCACCTGGTGGTATGGGCGCTCGGGCTGGTGTCCGGGCAAGGAGGTCGCCACCGTCACCCACGACATCACCGACCAGGTGGTGATCGGCGGCGACAACAGCATCGACTATTCGGTGGTGGGGGACGCCGGCTCCGTGCGGCGGCGCTTCTGGGTGCTGGTCTCGGAATAGTCCGCCCTCAGGTGGCCCCACCGGCGCGGCGTTGACTGCGGAAGCGCCCCGACTGGTTGGCCCGCACGAATTCTTCGACCGCCTGGCGGGTCCCGACGATGTCGACATGGGTGGCGTAGCTGTGGCGGCTATTGCCCGAGCCGCCCTGCGTGCCGATCACCGTGCCGCCATCGATCAGCGCACCCTTCCGCAGGTTGGCCACCGTGTCGAGGTGATGCACCTGGAAGCGAAGGCCGGTATGCACGTCCTCCAGGCCGATGAATCGGCCATAGCCCCCCGAGCCCTCGTAGCTGTGTTGGATGTCCAAGACGCGGGCGTCCCAGGGAGAGATCAGCGACAAACCCTGGGCCGTGCCTGCGATGCCCCGCCCGTCGCGGCCCACGCGCTCGAAGGTGAAATCGTAGGCGGCGACGTCGCGGTTGCGCGCATTTCGGACGTTGTTGGCGGCCCAGGACCCCGAGCGGTCCGAGTGGTGGGCCAGGAACTGGCTGGAGGACCAGGCTCCATCGGGGTTCAGCTCTCGGCTGGTGATGCCGCTCCCGCCCCGCCCGGTGGTCCACACTGCATTGCGGGTCCCGCGGTCGCGGTTGGGGTCACGCGATGCCACCTCGGCCCGCTCCGCCTGGTTCCAGATGCGGCCGGCCTGAGAGATCAGCGGGTCGGTCTTCCGGGCGTCCAGGTAGGCGTCGTCCCGCAGGCTGCGGGCGAGGTTGGCGCCGGCGTGGGCGGCCTGCTTTGCGGCCTCGGGATCGCCGGCTGCCAGGGCGGCTTCTGCCTGGCTGAGGTGGCGACGGATCCGGTCGAGGGAGGCTTCGTCCGAAGCCTCGGCCAGCCGGGCCTCGCGGTCGGCCTGCGTCCACAGCGCCCCGGCCCGCTGGATCGACGCCTCGACCGCAGCGGCCGACAGGGCCCCGCGGTCGCGCAGGCTGCGGGCGAGGTTGGCCGACGCGTGGGCCGCGTCCTTGGCGCCCTGGTGGTCGCGGGAGGCCAGCGCGGCTTCGGCGGCTTGCAGCCCCCGGTGGACGGGGGCCAGCAGGACCTCGGGGGCGGCGCCTTCGGGCTCGCGCTGCCCCGCTTCGTTGGGCGCAACCTGGACCTTCGGCTTGTCGGCGTTCTTGGCCAAGACGGCGGTGGCCTGCCGATGCCGGCGGTTGCGGTCCTCTCGTCCCCGCGTCCCGCCGTTGATCACGCGGGTGATCGTGTCGAAGTCCCCCTTGTCGGCGTCGGCGTTCAGGCCGTTGGCCTTCCAGTACTCCGCGGCGATCTGGAAGCCGACCTCCGCGGTCGCGGCCTTCTCGGGGTTGGCGATCAGGTCCACGCCCAGCTTCTTTCCATAGGTCTTGTAGTTGGCGCGGCCCGTGACCTGAATGGGCCCGCGCCCCTTGAAGCGCCGCCCGTCTCCGGCGTGCACATTGCCCAGGTCCTCGCGCCACTCGTAGTCCGCCCCGCTGGCGTACTCCTCGAGGGTGTTGAAGCCATCGGACTCATGCCCAAGCTGGGCCAGGTAGGCCGCCTTGCGGGCGTCCGTGCGGATGTCGGCCCGCAGCATCGAGGCGTTGAGGTGCGGGAGGTAGTTGCGCAGGGTCTGATCGGGCACGCCGGGCGCCATCTGGCGGAATTCTTCCAGGCTGATGCTGGCCTCTACCGCCGCGCGAAGGCGGGCCAGGGTGGTCGGTCCCATGCGCCCGTTGACCTGGACCTGGTTGAGGCGCTGGAACTCCATCAGCACCTGCCGGGTGGTCGGGCCCAGGATGCCCGTCTGGCCCACTGGCAACCCCAGGCGCGTCAGCGCGGCTTGCATCCAGACGATGGCGGGCCCCTCCTGGTCTGCTTCGGCAACGGCCCCGCCTTCGATCTCGGCGAGGCTGGGCGCCGCTGTCGCCGCCTCGGGCTCCTCTGCCAGCGCGGTCCCGAAGAGGGTCAGGTCGGACGCGGCAACGCGGTCGGCGTCCCTGCCGGCGGAGGTCAGCCCTTCCGCCCGTGCGGCATTGCCGATCCCGGTGGGTCGGCTGTTCCGGAGGGGCTGTGGACCCGCCTGGGCCGGCTGGCTTCTCTCTCGATGAATCAGGCCGGGCATCGGTGGGCCTCTGTGGAGGTCAGGGCGTCCAGCCTACACCCGGTTCGGCCTCAGGCGACTTACAGGAAGGTTTCAGGCGCCGCAAGGGTCTCGCGCCCCGGCGCGCTGGGTGCCTGGTCCAGCCACCCCGCCATCTCAGGCGCTGCGGCGCCCCTGCTCCATCAGGAGCTCGGCATAGCGCGCATAGGGCACCGGACGCGACACCAGGTAGCCCTGCATGGTCTCGCAGCCGTTGCGGCGCAAGAAGTCGAGCTGGCTCTCGGTCTCGACCCCTTCGGCCACGATGGTCAGCCCGAGCGCCTTGCCCAGGGCGATGACCATGGAGGCGATGACGGCGTCGCGGTGCTGCTCGTCCACGCAGCGAATGAAGGAGCGGTCGATCTTGAGCGTGTCCACCGGGAAGCGCTGCAGGTAGCTCAGCGAGGCGTGGCCGGTGCCGAAGTCGTCGATGGACAGGCCCACGCCCAGCTCCTTGAGGCGGTGCATGGTGCGCACGGCGGCGTCCACATCGCGCATCACCAGGGACTCGGTGACCTCCAGCTCCAGCAGCTCGGGGGGCAGGTGGGCGGCGTCGAGGGCCTGCTGCACCAGGGTTGGCAGGTCGCGCAGCGCGAATTGGCGGGCCGACAGGTTGACCGCCACCGGCCCCGGCTGAAGTCCGGCGTCCAGCAGCGCCCGCTGGCGCATGCAGGCGTGTTGCAGCACCCAGGCCCCGATGGGCACGATCAGCCCCAGCTCCTCGGCGATGGGGATGAAGCCGGCGGGCAGGATCAGCCCCTTTTCGGGGTGGCGCCAGCGAATCAGCGCCTCGCTGCCCACAAAGGCCAGCGTCTCGACATCTACTTTGGGTTGGAAATAGACTTCGAACTCTTCGCCTTCGATGGCCCGCAGCAAGGAGGCCTCCAACCACAGCCGGTCCTGGACCTGCTGCAAGCAGCCGCCTCGGAACTCCCGCACGCTGTTGCCACCGGCGTCCTTGACCAGGTACATCGCCGAGTCGGCGCTTCTCAGCAGGCTGTCGGTGTCTTCGCCGTCGCGGGGGTAGAGGGCCACGCCCACGCTGGCGGTGACCACCAGGTCATAGGGCCCCACCCGAAAGGGCTCGGCCAGGGCGGCAGACAGGCGGTTGGCGATGGCGATGGCGCTGTCTTCCTGGCTGACATCGGCCAGCAGCACGGCGAACTCGTCGCCCCCCAAGCGGGCCAGCAAGGTGTTGTCGGCGCCGGTGCCCCGGCTGCGCAAGGCGCCCGACAGGCGCTCGGCCACCACCCGCAGCAGGTCGTCGCCCACCGCGTGGCCCAGCGAGTCGTTGATGCGCTTGAATCGGTCCAGGTCGATGAAGAGGACGCCGAATTTCTCGCCATTGGCGATCTGGTCGGCCATGGCCTCGTTGAAGCAGGGGCGGTTGGCCAGGCCCGTGACGCTGTCGGAATAGGCCAGCTTGCGGATGTGGGCCTGGGCAGAGGCGAGGTCGGTGACGTCGAGGATGGCGCCGACGATGCTGTGCTCGTCGCCCGACGGGTCGGTGAAGCGTTCGGCGTGTTCGCGCACCATCAGCGGCGTGCGGCCGGGCCGCTCCACCGGGTATTCAAGGTCGAAGCCCTCGCCTCCGCCGGCCAGGCGGCCGATGGCCTCCAGCACCTGGCGGCGCGCCGCTGCGGGCAGGTGGGCGTGCAGGGCCTCCAGGCTGGTGGGGGGCTCGTTGGCGCGAAGCTGCAGAATGCGTGCGGCCTCGCCCGAAACCCGGATGGCGCCGGTCTGCAGGTCGAGGATCCAGTTGCCCACCCGAGCCACGCGCTGGGCCATGGCGAAGTTGCGCTCGCTGCGCCGAAGCTCGTTGACCGCAAGGGTGGCCCGCAGCATGAAGCGCACCCGGTCGCGCAGCACCCGCGGGTTGAAGGGCTTGCTGATGAAGTCGCTGGCGCCGGCTTCATAGGCGCGCTGAATCTCGGAGGCCGCCGCGGCGCTGGTCATGATGATCACCGGGATGCGCGCGGTCGCGGGCTGGGCCCGCAGGCTGGCGCACAGCGAGATCCCGTCCCGGCCGGGCATCTCCACATCCAGGAGCACGAGATCCGGGCGGTCGCGCCCGATGGCAATGAGCCCCTGGTCCCCATCTTCGGCCTCGATCACCCGGTGGCCGGCCCCCTCCAGGGTGGCGCGGGTCATCCGGCGGATCATCCGGTCGTCGTCCACCACCAGGATCAGCGATCCCTCGGTTTCGAGGCTGGCAGGGTCGGTGGAAGGGTCGGCTCCCGTCATCCTTTGCTTCCTCATGCGGCACGCGCCTGCAGCTGTTCGATGGCCACTTCCAGCTCCTTTCGGCAGCGGGGCACCAGCTCTGGATCCAACTTGCCTGGATCCTGTCGCAAGACCTCGTCCACCTCGGCCAGGAGCTGGCTCAGGCGCAGGGCTCCCAGCGAACCACTCGACGACCGCAGGATGTGGGCGGCCCGCGCGGCGTCCTCGGGGGCGCCCTCGCCCGTGCCCGCTTCGATGCGGGCCATCAGTGTTGGGGCCTCCTCGGCAAACTCGCCGATCAGCTCCTCCACCAGCTGGGGATCGCAGGCCTCGGTCGCCTCGCGCAGCTCTTGCAGCACCCGCAGGTCCAAGACCAGGCCGACCCGCTCGGCCGAGGGTGCCGCGTCGGCTTGGGGCTCCGGGGCCTGCGCCAGCAGGCGCCAGCGCTCGACCACCGCACGCAGCTCGGCCTCGCGCACGGGCTTGCTCAGGAAGTCGTCCATGCCGGCCTCGGTGCAGCGCATCCGGTCGTCGGCCAGGGTGCTGGCGGTCATGGCCACAATCGGCGTGCGGGTGCCCGCCTCCTCGCGGCGGCGGATGTGGCGTGTGGCGGTGAAGCCGTCCATGATGGGCATCTGGCAGTCCATCAGGACGAGGTCATAGGCGCAGCGCTCGAGCAGCTCGACGGCCTCCTTGCCGTTGGCCACCGCGTCCACCCGGCAGCGCAGCCGCTCCAGAAGCCCCCGGGCGACCCGCTGGTTGATGGCGTTGTCTTCGACCACCAGCACCCGCAGCGCGGCCGGACCGTCGGTGGGCTGGGGCGCAGCAGGGGCGTCGGCTTCGGGGTGGCGGGCGTCCAGCTCTTCGCGGTCCAGCAGGGCTGCCAGCACGGTGCGCAGGTCGCCGTCGCGCAGGGGCTTGGACAACAGGCGGGTGGCGCCGGCCTCTTTGGCGAGGGCCGGCTCGCCGCCGCGCTGCAAGGACGTGAGGATGACGATGGGCACGTCGTCCAGCTTGGGGCGGCGCCGCAGGGCCCGGGTCAGCTCCAGGCCGTCCATGCCGGGCATCTTTCGGTCAATCAGTGCGAGATCCGGCTGCCAGTCTTCATTTTCGCAGAGCATCGCGAGGGCGGCCTCGCCGGTGCGATGCCCGCGGACCTCGGCCCCCCACAGGGACAGGCGGCGGGTGAGGATCCGCAGGTTGGTGTCGCTGTCGTCCACACAGAGCACCCGCAGGCCCTTCAGGTCGAGGCCGGGGCTGCGACCGGGGCTGCGGGTGAGGGCCACCCCCATGTGCACCGTGAACCAGAAGGTGGACCCCTGGCCCAGAACGCTGGACATGCCCGAGTCTCCGCCCATCATGCGCGACAGGCGCCGACAGATGGCCAGCCCCAGGCCCGTGCCCCCAAAGCTGCGGGTGGTGCTGGCGTCGGCCTGCACAAAGGGCTCGAACAAGACGGCCTGTCGGCTGGGGTCGATGCCCACGCCCGTGTCTTCAATCTCGACGCGCAGCATCACGGCGTCGGTGCCGGCGGGGGTGGCCTGCACGCGAAGGGCCACATGGCCCTCGCGGGTGAACTTGATGGCATTGCCCACCAGGTTGGTGAGCACCTGCCGGAAGCGGCCCGGGTCGCCATGAACCCAGGCCGGGGTCTGCTCGTCGATGTCGACGATCAGGTCGAGGCCCACGCCGTGGGCCAGGGGGGCCAGGAGCGCGGTCACCTCCTCGACGACTCCCACCAGGTCAAAGTCCAGCTCTTCCAGCTCCAGCTGCCCGGACTCCACCTTGGACAGGTCCAGGATCTCGTTGATGATGGTGAGCAGGATGTCGCCGGAGCGCTGGATGGCATCGGCAAATTCCCGCTGCTGTTCGCTGAGGGGCGTGTCCAGCAGCAGGTTGGTCATGCCCAGCACCCCGTTCATGGGGGTGCGGATCTCGTGGCTGACATTTGCGAGGAAGGCGCTCTTGGCCTCGCTGGCCCGTTCGGCGGCTGCGCGGGCCTGCTCCAGCTCCGCCGCGGACTGCAGCAGGGCGTTGGCGCTGGCCACATGGCTCTTGTGGAACTGGAACATCATCGCGGTAGCGGCCGCACAAGAGGCCAGCATCGAGAAGGTGCTCTGCTCGGCCGCCAGGGTCGGCGACAGGGTGCTTGGGGGCAGAAGCCCCAGTCCGTCCAGAAGGGCGAGGAGGAACACGGTGAGGGCGGTGCCGCTGCCCATGATCCAGACGCAGCGCGAGCTGAGGAAGACACCGGCCACGATGGGGATGAGGATGCCTTGCGCCAGGAAGGGTGAGCCCAGGCCCCCCGTCCAACACAAGGACAAGGCATAGATCAGGCCCAGCCCGATGATGGCCGTCCGGGCGGCTCGGGGCGCACCCGGCTGCTGCCGGTCCAGGGCGTAGGCCGCAGCCGTCAGGGCCGTGGTGGCCAGGCAGAGGGCCGCCAGCGGCTTCTGGCCGAGGAGAAGTGGCGGCGGCGCCCACGATGCCCGTGACGCCGCCGATGGAACAGGCGGCGCGCAGTGCCCACGAGCGCCAGCTGGGGGCCAGCGCGCCGACATGGGGGATGGATGGCTTGCAGCTGGTGGGGGCTGACATCTGGCGCTGTCCCGGTGGGGAGTCCCTCGCCAGAACGGATCGCGGGGGCCCCGCAGAGAGCCCCCCGAGCATCGCCCGCCGCTGGGTCTCGCATTTCCAGGCTTCCAGGGCCCCTGGGCTCGACCGCGGGGCCCCAACCCGGTACGCCGCCCCATGATCCACAGCTTCGACACCCTCTCCCTTCGTCCCGAGCTTCAGGAGGCCCTGCAGCAGGTGGGCTTTGTGGAGATGACCCCCATCCAGGCCCGCGCCCTGCCCCCCGCACTGGCCGGCCGCGACCTCAGCGCCCAGGCCCAGACCGGCAGCGGCAAGACCGCGGCCTTCGGCTTCTGCCTGCTGCAGGCCCTCGACGTGGAGCTGCGCGAGCCCCAGGCCCTGGTGCTCTGCCCCACCCGCGAGCTGGCCGAGCAGGTGGCGACCGAGCTTCGCCGCTTTGCCGCCCGCATGGCCGATGTGCGCATCCTCACCCTCTGCGGCGGGCGGTCCACCCGCGACCAGCGCCAGGGCCTGGACGGCGGCGCCCATGTCATCGTGGGCACCCCCGGGCGGGTCGAGAAGCACCTGCGCGACCACCACCTGCGCCTGGGACGGCTGTCCGTGCTGGTGCTGGACGAGGCCGATCGCATGCTGGACATGGGCTTCATCGACCAGGTGGACGCGATCCTGAGCTACTGCCCAAGCCAGCGCCAGACCCTGCTCTTCTCCGCCACCTTTCCCGACGGGGTGGAGGCCCTGCAGGCGCGCATGCAGCGCGACCCATTGCGCGTCGTGGTCGAGACCCAGGTGGACCCCACCCTGCTGCGGCAGGTGGCGGTGCGCTGCCGCCCCGACCAGCGCCAGGCGATGGTCGCCCGCCTGTTGGCCCAGCACCGGCCCGATTCGGCCCTGGTCTTCTGCGAGACCCGCGACGACTGCGACGCCTTGTCGGCCAGCCTGTCGGCCTTGGGCGCCTCGGCCCTGGCCCTTCACGGCCAGCTCAGCCAGGAGGAGCGCGACGACGTGCTGGTGCAGCTGCTGCACGGCAGCCTGCGGGTGCTGGTGGCCACCAATGTCGCGGCCCGGGGGCTGGACATCCCGGCCCTGCCCCTGGTGATCCTGTCCGAGCTGTCGCCCGACCCCGAGAGCCATGTGCACAGAATCGGCCGCACCGGGCGCGCGGGCGAGCCCGGACTGGCCATCAGCGTCGTGGCATCCGACCGCGAAAATGAGCGTCTGGAGCGCATAGAGGCCTTTATGGGCCAGGCGCTGGAGCGGGGCGAGGCCCCCGGCGAATCCACCGATCTGTCGGCCCTGCAGCCCCTCAACCGCAGCCTGCTCATCCTGGCCGGCCGCGAGCAGAAGATCAGCAAGGGCGACGTGCTGGGCGCCCTGGTCAAGGAGGCGGGGCTGCCCGCCGACGCCATCGGCCGCATCGATCTGGGGCGCAAGACCTGTGCTGTGGCCATCCGCCGGGATCTGGCCCAGCGGGCGCTGAAGGCCGTGCAGAAGGGGCGCATCAAGAAGCAGCGCGTGCGCGCCACCCTGCTCGGGCCGGACTGAGCGCCTCCCAAATATAGATTGCGCACAAGTAGATTGTATGCAATATATAAGGGGCCACCCCGGAGTGCCCCATGAGCCGCCTCGCGCCCGTCCCCAAGTCGCCCAACTGTGTCAGCAGCCGGGCGGACCCCGCCGACCGCGTACACGCCATCGCCCCCTTGTCCGGGGCCGACCTCGACCGCGTCAAGGCCGTGATGGCCGCGATGCCGCGCACCGAGCTTGTGGAGGAGGCCGAGGGCTACCTGCACTATGTCTGCACCACCGCCCTGCTTCGCTTCAAGGACGACGTGGAGTTCGAGCAGGACGGCGATGTGGTGCATGTGCGGTCGGCGTCGCGGGTGGGCTACGGCGACCTGGGCGTGAACCGCAAGCGGGTCGAAGGGATCCGGCGGGCTCTGTGCTGATGTCCCTGGCCCTGGACGACCAGCTCTGCTTTCCGCTCTATGCGGCGGCCCGGGCCATGCAGCAGCGCTACCGCCCGCTATTGGACGCCTTGGACCTCACCTATCCGCAATACCTGGTGATGCTGGTGCTGTGGGAGGAGGACGGCCTGTCCGTCTCGGCCATCGGTGACCGCTTGCGCCTGGACTCGGGCACCCTCACCCCGCTGCTCAAGCGGCTGGAGGCCGGGGGTCGGGTGCAACGCCGACGCTCCCAGGCCGACGGCCGCGTGGTCACCCTGCACCTGACCCCGGCCGGCCGCAGCCTGCAGGCCCAGGCCGCCGCGGTGCCGGGGCAGCTGCTCGCTTGCCTGGCCCCCCAGAAGGGCGAGCTGGACCTGCCCGCGCTCAAGCGCTGCCTCGACCAGCTCCTCCTCACCCTCGAGGCCCCCCGATGAGCGCCCCCCTGCTCGCCCCCCCCCTGCTGCTGCCCGACGACGCCGCCAACCGCGCCCTGGTGGCGGCGGTTCACCCTGCGGACTGGGTCGCGCCCACCCCGGCGGATCGCTACAACCTGGTGGTGATCGGCGGCGGGCCGGCCGGCCTGGTGGCGGCCTTTGGGGCGGCGGGCATGGGGGCCAAGGTGGCCCTGGTCGAGCGCCACCTGCTGGGGGGCGACTGCTTGAACCTGGGCTGTGTGCCCAGCAAGGCGCTGATCGCGGTGGGCCACGCCGCCCAGGCCGTCCGGGACGCCGCGCGTCTTGGGGTGAGCACGGGTCCGGTGGCGGTGGATTTTGCTGCCGCCATGGCCCGCATGCGGAAGATCCGCGCCGGCATCGCCCCCCACGACAGCGCCGCCCGCCTGGCCGAGGCCGGCATCGACGTCTTTCTGGGCTCCGCGGCATTCACCGGCTCCGACACGGTGCAGGTGGGCGCCAGCTCCCTTCGTTTTGCCCGCTGCTGCATCGCCACCGGGGCCCGGGCGGCCTTGCCCCCCATCCCGGGGCTGGAGGCGGTGGGCGCCTTGACCAACGAGGGCATCTTCTCCTTGACCGAGCGCCCCGACCGCCTGACCGTGGTGGGGGCCGGGGTCATCGGCTGCGAGCTGGCCCAGGCCTTCGCCCGCATGGGCTGTGCGGTCACCTTGATCGACCAGTCCGACCGGGTGCTTCCCCGAGAAGAGCCCGAGGCCAGCGCCCTGGTGCAGGCCCGCCTGCAGGCCGACGGGGTGCGGCTCTACCTGGGCGCCCAGATCAGCGGCTTTGCGCGTGAGGGCGATGTGCGGGTGACCGTCTTGGCCGACGGCAGCCGCATCCTGGGCGACCAGCTGCTGGTGGCCACCGGTCGGTTGCCCAACCTCGACCTCGACCTGGAAAAAGCCGGCGTGGCCTACACCCGCGCGGGCATCACGGTGGATGACCAGCTGCGCACCAGCAACCGCCGCATCTACGCGGCGGGCGATGTGATCGGCCAGGCCCAGTTCACGCACGCCGCCGACCACCAGGCCCGCATCGTGTTGCGCAACGCCCTCTTCTTTGGGCGGGCCCGGGTGAGCGGCCTGGTCATCCCCCGGGTCACCTTCACCTCCCCCGAGGTGGCGGCGGTGGGCCTGTCGGCCGAAGATGCCGCCCGGAACCCCAATCTGACCACCTATAGCGTGGGAATGGTGGAGACGGACCGCGGGCGGACCGACGGTGAGAATGAAGGCTACTGCCGTGTCTTCGCGGATTCAAAGGGGCGCATCCACGGTGCGGTCATCGTGGCAGCGCAGGCCGGCGAGCTGCTCTCCCCCCTCACCCTGGCCATGACCCAGGGCGTCACCCTGGGGCAGATCGCAGGCACCATCCACCCCTACCCCACGCGCAGCGAGCTGATCTTCCGGGTGGCCTCGGCCTGGAACCGCACCCGGCTGACGCCGACCGCCCTGTCGCTGATGACCCGCCTGCTGGCCTGGCGGCGCTGAGGCGCGCCGCCAGAACCAGCCGCTGGCATCACCCTTAGGGGTGAACGCTGCTGTTGTTGTCGTTGGTATCGCCGCAGGTGTCCGTCCAGCCGTCGTTGTCCAGGTCGTTGCCGGCATTGCCGCACATGCGCCAGGTGTAGCCGGTGAGGTCCACCGGGTCGGAGGAGCCGGTGAAGTGCTCGTAGTGGGCGGTCTCGGTGCCCATGCCGACGCCCGCGGTGCCGACAATCTGGTTGGCGATATCTGCAGAGAGGTTCGACTCGGCGGCGCTTGTGTCGGTGGCGCAGGACCAGCCCACGATGCCATCGGTGGAGTTGATGCTGCCCACGGTCATCTGGATGATGCCGTCGTCGCGCAGGACCGCGGCCAGGTTGTTGTCGGCGCTGGAGGAGCCATAGTCGGGCACGCCCACGAAATAGACGCCGATGGCGTCATCGTGCTCCACCACGTAGATGTCGCCCTGGCTCGACAGGCTCATGTCATCCCACTTGGGCGCGATCGCCGGCCCGTCGCTGAGGAATTCGCTGACGGTCTCGGAGTAGTCGGTGTGGACCCAACCGAACATGATCTGGCCGTTGGTCTGCACATAGAAGTCGCTCCAGTCCTCGCCGCAGAAGGGGAAGGACCAGGCCTCGTTGACGGGGACGTATTGGCTGGAGGCGTCGTCGCCCGAGCTGCGCACCAGGGTGACCAGGCTGGTATCGGCGCCGTCGATGTCGCCGTCGCAGTCGTTGTCGATGCCGTCGCTGTCGTCCTCCCAGGCATAGGGGAAGATGGCGCTGTCGGTGTCGTCGCAGTCCTCGCCGCCATAGACATCGGACTCGGCCCCGTCCATGTCGGCGTCGTAGTCGCTGCCGCCGCTGCAGTCGCTGTCGGTGCCGTCATACCAGATCTCGGTGGCGCCCGGGTTGACCGCGATGTCGTTGTCATCGCAGTCCGTGCCGCCCCACGCGTCGCTGTCATAGCCGTCGAGGTCGGCGTCATAGTCGTTGTCGCCGGCACAGTCGCTGTCCACGCCGTCATACCAGGCATCCGGGGCGCCGGGGTAGACGCTGCTGTCGCCGTCGTCGCAGTCGGTGGCTGAAGAGACGTAGTTGGCGGGCTGCGTGCAAGCCATCGCGGTCAGGCGGCTGCCGCCATAGCCGTCGCTGTCATAGTCCAGGTACCAGGTGCTCTGTCCCGTGACACCGCTGTCGGCGTCATCGGCGGCGCCATTGCAGTCCTCGTCGGTGCTGGCCTCGTCGCAGACCTCGGTGGCGCCGGGGTTGACGTCGAAGTTGGCGTCGTCGCAGTCGGTGTGGTCGGCCACCATGCCGGAGGGGGCCGCGCAGGCCCAGGTTCCGGCGTCATTCATGTCGCCATAGCCATCCAGGTCGACGTCGGCATACCAGCCCGTGGTGCTGGCGGGATCGACGTTGACATCGGCGTCGTCGGCGTCGCCCGAGCAGTCCTCGTCGGTGCCGGCCTCGTCGCAGACCTCGGTGGCGCCGGGGTTGACGCCCCATGCCCCGTCATCGCAGTCGGTATTGTCGGTGACGGCGCCTTCGGGTGGTGCGCAGGACAGCACGCCCACGTCCTCCATGTCGCCGTAGCCGTCGGCGTCGGCGTCGGCATACCAGGTCCACTGGCTGGCGGGGTCCACGCCCGCGTCGGCGTCGTCGGCATCGCCCGAGCAGTCCTCGTCCGTGGCGTCGCCATCGCAGATCTCGGTGGCGCCGGGGTTGATGTCGGGGTTGCTGTCGTCGCAGTCGTCGGCGTCGGTGTAGAAGCCGTCGGGGGCCTCACAGGCTTCAACGGAGAGCGCAGAGCCGGCGTAGCCGTCGCCATCGGCGTCGCCGTAGAAGGTGCTGGTCACGCCCTCATCGGCCTCGCCGTTGCAGTCGTTGTCCAGGCCATCGCAGACCTCGGTGGCGCCGGGGTTGATGTCGGCGTTGGTATCGTCGCAGTCCTCACTGGCGGCAAAGCCGTCGCCGTCGTTGTCGGTGTCGCCCCCATCGCTTCCGTCGGTGCCGTCGGTGCCGTCGGTGCCGTCGGTGCCGTCGGTGCCATCCGAGCTGCCGGTGTCGTCGCCCTTGTCGCCGCAGGCGGCCAGGGTGAGGGTGAGGGCGGTGAGCAGGCTGAAGCGAATGGACATGGATCTCCTCGATCTTCTTGAGTTTTGAGCGGCGCCCTGGGGGGCGGCGGCGGCCATGGGGCCCGCAGCCTACCAGAAGTTGTCAGCACATAGACAAATCTCCGGGTGATGGTCCTGGCGAGGCGTCGTTTTTTCTGCGGCGGAGGTCCGAGGCGGCCGGGGGGTGCCCGGGCCGAGCGGATCGCGCAGCCCCCTGCAGCTGAGGTAGAGAGGGGCATGCGTCGTCTTTGCCCCGTGCCCCGGCCCTTCTGCTGCTTCGGCCTGCTGGTCGGGCTGGTGGCCTGCTCGGACTACGGGCTGGCCGGCAAGCGGGACGACAACGCCGGGGGCCCCGGGACGCCGGCCATCGCGGCCGATCCCGAGAGCCTGGACCTGGGCCTGGTTTGTGGCGTCGGCGACATCCCCCTCACCCTGCGCAATGTGGGCGACGCCCCCCTCACCCTGACGGCCATCCTGGCGCCGGCGGGCTGGGAGGTGCAGCACGCCCCGCTGCCGCTGACCCTCGCTCCGGCGGAGTCCTTGGCGGTGCAGGTGCAGGGTTCGGGTCCAGGAGAGCTGGTCATCGAATCCGACGACCCCTTCACGCCGACGCTGACCTTGCCCCTGGACGCCACGGCCGACCAGCCGCCCCGGATCAGCCTGCTGTCGCCCCAGGCCGACACCGTGCTGGGCGGCGGCGCGAGTACCGTATTTGAAGTACAGGTTTCGGATGATCTGGATTCACCCGAAGCCCTTGATTTGCGCTGGTTGAGCAGCGTGGATGGGGAGCTGGGCGGCGACCCCCCCGACGCCAGCGGCCTGGGGGCCCTGGTCTGGGATGGCAATATCCGCACGCCGGGGCCCCAGACCCTGACCGCAACGGTGACGGACTCCTGCGGGAATGCGGTGAGCACCTCGCTCTCCTTCTGCCAGGAGGAGGGCTATGACGCCGATGGCCTGGATCTGGACACCTGGAATTTCGAGGGCTCGGCCCGCTACGACGAGGTCAACGGCTGGGTTGAGCTGACCAGCGCGACGGAGTGGCAGGCGGGCACGGCCTTCCAGACCGCGGCCCAGGTGCCGGGCAACGACGTGGTCATCGCCTTCTCCTTCTTTGTGGGGGATCGCTCCGGGGCCGACGGCATCTCGTTGACGGCCTTGGACGCCGACCGCATGACCGGCTTTGTCGGCGATGCCGGCGGCGGCATCGGCTATGCCGGCCTGCCGGGCTGGAGCATCGAGGTGGACACCTTCTTCAACCGCTACGACCCCACCGAGGCCGACCACCTCAGCCTGCACTTCGACGGCGATGTGCTGAACCCCGTGGCTGTGGCCGAGCTGCCCGAGGTGGAGGACGGCGCCTGGCACGAGATGACGGTGGTCGTTCGCGGTCAGGACATGACCGTGACCGTAGACGGCGTGGTCTACCTGGATCTCAGCGCCTCCCAACTCAGCGCCTTTCCGGCTTATATTGGATTCACCGGCGCGACCGGGGCCTCCTACAATGCCCACCGCATCGACGGCCTGGTGGTGGAAGGGTCGATGTGCGCCGACTATCCGGCCCGCTGACTCAGCCCCCCAGCACGCGGGCATAGGCAGCGGCGGAGGACGCCCAGTCGTTGCGTTCGGCCATGCCCCGGCGGGCCAGGGCGGCGAAGCTGTCGGGGTGCTGGTGCCAGGTGATCAGCCCCAGGGCGACGGCCTGCTGCAAGGCCTCGGGGCTGGCGGGCGAGAAGGCCCAGCCATTGCCCGTGTCGCGGAAGGGGTCGAAGCTGCGCACGGTATCCGCCAGGCCGCCGGTGGCATGCACGATGGGCACCGTGCCAAAGGCCAGGGCATAGAGCTGGTTGAGGCCGCAGGGCTCAAAACGGCTGGGCATCAGCAGCAGATCGGCGCCCGCGGTGATGCGGTGGGCCAGGCCCACATCGAAGCCCACGCGCGCCGCAACATTGGGAAAACGACGGGCAAAGGCCGAGAAGAAGGCCTCGTATTGCCGGTCGCCGCTGCCCAGCAGGGCCACCTGGGCGGGCTGGCGGGCCAGCCAGGGGGCGATGGCTTCCAGCAGGTCGATGCCCTTCTGGCCGGTCAGCCGCCCGATGAAGCCCAGCAGGGGCAGATCCGCGCGTACGGGCAGGCCCATCTCGGCCTGAAGCTGTGCCTTGCAAGTGGCTTTTCCGCCGACCGGCCCCGGGCGGTCGGGCCGCTGGGGCCAGGCCTCGGCCCCATAGCGGGCGGGCAGGTGGGGGTCGGTGCCCGGATGCCACTCGGCGGGGTCGATGCCGTTGAGGATGCCCACTAGAGCGCCCCCTCGGCTGCGCAGCACCCCATCCAGGCCAAAACCCTCCTCCGGCGTGCAGATCTCCCGGGCATAGGTGGGGCTCACCGCCACCACGCGATCCGCCGCCACCAGCCCGGCCTTCATGCAGTTGATGACCCCCCCCATATCCAGGGTGGGCGCCGCTGACGGCGGCAGGTCCAGGCCCCAGAACTCGCTGAAGCTGAACTGGCCCTGGTAGGCCAGGTTGTGGATGACGTGGGCCACCCGCGAGCCCGGGAGCAGCCCGTGGTGCTGGTAGTGGTGACGCAGATAGGTGGCCAGCAGCCCGGTGTGCCAGTCGTGGCTGAGAAAATGCGGGGTGCCACCCTCGGTTAAGGGTCGGGCCGGCCCCGCTCCACCGCTCACGGGAAAGCGGCGGGCGATCTCGATGGCTGCGCGAGACAGCAGCAAGAAGCGGAAGAGGTTGTCGCCGTAGGTCCCCCGGGCGTCGCCGTAGATGCCCCCGCGGCAGATGCTGGGGTGATCGACGAAGACGACGTCATGGCCCGGGGTCTGGCTGTGGTAGAGCGAGACCTCGTGGCGGTGGCCGAAGAGGGGGATGTGCAGGCGCATCCCCGTGTCCCACGCGTCGCCATAGGCGGCGTAGCGGGGGGCTACGGCCAGCACCCGGTGGCCTTGGGCTTGCAGCGCCTTGGGCAGGGCCGCCGCCACATCCCCCAGGCCGCCGGTCTTGGACCAGGGCGCGATCTCGGCGCTGACGGAACAGATCTCCATGGCCACCTCTTTGGCCGGGCAGCCTACCCCTTGCGGAGGGCGGCGGGGGCAGACAAGCCGGTGGTCACCGCGTCGGGGCGGTCGTCAAAGACCAGCGCGCCTTCGGGCCAGCGCAAGGCGGCGAGACCCCCGGCGAAGGCGCTGGGGTGAACGCCGTTCACGCGTTCAGCGAAGCGGCGGCCGACGCTGAAGTCCACGCAGAAGGCGCGCTCCCGCGGACCCGACCAGCCGTAGTCCCGCTCGGAGCGCCAGACATCGGCCTTGTCGGGGTTGTGCTGGCCGGGCCGGCGGCGCCAGTAGTGGCCCACGACCACAAAGTGCGGGTCGGGCTCCGTCTCTTCGGTCCCGTATTGGGTCCACCAGGGATCCCGGGCGACAAAGCGCCACTTTCCCCCGGCATAGAAGATGTCTTTGTAGTCGATGCGCATCTCCAGCCCGCTGGTGAGGATGGAGATGGGGTTGCCGCTCTGCTCGGCCTTCGCCTCGAGGGCCACATGCTCGAGCATCTCGGTGGGACGCAGGTTGTAGTCGCGCAGCTCGGCCCAGCGCGCCCGCTCCTGCCGGGCCTTCTCGCGGATGTCCAGGGCGTCCAGGGCGGCGCGGGTCCGGGCGTCGGCCTCGGCCGCCAGGGCCACCACATCGCCCTCCACCGGCAATGCGGCGATGGCGTCGGGCTGCGGGGCGGCGTGAACCACCCGCAGGTGCGTGTTCTGGGCGACGAGGGGCAGGGTGCGGAAGAAGTCCAGGATGAAGCGGCGCTCGGATTCGGTGGCTCCGCGGCTTTGGAAGAGGTGGCGCACGCCTACGCCCTGCCGGGTGAGGGTGAAGTGGTCGGGCGCCCCTCCGCCCCCCTCACCCCAGAACCAGCCATTGCCCTGCTTGCGGTCGCCTTGAAGCAGGTTGAGCTCGTGGTTGCCCAGCACCACCGTGGCCAGCCCGGCGTCCACCAGGTCGGCCACCCGCTGCACCACCGCCACGCTGTCGGGGCCGCGGTCCACCAGGTCGCCCACAAAGACCAGCGGCCGGGTGGCGCGGCGGGCGGTCACATCCACGCCCAGCTTTTCGAGCAGGCGGTCCAGGGCGTCAATCTCGCCGTGGATATCGCCGATGATGTCCACGGGGCCCTCGGGCAGCGCGGCGATCAAGCGTGGCATCGCCGTCCCTCCTCAGCCTGCCACGACCGGGCGCAGGCGCAGGGTGAGCCCACGCAAGAAGCGCCGCAGCAGCTGGTTTCCGCACTCTCGGTAGTGCTTGTGGTCGGGCCTTCGCAGCAGGGCGCTCAGCTCGGCCGACGACAGCTTCTGGCCACCGGCCTCGGCGATGGCCAGCATGTCCTCGGTGCGCAGCTCCAGGGCGATGCGGAGCTTCTTGAGGATCTCGTTGTTGCTGAGGGGCACCGGGGGCGGTGGGGGCCGCGTCGGATCCGGCGGGCCCCGGCGCTCCAGGACCAGCCCGTCCAGAAAGGCGCCCAGGGCATCATCCTGGCAGGGGACCGCGCCGAATTCGCCCTCGCGGCCGGTGCGGGCCCAGGCCTCCTCTTCGGTCAGAGCGACGCCGCCCAGGGCGGCCAGGCGGGCCACCGCGCTGTCGTCGAGGTTCAAGGCGAAGCGGAGGCTGCGGAGGACATCGTTGTTGTGCACGGGCGTCTCGGGTCTGTGCGGGCCCTATCTCACGTCGCGAGACGAGGCCCCCTCCCGCGCCGCGAGGCCGCGGCCGCGCCGCTCAGGGGGTCGAGCTGCCGTAGACGGCCCGGCCGCGGGTGCTGCCGCTGCCGCCATTGCCATCCACCGCGCACTCCATCCAGGCGGTGCCGCCGGCCAGCATGCCGTCGAAGTTGGTGACCGATCGGCTGGGCACGCCCTCGCCGCTCAGGGCGCCGCCCGCCCCGTCCGACAGCACCAGCGCGGCGCCGCTGCCCGACCCGAAGATGAGGTCGCTGAGCCCATCTCCGTTGAGGTCGCCCGCGCTCATCGGCTGATCGGGGGCGGCCGGGAATGGGATGAAGGCGGTGCGGGCGGCCAGGCCGTTGGCATCGAAGAAGAGCAGGCTGCTGTCGCCATTGGCGGCCACGGCCACCACCACCGGCGGCGTGTCGGGCAGCAGGCTGGCGGCGATGCGGGGCACCAGCAGCATTGTGTTGGCGGTGCGGGGCTCGCTCAGCGGGGTGGTGCGGATCGCATCAAGGCTGTCGAAGGCCGCGACATAGACCGTCTCGTTGCCGCCCTCGGCCGAACCGGTGCTGAGCACAACCGGGCCATAGGCCTGGTCGTAGCCGGCGAAGGGCACCTCCATGGGCTCGTCCCAGTCTTCGAAGCGTCTCTCCAGGTCCTCCATGGACAAGAAGGGGGTGTCGGCGATGATGCGGCGGGGCAGGCCCATCATGCCGGGGTTGAGGGGGGACAGGCCCAGCTCGCCGTCGGGGTCCACCAGGGGCTCCCCCACCGCCACCGGGCCCTGCAGCAGGGGCAAGGGGCCCTCGGCCTGGAGCGACAGGGCGGCGACATCCACGATGGCCAGCCAGGTCTGGCCGCTGCCATCGCGCCAGCCCAGCAAGGCGCCCTCCTCGTCGGAGAGGGCGGGGCTCAACAGCACGGGCTGGGTGCTGCCGCCTAGCACGGTGTCGGCGGGAAGGCTGCCCCAGCCCTCGTTGCCATCGTAGGACAGGTGCACATCATAGGTGAGGCTGGGTGCGGTCAGGGCGCGGGCGGCCCAGATGTCGGTCTGGGCGATGGGCTGGAACTCCCAGCCAGACATCGGCTCGATGCCGTTGCCCGCGAGGAGGGCCAGGCCCCCTTCGCCGGAGACCTCCATCAGGGTCACGCCGTCCAAGGCCAGGGCGGGCCCGCCGGAGCCCCAGGTCAGGCTGGCCAGCACGTTGGTCCCGGCGCCGGTGCTGGCCTGGAACAGGGGGTTGTCCATGGCGACCCCGGCGCGGTAGACGACGAGGTCGCCGCCGCTGTCCTGGCCGACGCTGAGCAGCTCTCCGGCCATCGCGCTGGCCGTGCTGCTGCCATCGCCGCCCCCGACGAAGAGGCGGCCGCGGCCCGTGTAGCCCCGGCTGGCGAAGCAGCGCCCGAAGACGCAGACGCCGTGCCCGCTGGTGGGGGGGGTGGTGCGGGCCACGGTGCTGCTGCCCAGGATGCCGCCCTCCACCGGCGACACCTCGGTGCGGTCCTCGACCATCACCTCGTCCACCGACCAGCTCTGGCGGATGTGGAGGATGCGGGCGGGCGCGGCGTCGGCGCTGAACTCCTGGCCCTGCGGGAGCAGGAAAGCACCCACCAGCAGGCCGCCGTCGGCGTCGTCCAAGGCAAAGCTGCTCTGGGGGACGGCGAGGCTGCCATCGTCGCCCACCAGCACAGCGTCGGCGAGGTGGTGCCAGGGGCTGCTGAGACGGCGCACCGGCAGGCGGCTGGCCTTGTCGGTGGCGGCGGGCAGCACCCAGGCCGCGTGCCGCCCCTCGCCCCAAGCCTCGACAACAAGCTCGGGGTGCCCATCGCCGTCGAGGTCCTCACCGATGGCGGTGGCGGCCTGGATGGTGAAATCCGGGGCGTCCACCTCGATGGTCTTGATTTGCACGAAGCCGCCGGCGCCCGCGCTCCACTGGTGCACGGCCACATTCAGCTTGCCGCCTTCGCGGATGGCCGAGGGGTCGATGGACCAGGTCCAGGGCGTCTCGGCCTCGTTGGGGCCCCCCGACAGGTCGCGATCGGTGAAGAGCCCGGCCCAGGCGTGACCCTCGCCCAGCATCGTGGGCGTCACCGTGCCCAGGGCCGACCAGGTGCCGGGGGTGGTGCCGTCGCTGTAGTTGCCGTCCCAGCGACCGCCCCCCGTGGGGCTGATGGACAGCAGGGCGGTCAGCGGGGTCTCGGGCTCGCGCTTGGTGTTGTTGATGCCCAGGACCACCCCGAAGGCGGCCCCCGAGGGCAGGTCCTCCAGCACCGCGCCGCCCACGTCGCTGCCATCCCAGGTCATGTGGGCGCGCATGGGCTGGCCCGACGTGGTGGACAGGGTGGCGCCGATGCCCACTGGCCCCGTGTCATAGCGGAAGTGTTCGGTCTGGCCACAGAGCAGGTCTTTTGCGGCTTCGAGCACCGTGTCTTCACAAAGCCACTCAGCCGGGTCCCCCCCGTCGGAGACGCAGGCCCGCAACACCGCGCGGTTGGCCTGCACGCCCAGGCTGAGCACCTCGATCAGGCCGTCCTCATCGGCGTCCACGGCGGCCACATGGCAGAGGGTCACGTCGGTGGCGTCGCTGCGATCGAGGTGGCCCGTCTGGTCCCCGGCGAAGTCCGACATCAGGTCGGTGGGATCCACATAGAGCCCGATGGCGTTCTCGTTGGAAGCACCCTCGGGATTACCGCCAAAGATAAGGTTGAAGCTGGTCCTTTCGCCGCGATCGGGTGCAAGCCCCCCGGGAACCGGGATGTGCAGCACCAGCAGCCCCTCGGCGTCCACCTCGGCCTCGACCGGCAGCTCGGAACCATCGGAAAACGATGCGCTGAAGCTCATCTCTGCGACGGTTTCCGCCAGCGGCCGGTCGCTGCCATCGGGGCCGCTGGCCCTGGCCTCGACTGTGAGAACGATGTTGCCACCGGTCACTTCAAAGACGGAGCCGGGATCCAGCTTCAGCCGGGCGCCCAGCTCCAGGGTGGCCGGATCCTCGGATCCATCGGTGCCATCGGTGCCATCTTCATCGTCGGTGCCATCGGCCCCGTCGGTGCCATTGGCACCATCGGCCTGGCCTTCGCCCTCCTTGTCCCCACAGGCGATCAGGGACAGCGGCAGGCCAGCCAACAGGACGAGCAGGGAGAGCGGGCGCAGGGACATGCAACCTCCAGGATACCCACTCTTGTCCCGGTTTCGGTCGACCTGCACCCTTCCGCCATCCTTCACGGGCTGAGAACGGGCCCCACCACGAAGACCTGGTCCCATTCCAATGTGGCCCCCCCCTGGGGAAGGGGCCAGGCCACCGGCTGGGACAGGGCACAGATGTCGGGAACCAGGCTGCCATTCACATAGACCTCGCCTTGAAGGGGCACGATGGAGGCCGACCCCCCGTCGGTCAGGGCCACCGGCGGCAGGATCCCGCAAGGGCCCGGCGCCCCGCCCCCGCCCAGGCGGGCCTTGACCTGGATCGCGTGGCGGCCTTCGGTGGGCAGGCCCGCCAGGAAGGGCCCGAGGGCCGCCCCCATGCTGGCCACATTGGGCCCCATCTTCTGGCTGAGCTTGGGGTCGAAGCCGATGCCCCGCAGGATGGGCCAGGCGGCCGTGACGGTGCGGCCCTCTACCTGCTGGGCCGGCGCCTGCAGGCCCATGGCGGCGAGCATGGGGGCCCCGCCGCCCCCTGCGACGGCGTCCAGCACGGCGATCCCGGTGCTCAGGGTGAAGCGTTGCGCGGCAGCTTCGATGGCCGCAACCCGCGCCTTTTCCAGGTCCGTGTCGCTGCCGGCCTCATCCACCGTGCCGGTGACCAGGGGGACCCCGTCCACCTTCAAGGTCACCGACAGGGCCACCTGCACCTCGCCGGGGATGGCCTGGGCCTGGCTGCCCATGCCCAGGGTCTTGGCTGGCAGGACCAGGAAGCGGGTGACCTGGGCCACCGCCTCGATCTGGCTGCTGCCCAGGCGGGCGACCGCGCCTTGCACCGCGCAGTCCAGGCTGGCTCGCTGGGCCAGGCGGCAGAGCATCGCCGCGGTGGCTGCGCTGGCCTCAGCGTCGGTCACCGGGGCGGGCATGGGGGTCGGGGGGGCCCCTTCACAGGCCGCCAGGGCCAGAATCATGGCAAGGGTGCGCATCGGGCTTCTCTCTGTGGACGGGGCTGCCCGTGGGTTATCCGCCGGTGATGGTCGCCGCCGAACCCGACCCGGCGTCCAGCCAGAAGCCGCGGCCCTTTTATGGGCTGTCGCCCTGGTCTTGGGCGATCTACCGAAGCACCTGGCTGATCTGGTGGTGCGTGGATCGCCTGGTCTTTCGCACCCGGGTCAAGAACCTCCCCCCGGTGGACGACGGACGGCCCTTGCTGCTGCTGTCCAACCACGTGGGCATGCTCGACCCCTTCTGGGTGGCCCTGCACATGTGGCGGCCCTCGCGCTTCATGGCGGCCACCAGCGTGCTGCGGGTGCCCCTGCTGGGGCCCTATCTGGGGGCGCTGGGGGCCTTTCCCAAGATGAAGTATGTGCGGGATCGCGCCAGCATGCAGACCCTGGCCGACCACTACGACGCCGGGCACGCCATCACGCTCTTCCCCGAGGGAGTGCGCTCCTGGACCGGGCGGCCCATGCCCATCTTGCCGGGCATCGGGCGCCTCATCCAGCGTCTGGACGCGCGGGTGCTCTTTGGCCGCATCGAGTCGGGCTACCTGGTGGCGCCGCGCTGGGCCCGCTACCCGCGCTGGATTCCGGTGGAGATCGACTATAGCGGCCCCGTGCGCTATCCCGCGCACCTCAGCGCCGAAGAGATCACCGAGGATGTGCGCCGGCGCCTGCATGTGGAGCCCCGGCGGGACCCCGCGCGGCGGGCCTTCGGCTTTCGCATCGCAGAAGGCCTCGACCAGCTGCTGTGGGCCTGCCCCGCCTGCGGGTCGCTGGGGGGCTTGGCGGTATCGGGGCGGCGTCGGGACACGGTGCGCTGCGCCGGCTGTGGTGCGGCCTGGCGGCTGGACCTCGACGCGGTGCTTCACGGTGAGGCGGGGGCGCCCACCTTCACCGTGGCGGAGGCCTATGACCAGATGCGGGGCCACTTTGGCAGCCCGCCGGTCCTGGACCCCGACCGCTTCGCCCGCAGCGCCGAGGCCGCGCAGCACCCCCACGCGCTGCTCCACGAGATACCCCAGAGGGGGGCGCCCGTGGCCGTGGCCGCTGGCCCCCTGATTGTGCACGCAGACGGCGTTGCCATGGGGGGAGACCGCCCCTGGTCCGCCGCTTGGACCGCGCTGCTGGCCGTCTCGACAGAGCTGGGTGACCAGATCTTTTTGCGGGTGCAAGATGGCACCGAGCGGGGCCAGCTCTTCCGGCTGGATGTTCCCGGCCAATCCAGCCACATGTGGGGCACCGTCCTGTCGGAGTGGCTCAGCCACGACCGCAGCCAGCGCGCCGCCAACCAGGAGAATCCATGACCCTCGCCATCTCGGCCGCCTTTGACAGCGGAAATATCCAGGTCCTGGACGCTTCGGATCCCCAGGCGGTGCGCCTGGCCATTCGCAACGATGTGGGCGACGAGCACAAGCAGTGGTTTCATTTCCGGGTGGCCGGCGCCCGGGGCATCGACCTGCGTTTGTGCATCGAAAATGCAGGTCAATGCAGCTATCCCGCCGGATGGGAGGGCTATTCTGCCTGCGTGTCCACCGACCGCCAGACCTGGCGACGGGTGCCCACCACCTATGCCGACGGCGTGCTCACCATCGCCCATCGCCCCGACGCCGATCTGCTCTGGGTGGCCTACTTTGCGCCCTATTCCCTGGAGCGCCACGCCGACCTGCTGGCCCGCTGCCAGGCCTCCCCCCTCGCCCGGGTGGACCGGCTGGGGCTGACGCTGGATGGCCGCGATCTGGACCGGGTGCGGGTTGGCAGCCCAGGCCCGGGCAAGCGGCGGCTGTGGGTGATCGCCCGACAGCACCCCGGCGAGACCATGGCCGAGTGGTGGATGGAGGGCTTCCTCTGCCGGGTGCTGGACCCGGCCGACCCGGTGGCCCGCCGCCTGCTGCAAGGCGCGGTCTTTGACATCGTGCCCAATATGAACCCCGACGGCAGCGCCCGCGGCCACCTGCGGGTGAATGCGGCGGGCGCCAACCTCAACCGCGAGTGGGAGACGCCCACCGCACAACGCAGCCCCGAGGTGCTCGCCGTGCGCGATGCCATGGACCAGACCGGGGTGGACCTCTGCCTGGATGTCCATGGCGACGAGGCCCTGCCCTACAATTTCATCGCCGGATCCGAGGGCACTCCGGGCCGCACGCCGCGCCTGGACGATTTGCAGGCTCGCTTCCTGGCCGCCTATATGCGCTCCAGCCCCGACTTCCAGACGGCGCGGGGCTACCCCGTCTCTGCGCCGGGTCAGGCCAATATGACCATGTGCACCAGCGCCATCGCCGACCGCTTCGATTGCCTGGCCATGACCCTGGAGATGCCCTTCAAGGACAACGCCGACCTGCCAGATGCCGAGCAGGGCTGGAGCCCGGCCCGCTGCCAGCGCCTGGGTGCTGCGGCCCTGGACCCGATGCTGGCGCTGCTCGCCGACCT
>JAGYJW010000063.1 GCA_018401435.1 Deltaproteobacteria bacterium | reverse complement strand
CAGGCCGGGAAAGGCGTCCACCAGAGGACCATCGCTGGGGTAGGCCCGGGCCCAGGCGGCGTTGGCCTGCACGATCTGCCCGCCTTCCAGGCGGCAGACCGGCTGGGAGAGCAGCTCCGCCGGGGGACCCGCCTTGGAAGGGGCATGCGCCATGGGATGATGGTCGTCCTTGGCGCCCCGGCGGTCAAGGGCCTAAAAGTACAGCTCGTCCCGCTCTCGCGGCGCGAGGGCCATCGTGCTGGACTGGTGGCGGGCCAGCCAGGCCTGCACATCCTCCAGCTTGCGGTCGATGTCGTCGTCGGTCTGCTGGGGATCGTGGTGGAAGATGCAGAGCCGCTTGACGGCTGCCCGGTGGGCCAGCTCGGCCACCTGGCTGACGGCGGTGTGGCCCCAGCCCACCCGGGTCGGGTATTCCGCGTCGGTATAGGTGGTATCGGTGATGAGGATGTCGGCGTCGCCCATGAAGGCCACCAGCCGATCCACATATTCGCCGGTATAATGCGGCGAATCGGGCAGATAGACCTCCTGGTCGGTGATGTAGCACAGGCTGCGGCCGCGGTAGTTGAAGCGGTAGCCCAAGGCCACGCCCGGGTGCATCAACATCAGGGCTTCGACCGCGATGCCCTGGATGTCGTGGCTGCCTTGCTGCAGGTCGCGGTAGCGCACGTCTGCGCCGAATTCCCGCGGCGTGATGGGGAAGAAGCGCCCGTCCATCTGCGCGGCCACCAGGTCGCGCATGCCGGCGCCGGGTTGGGCGGGGCCGCAGATCTCGAACTGGTTTCCCGGGACGTAGAGCGGCGAAAAGAAGGGCAAGGCGTTGATGTGATCCCAGTGCGGGTGGGTGATCATCACCGTGCCTTGCAGCCGACCCTTGCGCCCTTTGAGCAGGTGGTTGCCCAGCACGCGGATGCCCGTGCCGGCATCCAAGACAAAGAGCTGCCCCCGGGGAAACTCCAGGCTGACGCAAGAGGTGTTGCCGCCGTAGCGGATATTCTCGGGGCTGGGCGCGGGCAGGGTGCCCCGCACGCCCCAGAAGCTCACCTTGGCCTCGTCGGTGACCACCTGGGCCACCACATCCAGCAGCTTTTCGATGCGGATGGGCTTGGTGGCATAGGCGTTGGCGCCGGCCCCCATCGCGGCCTGGCGGTCGGCGTCGTAGATCTTGGCCGACAGGATGATGATGCCGATGTCCCGCGTCTCTTCGCGTTGGCGCAGGCGCCGGCACAGCTCTGCGCCGTCCATTCCCGGCATCATCATGTCGAGGATGGCGAGATCGGGCGGCGCGGCGGCCATGGCTTCAAGCGCGTCGGCGCCGGAGCTGCTGGTGGTCACCGTGTGCCCCACCAGCTCGAGGGCGGTCCTCACCAGCTCGAGGATGGACGGATCGTCGTCTACGACGTGAATGCGAAGCGAGCGGTTCATGAAGCTCCAGACGAAGGGGCCGTCCTGCTGCGGTCGGCCATCCGGGCGGAGGGGGGCGAGGGGGGGGGCCAGTTGCCTCGGTACATCGTAACCCAGGGGCCGCCGCATTCTCGTCCGCCCCGTTGCTTTCACGGCAAGGTGAAGGCGGTCGCGTCCACTTCCTGGGTGAGCCAGGCGGCACCCTTGGCCACTGCAATGGAGCCGTGGCCCGGAATGTCGATGCGGATGTCGGGATCGTCCTCAAAGAGCGGGTAGCCGCCCACCGCGAAGCCGGCCTCGGCGTGGCCCGCGACATCGGGCAGGCGGTACTGGTCAAAGGCCATCCAGGCCAGGCCGGACTCGGCGCTCTGCCGGTAGAGCTGCTCTCGGGCGGCATCCCCCACCCGGTCGGCCATGCGCCAGGCGTCCACCATGGCCTCCAGCTTGATGGTGCTATTCCAGTTTGGCGGCCCCGATCCGCTGCTGGGCGTAAAGCCGCCGCGCCAGTCGCACTGGTCGGTGACGACGGAGGGGTGGCTGGCGCCGTATTGGCGGGTCATCAGGTCGTCACCCACCGCAAAGACCAGCTCCACCAGCCAATCTTCGCCACTTTCGCGGTGCAGCTCCACCAGGGGCTCATTGGCCCAGAGCCCGTAGATATAGGGGAACTCCCAGATCTCGCCTTCGCCCGTCTGGTCGAGGTTGGCGTGGGCGTAGCCCGCAAGGCGCATCAAGGCGTCGCGGTAGGCCGGGTCCCCCGTTGCTGCATAAAGGCGCAGCAAGGCGTGGTGGCTCTGGGCGAAGACCAGGGCGCTGCCCTCGTTCAGGCGCCCATCCTCGTCCACGGCCAGAAGCATGCTCAGCCCCAAGCCATCCAGCAGCTCCGCCCAGCGCAGATCCCCGGTGGTGCGCTGCCATTCGCCCACCGTGGCCGCCATCAGGGCCGTCGCACCCATATCCAGCAGCCGGGCGCGCCCGTCGTCGCGCCAGTTCACATGGGCGGCCAGCAACGTGATGGCGTCGGCCGCAGATACGCGGAATTCGGGCCGACCAAAGAGCGCGTAGAGACGGATCTGGGCGAGGGCCGCCACGACCTGCCGGTGGATGCTCTCGTCGTCTTCATAGAGCCCCGACACGGGGTCGTAGAGGTAGCCGAAGGGCATGCAGGGCTCGCCATCGTCGTCGATGCAATCGATGGGGCGCTGCACGCGCAGGTTGTAGAAGCCGCCCAGCAGGGCGGCATAGGCCGTCCCTCCCCTGCCCTCGTCGATGTCAACGACCGAGAGCGGGATGTGGTCCGTCTCGACATTGACGTCCGTGGCCTTGGGCAGCCAGCTGTCCTTCCAGGGCACGATCTCAAGGGCGTGGCCGCAGATCGGGGCGTCGTCGGCGCCACCGGGGCCGCCCCCGTCCTTGCAGGCGACCAGGGCGACCAGGAGCAGGAGGCCGTGGGCTGGGAGCGCGCGGATCATCGGGCCACCATGCCCATGGGATAGCCCACCACGTCGTCGGGATCGTCGCCGGCCGGGTAGCTGTCGTCGTGGTCCAGGAAGGTCCAGCCCTCGATGCCCAGGGCGCGCATGGCATAGAGCCCGACGGTGGTGTTGACCTCGCCGCAAATGCTGAGCTGGCCGTCAATCACGCTGCGGTACAGGCCTTCGGGGTCCACATCGCCGATGTGGCCCATGAGGATTGGATCCTCGGCCTGAAGCTGCTCCAGCGGCACATGGTGGACGAGGTCGGTGGTGATGAGCAGGAGCACCTCTTCGCCGGCGGCCTCGTGGCTGGCGATCAGCTGCGCCACCGCCTCGCCCGAAGCCTGCAGCGTCTCCAGGTCGAAGTCCCGGAAGTCCCAGAAGTCGTTGTCCCACCAGCTGGCCACCACCAGCTTCACGTCGGGGTTCAGCCGCTGCAAGAAGGGCAGCTGCATCTCGGCCTCGTGGTGGTTGAAGCCGTCCCGGTCTGCGATGTAGCCGGGGTCGAGGTCCATCAGCTGAGCCGTCAGGTCCTTGTCGATGGCCAGGGCATGGCCGGGAACGAGCCAGGGGCCTTCATTCCAGATGGATTGCGGCGAGCCCTCTTCCCAGTGGTTGGGGCTGAGCAGGATCACCGTGTCGGGCACCTTCACCCGGGCCCAGGCCTCTGCAGCGAAGAGCCCCGAGTAGTAGAGCTTGGCATGGGGCGTGAGCACCACCCGGGCGTCCACGGCCTGCGCGCCAGCGCCCACCAGCAGGCCGTCCACCTGGGCGTCGAGCTCGCCGGGGTCTTCGGGGTACCAGGAGCCCGCCAGGGTGTACATGCGGGCGGTGGGGTCATCGAGGCCGGGCTGGCCGGCAGCCTCGTCGGCGCCGGTGCCGTCGCGTCCCCGGCGGCGCGGCCGGGCGCCGGGGACGCCCGGGGTGGCAGGCCAGAGGAGAGAGCAGGGGCGGGGGGTTGGGTGAGCCATGGGCAGCAGGAACACGTCCCCGGCCTGCCTGCAAAAAGCGAAGATCGGCATCAGCCGTGCGCGCGGCCCCGGCAGGGGGCGCGCGAGGGCTGGAGCCCGACGCCGACACCGCCGCCAGCTACCGCGCCGATCGGGCCACCGCGGGCGCCGCTGCGGGGGCCCGCCGCCCTGATCCGAGGCTGATCTCACAGCCGCGACCAGGGCCGGCACCCCACCGCCGCCAGGCCCGCGAGGCCTGCCCGGCGCCCCCTTCACCCGGGGTCAGCGTGGGCCGAGTGCGGCAACCGCCAGGGCTTCGCCGACTGCGCCACCCGGCGCGGGGCCGCCGTCAGCGAACGCCGTGGCCCTGGGCGCTACAAACCTGCCTGGTGCTCGGTATCCGCCAGAGGCGGGATCGCCCTGGGCGAGGGTCGTCGCGCCCGTTTTCCGACGCGATCCCCCTGCAGGGTTGGCGTGAGATCATCCTGGCCCCTGGGCCGGGAACGCGAGCCACCCGCGACCAGCCGCCCCTGCCCGCAGAAGGCTGCCACGGAGACCTCGACTTCCATCCGGCGGCCGCGCGCCGGCGGTCACAGGGGTGCACGTCGTTCCCGAGCTGCGGCGGCAGCGGGCCCTGATCGGCGGTCCGTGGCTGGGCGGCGGTGGATCTCACGCACCCTGCGCATCGACACCCTGCCATCCGGCAAAGGCCGGCGGGATCGGCGGTCGAAGAGCAATCTGACTGGCCTGCTCAGGGGGTAGCCTGGCTGCGGGCCGGAGGAGGCCAGGGCTTCCGTCGGTGGCGACCGCAGTCAGCCTTCGCGACGCCTGGCCATCGGCGGCGAAATCTTCTTGGAGCTGGCGAAGATCGCGCGGCCCGCACCTTGTGGGCCGGTTGTCCCGAGGCCTGCAGCCAGCCCCTGCTGATCCATACCAAAGCCCGGCGCCGGTCAACCAGACCCCACGTCCGGCCTGCCCGCGCTATGCCGAAAGCGTGCTGGCGGCGCGGACTTTCGCCGTCACGGTGCTGCCTTTCGACCGATGATATCGTTACGGCCTGCCGAGCGCCAGGTCCTACCTGACCAGCCAGTGGCCGGATGAGTCCCAGCTTCCGCACCGCTGAGTGGACCCTCCGAGGGCAGAGCGCGGTCGGTGGGAACAGATGACGAGCCCGATCTCTGCGCCCAGGCCTGGGCGGCCTTCCAGGCGCTGGGCCCGGGGCGGCGTCACGAGGCCCTGCTCGAAGGCAGGAGCGCACGGCTGGACCCGCGCCGCGCGGCCGCACCAACCTGCGCCGCCCACCAAGCCTGCCTGACCGGGGTGACAGTTCCCCGATCCAGAGGGGCCCTTCCGCGCGAGCAGGTGGACAGGTTGCGCGCCACTGGGCTTGAGGCGCCCCGCCGGTGCCAGCCACCCCTGCCGCCCCTCGCGGCCCCCTGGGAGCAGCTGGTCGATACCGCGGCAGCCCGGCCAGCACACGGCGCCGGCCCGCCCCAGGTCTGCCTGCTGGGCCTGGGGCCGCTGACCCACGCTGCTGCTTCCCGGACCACCAACCTGCTGCAGGCCGGGGAAACTCTGCGCGCCGCCAGGGACCTGCCCACGGCGGCGGACTCGGCCTTGGCCCGCGCGCGGATCAATGTGGTTAGCACCAGCGGCGCCACCTGGTGGAGGGGGCCGGCCCTGGTCGCCGCCCTCCACGCCGCCAGGCCACCGCGTCGCCAGTCGCGGGGCCGGCCGGCCCGCCATGCAGCCCCACCGCCCCGGGCGCGCGGGCCCCCACCTTCCTCTTTGCCGGCAGCGACGTCTGCGGCAGCCTCGAAGTGCTGCTGCGCCAGGCCGGCGTGGAGATCCTGCCATGAGCACCCTCCCCGACTTCGCCGCCCTGCCTTGGACGCCGCCCCAGGCCGCCCCTGCGGCAGACCTGCCCGACCCGCCGGATTGGAGCACCCCCGAGGGCCTGCGCCTGCCGGCGCTCTGTCGGGCTGAAGACCGGCCGGCAGAGGGCCCTGGCGCGCCCGGCGCCTCGCCCTTTGTGCGCGGTCCCTACCCCACCATGTATGTGGGGCGCCCCTGGACGGTGCGCCAATACGCAGGCTTCTCGACGGCCGAGGCCAGCAACGCCTTTTATCGGGCCAACCTCGCCGCGGGCCAGAAGGGCCTCAGCATCGCCTTCGACCTGGCCACCCACCGGGGCTACGACTCCGACCACCCGCGGGTAGAAGGCGATGTGGGCATGGCGGGGGTGGCCATCGACAGCATCCTCGACATGCGGGTGCTCTTCGATGGGATCCCCTTGGACCGCATGAGCGTGTCCATGACCATGAATGGAGCGGTGCTGCCCATTCTCGCCCTCTATGTGGTGGCGGCGGAAGAGCAGGGGGTGGCGCCGGCGCTGCTGTCGGGCACCATCCAGAACGACATCCTCAAAGAATTCATGGTGCGGAACACCTATATCTACCCGCCAAAGCCCAGCATGCGCATCATCGCGGACATCTTCCGCCACACCGCGCAACACATGCCCCGATTCAACAGCATCAGCGTCTCGGGCTACCATATGCAAGAGGCGGGCGCGACCGCCGACATCGAGCTGGCCTACACCCTGGCCGACGGGCTCGAATACCTGCGGGCCGGGGTAGAGGCCGGGCTGGACATCGACGCCTTTGCGCCCCGAATCAGCTTCTTCTGGGGCATCGGCATGAACCCCCTGATGGAGGTGGCCAAGCTGCGGGCCGCGCGGCTGCTCTGGGATGAGCTGGTGGGGCGCTTCTCGCCCCAGAAGGCCAAGAGCCGGGCCCTGCGCACCCACAGCCAGACCAGCGGCTGGAGCCTCACCGCCCAGGATGTCTATACCAATGTCATCCGCACCTGCGTCGAGGCCATGGCGGCCACCCAGGGCGGCACCCAGAGCCTGCACACCAACGCCCTGGACGAGGCCCTGGCCCTGCCCACCCCCTTTTCGGCGCGCATCGCCCGCAACACCCAGCTCTACCTGCAGCAGGAGACCGACACCTGCCGGCTGGTGGACCCCTGGGGGGGCAGCTACGCGGTGGAGGCCCTCACCGGCAAGCTGGTGGAGCGGGCCCGCATCCTGATTGACGAGGTCGAGGCCCTCGGGGGCATGGCCGAGGCCATCGAGCAGGGCCTGCCCAAGGCCCGCATCGAAGAGGCCGCCGCCCGCACCCAGGCCCGCATCGACAGCAACCAGCAGGGCGTGATCGGGGTCAACCGCCACAAGCTGGCCGAGCCCGAGCGCCTGGAGGTGCTCAAGGTGGACAACCGGGCCGTGCGCGAGGCCCAGCTGGCGCGGCTGAAGCAGCTTCGGGCGGAGCGGGACGGCGAGGCCGTGCAGCAGCGCCTCGCGGCCTTGCGCCAGTGCGCCGAAGAACCTGCAGAGACGGCCCAGGGCAACCTGCTCGATCTGGCCATCCAGGCTGCCCGGGTGGGGGCCACCGTGGGCGAGATCAGCGAGGCCCTGGAGCAGGCCTGGGGCCGCCACGAGGCCAGCCCGCGCAGCATCCAGGGGGTCTATATGAGCGAGCTGTCCCGGGCCGATGGCCGTGGCGCGGTGGACCAGGTGCAAGCGGCCATCGGCCACTTCGTGCAGGGCGAGGGCCGGCGCCCCCGCATCCTGGTGGCCAAGATGGGCCAGGATGGCCACGATCGCGGCCAGAAGGTCATCGCTACCGCATTCGCCGACCTCGGCTTTGACGTGGATGTGGGCCCCCTCTTTCAGACCCCGGACGAGACCGCCCGCCAGGCCGTCGAGAACGACGTGCACGTGGTGGGGGTGTCCTCCCTGGCGGCCGGCCACCTCACCCTGGTGCCGCGCCTGCGCGACGCCCTGGCCGCCCTGGGGCGCGACGACATCGTCATCGTGGTGGGCGGGGTGGTGCCCCCCGACGATGTGCCCACCCTGCTCGAGATGGGCGCATCGGCGGTCTTTGGGCCCGGCACCGTCATCGCCGACGCCGCCCTGAGCCTGCTGGCCGAGCTGTCGGCCCGGCTGGGCCTGGACGAGGCGTGAAGCGGCGCCCGCAGCTCAGCCTGGACCAGCTCGAAGCCGGCGTTCTATCCGGTGATCGCGCGGTACTGGGCCGTGCTGTCACCCTGCTGGAGTCCCAGCGGGCCGACCACCGCCAGCAGGCCAGCGCCCTGCTCACCCGCCTGATGCCCCGCACCGGCGGGTCGCACCGGGTGGGCATCACCGGCACGCCCGGCGTGGGCAAGAGCACCCTGATCGAGCGCCTGGGCCTGGACCTGGTGGAGGCCGGTCATCGGGTGGCGGTGTTGGCCATCGACCCGTCGAGCAGCCGCACCGGGGGCAGCATCCTGGGCGACAAGACCCGCATGACCCGCCTGTCCAACCACCCCGCCGCCTTCATCCGGCCCAGCCCCACCGCCGGCACCTTGGGGGGCGTGGCCGCCCGCACCCGCGAGACCCTGCTGCTGATGGAGGCCGCGGGCTTTGACGTGGTGCTGGTGGAGACCGTGGGCGTGGGCCAGTCCGAGACCCTGGTGGCCGAGATGACGGACTGCTTCGTCGTGCTGCTGCTGGCGGGGGCGGGCGATGAATTGCAGGGGATCAAGCGGGGTATCTTGGAGGTGGCCGAGGTGCTGGCCGTCAACAAGGCCGACGGGGCCAACGCCGGTCCCGCCGACCGCGCCGCCCAGGCCTACCGCATGGCCATGCACACCTTGCACCCCGCCGACGCCCCCTGGCTGCCGCCGGTGCTCACCTGCTCCGGCCAGAGCGGCGCGGGCCTGGACGCGCTGTGGGCCGAGGTGCAACGGCACCGGGCCAGCCTGCAGGCCAGCGGCGGGCTGCAGCGGCGGCGGCAGGCCCAGGCCGGGCGCTGGATGTGGGATCTGCTGGAGGACCGCCTGAGAGAGGCCCTGCGCGCCCACCCTGCGGTGGCGGCGGCCCTGCCCGCAATCGAGGCCGCGGTGCAGGCGGGCAGCTTGCCACCCACCGCCGCCGCGGATCGGCTGCTATCGGCCTTCTCGGGCCGCAAGGCTGAGGCCCTCAGGGGGCGGTCGCGTCCGTGGCCATGGACTCGGGCAGCATGACCAGCTCGATGAGACGGTCGTCTTGCAGCACCTTCTGGGCCAGGGCCTGCAAGGTGGCCGCGTCGTCGCCGGCCAGCAGGCTCTCGAAGTCCAGCTCATAGGTCGATATATCGTCGATATTCCACCCGTATTGCTGGTAATTGCGGATCCAGCCCAGCCAGCGCCCATTCTCCTTGAGGGACAGCTCATGGGCCCGGCGGGCCTGCTCCAGCACCCGGCCGATCTCGCTCTCGGTGGCGGGCTGGTCGCGCAGCAGGGCCATCTCTTCGCGAATGGCGGCCACCAGCTCATCCACCCGGGCAGGGTCGCAGCGGAAGGACACCGATGCCACATAGCCGGGGCGTGGGATGGGGTGCAGGGCCAGGCTGACCCCCACCCCATAGGTGCCGCCCAGATCCTCGCGGATGCGGTTTCGCAGGCGCTGGTCCAGCAGGCCGTCGAGGATGGCCAGGCGGTGCTGGCTGACCCGGTCGAAGCTGGCGTCGCCGCTGAGCAGTAGGCGCACGCTGGCCTTGGGCTCGGTGCCGGCGAAGATGTGCTCCTGGCGCGGACCCTGGGCCCGCTCGGCCCCCACATCCTGCCAGGCCTCGCGGGTGGCCGCGTCGCCGGGCAGGCTGGCCAGCCACTGCTCCACCAGGGGGCGCAGGGCCTCCAGATCCACCTTGCCCACGATGGCGAAGTGGAAGTCCGCGGCGTTGGCGAAGCGCTCTTTGTAGATGGCCTGGGCCCGCAGCGGATCCGCCTGGCCCAGGTCCTCGGGGGTCCAGGCGCGGCGGCGCAGGTGGCTATCCCAGATCACCGCGTCGGCGAGGTCCTCGAAGCGGGCGCCGGGGTCTTGCAGGCGGGTGCGCAGGCGCTCCAGGCGGTTCTGCTGGTCCAGGGCGAAGGCGTCGGCGTCGAAGCGCGGGGCCATCACCCGCTGGTAGAGCAGGCGGAGGGCCAGGTCGAGGTCTTCGGGAGAGGACGCCGCCCCCAGCGTCTCGTGGCTCTCCTGGATGCCGGCCCAGGCCGCCGCCTTGTGACCGGCCAAGGCGCGCTGCAGCTGCTTGCGGTTGTAGGGGCCCACGCCGGAGCGGCCGGCCACATCCGCGGCGATGCTGGCCGAGAAGTAGTCGGCGTCGGGCAGCAGGGAGCTGCCGCCGGGGCTCCAGCCGGCGATCTGGATCTCGTCCTGCTTGAAGTCGGTGCGCTTGATCCAGATCGTGGCGCCATTGGACAAGGTCCAGCGGGTGATGCCCAGGGCGGGCAGGGTCTGCTCGTCCACGATGCGCCCGGGCGGCGGCGGCTGGGGCACCAGGGGGCCGTCCACCACCACATCCTGCCAGGGCTCGACCGGCGCGGATTCGGCGCGCTGAATCGCGGCGAGCAGCGCGTCTTGAGTGGGCAGGGGGGGCGAGTCGACGGCGGCGGGCAGCTGGGCGAGCACCACGCGGTTCTTGCCGCTGAGCAGGCGCGTCGCGACGGCGTCCACCTCGGCCAGGGTCAGCTCCGGCAGGATGCGCTGGTAGAGCGCCGCCTCGTGGTCCAGGCCGCTCATCCACTCGTCATCGAGCACATGGCGCACGATCTCTTCGATATGGGTGCGGGAGTCCGTGCTGTCGCGTTCGGCCAGCCAGCCCGCGACCTCGCGCTGCTGGTTGGCGATGGCCCGGTCCAGCTCGCCCTGGGTGAAGCCATGGGCCTTGGCCCGCTGGGCCTCCTCCACCACGGCAGCGGTGGCCTCCAGCTCGCGGCCGGCCCGAGGGCGGGCCCACAGGGCGATCATGCGCCGCTGCTTGTTGAGGGCTTGCAGGCCCACCCCAGCGCCCATCAGCGGGCTGTCGGGCTCGCGGGATCGCTCGGCGAGTCGGTCGCTCAGCAGGCTGAAGGCGAGGCGCTCCACGATGAGGCCGCGCACCTCGGCCTGGGTGGCGGGCCACGCCCAGTCGATCTTTTCGAGCAGGGAGATGCCGCCGCCGGTGAGCTCGGGATCTCCGTCCACCAGCACCAGGACCGCGTCGTGGTCCGGGATGATCACCGGGCTGCGGATGGGGGCGGGCGGCGGGCGCCCATTGTCGCCAAAGAGCGTGAGAATGCGCTCCTGGACTTCATCGACATCGACTGCACCCACCACGGCCACGGCCATGCGTTCGGGGCGGTACCAGTCGCTGTAGAAGCGCTGCAAGGCGGCGAGGTCCATGGCCAGCAGGCTCTCTTCGGTGCCGATGACGTCATGGTCGGCATAGGCCGAGCCAAAATAGAGCAGGGGCCGCACCCGCTCCCATACGCGGCTGCCCGCGCCCCGGCGGCTGCGCCACTCTTCGAGCACCACCTTGCGCTCGCGCTCGAATTCGGCGGGGTCCAGGGTCATGCCCTCGGCCCAGTCGTCGAGCACCCGCAGCGCGGTGTCGAGCATCTCGGGGTCGTCGGTGGGCACCTGCAGCTTGTAGACGGTCTCTTCAAAGCTGGTGTGGGCGTTGAGATCGGCGCCAAAGCGCACGCCGGAGGCCTCCAGAAAGGCCACCAGGGCGTTGCCGGGGAAGTCCCGGGTGCCGTTGAAGGCCATGTGCTCGACGAAGTGGGCGGCCCCGTGCTGGTCGGCGGCCTCTTGGGTGGACCCGACATCCAGGATGAGGCGCAGCTCGGCCCGGGCCGCAGGATCGTGGTTCTCCTCGATGAACCAGCGCAGCCCGTTGTCCAAGGTGCCCGCCCGGATGGTGGGGTCCAGGGGCAGCGGGGCCGCGTCCAAGGCGTCGGGCAGGCCCGCCTTGGGCGCGCAGGCCAGCAGCAGCAAGCTGAGCAAGGTCGAGCGGTTCATGGGCATCCTTGGCGGCTCCGGGGCCCGCCGGGTCAGGGCTTTGGCGGCTGGCTCTCCAGCAGCAGGGCGCGCACCGCCCCATAAGACCAGGGTTCCAGGCTGGCTGTGCCCCGGGCCAGGGCCCGGTCCAAGCCCAGCTCATCGCAGATCTGGGTGGCGAAGCGCCGGCGCCCGCGGCCCACGGGGAACCGCAGCAGCACGGTGGCCCGCAGCTTGACCTCCACCGCGTCCGCCAAGGCGCGCAAGGCGCTGCCATCGTCGGGATCGGTGACGGCGGTGCGCAGGCCGTCGCGGGCCCGCTGGCTGAGCAGCTCGGCCAGGGCCCGCACCACGCCGGGGCGGCGCTCCAGAAAGCAGGGCCCATCCAGGATGAGGGCGGGGGCCTGCACCAGGAGGGGCGACCAGGCGCGGCGGCGGGGGCGTTCGGCCACCGCCGCCGACAGGTCTGCGTCGGACAGCTCCAGGGCACCCTGGCCCAGGATCCGCCTGGCGACGCTGCTCTTGCCTGCGCCCCTGGGGCCCAGCACAAAGAGCAGCGGCCGGCCCCGCGTGGCCCGCGGCAGCGGCTTGGCCCCCAGGAACTCCGCGCTCGTGCCGGAGACGAAGGCGGGGTCGGAGGCGTCGAGGGTCATCGGGGTCCACGGGCGAAGAGGCGGCGGCGGCCGGCCGAGGGGCGCAATCAGCGCAGCAGGTTCTTGGCGATCACCAGGCGCTGGATCTCGCTGGTGCCCTCGTAGATGGTGGTGATGCGGGCGTCCCGGTACAAGCGCTCCACCTCGTATTCCCGGCTGTAGCCGTAGCCGCCGTGAATCTGCACGGCCTCGTAGGCGCAGAAGTTGGCGGTCTCAGAAGCCGCGAGCTTGGCCATGGAGCAGGCCTGGCTGGACTGCTCCTGCATGACGGCCAGGCCCTGGCCCTTGTAGCGGTCGCGCAAGGCGGCGGCCTTCCAGATGAGCAGGCGGGCGGCTTCGATGCGGGTGGCCATGTCGGCCAGCTTCCACTGGATGGCCTGGTTGCTGGAGATGGGCTTGCCAAAGGCCACGCGGGCCTTGCTGTGGGCCAGGGCGAGGTCGAAGGCGCGCTGGGCGATGCCGAGGGCCTGGGCGGCGATGCCGATGCGCCCGCCGTCGAGGGTGGCCATGGCGATGGTGAAGCCCTTGTTCTCCTCTCCCAGGAGGTTGGCGGCGGGCACCTGCAGGTCCTCGTAGACCAGCTCGGAGGTGCCCGAGCAGCTGATGCCCATCTTCTCTTCGACCTTGCCCACATTGAAGCCGGCATAGGACTTCTCGACGATGAAGGCGCTCACGGTGCGGTGGCGCTGGTCGGGGTCGTGGTTGGCATAGGTGACGCAGATCTCGGCCTGAGGGCCATTGGTGATCCACATCTTGGTTCCGTTGAGAACATAGTTCCCGTCGGACGTCTTGGTGACCTTGGTGCGCTGCGCCCCCGCGTCGCTGCCCGCGTCGGGTTCGGTCAGGGCATAGCAGCCCACCTTGGCCCCGCTGGCGATGGGGGCGAGGTAGCGCTCCTTCTGTTCGTGGGTTCCAAAGGCCAGGATGGGCCAGCCGGCGAGGGAGTTGTTGACCGACATGATCACGCCCACGCCCGCATCGGCGTAGCAGATCTCTTCGAGGGCGTTGACATAGGCCAGGGTGGACATGCCGGCGCCGCCGTAGTCCTCGGGCACGAAGATGCCCATGAAGCCCATCTCGCCCAGCTGTTGCACCAGCGCCGTGGGAAATTCGTGGCTGTGGTCGCGGGCCTGGGCCCCCGGCAGGATCTCGTTGCGGGCGAAGTCGCGGGCCAGGTCGCGGATGTCCTGGACGTCTTCGGGGAGCTGGTCGAACATGGGGCCTCCGAGCCGGGAAAGGCCGGTCCCCTAACCGCCCTCCCCTGCCGGGCGATAGCCTGGGAGTGCCCGCACCCGATGATCCGCGGAGATGCCGTGAATGAGCAGGACCTGGTGTCGAAGCTGCTGGCCGTGGAAGCGCGGCTGGCCCCCCCTGTGATCGACGACGAGGCCGAGGCCGCGCCCGATCCGCGCACGCGCATCCTGCAGCGACGCGAGGCCATCGAGCGCACCGACCCGCCCATCGAACACCACTTCCAGATCAAAGAGCCCCACCAGCGGCGGGTCTTCACCGCGCTGCTGCGGCGCTATGGCCTGGTGCCCTATCGCTACCCCCGGCAGTCCGAACGCGACGTGATGGTCCAGCTGTCCATGGCCTTCGAGAGTCAGCTTCTCGCCCCCATTCACGCCGAGATGAAGGCCGAGGTCGCCGCCTTCTTCGTGGCCAGCATGGAGCGGGTGGCGGGGCAGGCCTTGTATTGGGATACCAGCGACGCCGGGCAGGCGACCGACGATGTGCCCCGCAGCTATCGGCGCGGCTGAGGCCGCATCAGGCGCGCCACTCCGCGCTGCCGTTGGGGGTCTCCCACAGGCGCACGGCGACGACGGTCACGCCGGTATCGGCCAGCAGGTCCTGGGCGATGCGGGCCAGCTCGGCCACGATGACCTCGGCGGTGGGGGGCAGCGCCGTCCAGTAGACCGGACGGCCCAGGGCGGCGTTGGCGGCCGCCAGGGCGGCGATGGCCGGGTCGGGGTCGTCCCGCATGAGCAGGGCCGTGTGGTCCCAGTTCTCGTCGATCCATCCCCCCACCCGCTCCTTGATGACGCCGAAGTCCACCACCCGGCCCAGGGCGTCCAGCTCGGGGGCTACCGCTGTTATTTCGGCGGCATATCGGTGGCCGTGGTAGGCGCGGCACTTGGACTCGTGGCGGGGGATGCGGTGCATCGCATCCCATTCGAGGCGTCGGGTACAGGTCAGCATGGGCGCCTTCTATGCGAAGCTGGGCGCCGCGCCACGCTCGGGAGCCCCCCTGTCCGATGATGCCCACCGCCTGACCGCCCTGCGCCGCCGCCTGGTGGAGGTGGAGGCCTCGCTTCGCGCCGAGCTGGCCGATGAGGCGGGCCTGTCGGACACGGTGGGCCTGGACCAGAGCGCCATGGGCCGGGTGAGCCGGGTGGACGCCTTGCAAGCCCAGCAGATGGCCCAGGCCACCCAGCGCCGCGCCGCCGCCCGCCTGGAGCGGGTGCTGGCCGCGCTGGAGCGCTTCGACGCGGATCCCGAGGCCTACCCGGACTGCCCCGACTGCGGGGAGTCCATCGGCTGGGGGCGGCTGCTGGCGGTGCCCGAGAGCGTCTTCTGCGTGGGCTGCTTGCAGGCCCGTGGGCGCTGAGGGGCCGGGTTAGGGGGCGACATGACCCCTGCGCCCCCCCGTCCCGAGCTGCCCGAAGCCGGCGAAGCTGCGCCGATCCAGCCCCGGGTGCGCCGGGCCTGGTATATCGCGTGCACCTCTGCCGAACTCGGCCAGGATGTGCTCAAGACCGAGATCTTCGCGCAGCCTATCGTGCTCTTTCGAGGCGGCGACGGCGCGCCCGGCGCCTTGCTCGACCGCTGCCCCCACCGCAGCGTGCCCCTATCCCTGGGCCGGGTGGTCGATGGCCAGCTGGCTTGCGGCTACCACGGCTGGCGCTTTGAAGGCGACGGGCGCTGCGCCCACGTGCCGGCCTTTCTGGGCACGCCGGATGCGCCGGGGCGCCGCTGCCTCGCCTTCCCCACCCGCGAACAGCAGGGCTTCGTCTGGATCTGGGCCGATCCGGGCAGCCCGCCCGTGGGAGAGCCCTTCTTCTTCCGGCTGATGGACGATTCGCGCTACCAGGTCATCACCCGGGTGCTGCACGCCGAAGGGTCGGTGCATGCGGTGGCAGAGAACGCCCTGGACGTGCCTCACACCGCCTTTCTGCACGGCGGGCTCTTTCGGGTGGACGCCGCCCGCAACCAGATCCGCTGCGTGGTGACGCGGCGGCACGACCGGGTGGAATGCGCCTATATCGGCGAGCCCCGGCCCGAAGGCCTGGTGGGCCGCATCCTGTCGCCCTCAGGGGGCGTGGTCACCCACTCCGACCGCTTCCTGCTGCCCGGCATCGCCGAGGTCGAGTACCAGATCGGCGACGAGAACCACATCCTGGTGGATGCTGCCCTCACCCCTGAGCGCGACCACCGCACCCGACTGACCGCCGTGGTGGCCGTGCGCACCCGCATGCCCCTGTGGCTGATTCGGCCCTTCGCCGAGCCCGCCGCCTTGCGCATCTTCGGCCAGGACCAGCGGGTGCTGGCGGCCCAGACCGACAACCTGCGCCGCTTTGGCGAGGCGGGCTTTGCCTCGACCGAGCTGGACGCCTTGGGCCCCCACATCTTGCGCCTGATGCGCCAGGCCGAGCGGGGCGAGCTTGAGGATCCCGATGCAGCGCCCTATCAGCGCGAGTTTTCCATGCGGGTTTGAGCCGTCGCGGCGCCCGCCTCAGCTGCGGTCCTCACCGCCCTTGAACTCGCCGGCCACGGGCCGATCCCGCAAATCCAGCAGGCCCTCGATCTCCTGTTCCAGCCACAAGGCCTGGTCGAGATCGGCCAAACCCGACAGCAGCAGCAGCCCGCTGTGGTCCCGGGTCACGGCCCGCAGCGCGTAGCGGACCGACGTGCCATTCTTGCCGTGGTTGACCTTGCGGGTGCAGTAGAGCTGCTCGATGTCGCGGGTGGCCAGGGTGGGCTGGGGAAGCCAGGGAATGGGCCCATGGCGCACCGTCAGCTGGTCCTGTTGCACCGCTACGACCGTGTGGTTGAAGAGGTGGGCGAGGGTCCAGTAGCTGAGGCCCAGCCCCACCGCGACATGCCCCAGGGGGAAGAGCAGCATCACGATGTTGACGACGGCCGGCGCGTCGCCCTGGGTGGCCAGGCCATACCAGCCCACCAGAAAGCCATTCCAGGCGATGCAGAAGAAGAGGGAGAACAAGGCGATGGGGGTGAACCAGCGCCAGCGCACCACCAGGCTGTCGGCCCGGCGGTCGAGGGTGAAGCGCGGGGGCAAGGCGACGGGCGCCCGCAGGGGCGCGGGAGCGGGCTCGGCGCGGTCTGCCCGCGAGGCCAGGTCGTAGATGGCCCCGCAGTGGCTGCAGGTGGCCACTGCCAGGCGGCGGTCGAGGTCGCCCGCCGCCATCGGAGACCCGCAGGCCTTGCAATTCAGGGCGAGCACGGGTCAGCGCCCCACAAAGCTCGCCTTGCGCTTCTCGACAAAGGCGCCCATGCCCTCTTTCTGGTCCTCGGTCGCAAAGCAGAGGCCAAAGAGCGTGGCCTCGGCGGCCAGGCCGGCGTCCAGGTCCAGGCGGTCGGTCTCGTGCACGGCGCGCTTGACCAGGCGCACGGCCACGGGCCCATTGCGCGCGATGCGACCGGCCAGCTTGACGGCGGCCTCGACCACATCGTCTTCGGTGCGGGTCAGGGCCAGGCCGATGGCCACGGCCTCCTCCGACGACACGTTGCGGCCGGTCATCATCAGCTCGATGGCCCGCTGCCGGCCCACCCGCCGGATCAGCCGCTGGGTGCCGCCAAAGCCGGGGATCACGCCCAGCTTGACCTCGGGCTGGCCAAAGACGGCGTTGGCGCCGGCCAGGATGAGGTCGCAACACATGGCCAGCTCGCAGCCGCCGCCCAGGGCGAAGCCGTTGACCGCGGCGATCGTGGGCGCGGGGAAGGTCTCGAGCTTGCCCAACATGCGCTGCCCGCCCCGGGCCAGCTGTTCGGCCTGCAGGGCGGTGAAGCTGGCCATCTCGGTGATGTCGGCGCCGGCGGCAAAGGCCCGCGGCCCGCCGGTGACCACCAGGGCCTTGAGCCCCAGGCCGGCGATCTCGTCGAGAAGGGCGCCGAATTCGGCCACCAGCTGGGCGGACAAGGCGTTGAGGGCCTTGGGGCGGTTCAGGCGCAGAATGCCGATGCCGTCATCGTTCTGCTCAAAGAGAAGCGTCTCGTAGCTGCCGATGGTGGGTGCGGTCATGGGGGTCCTCAGGCGCTGTAGTCGTAGAAGCCGCGGCCGGACTTGCGGCCCAGCCAGCCGGCCTCGACATATTTGCGGAGCAGGGGGGAGGGCCGGTACTTGCTGTCGGCGAAGCCGCTGTGCAGGACCTCCATGATGGCCAGGCAGGTGTCCAGGCCGATGAAGTCCGCCAGGGTGAGCGGCCCCATGGGCACATTGGTGCCCAGCTTCATGGCCTGGTCGATGTCCTCGACCGAGGCGATGCCCTCGAAGAGAGCCTGGCAGGCCTCATTGATATAGGGCATGAGCACGCGGTTCACGATGAATCCGGGCATGTCTTTGACCGCCGTCACCGTGGTCTTGCCCATGCGGTGGCTGACCTCGGCCACGAGCTGGTAGGTGGCGTCGGTGGTGGCCATGCCGCGAATCAGCTCGACCAGGGCCATCACGGGCACCGGGTTCATGAAGTGCATGCCCATGAAGCGGCCGGGGCGGTCGGTGTGGCGGGCCAGGTCGGTGATGGAGATGCTGGAGGTGTTGCTGGCGATGATGGCGTCGGGGTGGGCAACCTGGACGAGATCGGCGAAAATGCGCTGCTTGAGGGCGGGGTTCTCGGTGGCAGCCTCGATCACCAGCTGGCAGCCCGAGAGGCTGGCCAGGTCGGTGGCGGCGGACACCCGGGCCAGGGCCTGGTCTGCGCCCTCCTGGGTGAGCTGGCCCTTCTTGACCTGGCGGACGAGGTTCTTGCCGATGGCGGCCCGCGCCTTTTCCAGGGCGTCGGCCGAAATATCCACCATGTGGACGGTGTAGCCGGCCACGGCGGCCACATGGGCGATGCCATTGCCCATCTGGCCGGCGCCGATGACGCCGATGTGGTGGATGTCGTCTGCGGTGTTGATGCCCATGGGACCTCCGGATCCGGATCGGGGGCGGGGGATTAACCGCGCAGCGCGGGCGGCGGGGCGCCCGCGCTGCGGTAAGGGCACCCTCGCCTCCCCCCCCTGAGCGCCCATGTCCAGCCGCAGCCTCTCCTTGTCCCAGACCCTGCAAGACTATGTCTCGGCGGTTGGCGTGCGCCCGGACCCCCTGCTGGAGCGCCTGCGCGCCGAGACGGCCACCCTGGAGTGGGGTCGCATGCAGATCTCGGCCGAGCAGGGGGCCCTGATGGACCTGCTGCTGCGCCTGATGGGGGCCCGGCAGGCCATCGAAGTGGGCACCTTCACCGGCTATAGCGCCCTGGTCACGGCGCGGGCCCTGGGCCCCACCGGGCGGCTCGTCGCCTGTGACATCAACCCCGAGACCACGGCCATCGCCCGGCGCTACTGGGCCGAGGCGGGCCTGGCCGATCGCATCGACCTGCGCCTGGCGCCGGCCCTGGACACCCTGGACGGGCTGCTGGCCGACGGGGGCGAGGGGCGCTTCGACTTCGCCTTCGTGGACGCCGACAAGCCCGCCTATGGGGCCTATTATGAGCGCCTGCTGCGGCTGATTCGGCCCGGCGGGCTGATCGCCGTGGACAATACGCTGTGGAGCGGAAAGGTCGCCGACCCCAGCGAAAACGAGCCCAGCACGGTCGCTTTGCGCGCCTTCAACCGGATGCTGCACGGCGACAGCCGGGTGGAGATGGCCCTCATCCCCATCGGCGACGGGCTCAGCCTGGCCCGGAAGCGCTGACCGTGGCGCTGTCCTGGCGGCCGCCCTCCTGCCGCCGCCGGCCCGGCCCGGCCGGGCCGGGCCTGGGCTGGGTGGAGAGCCGGCTGCGGCTGGGGCTGCGGGCGGGCAGCCCTCTGCCTTGCGGGCCCCCGCCGCGCCTCTCCCTGGCCCTGGCTGCGGCGGCCTGGCCCGGCGGCAGCCCCCCCCGCGCCTCCCTGGAGGGGCGACCACGGCGGCCGATCTGCGGGTGCTGTTGGGCCAGGCCCCGGGCCGCTGGCCGGCAGGGGGGCCGCGGGCCTGGCAGCCCCCGATGCGGGCGCCGACCCGCTGGTCTGGGTGGACGCAGCCCCGCTGGCCCCGGTGGCCGCCCAGCTGGCGGAGTGGGGCTGCCGCGCCCTGCTGGTGGTGGAGGCCGGGCGCGACTGCGGCGATCTGGAGCGCATCGACCTGCCCCAGGCCGCCGAAGAGGAGCCCACCGAGAGCCGTCGGCCCTTCGATCCGGTGGCCCAGGCCGAGGCCCGCCGCGACTGGTTGCGGGTGGCGGAAGGCGAGGCCTGGCCGGCCCGGCCCACCTGGGCCGATGGCCGCGACCTGGAGGCCCTGGGCCGGGAGCACCCCCGCGCCCCCCTGCGCTTCCAGGCCCGGGCAGCGGCGGCGCGACTTTGGTCGAGCTGGGGCGAAGATGGGCGCGTAGACTCCATTCTGGAGGAGACGGCCGACGGGGTGTCGCGGCCCTTGGAGCGGGGCTGGCTGGCCTGGGCGGAGGCCGACCACCGGGCCCGCTGGGGGCGGGATGCCAGCGGCCCCTTGAATCGGGCCGCCGAGGCCTTCGCGAGGGTCGCGCCCTGGGCAGACTGGCCGCCTTGCGCCGCTGGGAGGCCAGCCTGCGCCTGGCCCAACGCCAGCCCCTGGCGGCCGCTCGGGCGGCGGCCGAGGCCCGCGCCCTCAGCCAGGGCCAGGGCGATCGCTTGGGGGTGGGGCGGGCCCTGGCCATCTCCGGCGAGCTGGCCCTGGCCACCGGCGAGCACCTGAGCGCCGAGGTCCTGCTGGACCAGGCAAGGCAGGGGCTGCCGCCGGGGCCGGCGCGATGGGCCTTGGACCTCAGCCAGATTCGCGCCGAGCTGTCCCGCGGCGGCCTGCCTGTGGCCCCCTGCCCGGGGTGGCCGGTGCGGATCAGCCGGTGGCCGCCCGGGCGACCGAGGCCGCGGTGGGCGCCGATCTCGCCCTGCGCCGGGGTGAGCTGGAGACCGCCGCAGCCCTCGCGGCCGAGGCCGAAGAGGCCTGGGCGTTGCTGGGCGAGCCCGGCCCCGCCGCGGTGCAGGCCCGGCTGCGGGGGGATGTGGCGGCCCTGGCGGGGCAGCCGGCGCTGGTCTCCTGGCCCGCTGGCGCCGGGTCTTGCGCGTGCAGCTGGACCGCCACGACGCGGACGCGGCGGCGCTGAGTGCTGAGCGCCTCATCCTGCTGCTGGAGGCGACGGGCCAAGGCGACGCCGCCGAGGCCCTGCGCGCCGGCCTCGGCCCCCTCAGTCGGCGAAGCCCGAGATGAAGACGCCCGCCATGCCCACGTCGTTGTTGAAGGGGGCGGTGAGCGCGAGATCGGAGTCGCCGTCGCCTTCGATATCCCACATGATGCCCGTGGCGCCGTAGATGTCGTCGTAGGAGCGGGTGGGCAGCACGGCGATGGCGTTGCCCAGGGCGAGGCTGCCTCCGGCGGCGAGGTCCACGCCCGAGAAGATGAGCGCCTCTCCTTGCATGGCGGCGAAGGCGGTGCCCCCCAGGTTGGCGACCACCAGGTCCGAGACGCCGTCGGCGTCGATGTCGCCCTCGGTCTCGGAGGTGACCGCCATCAGGCCGTAGTACTCGGAGCCCTCGATGCTGGCCAGGGCGAGGTCGCCGGCGACGCCGCCCGCGATGAAGCTCGCGCCGTTGAGCACATAGACGACCCCCGAGGCCTCGGCGGCGCCTTCTGCCAGCGGGGCCGACGCGGCGATCTCGGGGTATCCGTCGCCGTCGATGTCATCGAGCCAGCCCAGGGTCATGCCCAGGCCCGCCGTCACCAGCGAGGTGGTGGCCCCCCGGACCGCCGCATAGTCTGTCGCGGTGAAGCTGCCGCCCAGGGCGATGTCTGCGCCCGGCCACAGCAGCACCTTGCCTTCGGCCTCGATGTCGGTGCCCACGATGAGGTCGGGCAGGCCGTCCCCGTCGAAGTCGGTCGCGCCCACCAGCTCGCCGCCATTGCCGGCGCCGTCCATCTCGGCGAGGGCGTCGCTGGCCAGCAGGCTGGCCCCGGGGCTGGCGTCGCCGCCGGCCCAGACCGTCAGGTTGAGGAGCTGGCCGATGCCCGTGTAGAAGCCGACCACCCCGGCAAAGGGCGCGCCGACGATCTCGTTGATGCCGTCCCCATCGACATCCGCCAGGGACTCCACCATGCCGCCCACATAGGTGGGGCCGCGCAAGGTGGCCCGGGTGAAGCCGGCGTTGATGTCGCCCCCCGCCGCGATGTCAGCGCCATCGTAGAGCAGGATGGCCCCGCTGCTGGCCCGGGCAGGTGCGCCCACGGCGACCTCGACCCAGCCGTCCCCGTCCATATCGCCCATGCTGGTCGCGCCCATGCCCAGCCAGTTCCCGGGTGCTTCGGCGCTGCTGCCGGGCGAGCCCACCATGCGGGCCAGGTAGTTGTCGCTGGGCAGGCCCTCGGTGCCGTCGGTGGGCATCACCATGAACCAGCCGCCGCAGGGCAGGATGTTGTAGGTGCCGCCGGTCTGGACCTTGTCGCACAAGGACGTGTCTTCATCGGAAAAGGGCGCGCCCACGCCAAAGTCGCGGCGTCCGTCGCCATCGTAGTCGTCCAGGGGCACCACGGATGCGCCAAACCAGCCCTCGCCGCTGCCAATGGAGCCATAGAAGGCGAAGCTGGCATCCAAGACGCCGATGGTGTCCACCACCGAATCGCAGTCATTGTCCTTGCCGTCGAGCTGCTCGGGCTGGTTGGTGCCGGTGAGGGGGTCCTCGTCGTCGCAGTCGGTGCCGCCCACCGAGCTGCCGGACCAGCGCTCGCCGTCGCCGTCCTGGTCATAGTCGTCTTCGATGGTACCCGAGCAGTTCTGGTCGAGGCCGTCGTACCAGACCTCATCGGCGCCGGGGTAGACCTCGGGGTCCTCGTCGTTGCAGTCCGCGCCGCGGGGGGAGCCGTCGCCGTCGCAGTCATCGCTCTCGACCTCGCCGTCGGCCGGGAAGCCGTCACAGTCGTAGTCGATGTTGTCGTAGCAGGTCTCCTGGGCGGCCGGGTTGATCTCGGGGTTGCTGTCGTTGCAGTCGTCTCCACCGACGATGTCGGCGACAAAGCCGTCGCCGTCGACATCCACCAGGTCCCCGTCCCCCGCGCAGTCGTTGTCCAGCCCGTCATAGGGCAGCTCGCGGGCGCCGGGGTAGGCCGTCGCGTTGTTGGGCTCGCAGTCGCCCTCGTCGGCGGTGTAGCCGTCGCAGTCGGGATCGGCCGCGAGATCGCAGGGCGGCGTGTCGGTGTCGTCGCCGTCGCCGCCCCCGCCAGAGCCGGTGTCGCCGCTGCTCTTGTCTGCGCAGGCGACCAGGGACAGGAGGACGAGGGAGGTGGCAAACCAGCGGGTCATGGCGAGGCTCCGGGCGCTTCTGAGGGGCAGAGGGTACCGCCTGCGCGCCGGATCGGCCATGGCCCAGCGACAAGGGCCCGTCAGGACCCGATCAGAAGGGGGACTCCCCCACAAAGAGCTGATCGCCGGCCTGCATCACCACGTCGGCGTCCTTGCCCTTCTGGATGCGGCGGATGTTGACCACGACCTTCTCGCCGGTGGCCCGGATGACCGTGGCCCGGCGCAGGTTGGCGGTGCCCTTGCTGCCGCCGGCCATGGCCAGGGCGCGGGTGACGGTGACGCCGCCCTTCCAGGGCACCTCGCCGGGCTTGGCCACCTCGCCGCCCACATAGAAGACCCGACCCTCCTGCACATTGACCACATCGCCTGCCGTGAGCCGGATATTGGACTCGCCGGCCGACATCAGGCGCTCCAGGTCGATGACCAGGGTGTGGGGTTCGGCGCCGACCTTTCGGCTGACGTGCACCTCGGAGCTGGCCTTTGCGGTCTCGACCCCGCCGGCCATGGCCAGCAGGTCGAGCAGGCGGGTGGGCCCTTGCAGGTAGTAGGTGTCGCTGCGCTTGATGGCGCCGAGCACCTGCACCGGCTGGCTGCGGTATTCGGTCACGTCCACGGTGACCTGGGGTTCGCGCAGGTAGTCGGCCGCCAGCACCTCGGTGATGCGGCGGTTGAGCTGCGCGAGGGTCTGCCCATCGGCCTGCACCTTGCCAATCCAAGGCAGATCCAGGCGCCCCTCGTCGTCCACCCGGTATTCGCCCTTGAACTGGTCATGGCCGAAAACACGCACGGCGACTGCATCGCCGATGCCCACCACATAGTAGCTCGGGCCCTCCTCGGCGAAGGGGTTGGCGACCCCCGCCGCGGGGGGCAACGGCGCGTCATCGGCGGCGGCCGTGGGCATGCAGACGAGGCCGAGGACCAGCGAAAGCGTCAGGGTCCATCTCGAGGGCAAGGGCATCGAGGCTCCGGTTCGGTTCCTGCTAACGCGCGAAGGCGCGCGCGCGGCGGCTCTGGGCGGCCGGCCATGCGCGGCTTAGTTCCAGCGAATCGGAAATCCTGATTCGCTACGCGGCCGGCGCATGTATAGCCGCCCGGCGGCCTCGCAAGAGGACGCTGGGGGGGAGCGCCCTTTGGGCGCGGTGCGGGGGCAAGGCCCCCGCCTATATCGGGCTGGTTCAACGGTGCGCTATTTGCGCGCTGTTGAACTAGCTGTAGGACACATGACCCGCATTGCTCACCCGAGCGTCCAGGCCCGATACCCGCCGCCGCCAGCTCAGGCAGTCCAGACCCAGGCTCACCCCATCGGCCAGCAGCTGGCCCAGGGCGCGGTTCATGGGGCCAAAGACCTCGTCTTCGCGGAAGGAGGACAAGCGCAGCACGCCGATCTCGCGGGTGCCGGCCTTCAGCACCAGCTCGCGGCTGATGAGGGTCTGGTGGTGCACCCCCGCCGGTCGCTGACCACCGCTGCGGTACCAATGAAAGGGGCGGGCGCGCTCGGCGCGGGAGAAGTCGGCGCCTTCGGCCAGCTCCAGCTCGACATGCTCCAGCCGCAGGTCGTGGGCCACCGCGCACAGCGCCGACCACAAGCCATCCAGGCTCTCGGCCGCAGCCATCTCGTCGCGGGCGCGCAGCACCCGGTCCAGGTGGCTGTTGGCCTCCCCCTCGACATGCTCCATGGCCCGGGCCCGCCGCGCGCTGCGGATGATGTCGTGGTAGCCGAGCATGCGCACCGACACGATGAGCAGGGGCACCAGCGCGACGATGACCAGCGCAGAGACGGCGTCGTCGGCGTAGATGAAGGTCAGGGCCGCGCCTTCGAGCAGCACCGCCCCCGCAAAGAGCACCACCACCGACTGGCTCTGGGTGAAGCCCTTTCGCAGCAGGATGTGGTGCACATGGTGCTGGTCGGCCCGAAAGATGGGCTGCCCCGACAGGTAGCGCCGCACAATGGCCATGCCCAGATCAAAGATCGGCAGGCCCAAGGCCAGGAATGCTGCGATGATGCTGAAGAGGGTGTAGGACTTCTGCGAGCTGTGCACGCTGAGCAGGGCCAGTAAGAAGCCCAAGAAGAGGCTGCCGGTATCCCCCAGGAAGATCGTCGCAGGGTGGACGTTGTAGGCCAGGAATCCGAGGGTGGCCCCCACGGCCGAGGCCAGCAGCAGGGCCGCCAGGGCGTTGTCTTCGATCACCGACATCACAAAGAGCGTGCCGCCGGCCAGCACCACCACCCCGCCTGCCAGCCCGTCCATGCCATCAATCAGGTTGATGGCATTCATCACCAGCACCATCCAGAAGACGGTGGCCGGCAGGCTGAGCAGGCCCAGGTGCATGGGCCCCAGGAAGGGGATGGACACCGCCTCGATCTGGATGCCCAGCGACCACACCGTCACCGCCGCCGCGATCTGGCCGGCCAGCTTGACGATCGCCCGGGTGCCCCGGATGTCGTCCACCAGCCCCACCGCCAGCATGATGCCGCCACCGGCCAGCAAGGACAGGCGCAGCGGCGAGTCCAGGGCAAGCTGCCGGCTGATGTCGTTGTGGTAGAGAACCAGCCCCAGCAGGGGCAAGGCAAAGGACAGGGCCACCGCCACGCCGCCCATGCGCGGGATGGGCCGCTGGTGGATCTTCCGGCCGCCGCCCTCGTCATAGAGCTTGAAGCGGATCGCGAGGTCGCGGACGAGCCGCGTGAGGAGGAGGCTCGCCACCAGGCTCAGCGCAAAGGCGACGAGAAAGGTGCGCATCAACGAATCCGGGAAGGGGCAGGTTCAGCCAGTCTCGCGCTCGGGAAACTGCTCGTTCTCGGTATAGTAGTAGCCATAGGTGTCGTAGTAGTTGTAGCCGTAGCCGGAGCGCCGGACGTCCAACTTGTTCACGACGGCGCCCAGCACCGGGGCGTTGACCTCGGCCAGGCGGGCGCCGGCCATGCGCACCATGCGGCGGCTGGTGCGGTTGGCCTCGACCACCAGCAGCACGCCGTCCACGATGGCCGACAGCACCAGGGGGTCGGCCACCACGTTGACCGGGGGCGAGTCGATGATGATGAAGTCATAGCCGCGCACCTGGGCCAGCATCTTCTGCAGCGAGCCCGAGCCCAGCATCTCGCCGGGGTTGGGCGGCGGCGGACCGGCGACGATCACGTCCAGGCCGGGCACATGGCTGTGATGCAGCACCTGTTCGAAGCTGGCATCCCCGGCCAGCAGGTTGCACAGCCCCTCGTCGTTGGCCAGGCCAAAACGACGGTGCAAGGACGGGCGCCGCAGGTCGGCGTCGATGAGCAGCACCCGGCTGCCCGTCATCGCGATGATGCTGGACAGGTTGCAGGAGGTGAAGCTCTTGCCCTCTTTGGGGGCCGCGCTGGTGACCAGCAGCGTGCGCACGGTCTTTTGCGGGGTGCGGAAGAGCACATTGGTGCGGATGCTGCGCATGCACTCGGCCACCGGCGACCGGGGCCGGGCGTGCACATAGACGTGGCGGTCCACATCGGAGGGCAGGGCCTTGAGGTCGAGGCTGGGCACCTGCGGCACCACCCCCAGCAGGGGCACGCCGATGATCTGTTCGATCTCGTCGCGGCTCTTGACCGTGACGTCCAGATACTCCACGCCGAAGGCCAGCAGTGTGCCGCCAAACAAGCCCAGCACCAGCGCCATGGCGAGGTTCACCGGCAGGTTGGGCCGCACCGGGGCGTCGGTGGCCACCGCCGTATCGATGAAGCGGATGTTGTTGTTGCGCATCAGCTGGCTGAGGTCGACCTCGGTGGCCCGGCGGTCGATATCGTCGAAGAACTGACCGCTGCGGGCGGCGTCGCCTTCGAGCAGGCGCAGGTCGATGAGCTGCTTGTCCAGCTCCTGCACCTCGCGCTTGACCGCGCTGAGGTCCGTCGCCAGGGCATTCTCCTGGGTGCGGGCCAGCTCGAGGCTGGCCTTCTCGCCCGCGACGATCTCGTCGATCTGCTGGCGGATCTGGTCCTCGACCGCGTCAATCTGGCTTGAGATCTCCACCATGGCCGGGGCGCGTTCCAGCATGGTGACGGCCAGGCGGCTGCGCTCTTGCTGCAAGACGTCGTGGCGGGCGAGCAGGTCGCGCAGCACGGGGTTGTTGATGGCGAGGTGGTTGGCCAGCGGGGCCCAGTCGGTGCGGGCCGCCAGGCGGCTGAGCTCGCCGTAGCGGGCCTCCAGGCGGGTGCGTTCGGTCGCGGCCTCGCCCCAGGCCTCTTGCAGCTTGTCCAGGCGCTGGACGGACCCGTTGTAGGCCTGCGAGATGCCCACCAGGTCGTGCTTGGCCCGGAAGTCATGGATGGCGATGTCGGCCTTGTACTTCTCGTCCTTGAGGCTGGTGCGCTGGCTTTGCAGCCAGGCCAGGGCGTCCTTGGTGGACTGCATCGCCCGGTCCAGGTTGGACTTCATATAGGCGTCGGCCAGGGTGTCCGCGAAGAGGATGGCCTTGTCGGGATCGGGAGATTCAAAGGTGATGTTGACCAGGTGGGTCTCGACCACCGGGTCGATGCGCAGGTGCTTCCGAAAGCTCTCAACCGGCTTGTCGGCGTCGTCGAAGTCCGTGATCCCGTGCTCGTCGCGCAGGATCTGGATGGCGTGGTTGATCACCGACCGGGACTGGATGATCTTGTACTGGGTCGCGTAGTAGTTGCGCAGCTCGGAGCTGGTGGTGGCCGACACGAATTCGGCGACCTCTTGCACCTCGAAGACATTGGCGGTCTTGGGGCTGATCTCGATGACGGCGGTGGCGGCGTAGTAGGGGGTGCTGAGCTTGGTCGCGACCGCGACGGTGACCATCAACAGGCCGGTGAAGACGCCCACCACCAGGCGCCGCTTCTGCAGGATCTGCCAGTACTGGAGCAGCAGGCCCTCGTTCTGGATCTGCGGGCCATCGCTGAGGGGGGGGCTGTCCATGCGGTCCTGCGGTTCCTGGGGTGGCCCGGCGGGCGCGGCGTTAGGGGCGAGGTGCGGCCACATCCGTTTCGCGGCAACCGAGGAGGTAACATACCGTGAGCATGGCTTCCGGTCCGGAATCGGGGAGCGGCTCGGGGGCCCGCGACTCGCGGCGGGTGGGCTGGCTGCTCACGCTGCCCCTGCCGGTCGCCCTGCTGGCCTTTGGGGCGGTGCACCCGGGGCCCCGGCTGCTGCTGGCCCTGCTCTGCGCGGCCGTCGGGGCCCATGCCCTGTGGACGGTGCCCCGGGATCGGGCGGGCACGCCCGCGGTGATCCTCACCCTGGCGCCGGCCGTGCTGGCCCTCGGCCTGGGCTTGATCAGCCTGGTGCCCCTGTCCCATGCCGGACGGGCCGCGTGGCAGCCGGGCTTCGCGCCCGCACTGGACGCCGTGCTCGCCCTGGCGGGCCAGCGCGAACACAGCCTGGCCCTGGCGCCCTCAAGGGTCCTGTCGAGCATTGGATTCGCGGCCTCTCTCCTGCTCTTTTCGATGGGGGTTGCCCTGAGCGCACGCAGCCGGAGACGGCAGCTGCGCCTGGCGGTGGGGGTGGTGGCATCGGGCGTCGCGCTGGTGCTGCTGGGCCTCGCCCAGCGCGCTGGCGGCGCGCAGGCCATCTATTGGCTGTCGTCGGTGGAAGGCGGGGCCCGGGAGCCCTTTTTCGGCAGCCTGGTGAACCCCAATCACGCGGGTATCTTGCTGGCAGCCGCCCTGCCGCTGGCCGGATCCCTGGCGCTGCGGCCCCGCAAGGAGTGGCGGGCGCTGGGCGTGGGCGCGGCCCTGCTGCTGGCGGTGGGGCTGGTGGCCACAGGCAGCCGGGGTGCGCTGGTGGAGGGCCTGGTGGCGGCGGCGGTCTTTGCCGCGGTGCTGGGAGGCGCCCGGGTCGCCCCTGCCCCTGGTGGCCCTGGGGCTGTTGGGCCTGGGCGGGGGCCTGGCCCTGGGCTTGCGGCGCACGGTCACCAGCCTCAGCGAGCGCCTGCTGCCCGGCTCGGTGCACCACGACGCCTTCGGGTCCCGGCTGGAGCTGTGGGCGGACGGCCTGCTGGCCTTGCGGGGGGCGCCTTGGTTGGGGGTGGGCCTGGGTGGCTATGGCGACGCCCACACGGTGATGAAGCGCAGCCCGGAATTCGCGCTGCCCGAACACGCGCACCAGGAGCTGCTGCAGGTCCTGGTGGAGAATGGTGTGCTGATCGGGCTGCTCTGGGTGGGCGTGCTGGTCGTGCCGGGGCTGCTGGCCCTGAAGCGGGCCGCCACCCTGCCCCCGGGCCGCCGCCGCAGCCTGCTGGCGGGCTGGCTGGGGGCTGCGGTCGCCCTGGTGTTGGGTGCCATGTGGGATTTCCCCCTGCGCATCGGCGCCCTGGCCACCCTGCTCGCGCTGGTGATGGGGGTGCTGGTGGCCTCGGCTGGCCGAGAGGAGGCGCCCGCGCGCCCACACCCCCGGCGCAGCGGGCCCAGGTGCGTGGCCTGGGTCTCTTGCTGGTCCTGCTGGCGGCCCTGGCGCCGGGGGCTGGCTGCTGAACCAGGTGGCCCCCGAGGCGGCCTGGGCCGATCCTGCGCCCGCGCGGCTGCGGGCCGAGCAGGCCTGGGCCCAGGCCGTCGCCGCGAAAGAAGCCGGCGACGATCCGCACCCAGCGCTCATTCAGGCCGAGGCTGCCAGCCGCTCGGTGCTGGCCCGGCGCCCCCTGGACGCCGGCGCGGCCCTGCTGTTGGCCCGCAGCTTGTTGGGCCAGGGCGAGCGGGCTGAGGCGGCAGCGGCGGCGGAGGCGGCGCTTCTGGCCTACCCCAGCGCTCCGGCGGGCTGGCTGCGGGGCCCGCATCGCCCGGCTGGCCGGCGACGCCGACGGGGCGGGCGGCCTGGCGCCGGCCTCGCCCTCAACCTGCCCGGCAAGGACGACGCCCGGCCCCTCATCGCGCAGGCCTTGGCCGAGGAGGCCGAGCCGGCCCGCATGGCCGATCGCCTGCTGCCCGATCGCGCGGATCGCCTGCGCGATGGCGGCGCCTTGTTGGCTGCAGGCGGGGACCGCGCCTTCGCCGAGGGCCTCTTCGAGCGGGCCGTGGCCCTCGATCCCGCCACCGGCGTGGCCTATGGCCGCTGGCTGGTGGCCTGGGGCGAAGGGGCGCGGGCCCTGGTGGTGCTGCGGGCGGTGCCCAAGCCGGCCTGCCGCGCCCACCTCTTCACTGGACAGGCCGCCAACCTCACCGGGGACAGCGCTGCGGCCATGCGGGCCTTCCGCCGCGCCCAGGCCAGCTGCACCGACAGCGAGCTGGCCGAGGCCCGGCGCGGCCTGGACCACGCCGGCGCCCTCGCCGGAGACCGGCAGGCCCTGGCCCGCTTGGAGGCCGAGCAGCAGCGCAATCCTGGCGATACCGGCCTGCTGCGCCTGCTCATCGTCGCCCACGGCCAGGGCGGGCGGCTGGAGGCCCAGCGCGACGCCCTGGAGGCCCTGGTGCTCAGCGGCGAGGCCTTGCCTGCCGAGATCGACGCCTGGCGGAGCCTGGCCGCCCTGCCTCCGGGCCGCTGAAGCCCGCGCGTCCCGTCGCACAGCAGGTTACAAGACAGGAGATGGGGCATGGCGCCCCCGGCCGCAGGAGGCGCCCTGTCAGCGGAGGATCCCAGCAGCTCCCCGCCCCGGGTCGTGATCCTCGGCCCGGAACGGCAGGCCCGGGGCGGAATCGCGAGCGTGGCCACCGCCTGGCTGGCGTCCCCGGCCATGGCCGGCGTGGACATCGAGTATTTCCCCACCATGAAAGAGGGCAGCCGCGCGGTCAAGGCCGCCCATATGGCCGGCCAGCAGGCCCGCTTCATGGGGCGTCTGGCCCGGGGTTGGCGACCCGACCTGGTGCATGTGCACCTCAGCTACCACACCAGCTTCTACCGAAAGGCGCTCTATATCGAGCAAGCCCTCGCCGTTGGGTTGCGGGTGGTGGCCCATGTGCACGCGCCGGATCTGGAGGGCTTCGCCGCGGCGGGTCCCCAGCATCGCGCGGCGATGAAGCACGTCTTTGGCCGGGTGCACCGGGTGGTGGTGCTCAGCGAGGCCATGGCCCGCACCCTGCGCCAGCTCTGCGGCGATGGCATCCGCCTGGAGGTCATCTACAACCCCGTCGCCATCGACAAAGGCGCCGCCCCCCGGCCCGCCACGGCCGCTCCCGTCTGCCTGTTCATGGGCGAGATTGGCGACCGCAAGGGCACCTTTGACCTGGTGGACGCCATGCCCGCGGTGCTGGCGCAGGTGCCCGGCGCCCGCTTCCGCTTCGGCGGCAACGGCGATGTCGCGGGCCTCAAGGCGCGGCTCGCCGACCGCGGCGTCGCTGGCTCGGCCGATGTCTTGGGTTGGGTGAGCGGCGAGGCCAAGCAGGCGGAATTCGCGGGGGCCTCGGTCTATTGCCTGCCGAGCTACCACGAGGGCCTGCCGATGAGCGTGCTGGAGGCCATGGCCGCCGGCCTGCCCGTGCTCAGCACCCCCATCGCCGGCATCCCCGAGGCCGTGATCGATGGCCAGACCGGCGCCTTGGTGCCACCGGGCGATGTTGCCGGACTCAGCGCCGCCCTGCGGCGACTGCTCGGAGATGGTGCCTATGCGCGCATTCTCGGCCAGGCGGGGCTGGATCGCGCGCGCCGCCTCTTCGATGCCGATGTCGTCGTGGGCCAGGTCCGGGCGCTATGGCAGACCCTGCTCGACGAGGTCGCCTGATGCCCCTGCCCTCTCTGCTTTCGGCGATGCGCCGCCTGCGCCACGGCGCACCCCGGCCGCCCGACACCTTCTTCATCGGCCACCCCCGCTCGGGGTCCGGGCTGCTGGACAGCTACCTGTCGGGCCACCCCGACCTGTTCATGGCCCGCAAAGAGCTGCACTATTTTGGCGCGGACCTGCGCTACCACGACCCGCCCCGCAGCCTCGAAAACTACCTGGAGCACTTTCACGGCGCCGGCACCGCCACCCGGGTGGGAGAGGCCAGCACCTGGATGCTCATCAGCGAGCGGGCCGCGGGCGAGGTCAAGGCCTTCTGCGCCGCCAACAACACCGCCGAACCGCGCATCCTGCTCATGTTGCGCGAGCCCACCAGCTGGCTGCACTCCTTGCACAGCCACCTCGTCTTTACCGGCGACGAGGATATCGTGGACTTTCAAGAGGCCCTCGACGCCGAGCCCGACCGGGCCGAGGGTCGGCGCCTGCCCCCCTACAGCATCCCCGCCAACGCAACCGCCTACCGGGCCCACACCCGCTATGCCGCCCAGGTGCAGCGCTGGTTCGAGGCATTCGGTCGGGATCGCGTGATGGTGCTGATCAACGACGATTTCCGAGACGACTCTGCCCAGGTCTTTGACGCGGTGCTGCGCTTCTTGGGCCTCAACGTCGACTTTGCCGGCAAGGACGAGGTCCTGGCCGCCAGCCAGCGGTCGCGCAACAGCAACCGCACGGTGCGCTCGGCGGCCATCCGCCGATTCGTCAACCAGCCCTCTCAGCGGCGGGTCCTCGAAGGCGTAGACCCCGCCCCCATTCCCGGCGTGGGGCTGGCCATTCGGGCCTTGCGGCGGGGCAATATCATCTATGCGGATCGGGCCCCCATGGATCCGGCCGTCAAGGCGCGCCTGCAGCGCACCCTGCTGCCCGAGATCGAGGCGCTCGAAGCCCTGCTCGACCGCGACCTGAGCCCGTGGAAGCCCCGATGACGACCCCGGCCGGAGGATGACCGTGGCCCTGACCGACGAAGAGCGCGCCGCCCTCGAAGCGGAGATGCGCCAGCAGCTTGAAGAGGAGCATGCGCAGCGCCTTCGCCAGCTCGAAGAGCGCCGGGCCAGCGCCCGGGCGCGGCGCGAGGCCCGGGGTGCTGGCGCCCGCCAGGTGGCCGTCACCGAGCTGCAGCAAGAGCTGCGCGAGCGCTTCTACAAAGAGAAGGGCTACCGACTCTACACGGACTCCACCGGCCGAGAGGTCTGGTTGACCCCTGAAGAATTCGCGGTGCGCTCCCGCCGCAGAAAGGAGCGAAAGCGCCCGATGCACGACCAGGAGCTGGGCCAGCGCCGCATCTGGTACGTCTACGGCGCCATCGCTGTGCTCGCCGTCGTCCTGGGCGCGCTGCTCGCCCACTGAAGCCCTCCGGGCCCTTCCTGCGGCCCCCCTCCCCTCCCCCGAGACGCGCCGTGAGTGACCACCCCAAGGTCTCCATCCTGCTGCCCACCATGAACCGACGGGATGACCTCCTGGAATTCGTGGGCACCCTGATCCAGCAGACGGTGCCCGCCCATGAGCTGGTGATCGTAGACGCCGGCGCAGTGCCCGATCTCGACAAGGATCTGCAGGCTGCCCTGGACGGATCCGGGGTGGCCCTGCGCTATACCCGCAGCGAGCCGGGCACCTCTTTGCAACGCAACATCGGCCTGGGCCAGGTGGTCGGCGACTTCGTCTTCTTGCTCGACGACGACATGATGCTGGAGCCCGACTTCATCGAGAAGATGCTCGAGGCCTTCGATCTGCCCTTTGACCCGCCGGTGGGCGGCGTCTTGGGCACCTATAGCAGCCCCCCCCGGCCGCGGGGCTGGCGGCAGCGCTACTTCGAAGCCTTTGGCATCACCCACGCGGTGGAGGGCGACCACAGCAGCATGAGCACCTCGGGGGGGGTGCGCTGGCTGCTGAACCCCTCGCGCCCCGTGGCGGTGCCCGTTGCGGCGACCGGCCGGGTGGCCTACCGCAAAGAGGCCCTGGTGGGCGAAACCTTCGACGAGTTCCTCCCCGGCTATACCATGGCCGAAGACGTCGAATTCTCCTATCGCATCGCCAAGAAGTGGACCCTGGTCCACACCCCCTACGCCCGGCTCTTCCACAAGCGCGCCCAGGGCGGCCGCGTCAACTATGGCGACCGGGTGGGCCGCATCATCTACAGCCGCTTCTACTTCTTCAAGAAGCATATGGACAAGACCCCCAAGGAGGTCGCGGCCTTTGCCTGGACCAACCTGGGCATCAGCGCCTTCTACACGGGCATGGGCCTGTTCAAGGCCCCCCGCGGGGAGAAGGCCCAGGTGCTGCGGGGCGTGGCGCGGGGCTACGGCCGCTGCGTGGACGATCTGCGAGGGCGCAAGGTCCACTGAGCAAGGCGACCACGGCGGGGTGACCCTGGTCGTCGGCCAGCTGGGCGGCCGTCTGGCCCTGGCAATTCAGCGCCTTGGGCCGGGCGCCGGCCGCCAGCAGCCGCTGCACCACGGGCAGGTGGCCGGCAAAGGCCGCCGCCATCAGCGGCGTGGGCAGGCCCGGCGCACGCAGATTCCGCCAATTGGGGTCCGCGCCGTCCTGAAGTGCTTGGTATACCGCTGAGATATCGCCGGTTTCAGCGCCATGGTAGAGCCGCTCCTGGCGTCGCCGGCTGGCCGGGTCCCCGCGCAGATCGGCGGGATACCACCGGGCCTCGGTCACCTGTCCCGCCGCCAGGGCCGCCGTCAGGGCCATCGGGCTGCCCGGCGGCGACGACAGAATCAAGCCCTCCAGACTCTCCATCACCCGCCGGCCCTCGTCGCCCAGCAGGCCAAAGGCGGCGTGCACCACCCCCACCGCGCCACGGGGGTCGCGGTCCCGGCAGCGCAGGCGCAGCGCCCGCTGCAGCAGCGAGGTCACGGCGTCGCTGCGACCCATGCGACTGGCCACTTCAGCGCCTTGAAGCAGGAGATTCGCGCCCAGCCCGGGTTCGGAGTCGAAGCTGGGCCCGCGGCGGTCGGCCAGCAGGGCGAGGGCCTCCTCTGCC
>JAGYJW010000062.1 GCA_018401435.1 Deltaproteobacteria bacterium | reverse complement strand
CCAGGGGCAAGACCGCCAGCGCGACCCCCATCCCGGCCAGCGTCACCGCGACGGCCGGGCCGAGGCCCAGCCGCCCGACGAACGCGCCACCCGGCGCCACCAGCGCCACCCCGGCCGTGGCCAGCAGCGCGCGAAGGATCACACCACGCGTGTCCCGGGCGCCCCGCGCGCCGCGGCCGGTCGCGACAACCGCCAGGGGGCCCACCAGCAGGGCCAGCGCGGTGAGCACCAGCGCCGACGGTCTCGCGCCCACGGACGCGATGAGCGTCTGTCCGGCGCCTGCGGCCGTCAGGCCGAATGAAGCTCCACAGATGGCGCGGGAGCGGGCGCGACCGGGAATCAGCATGAGACGGGCAGCATAGCCCGCATGCATCGCGGCGCTCCCCCAAGCACCCTTCATCGGGGCGGGGTGTTGACCGCAAGGCGCGCCGGTTGGTATTCCATGCGCCTTCCGGGTGCGAAAGCGGCCTTAACCCTTTACCTGTCAACACCCGGTGGAGTAGACTCCCCTCACGCCAACCCGCGTGGGTGGCCCCGCCCCCCGCATCGCCTCCACCACCTCCCCAAGGCATGGGTCTGATGTCCCTCTTCAACCGGCGCCGTCCCTCGATCGGGCTCGACATCGGTTCCAGCCACATCAAGCTGATGGAGCTGGAGCACGATGCGCGGAGCGATCGGTATCGGCTGGCCAACTTCGGCATGGCGAAGCTGCCGCCGGAGGCCATCGTGGACGGCGCGGTGATGAACACCAACGTCATCGTCGATGCCATCCGTGAGCTGGTGCAAAAGCACCGGATCAAGGCCAAGGATGTGGTCGCGTCGGTCTCCGGCAACGCGGTCATCATCAAGCGGGTCAACCTCCCCCAGATGTCGCTGGAAGAGCTCGAAGAGAGCATCCAGTGGGAGGCCGAGCAGTACATCCCCTTCGACATCAACGACGTCAACATCGACGTCCAGATCCTCGAAGGCGCCAGCACCGACCCCGGCCAGATGGACGTGCTCCTGGTGGCGGCGCGCAAGGAGCTGGTCAACGAGTACCAGAGCCTCATCTCCCAGGCCGGTCTGCGCCCCTCGGTCATCGATGTGGACGCCTTTGCCGTCGCGAATATGTTCGAGCTCAACTACGAGGTGCCCGACCGCACCGTCGCCCTCGTCAATATCGGCGCCAGCAACGTCAACATCCACATCTTGCGCCACGGGGTCTCGGCCTTCACCCGCGATGTGGGCATCGGCGGGCGACAATTCACCGAAGAGATCCAGCGCACCCTCAACATCTCCTATGAAGAGGCCGAGGCCATGAAGGTCGGCGGCGACGAGCACGACCGGAACGCCGTGGTGCCCGAAGAGATCGAGCAGGTGCTGTCCAGCGTCGGCGAGAGCCTGGCCACCGAGGTGCAGCGCTCGCTGGACTTCTACCTGTCCACCTCCGCCGACGAGGGCATCGGCCAGGTGCTGCTTTCGGGCGGGGCGGCCCGCACGCCTGGGCTCAGCCGCGCCATCCAGAACCAGACCGGTGTGCCCGTCGAGATCGTGGACCCCTTCCGCAAGATCCAGATCGACGAGCGGGCCTTCAACCCCGCCTTCCTCAATGATGTCGCGCCCCAGGCCGCGGTGGTCGTCGGGTTGGCGCTTCGGAGGCCTGGCGACCGATGATCCGGATCAACCTCCTCCCCATCAAGACCTCGCGCCGCCAGGAGGCGGTGAAGCAGGAGCTCTTCGTCGCCCTCGCGGCGGCTGGAGCGGTCCTGGTGCTGCTCATCTCCCTGCAGGTGATGCTGTCGGCCCGTGTCAACGAGGTCGAAGCCCAGAACACGCTGCTGCAGCAGGAGATCAAGCAGGTCGAGAATATCGTCAAAGAGGTCGAGCAGCTCGAGGAGATGAAGGCCGAGCTCGAAAAGAAGCTCAGCGTCATCAAGCAGCTCAAGGCCAGCAAGGGCGGCCCGGTGCACATGCTCGACCAGCTGTCCCAGGCCACCCCCGAGAAGCTCCAGCTGGTCAGCCTCGACGAGAAGAACGGACGCATCGAGATGACCGGCATCGCGGTCAGCAACGAGGTCGTGAGCCAGTTCCTCGTGAACCTGGAACGCTCCGAGTACTTCACCGATGTCTTCCTCAACGAGATTGACCAGTCGGAGAAGGACGGCGTGAAGCTCAAGGACTTCTCCATCACCGCGCGGTTGGTGGTCCCGGGTTCCACCCCGGCGATCTCGGATGTCCCCCCCGCGGACAGTGAGGGCTGAGGTCGCATGAACGTCACCACGATCATCGAGCGCCTGGCCAAGGTCCCGCGCACCCAGCGGCTGGTCCTCTATGGGGCCCTCGTCCTCATGATGGCTGTGGCGCTGTGGCTCCTCGTCTATCTGCCCACGGGCGACAAGCTCGACCGGCTCAAGGATGAGCAGGTCAAGCTGCGCACCCAGAAGGCCCAGGTGGACGCCCGGGTGCGCAACGCCGAACAGTTCCGCACCCAGCTCGACAACCTCAACGAGGACCTCAAGCAGGCCCTCAAAGAGCTGCCCAACGACCGCGAGATCCCCGGCCTGCTCAAGGGAATCAGCACCCTCGGCAAGAAGGTGGGACTCGAGGTGCGCCGCTTCCAGCCGCTGCCCGAAGAGCAGCGCGAATATGTCGCGGCGGTGCCGGTGTCCTTGGAGGTCTCGGGCTCCTTTCACGAGGTGGCGATGTTCTTTGACCGCCTCAGCAAGATGAACCGCATCGTCTATGTGCAGGACATCGAGATCGGCAGCCCGGTTGAACGCGGCGGAAAGGTCTTCCTCACCGTCGAAGGCAAGGCCGTGACCTTCCGTTTCCTCAAGGACGAGGAGCGGGCGGCCGCTGCCAACAAGGGCAAGGGCAAGCGAAAAGGCCGGAAGGGAGGCGATTGACATGAAGCGCATCGACCCCCGGCCCCGTCGGGCCCCTGCCGCTGCCCCCTTGCTGTTGTCCGGCATGCTCCTCGCGGGGCTGCTGGGCGGCTGCGATCTGCTGGTGGACGGCCAGGGCGACCCCGCCGCCCGCAAGGCCGCCGAGCCCGCGGCCCCTGTCGCCGCCGCCGCCCCCGAAAAGAAGAAGGACCCGCTCGACGCCGCCATCGAAGCCGCCGAGCAGTACTCCTACAACCCCATCGGCAAGCGGGACCCCTTCCGGTCCTTCCTCAACTTCGACAGCGACGACAAGCCGGGTCCGGGAACCCTGCCCACCCAGAAATACGAGATCGATCAGTATAAGCTGGCCGGCCTCGTGTGGGGCGTCGATCGCCCCCGCGCCTTGGTCGAAGATCCCGACGGTATGGGCCATGTGCTCGAGATCGGGACCTATATCGGCAAGAACTGGGGCAAGGTCACCCAGATCACGAGCGGCGAGGTCATCGTCACCGAGGAGTACCAGACCCTCGATGGCGAGCTGGTCGTCAACAACATCAGCCTCACCCTGCCAGTCGGCGACTCCGCCGCGCTGGTGCAGTAGTGACTGTGCTTGGAGCCAATACGATGCGCAGCGCACGGAGCCTCCTCCCCGCCCTCGCCCTCGCCGCAGCCGGGTTTGCCTTGCTTGCCGGTGCGACGGTGGACGCTGGGGACCTGACCATGGAGGACCTGCAGGTCATCTCCGGGAATGAGCCCGAGGTCGTCATCCAGCTCGATGACAACGCCGAGGGATCCGCGGTCAGCAGCTTCACCTTGAGCGGGCCGGACCGGCTGGTGATCGACATCCCCGATACCCGCATGAATATGCAGGTGGGTCAGGTTGCTGGCGACGGCTCCTTGATCGATCGGGTGGAGGTCACCGAATTTGATGATGGCAACGGCTACATCACCCGGGTGACCCTCTTCCTGAACTGGCCTGCTGGTTCGGTTCAGCCCCAGATCACCACCGATGGCCGCAAGGTCAAGGTCAAGCTGGCCAGCGCTGCCGGCGGCAGTGACCCCATGGCCCAGGCCCTGTCGGGCACCGTGGGCGGGGAATCCAGCGGCGCGTCGCCGGCCGAGCCCACCACCACGGCCTCGGGCCGCATCGTGCTCGACCCCGATCGCGACCTGTCGGGTCCCAACCAGATCGCGGCCCAGCGCTCCTTGGCCTCGCTGGACTTCTCCAGCCTGGACACCGTCAGTCGCGTCATCGTGGGCCTGAAGGGTTCCGATGAGTACACGGTCAACCAGCCGCAGCCCAACCTGATCACGGTGGACCTGCCGGGCGCCTTCTTGCCCCAGAGCCTCAAGCGGGTGCTGGACGCCAGCGAATTCCTCAGCCCGGTGCGCATGGTGCGCGCCTATACGGTGGGGTCGGGCGTGCGGGTGGCCATCAGCCTGCGCTCCGAGACCACCTACACGGTCAGCCGCGGCGAAGGCGGCCTGGTCTATATCGACGTGGCCGTGCCGCCCCAGATGCTCCAGGACCGCGAGCTGGCCCTGCAAGGCTCCCAGTCGGTCGCCCCCAGCGGATCCGATGGCGGCCGCATGGAGAGCTCCTCCTCCAAGGAGATCCTGATCGGCTCGGATGGCCGCGGCATGGACCCCTCCGCGGTCTACGGCACGGGCGGCGGCGCCAACAGCCCCGGCATGAGCATGGGCATGGCGTCGGGCTTCACCTTCGACCAGTCCAGCGCCTCGGCCTTGCCCTATACCGGCAAGCGCATCAGCCTGGACTTCGTGGGTGCCGACATCCACAGCATCTTCCGGCTGATCAGCCACGTCAGCCGCCTCAACATCGTCGCCAGCGACGATGTGCAGGGCAAGGTCACCGTGCGCATGACCGATGTGCCCTGGGACCAGGCCCTGGCGGCGGTCTTGCAGGCCAAGGGCCTCGCCTCGCAGAAATTCGGCAACATCGTGCGGGTCGCGCCCATCGAGACCATCAAGTCCGAGCAGCAGTCCGCCCTGGAGGCCAAGCGGGCCATCGACGACATGACCGAGCTTCAGCTCCTGGTCCTGCCGTTGAACTACATCCAGGCCACCTCCATCGTGGTCCAGGTCAAGGAGCTGCTCAGCAGCCGCGGCGATGTGCAGGTGGACGCCACCTCCAACCAGCTCATCATTCAAGAGACCGAGAAGAAGCTGGCCCAGCTGCGCGAGCTGGTGCGCCACCTCGACAAGCAGACCCCCCAGGTGCTCATCGAGGCCCGGGTGGTCGAGGCCAACAGCAACTACGCCAAGTCCCTGGGCATCCAGTGGGGCGGCGAGATCGATGCCAGCACCCGCACCGGCTACCCGACCGGCCTCTTCTTTCCCAGCAATGTCGGCGTCAGCGGTGGTCTGACCCGGGCCGCCCTGACCGGCGCCCAGTTCTACTCGCCTGGCGCCGACAACCTGATGGTGGACCTGGGCGCCGAAGGCAGCAACTCGGCCCTGGCCTTCAACCTGGGCAGCATCCCCGGGCTGGTGGACCTGGACGCGCGGCTCACAGCCATGGAGACCGACGGTTGGGGCAAGGTGGTCAGCCAGCCCCGGGTCACCACCCTGGACAACCGCACCGCGGTGATCAGCCAGGGCCAGCGCATCCCCTTCTTGAGCACCAGCGCTGGCGGCACCAACGTGCAGTTCATCACGGCGTCGTTGGAGCTGTCGGTCACCCCGCACATCACCAGCGACGACAAGGTCTTCCTGGCCATCAACGTGACCAACAACCGGGCGGACTTCTCGCAGCTGGTCCAGGGTCAGCCGGCCATCCAGATCAAGGAGGCCAAGACCGAGCTGCTGGTCGAAGATGGCGATACCACCGTCATGGGCGGCGTCTTCAGCACCGAGCAGTCCTATAGCCAGGACCGCGTGCCGGGCCTCAGCAAGATCCCGCTGCTGGGCTACCTCTTCAAGAACTCGACCGAGGAGACCCGCCGCAACGAGCTGCTGGTCTTCATCACGCCGCACATCGTCACCCGGGCCACGGTGGATGGGGGCTGATTCGCCCGCGGGCGCCCCCGGGCGCTCCTTGGCGCTGGGCGGCTTCATGGGGGTCGGCAAGAGCACCGTCGGCCCCCGGGTCGCCGAGGCCCTGGGCCGGCCCTTCGTCGATCTGGACTTGCCTTGTAGCGGCGCGGGCGGGCCAGCCGATCTCCCAGATCTACTTGGAGCAGGGGGAGGCGGGCTTTCGCGCGCTGGAGCACGCCGCCCTGGCCGCCCTGCTGCGGGGGCCGCCCCAGGTGATCGCCTTGGGGGGCGGCACCCTGCACCAGCCCGAAAACAAGCCCCTGGTGGCCCAACTCGACGTGGTGGTGCTCACCGCGCCCTGGCAGCTGCTGGCCCCGCGCATCCAGGCCTCCGATCGCCCCCTGTCGGCCCAGGCCGAGGCCCTCTTTGCCGCCCGGCAGGCCGCAGATGCGGCGGCGGGGCCCACCGTCCCGGTCGCTGGCCTCGATCCGGACGCCGTGGCCGCGCGGGTGCTGGCGCTGGTGGAGGCCAGAGCATGGACGCGCTGAGGGTCGAGCTGGGTGAGCGCAGCTACGATGTGCGCGTAGAGCGCGATTTCGACGGGCTGGGTCAGGCGCTGTCGGCGCGCTTTCGCCCCGGCCCCGCCTGGGTGATCAGCAACCCGGTGGTGGCGGATCTGCACCTGGGCGCCGTCCTGGCCAGCCTGCGCGGCGCGGGCTTTGCCGGCCGGGCCTTGCTGGTGCCCGATGGCGAGGCCCACAAGAACCTGGAGAGCTGGTCGCGGCTGGTGCAGGCGCTGTTGAGCCTGGGGGTGGAGCGCGGCACGCCGATCCTGGCCCTGGGCGGAGGCGTGACCGGCGATCTGGCCGGCTTTGCCGCCGCCACCACCCTGCGGGGCCTGCCCCTGGTGCAGCTGCCCACCACCCTGCTGGCCATGGTGGACAGCGCCGTGGGCGGCAAGGTGGGTGTGAACACCGTTTACGGAAAGAACCTGGTCGGCGCCTTCTACCAGCCCCAGCTGGTCTGGGCGGCCATCTCCTGCCTGGCCACCCTGCCCCGGGTGGAGCGCGCCGCGGGGCTGGCAGAGGTGATCAAGCTCGGCGTGATCGCCGATGCTGCTTTCTTTTGCGCCTTGGAGGAGCGGGCGAGCGCCCTGGCGGCAGGCGACCCCGGGGCCCTGGCCTGGGCGGTCCGCGAGAGCTGTCGCATCAAGGCGGCGGTGGTGGGCCAGGACGAGCGCGAGGGCGGGCGCCGCGCCATCCTGAATTTCGGCCACACCGTGGGCCACGCCATCGAGACCGCGGCCGGCCATGGCCGGTTGCGCCATGGGGCCTGCGTCGCGGTGGGCATGGTCGCGGAATGCCAAGAGGCGGTGGCGCGGGGCCTCGTGGATTCGTCGCTGCTGGATCGGCTGGTGGCGCTGCTCCTGCGCGTGGGGCTGCCCACGGTCGCGCCGCCGCTGCCCCGCGCGGCCTTGCTTGACGCGTCAATGATGGACAAGAAGCGCGCACATGGTATCGTCCATGTGCCCTTTCCGGTCCAACCGGGCCTTGCTGAGATGTTCGCGCTGATGCCCCAGGAGGTCGAGCGTCTGCTCGATCGGGTGCCTGGAACCGCCGCTGCGCCGCTGGAGGACTGATGCCGTCGATGTTCCGCTCCACCTTTCTGCTCGCCGTCGCGGCGCTGTCCCTGCCGTCGGTGGGTTGCAAGGGGCCCTTCTACGCGCCCTATACCGCGACCATCTCGGCGGATATCGACACCGTCTATGTCGCCAACAGCCCCTCCTTCTGGTACGCCGACGGGGTGGGATCCGCCCTGAAGATGCACCTACTGGTGACCAAGACGGGCAGCGATGGCAGCCCGATGCCCCTCAACAATGTCTGGGTCGAGGTGCAGGGGCCCACCAGCGGCGTCTACCTGCTGCCGGAATCCGCGGTGCAGACCCTGCGCTACCCCGACGCGGCGCAGGCCAATACCAACGGCTGCTACGACGAAGACGGCAACCTGCTCAACGACGGCGAGAACGAGTGGTGCGGCTGGTATGTCGACACCGTCAACGGCAGCTACATCCAGGTGACGCCCAGCTATGCCGACGCGGCGGGCTTCACCGAAGACGGCCAGCCCTTCGGGCCCAACTATGTGCGCGCAGCCACCAATGATTTCGGGCGGCTGGACCTGTGGATGTTCGTGGACGCCCTGCCCACCCGGGTAGACGGCGGCTCCGAGGGCGGCAGCGACACGGGCGGCGGCGACACCGGGCTGGGTGGCATCGACCCCAACGCCGTCGAGCTGGGCGATGCCATCGTCACGGCCAGCACCGGCTACGACAGCACCAACGTGGTCATCACGGCCGCGCAGTAGCCTTCGGGCAGTAGCCTTCGGGCAGCAGCCTTCGGGGGCGGCGCGGCATGAGTGATCCAGAGACCATCGCGCGCTACCGGCGGGAGCTGCGCGCCGACCCCGGCTCCTTGCGCTTTGTTCCCCTGGCCGAGGCCTTGCGCCGTGCCGGCCGGCTGGTCGAATCCGAGGACGTGCTGGCCGACGGCCTCATCCTGCACCCCGGGCTCAACAGTGGCCGCCTGGTGCTGGCGCGGGTCTATGCCGACAGCGAACGCCGCGCGGCCGCCTTGTCCATCCTCGACGAGCTCTACCCGCGGGACAGCGGCAATGTCGCCTTGGTCAGCCTCTACCTGGAGCTGCTGGTGGACGCGGGTCGCATGGACGACGCCCGGGTGCTGCTGGACCGGGCCGAGATCATCGGCGTGCCGGCCGATGTGCGCCAGTCGGTGATGGCCCGGATCGAGGCCAGCCTGTGGGCCGAACGCGAGGCCGACGCCGCCGTGGTGACCCCCATTGGCCCCGCCACGGGCAGCCGCGAGGCCTTGCGCGAGCCCATCACCCTGCCCGATACCAACCTCAAGGCGCTGGTGGACCCCTTCGCCATCGAGGTGGTGGCCGAGCGCCTGGAGCGTGCTGGGCGCCATGACGCTGCCCTGCGCATCTGGGAGGAGCTGGCCATGGTGCGGCCCCTGACCCCGGAATTCAACCACCGGGTGGTGCAGCTGCGGCTGCGGCGCGAACCCAGCCTGATCACGCTGGACCCCGGCCTGTTGCGCCCCGAGGCCCGGCCGGTGCCCGACGCGGCCGGGCGGGGTCGCTTGCTTCAGCTGGGGCTGCGCTTGCGGGCCCGGGCCCAGGCCGATCGGTGCCTGTGATCGCGACCCCCTGGAAGATCCGCGTGCTGCACGGGCCCAACCTCAACCTGGTGGGGCGGCGGGACCCCGCTCAGTACGGGCGGGTGGACTTTGCTCGCATCGTGGCCGATCTGGACGCCCTGGCGCCCACCCTGGGCGTGCAGCTCGACCAGTTGCAGAGCAACCACGAGGGCGTGCTGATCGATGCGGTCCAGGCCGCCATGGACGACGGCACCCAGGGCCTGGTGGTCAACGCTGGCGGCCTGACCCACAGCTCGGTGAGCCTGCGGGATGCCCTTGCGGCCTGCGCCCTGCCCTTCATCGAGGTGCACCTCAGCAATATCCACGCCCGCGAGCCCTTTCGTCGGGTCAGCCTGCTGTCGGAGCTTGCGCGGGGTCAGATTGCCGGGCTCGGGGCTGTCGGCTATTCCTTGGCGCTTCGAGGGCTCGTGCAGATCCTCGACGATGCGTCGCGGGGCTGACCCCGCCCAGCGCCCCCACCCAACGGAATAGGAGCGGTCGCCATGGAGAATGGGCGCCTCAAGGAGATCATGGAGATGATGCGCGAGTTCGGCGTCGCCGAGCTCAAGCTGGAGGATGGCGAAGAGCGCCTGGTGTTGCGCCGCGAGTCGGCCATGGCCTCGCGCCAGCCGGTCGCCGCCGCCGCCGTCACCCCCCGCCGCCCCCTCCGGTCGCCGCTGGGCCAGCGCAGCCGGCTCCGGCCGCGGCCCCGGCAGCTGGCGCCGCTCCCACCGGCCACGCGGTCAAGTCGCCCATGGTGGGCACCTTCTACGCGGCCCCCAAGCCCGGCGCCCCCAACTTCGTAAAGGTGGGGGACAAGGTCGAGGTGGGCACGGTGCTCTGCATCATCGAAGCCATGAAGCTGATGAATGAGATCGAGAGCGACCGCGCGGGCACCCTTGTCGAGATCGTGGCGGAGAACGCCAAGCCCGTTCAGTTTGGCCAGCCCCTCTTCCGCATCTCCTGAGGAGGCCCCCTTGGCCCGCATGGCTCCGCCCTTCGAAAAGGTGCTCATCGCCAACCGCGGTGAGATCGCGCTCCGGGTCATCCGCGCCTGCAAGGAGCTGGGGATCCGCACCGTCGCCGTCTACTCTGAAGTAGACCAGAACGCGCTGCATGTGCGCTTTGCCGACGAGGCGGTCTGCATCGGCCCGGCGGCGGCGCGCGACAGCTACCTCAAGATCCCCCATGTGATATCCGCCGCCGAGATCACGGGCGTGGACGCGGTTCACCCCGGCTATGGCTTCTTGGCCGAAAATATCGCCTTCGCCGAGGCCGTCCGGGCCCATGGCATGGAATTCATCGGGCCTTATGCCAGCCACCTCGCCACCTTCGGCGACAAGCTGTCGGCCAAGGACGCCGCCCGGGACGCCGGCGTGCCCCTGCTGCCCGGCAGCAAGGGCTCTGTCAGCGGCATCGAAGAGGCCGTGACCGTGGCCGCCCAGGTCGGCTACCCGGTGCTGCTCAAGGCCGCCTTTGGCGGCGGCGGAAAGGGCATGCGGGTGGTGGAGGACGAGGGGGCCCTGCGCCGGGCCTTCGACCTCACCAGCGCCGAGGCCGAGGCTGCCTTTGGCAACGGCGCCGTCTTCATCGAGCGCTTCGTCGCCCGCCCCCGGCACGTCGAGGTCCAGGTGGCCTGCGACAAGCATGGCAACGGCATCCACCTGGGCACCCGCGACTGCTCTTTGCAGCGGCGCCACCAGAAGATCATCGAAGAGGCGCCCGCCCCCAACCTCAGCGACGAATTGCGGGCCGCCATCTGCGATTCGGCGGTCCGGCTGGTGCAATCCGTCGGCTATGTGTCGGTGGGCACCTGCGAGTTCCTCGTGGATGGCGACGAGTTCTTCTTTCTCGAGGTCAACCCACGCATCCAGGTCGAGCACCCGGTGACCGAGGAGGTGACCGGCGTCGACCTCGTCCAGCTGCAGATTCGCATCGCGGCGGGCGAGCCCCTGCCCCTGCGCCAGCAAGACGTGACCTTCACCGGCCACGCCATCGAGGTCCGGGTCAACGCCGAAGACCCCTGGACCTTCCTGCCGTCTCCGGGGCGCATCACCGGCTACAACGCGCCGGGGGGCCTGGGGGTGCGCATCGACAGCGCCGTGCACGAGCATGCCGTGGTGCAGCCCTTCTACGACTCGCTGGTGGCCAAGCTGATCGTCAAGGGCAAGGACCGCGAACACGCCCGACGGCGCCTGATGTGGGCCATGGATGAGTTCGTGGTGGAGGGCATCAAGACCACGCTGCCCTTGCAGCGCGCCCTGGTGGAGGACCCGCTCTTCACCGACGTCCAGTACCATACGCGCATCGTGGACCGCTGGATCGAGCAGCGCAAGGCCTGACCGGGCCCCGCCGCTCGCCGCTGGATGGTCCCTCCCCGACTGGAGCTGCGTCATGACCATCGACCGAAACCGCCTGGAGCAGGAGGCCGTCAAGCTCCTCCAGAAGGGCAAGACCGACCAGGCCATCGAGCGCTACCAGGCCCTGGTGCGCGACGACCCCCGGGATCGGCGCATTCGCCAGAAGCTGTCTGAGCTCTACCTGCAGGTGGGCCGGGTGAGCGAGGCCGAGCAGCACCTGCGTGCGCTGGCCAAGAGCCTGGTCAAGAGCGGCCAGGAGCGGCAGGCGGTGCCCCTCTTCAAGCAGCTGGTCAAGATCAAGCCCGATGACGCCGAGCTGCGCGAGGAGCTGGGCGACTGCTTCATCGCCACGGGCTTCCCCGATGACGCCCGCAAGACCTACGACGCCGTCCTGGAGATGCTGGAGCGCGTCTACCCCTCCAAGGCCGTGCCCGTCCTCCAGAAGATCATCAAGCTGGCACCCACCGAGATGCCGCTGCAGATCAAGCTCGCAGAGCTCTACGAGGCGTCGAATTGGAGCGAGAAGGCCGCCTTGGAGTGGCAGCGCCTCGCGGGGGAGGCCCGTCGGTTGGGGCGGCCGGATGACCGCGCCCGCTTCCTCACCCTGGCCCTGCGCCTGCGCCCCGACATGCTGGTGCTGCTGCAGGAGGCCGCCGAGGCCCGCCTGGCCACCGACGAGCCCCAGCTGGCCCTGACTCACCTGCAAGAAGCGTACCAGGCGTCCCCCCGCAATGTGCGCAGCTTGGAGCTGCTCGCGCGCACCTTTCAGGCCCTTCAGCAGCCCGAGAGCGCCCGGCCGGTCTGGCTGGCTGCCGCCCAGGCCCACGCCGACGCCGGCGCCGCCATCGCGCGCGCCGACGCCCTGCGCGCGGCCCTGGCCTGTGGCGCCGACGACCCCAAGATCAAGGCGGAATTCGGCGAGGCCGACCGCGAGGCCGCCCGCTACCGCTTGCGCTTGCACACCCAGCCCTGGGCGGCCCCTCGGGCCTTGGAGGCGGAGGTGCTGCGGGCCGAGGTGCAGGCCCGCTACGGCTTCCCGACCGCGCCCGCAAGACCCTCGAAGCCGCGCCGCCTTCGGTGCGGTCTTCCACCTCCGTGCTGGTCGCGCTGGCCGAGCTGCTCGCCGCCCAGGGCGACGCCGCGACGGCGGCGGGCCTGTTGGGGCGGCTGCAGGGGCGGGGGCCGAGGCCCTCGCCCAGCGGGCCCAGCGGGTGGCGGTGCTGACCGGCGATGGCTCCGTTGCGCCCGCAGCTGCCCCCGCAGATATGCCCGCAGATACCCCCGCAGACACCCCCGCCGGCTTCGACGATGATCTCGATGACGGGCTCATTGACGACATGGACGACGATCTGATCGACGACATGGACGCGGGCCCTGTCGGCGACGACTTTGACGACCGCACCGACCCTGGCGCGGGGGATGGCGACGCGGCGGACATGGATGAGGATCCGCTGCTGGACGACGAAGAGGAGTATACCGATCCCGGCCGCGCCAGCTTTGGGGCGGGCCTGGGTGGGGCGCTGGGCGGGGATTCCCCGGGCCTGCCGGACTTCTCGGATGTCTTCTCCAGCGGCAGCGCGGACTTTGGCAGCGGCGCCGGCGAAGACGCCTTCAGCTTCTTGGACGAGCCCGGCGCGGGCGCGACCCGGGCCGCCCCCCCGTCCGATGCGCCGCCTTTGGTCGGCGATCTGGCCGACGCCTACGCGCTCTTCGTGGTGGCCGACCTGGACGGCGCCGCCGCCCTCGCCGGCGGGGTGGATGGCCTGGGGGCCGCGCTGCTGCGGGCCCGAATCCTGCGCGCCCGCGGTGATCTCTCGGGTGCCACCTCGCTGCTGGGGGACGCGGTGGGGGACGCCGCCGAGACCGACCCCGACTACCTGCCGGGCATCTTGGAGATGGCCGCCCTCAACGCCGCCACGGGCAAGCTGCGCGCCGGCTTGCGTCTGCTCGACGAGATCAGCGACATCGACCCCGACTGGCGCCCCGACGCCGTGGCCTGCTGCCGACGTGGCATCGAGCTGCTCTCGGCGCGGTGAACAGCCCTGCCGCCCAGCGCGCGCGCGCCTTGCCCTGCCCACGGCGCCGAAGTAAGGGGGTTGAGGTCGCGGCCCCGGTCGCGCCGGCTCTTGCGGGTGTAGCTCAGTTGGTAGAGTCCGAGCTTCCCAAGCTCGTTGTCGCGGGTTCGAATCCCGTCGCCCGCTCCACTACCACGACGGGCCTGGTGTCAATCGGCACCAGGCCCGCGTCGGTTTCAGGCGACCCGAGGGAGCGTCCCCGGTGAGCGTGCCTCCGCCGCCTCCCCGCCGCCGGCGTCTGCTCCGGCTGGGGCTGTTGGGCGGGGGCGGACTGCTCGGCCTCGTGCTGGTGGTGCGATCGCCCTGGTTCAGCGACTGGGTGGCCCGCCTGGCAGAGGGGGCGGCCTCGGAGCTGCTGGGTGAGGACGTGGTGATCGGCGGGCTGCGCCTGGAGCCCGGGCGGCGGCGCCTGGTGGTGCAGGGCCTCGTGATCTCCCACCCTTCGGCTGTCCCCGACGAGAATGGGCAGGCCATCGTGGTTGCCGAGCAGGTGGCGGTGGATCTCGGCCTGCGGGGCTGGCAGCCCATCGCCCGCCGCATCACGGTGGACCGGCCGGTGGTGCACCTGCACCTCGACGAGGACGGCCTGCGGGAATTCCGCAATATCCGCAAGGGCCCCGACACGGGAGAGGCCCCCAAGGCGCCGGCCCAGGCCTTCCCCTGGGATGAGCTGTGGATTCGGGGTGGCCGCTTTCGGCTGAGCAAGGGCGACCTGGTGGTCGATGTCAACGAGATCGGCCTCTCGCCGGAAGGGCAGGAGGGCAGGCATCGGCTGGAGGTTGGAAGCCTGAGGGTGAAGGTGCGCGATTGGACGCAAGAGGCCCAGCGGGTCACGGCCTCGGGCATCCGCTTCACCCCCCGCGGCCTGGAGGTGCAGGGCCTGGCCTTGGACATGCCGGTGGCCCGGCTCAGTGGCGGCGCGGCCATGGCCTTTGGGGGTCCGATTCATGGGGCCCTGGTGGTGGAGGCCCGGCTGCCGGAGCTGACCGGGCTGGTGCCCGAGCACCTGCGCCTGGAGGGCCTCGCGGGGCTGACCCTGCAGGTGGACGGCAGCGTCGGGGCGCCCGAGCTGACCGGCGATCTGCGGCTGACCGACACGGCGATCTTCCGGATGCGAGAGGACGGCGAGGTGCTGCTGGTGGCCTTGCAAGGGGTCGATACCGGGCTGCACCTCAAGGACGGCGAGCTGAAGCTGCTGGGCCTGCGCTCGGACTGGGCCGGCGGCCATGTGGAAGGCCTGGCCACCCTCGACCTGCCCAGCGGGGGCTTCAGCTTCGAGCTGAATGGGGAGGATGTGTCCCTGGGGCAGATCTTCGTGCAGACCGGCGTGTCGTCGGCCCCCTGGGTGGACTTGCGCCTGGACACCGAGATCCATGCCGGCGGGTCCTTGCGCCCCTTCTTCATCGCCGGCTCGGCCGATGTGGCCGCCCGCCGCCTGCGGGTGGCCGGCGGCGATGTCGAGCGCAGCCCGCTTCTCCTCGACATCAAGAAGCTGAGCGCGATGCTGGAGATGCGCATCAAGGACCAGCGCATGTTCATCGCCGCCCGGCAGGTGGACACCGGTCGCTCGACCTTGACGGCGGTGGCCGATCTCGACCTCAGTCCGCGCCGCCATATGGACCTGGACCTGGACATCGGGTCGGTGGACCTGGCAGAGCTGCGACCCCTGGCCGACCTGGACCTGGTGGGCAGGATGAGCGGGGCGGGCAAGGTGTCGGGGCCCTTCGAGGCCCTGGGGCTCAGCGCGATGGTGGCGGTGCAGGATTTCGGTCTGCTGGGCTACGCCGTCGCCGACACGGTGCGTTCGCCCCTGCTGGCCCCCAACCTGCGGGTGCTCGCCTTCAGCGATCTGGACGCCCTGCTGGGGGAGACCCCCTGGCGGGGCCGCGCGGTGGTGGACCTGGGAGCGACCCCCACGGGCCTGGATATGCAGCTGCTCGTCCGGGACGGGCGGCTGTCGACCTGGTGGCCATCGCGAGCCCGGTGCCGGGGCTGGAGGCCACGGTGGACGCCACGGTGCAGGTGGGCGGGCCGGTGGACGCCCTGGATGGCGAGGTGCACCTGGGGCTCGAGGACATCGACCTCTTCGGCGAGCGCTTCGATGCGGGCAGCGGCCTGGCGCTGATGCGGTCCCGCCGCATCACCGTGGACCACCTGGAGATCACGCGCCGCGGGGGCTCGGAAGGGGCTGTGGCCCGGGGCAGCATTGAAGAAGATGGAAGGTTGAACCTTGATGTTCACACATCTGCCTGGTCGCTGGGAGACCTGGACGCCTTGGCCGGATCCTCGGTTCAGCTGGACGGGCTGATCAGCCTGGGGGCGCATATCGGCGGCAGCCTGTCGGCCCCGACCCCCGAAGGCCGCCTGGCCCTCTGGGACACGGTGCTGGCGGGGCGGGCCATCGGCGACTCGCGGCTGGACTTCTCCACCATTGGCCAGACCCTGTCCTTCAACGGCAACCTGGGCGGCAGCGAGCTGGGGCTGGCCGGCACCCTGGGCCTGGGCGGGGATGTGGACTGGGCCTTGAGCGCAGACCTCGCCGCCTTTCCCGCCCACTCCTTCTACCCGGTGGCCCCCGATGGTGGGCCCATTCGGGCGTTGGTATCGGGGCAGGTGGTGGCCAGCGGCCAGCTGGGCCCGCCCGACCGCCCTTTTCGGCTGGATTTCGAGACCACCGAGGTCGAGCTGGGCTGGGATCGCCACCTGCTGAAGTCCCAGGGGCCCTGGCGGCTGAGTGTGGGGCCGCAGCGCTTCAGCCTGGCCGGGGTGGAGCTGGTGGGGGGGCAGAGCCAGCTGTCCTTCGGCGGCTCGCGCGCCGAGGGCGGACCGACCGTGCTCGCCGGAGATGGGGTGCTGGACCTCGATCTGCTGCGGGCGGTGGTGCCGGGGTTGGAGCGGTCCCAGGGCCTGGCCCGGGTGGAGCTCTCCCTGTCGGGAGGCCGCGGCGACCTGGAGCCCGTGATCACTGCCCGCATCGTCGATGGGCGCTTTCACGCCTCCTGGCTGCCCGAAGCCCTGGAATCCGTGCAAGCGCGGCTGAGCGGCCGCGAGGGGGGCTACCAGCTGCAGTCCCTGACCGGTCGCATGGGCGGCGGCGCGCTGACGGGTGGCGGCCGCATCGACGCCAAGGACTGGCTGCCCTCCCGCTATGACCTCTGGGCCAAGCTCGGGGATGCCCGGGTGGAGTACTTCGACTGGCTGCCGGCCATCACCGGCGACGCCAGCCTCGCCTTTGTGGGGCCGGCCGAGGAGCCCCTGCTGTCGGGCCGGGTGGATGTGCGCGACATGCTCTTCGCCGACCGCATCGCCTGGGAGGACGCGGTGGTGGACCTCGCCGGAGAACGCCTGACCGGCGCCACGGCCGAGGAGACCGCCGACCTGTTCAGCCTGGATGTGCAACTGGTGGGACAGCGCAGCATTCGGGTGCGCAACAACCTGGGCGACCTGGTGGCATCGGGCGACCTGCGCCTGGTGGGCGACACCTCCCGGCCCGGCCTGGTGGGCGATATCCGCGCCGAGACCGGGGGCCGGGTCTACCTCAAGGAGCGCGAGTTCGAGCTGGTGCGCGGCGAGCTGCACTTTGTCGAGCCCTATGCCTTTGACCCCGAACTCGACATCGCCTTGCGCACCAATGTGCAGACCCGCGAGGATCGCTACCTCATCGACTACCGCGTGGCGGGCCCCTGGTCGGACTGGCGGGGGGAGTCCACCTCGGACCCCGGCCTGCCCGAGGCCGACATCAACGCCCTGCTGCTCTTTGGCATGACCCGGGCCGAGCTGGAGCGCTATGGCGGCGCCTTCTCGGCCCTGGCCCTGGAAGGCGGCGACCTGCTCGCCTCCAAATTCGGCCTGGTGGAGACCCTGGGCCAGGGCCTCTACGGGCTGGAGATCCTGCGCCCAGAGCGCATCGACCTGGTGTCGGGCGTGACCGAGCGGGGCGCGGGCACGGTGTCCTCCGAGCTGCGCATCATCGCCGAGAAGGACCTGGACTGGGCCACCATCATCTTGGAGCAGAACCTCAGCCGCCTGTCGGACACCTATGTCAGCTTGGAGCGGCGCCTGGCCAACCGCTTGTATATGCGGGGCTTCTGGGCGCGCGAGCAGGTGGGGCGGCAGCTCAACATCGGGGGCGCCTGGGGCCTCAACGTGAACCTGCGTTGGGAGCTCGACTGAGCGCCGTGGAGCCGTCCTGACCCACCCCTTGTCCATTCGCACCGCGCTGCTGGCCTGCCTTCTGGGCGTGGCCGGTGCCGCCTTGTGCGGGTCGGCCCGGGCAGAGGACAGCGCTCCGCCGGTCGATGCGCCCCAGCTGTCCGCCGAGGCGCGGGCCGGCGCCGAGACGCTGCCCATCGGCGATCTCGCGTTGTGGGTGGGGCTGCCGGTGGCGCAGGTCAGCCTGGAGGCGCCCGACGGCGGCTTGCCCCGCGAGAACCTCGAGCCGCTGCTGCGCCTGCGCCAGGGCCAGGAGCTGAATCTCGGCAATATCCGCCTGGATGTGGCGCTGCTCTACCGGGCGGGCGCCTTTGCCGCCGTCGAGGCCGTGGCCGAGCCGTGGTTCATCGTGAATGAAGACGGCGAGCCCATTCCCGCGGCGCGCATCGCCTACCGGGTCTACCCCCCACCCAAGCTCAGCACCCTCAGCCTGGATGGCGTGCGCGGCGTGCCCCGGCGGGTGGCCCAGCGGGCCATCGGGCGCTCGGTCGGCGAGGCCTTCTACCCCGACACCGATCCCGCCCCCCTCGAAGCGCGGGTGCGCGCGGCCCTGGCGGAGCAGGGCTGGACCGAGGCCCGCGTGAGCACCCGGGTCAGCCGAGACGACCTGGGTGGCGTCGCGCTGCTGGTCACGGTGGACCCCGGCGAGGCCCGCACCTGGAGCGAGGTGCAGGTCAACGGCCCCGAGCTGGTGAAGGGCTGGGGGCGCCGCTGCGCCCTCGACCAGGCCGACTGCGCGCCGCGCAGCGCGCGGGTGCGGCGGGTGCTCGCGCGCCATGGCATCCACAAGGGGCGTCGGGTGGTGCGCCAGGCCCTGGAGCGGGCCTTGGAGGAGCTGCGCGACGACCTCGTCCGCCAGGGATGGATGCAGCCCACCGTGCGCTTCATCCAGGTGCCCGGCGCGGGGGGGGCCACCGGCCTCGTGCTCAATGTGGAGACCAACAGCCGCCTTGCGGTCGCAATTCGGCGCGAGGGTTCGGGCGAGCGCATGCCCCGGGCCGCAGAGGTCCAGGCCGTATTGGGCCTCTACGAGGGCACCCGGGCCAGCCAGGACACAGCCGAGCAGGCCGCCCGGCGGCTCCGAGGCTGGCTGGACGAGCGCGGCCACCCCGACGCCGCCGTCGCCCTCTCCCTCGACGCCATCCCCGACGGCCAGCTCCTCACGCTCACCGCCCGGCCGGGCCCACAGCTGCGGCTGCGGCGCATCGAGGTCAGCGGCGCCGAGACCTTCAGCGCCCGCTATGTGGCCGGCGCCATCCGCGAGGCCGACGCAGAGGGCTTGGGCCAGCGAATCGTGACCACCGCGGGCATCAACCGGGGCCTGGCGGGCGTGCGCGAGTTCTACCGGGGCCAGGGCTACCTGGACGCCCGGCTGGAGGTCACCGAGCAGATCCACCTCAAGCGGCGGCTGCTGTCGATGGTCCTCAACCGCAAGCCCACCGTCCTGCAGGTGCAGGTGCGTGAGGGGCAGCGCACCCTGCTGCGGGAGCTGGCGGCAGAGGGGCTGAAGCTGGGCGATCCGGGCTGGGTGGCCCTGGAGAGCGCGCGCGCCGAGCTGGTGGGCCAGCCCTACCAGCCCGCGCGCATCGACGCCTTGGCCCGCACCGTCACGGACGCCTGGAAGGGCAGGGGACACCTGAGCGCCGATGCACGGGTGGAAACACGGCTCTCCCCCGATGGCGGCGAGGCCGTGGCCGCGCTGGTGGTGACGCCGGGCCCCCAGGTCCGGCTGCGCAGCGTCGTCTTGCAGGGCAGCCGCCGCACCCGCCGCAGGGTGATCGAGCGGGAGCTGGCCCTCACCCTGGGCGAGCCGGTGACCCCCGAAGGCATCCGGCGCACCCGCAGCAACCTCTACGCGCTGGACCTCTTTCGCGTCGTATCCCCCGAACTGGTGGGCGATGACGATCGCTTCCGCGACCTGCTCATCGTCTTGGACGAGAAGCCGAACCTGCTCTTTGAGACCGGTGGCGGCCTGTCCACCGACCAGGGCATCCAGGCCAACGCCCGGGCCACCCACCGGAACCTGGGCGGGCTGGGCCACAAGATCACCCTCTATGGCCAGGTCGGCTACGGCTGGTTTGGCGATGAGTGGCGGCTGGACCTGGACCAGCCGGTGTGGCAGGCCGCCTTGCGCTACAGCGCGCCCCACTTCCCCGGGGCCGGCCAGCAGCTGGTGGTCGAGGCCATCTTGGGGGAGACCCTGCAAGAGCCGGTCTACCGCCTCTGGCGGACCGGTCTGTCGGTGGGTGTGCGGGCCACCGGGCTTCGGTGGGAGGGCTATGTCGGCTACCGGGCCCAGCTCCGGCGCCTGGAAGACGTCGAGACCGGCGCCCTGGTGCGGGGGGACCCCTGGCTGGAGGCCCTGGGCCTCAGCAGCGACGCCAGCGGCCCCGCCCGCCTGCCCTCCGCCATTCGCTTCGTGACCGGACCCTCGCTGCTGGTGCTCCGGGACGGCCGAGATGACCGTTTCAACCCCACCAAGGGCAACTTCTTTTCGGGCCTGGTGGAGGTCTCGGATGGCCTGGGCCAGGCCCTGGTGACCGCGCGCAGCCTGCTGCGCATGGAGCAGCTGGTGCCGTTGGGGCCGCTGGTGCTCAACCTGGGCGGCCGGGTGGGCGCGGGCTGGGCCAAGGGCGACGCCACCACCCTGCCCCTCGAAGACCGCTTCTACCTGGGCGGCAGCGGCAGCTTGCGCGGCTTCCAGCTCAATATGGTTGGCCCGGCCAACTATGCCGCGCGCCCCCAAATTCCGTTCCCCGATGCGCTGGAGGCGCTGGTGGACGGTGCGGGCATTCGAGGAGAGTCGGCACGCTGGGTGCCCACCGGTGGGGACGCCATCGCGGCGGCCACCGTCGAGCTGCGGGTGCCCCTCAATGTCCTGGGCTTCTCCGATCTCAGCTCCACCCAGTGGGTGCTCTTCTCGGACTTCGGACAGGTCAACTTCCTGGACGCGGCCGTGCTGCCCACCTCGTCCCAGCGGGGCCGGGACCAGCTCTTTCGCACCGGCCTGGGCAGTGGCGTGCGCATCGCGACCCCCGTGGGGCCGGCCGCCCTCGACCTGGGCTTCAACCCATGGCCCCAGCGCGAACGGGCCGAGCAGAGCTTCGTGGCGCACCTGAGCCTGGGGGAGCTGTGAGCCGCCCCCGGCTGGCTGCGGTCGCTGCGGTCTTGCTGCTGGCCCTGTGGGTGCTGGGCCCGGCGTCCCTGGACCCCGCTGGCCGCTTCGTGGGCAGCGCCTGGTTGGACGCCTATGGCACCCAGTGGTTCTACTGGTGGACCACGCTGCAGCTGGAAGAGACGGACCCGGGGCCCTTGCTCTTCTTTCCGTGGGGAAAGGATCTCTACCGGCACACCGGCGGCAACCTGCTGGATGCCACCCTCGCCGCGCCCCTGCGCCTGCTGCTGGGCGCGCCTGCAGGCACCAACCTCTTCGTGCTGCTGATCCTGTTGGGCAACGCCTGGGGCGGCGAGCGCCTGGCGGCGGCGGCGGGGGCCGGACGACCCGGGCGCCTGGCTGCCGCGGGCTTGGGCCTGCTGCACCCCTTCGCCCTCTTTGAGCTGCAGCAGGGGCGATTCACCCAGGCCATGCTGCTCTTTCCCAGCCTGCTGCTGGCGGGCATGCTGGGCCCGCCCACCCTGGGCCGCGCCCTGTGGGGCGGGCTGTGGCTTGCGCTCAGCGGCCTCACCTACTGGTATTATGGGATGGTGGGCGCCCTGGTGGTGGGGGCGATGGCGGTGGTGCGGACGCTGGGCGGCCTTCGGGATGCGCCGGTCGAGCTGGGCCGGATGCTGCTGCTGGGCTTGATCTCCGCCTTGTTGGTGGCGCCTTTTGCCTTGCCCATGGTGGCCGATCTGGACGCGGGCGCGGTGCCGGGGCTCTTGGCCTTGGCCGATGAGCCTGGCGCCCTGGGTCGCTTGCGCCTGCGCACGGTCGAAGGCGACGAGCAGGGGCTCTTTGTCCTGGCCCTGAGCGGCCGGGGCGGCGCCTTGATCGAGCCCGCGGGGCTGCGCTTTGACCCTGGGGTGCGCCTGCTGGGCCTGGCCCAGGGGCTGGCCTTGTTGGGGGGCCTGGCCTTTGGCCTGCGCCGACAGCGCCGACCCCTGCTGGCGGCGGCCCTGGTATCGGCGGTGGTGGCCTGCGGTCCGGTGCTCATCCTGGGCCGGGACTTCCTCGCCAACCCCCTCTACCTGCTGGGGGTCGAGCACCTCGCGGTGCTGCGGCGCTGGTGGTGGCCGGGGCGGGCCTCTGCCTTTCTGGGCCTGGGCCTGGTGGCCCTGGGGGGCCTGGGTGTGGCCGGACTTCGGCGGCGCCTGGGCCCGCGGGCAGCCTGGACCGCAGCGGCGCTGCTCTGGGCGACGGCCATCGCGGGCCCCGCCTCCCAAGCGCTCGCGCCTCTGGACATGTGGTCGGCGGCGGTCTCGCCCGGGATCCACTGCCTGGCCGCCGCCCCACCCGGCGCCATCATCGAGCTGCCCTATGCCCTGGGCCAGCGGCCCCTCTACCACCAGACCATCCACGGCAAGCCCATCCTGAATGGGATGCTGGTGACCAAGGATGCCTTTGCCCCGGCCGAGGTCGTGGCCTTCCGCAAGCAGAATCGCGTGATCGCCCTGCTGATCGCCCTGGGCGAGCGCGACTGGCGCCACCCGCGCGACGCGTGGACGGCGGAGGATCTGCGAGAGGTCCAAGGGCTGGGCTACCGCTATGTCGTCTTCCGCAAAGAGGGCTATCTGCGGCCCCGGCCCCAGCGCGACGGCAGCCTGCGCATGGAGAGCGATTGGCCGCGGGCCGTGCGGATCCTGCGCGAGGTCTCCTTCTTGGGCATGCCGAGCTGGGAGGATGAGGAGCTGGCCCTCTACACCTTGGATGGCAGCACCCTCAGCTGCCCCGACGCGCCGCCCCCCTGAGGGCGGGGGCCCCACAGGCGGCCCCCAGCCGCGTCGCCGCGGTGGGGGCCGAGAAGCGGGGCGACCGCCTTCAGTTCCAGGTGCCGCCGGGTCCGCCCGTGATGCCCATGTCGTTCCGAGAGCCGTCCGCATCGTTGTAGATTGCGGCGGGGTCGCCGGTGTTGATGGCCGGGCTGGTGCTCTGCAGCGACCAGTCGTCATTCCAGATGTTGCTGTCGTTGGTGATGCTCTGCCACTGCGGGTTGGTGCCCACGCTGCCCGTACCGGCGGCGGCCGTGCCCGCGTAGCGAGAGCCGGCGCCGGCGTTGTAGACGTCGTTGTAGGTGCCGGCCCAGGTGCCCGCGCTGTACACCACCGGCTGGGCCGAGTTGGTGTGGAAGATGCTGTTCATGGCCGTCAGGGTGGTGCCCGAAGACCCGTAGATCGCGTCGCCGCGGCTGGTGCCCGTCGCCGAGGTGTTGTGGGCGGCGTTGCTGTTGACCAGCGTGGCCACGCCCGCATTCTGCGAGAAGAGGCCGCCGCCGTCGGTGTCGGCGTCGTTGAAGGCGAAGAGCACATTGGTGGCCGACAGGGTGGCGCCGTCCACATTCAGGCCGCCGCCATCGCCCGCCTCGTTCTCGGCGATGTAGCTGTGCGACCAGTCCACCACCGCCGCGTCGCCCACATAGGCGCCGCCGCCCTGGTCGGCGAAGTTGTCGTAGACGTGCACATCCTCCAGGGACGCGGCCGAGTCCTTGAGGCAGATGCCGCCGCCATAGGAGTAGAGCCAGTTCTGCTCGTAGTTGCAGGCCGTACCACCACAAGGGATGGTGTACTGCTCGAACTCCGGCAGGGTGTTGTCGGCGACGTTGAGGTCGTAGAGGACCGGGTCGTCGCCCTCGACGTAGATGCCGCCGCCGCAGTACTCGTAGACGTAGACGGTGCAGCTGGTATTGCCGCTGTGGCTGGCCGAGGAGTCTGCGCAGGTGGTGGTGGTGGTGCTGGTGCTGACGTAGCCGCTGCCGCCCATCACGGTGAAGCCGTGAATGGTGGGGGCGATGCCGGTACCCGTGGCGATCGTCAGGGCCGGTTCGCAGCCATCGGGGTCGGCGCCATCGCAGGGGATGTCGTTGGCGTCGATGGTGGTGAAGTCCGCGCCGTCGACGCCCCAGATGTCGATGCTGGCATCGACGACGATATTCTCCTGGTAGGTGCCGGCGAAGGCGATCACGCACTGGCTGGCGCGGTCCACCGCGTCCTGCAGGTCGTAGAGGGGGCTGGCCATGGTGCCCGCGCCGCCGCTGCTGCCGGTGGCGCGGTCGGCCACGACCGGCTCGCCGCTGTCGCTGTCGTCGCAATCGTAGAAGTTGTCGATGTAGCCAGAGGGCTGGGTGCAGGCGACCATGGTGCTGTTGGGGTCACCGGTGAGATCGGCGTCCACGTCGGCGTAGAAGGTGTCACCGTCCAGGACCTCGCCGTCTTCGTCCACGGTGCCGTCGCAGTCGTTGTCGCGGCTGTCACAATACTCGTCGGCCCCGGGGTAGGTGCCGGCGTAGGTGTCGTCACAGTCCGTGTCGTCGCTGAGGTAGCCGGAGGGCTGGGTGCACTGCACCAGGGTGTTGCCGGCGTCGCCGTAGCTGTCGCTGTCCGTGTCGGCATACCAGGTCAGGGCGTCGGCGGCGGAGTTCTCGTCGGTGCTGCCGTCACAATCGTCGTCCCGACCGTTGCAGTATTCGGTCGCGCCGGGGTTGGTCGTGGCCAGGGCATCGTCGCAGTCGGTGTTGTCAGAGACGTAGCCGCTGGGCTGGTAGCAGGTGTGGTCGATGACGCTGGGGTTGCCATAGCCGTCGGCGTCGGCGTCGGCATAGAAGTCCGATGCATCGACGGCGTCGTCTTCGTCCACGGTGCCGTCACAGTCGTCGTCGTGACCGTCGCAGTATTCGCTTGCGCCCGGATTGGTCGTCGACTCTGCATCATCGCAGTCGGTGTTGTCAGAGACATAGCCGCTGGGCTGGTAGCAGGTGTGGTCGATGACGCTGGGGTCGCCGTAGCTGTCGCTGTCGGAGTCCCGGTAGAAGTCCGCCGCGTCCACGGCGTCGTCTTCGTCCACGGTGCCGTCGCAGTCGTCGTCGTGGGTGTTGCAGTATTCGAGGGCGGCCGGGTTGGTGGCCGCCCGCAGGTCGTCGCAGTCGGTGTTGTCGGAGACGTAGCCGCTGGGCTGGTAGCAGGTGTGGTCGATGATGGCCGCGTTGCCATAGCCGTCGCTGTCGGCGTCACGGTAGAAGTCGGCGGCGTCGGCCGCGTCGTCTTCGTCCACGGTGCCGTCGCAGTCGTCGTCGTGGGTGTTGCAGTACTCGGTGGCGGCCGGGTTGGTGGCGGCCCGGGTGTCGTCGCAGTCGGTGTTGTCCACGACATAGCCGCTGGGCAGGTAGCAGGTCCGGTAGCTGGACGCGGGGGCGCCAAAGCCGTCCACGTCGGCGTCCCGGTAGAAGACCGAGGCGTCCACGGCGTCGTCCTCGTCCACGGTGCCGTCGCAGTCGTCGTCGTGGCCGTCGCAGTACTCCGAGGCCGAGGGGTTGGTGGTGGGCTCGCCGTCGTCGCAGTCGCCGGCGCGGGCGGCATAGCCGGCGGGCAAGGCGCAGGCGGCCTGGATGAGGCCCGGGTCGCCGTAGCTGTCGCCGTCGAGGTCGGCGTAGTAGGTGGTGGTGACGCCTTCATCGACGCTGCCATCGCAGTTGTTGTCGATCTCGTCGCAGATCTCGAGGTTGCCCGGGAAGGCGGCGGCGGTGGTGTCGTCGCAGTCGCTGTTGTCGGTGACGGTGCCGGAGGGCTGGGTGCAGGCCGCCTCGCCCGCGGCGGGGTCGCCGAAGCCGTCGCCATCGGAGTCCGCGTAGTACAGGGCGGTGACGTCTTCATCGACCGTGCCGTCGCAGTCGTTGTCGATGCCGTCGCAGGTCTCGGGGTTGCCCGGGAATGCGTCGCCCTGGGTGTCGTCGCAGTCGTTGGCGTTGGGCACGTAGCCGGCGGGGATCTCGCAGGAGTCGGTGGCGGTGTCTGCATCGCCGAAGCCGTCGCCGTCGGCGTCCCGGTAGAAGGTGGAGGTCACGCCCTCGTCGATCTCGCCGTCGCAGTCGTTGTCCACGCCGTCGCAGATCTCGGTGGCCCCCCCGTTGATGGTGCCATCGCTGTCGTCGCAGTCCTCGTCGGCGGGGAAGCCGTCGCCGTCTTCATCCACCGCAGTGCCGCCGTCCAAGGCGCCGGTGTCAACGCTTGCATCGCCCTTGCCGCCCCCGGTGTCGGTGCAGGCGATCAGGGCGAGGAAGGAGACGAAGGGGAGAAGTCGGAGGGACATGGGCGGGGCTCGGGGATGGAAGGTCACTTTCTGGGGGTCTCTCGACGGAGACCGGACGCCGCGTGCTTCACGGGTCCGATTATGGTCCGTGGAACCACTGCGCGCAAGGAAAAGCAGGGCTCCAACCCCACTCCAGCGGGGATCAATTCCGGACTCCTCGTCGATCTGGCCCACCCGATGGCCCGCCTGCGCGACCTGCCCCCCCATGACGACCGAAGGCCGCCCGTAGGCGACCTTCGTGGGGGGGCTGGCGGATTCGCGGCGCGTCGGATGACGATCCCCGACGGCCCTAGTTCAACAGCGCGCAAATAGCGCACCGTTGAACCAGCCCGATATAGGCGGGGGCCTTGCCCCCGCACCGCGCCCAAAGGGCGCTCCCCCCCGGCGTCCTCTTGCGAGGCCGCCGGGCGGCCGGCACATGCGCCGGCCGCGTCCAACGAATCGGGATTTCCGATTCGCTGAACTAGGGCCAGGTGCCGCCGGCGCCGCCGGTGATGCCCATGTCGTTGCGGCTGCCATCGGCGTCGTTGTAGGTGCTGGACGGGTTGCCGGTGTTGAGGGCCGGGCTGGTGCTGCGCAGGCTCCAGTCGTCATTCCAGATGTTGTTGTCGTCGGTCACGCTCTGCCACTGGGGGTTGCCGGTGACGCTGCCCGTGCCGGCGACCGCGGTGCCGGCGTAGCCCGTGCCGGTGCCCGCGTTGTAGACGTCGTTGTAGCTGCCGGTCCAGGTGCCGACGCTATAGACCACCGAACGCGCCGAGCTGGTGTGCAGGATGCTGTTCATCACCGTCATCGTGGTGCCCGACGAGCCGTAGACCGCGTCGCCGCGGCTGGTACCCGTCGCCGAGGTGTTGTAGGCCGAGTTGCTGTTGACCAGCGTGGCCGCGCCGGCATTCTGCGAGAAGATGCCGCCGCCGTCGGTGTCGGCGTCGTTGAAGGCGAAGAGCACATTGGTGGCGGAAAGGGTGGCGCCATCCAGGTTCAGGCCGCCGCCGTCGCCGGCTTCGTTTTCGGCGATGTAGCTGTGGGACCAGTCCACCACCGCCGCATCACCGACATAGACGCCGCCGCCCTGGTCGGCGAAGTTGTCGTAGACGTGCACATCTTCGAGGGAGGCCGCCGAGTCCTTGAGGCAGACGCCGCCGCCATAGGAGTAGAGCCAGTTCTGCTCGAAGTTGCAGGCGGTGCCCCCGCAAGGCACCGTGTACTGCTCGAACTCGGGCAGGGTGTTGTCCACGACCTGCAGGTCTTCAAGGACCGGGTCGTCGCCGTCCACATAGAGCCCGCCGCCGCAGTACTCGTAGACGTGCACGGTGCAGGTGGTCTGGCCGCTGTGGCTGGCCGAAGAGTCGGCGCAGGTGGTGGTGGTCGTGCTGGTCGAGACCTGGCCGGTGCCACCGGTGATGCTGAAGCCCCGCAGGGTGGGCGAGATGCCGGTGCCCGTCGAGATGCTCACCGCAGGCTCGCAGCCGGTGGGCGAGGCGCCGTCGCAGGGGGTCCCGTTGGCGTCGATGACGGTCAGGTCCGAGCCCTCAACGCCCCAGATGTCGAGGTTGGCGTCGATGACGATGTTTTCGCGGTAGGTGCCGCCAAAGGCGATCACGCAGGCGCTGGCCCGGTCGATGCCATCCTGCAGGTCGTAGAGGGGGTCGGCCATCGTGCCCGAGCCGCTGGAGCTGCCGGTGCCGCGGTCCACCACCACGGGCTCGCTATTGTCCGTGTCGTCACAATCGTAGTAGTTGTCAACATAGCCAGAGGGCTGGGCGCACGCGATCAGGGTGATGTCGGGGTCGCCCACGAGATCGCTGTCGGCGTCGCGGTAGAAGGTGTCGCCGTCGAGCACCTCGCCATCTTCGTCAACCGTGCCGTCGCAGTCGTTGTCCCGGCTGTCGCAGTACTCGTCGGCGCCCGGGTAGGTGCCGGCGTAGGTGTCGTCACAGTCGGTGTTGTCGGTCTGGTAGCCCGTGGGCTGGGTGCACTGCCGAATCGAGCTGCTGGGGTTGCCGTAGCTGTCGTTGTCCGTGTCGGCGTACCAGGTGGGGGCGTCCGCTGCGTCGCTCTCGTCGATGGTGCCGTCGCAGTCGTCGTCGTGGGTGTTGCAGTACTCGGTCGCGCCGGGGTTCGTGGCCGCCCGCGTGTCGTCGCAGTCGGTGCGATCCGAGACGTAGCCGGTGGGCTGGTAGCAGGTGTGACGCAGGGCGGAGGGGTCGCCATAGCCGTCGGCGTCCGTGTCTGCATAGAAGTCAGCGGCGTCCACCGCGTCGTCCTCATCCACCGTACCGTCGCAGTCGTCGTCGTGGCCGTCGCAGTATTCCGAGGCGGCCGGGTTGGTGGTGGGCTCGCTGTCATCGCAGTCGCCGGCCCGGGTGGCGTAGCCGGAGGGCAGGGCGCAGGCGTCCTGAATCAGCGCGGGGTCGCCATAGCTGTCGTTGTCGAGGTCGGCGTAGTAGGTGGTGGTGACGCCCTCATCCACCGTGCCGTCGCAGTCGTTGTCGATCTCGTCGCAGATCTCGATATTGCCGGGGAAGGCCGCAGCCGTCGTGTCGTCGCAGTCGCCGTCGTTGGTCACGGTGCCCGGGGGCTGGGTGCAGGCCTCGGAGACGGTTGCGGGGTCGCCGAAGCTGTCGCCGTCGCCATCGGCGTAGTAGGTCGTGGTGACGCCCTCGTCGACGTCGCCGTCACAGTCGTTGTCAATGCCGTCGCAGTCTTCGTTGTTGCCAGGGAAGGCCGAGCCCTGGGCGTCGTCGCAATCGTTGGCATTGGGCACATAGCCAGCGGGGATCTCGCAGGACTCCGTGGCGGTGTCGGCGTCACCGAAGCCGTCGCCGTCGGCGTCCCGGTAGAAGGTGCTGGTGACGTTCTCGTCGATCTCGCCGTCGCAGTCGTTGTCCACGCCGTCGCAGATCTCGGTGGCGCCGGGGTTGATGGTGCCATCGCTGTCGTCGCAGTCTTCGTCGGTGGTGAAACCGTCGTTGTCTGCGTCTACGGCGCCCGCCCCAATCGCGCCGGTGTCGACGTTGGTATTGCCGTTGTTGGTCGCCTTGTCGGTGCATGCGGCCAGGGCAATGAAGGACAACAGAGAGAGGGTGCGAAGCGTCATGGTGACCTGCGGAGTCGGAGGGCTGCTGCCCTGTGCGTCGGGAGGTGCCGTCCGCCCGATGCACAGAGTGAACGATTATGCCGTGGATCGGAATCATGCGCAACAGGCGTGAGGTGTCAGTTCTCGCTCAGCGCCATGAGGCCGCGATGAGAGCGCCATGGCGAACGCCGCCGTCCGATACCCACAGGCTATCCCGCCGCCCGGCGGTGCAGATGGATTCGAGCACACAGGCGCCAGCCAGCAGGTAGTCCGCCCGTTCTGGGCTGATGGCGGCGATCTCTCGGCGCTCGTGGGGGCCCGCCGGCAGCAGGCGGTCGATGATGCGCCGGAGCGCGCCGCGGGTCAGCCGCATGCCATGGATCTTGTCGCGGTCCCACTGCTGCAGGCCCAGCTCGATGGCGGCCAGCGTGGTGGCGGTACCGGCGACGGCGACCATGGCCCGCGGCAGGACCGGCCAGGTGACGGCCTCCACCACATGGTCCACGTGGCTGCGGAGCCGGGCCAGGTCGGCGGGTCGGGTGCGGCCGTCGGCGCCGCCGAAGAAGCGTTCGGTGAGGCGCACGCCGCCCAGCTCCAGGGACAGCTCCATGCCGATGGTGGCGCCTTCGCCCACCACCACCTCGGTGCTGCCGGCGCCCAGATCCACCACGGCCAGGGGGCCCTCGTGCACGGGCAGGCCCACCAGGGCCCCGTGCCAGGTCAAGGACGCCTCCTGGTGACCGCTGATGATGCGCACCTGCAGCCCGGTCTCTTCCTGCACGCGGGCAAAGAAGGTCTCGGCGTTCAGGGCGCGTCGGGCGGCGCTGGTGGCGACGGCCACGATGTCCTGGGGCAAGACGCCCAAGCTGCGGGCGGTGGCCGCCAGGTCGCGGAGGGCAGCCAGGGCCTCTTCCATGCGATCGGGCCGAAACAAGCCGCGATCGCCCAGGCCGCGACCCAGGCCCACGATGCGGGGTTCATCGTGGAGGGTGGCGCCCGAATCGTCGAGGACGAGGAGCAGGAGGGTGTTGCTGCCGATGTCGATGGAGGCCCTGGGCACGTCGCGCTCCCGGTGGGGAAGGGCTTGGACCCGGAGCTACCATTTGAGCCCGGGCGACCAATCCGGGTTCGTGTAACCGCCCTTGCCCTGGGTGAGCTGGACCTGGTAGGCGCCGTCGGCGGTGCTCATCCAGATGTGGGCCGCGCCGGAGCGGGTGGACGAGAAGGCGATGTAGTGGCCGTCGGGGGACCAGCTCGGGTCTTCGTTGTCGCCGGCGGCCTGGGTGATGCGGGTGATCTTGCTGTCACTCAGGCGCACCGTGAAGATGTCGAAGACCCCGGCGCGGCTGACGAATGCGATGGACTCGCCGTCGGGGGACCAGGCGGGATCGGTGTTGTGGTTGCCTTGAAAGGTCACCCGCCGGGCGCCGGAGCCGTCGGCATTGGCCACATAGATCTGGGCGCCGCCGCTGCGTTCGCTGACGAATGCGATGCGCCCGCCGTCGGGGCTCCAGCTGGGGGAGACGTCGATGCCGGGCTCGCGGGTGATGCGGCTGACTTCGCGCCCGGTGTTGGGATCGATCGTGAAGACGTCGCTGTCGCTGCCAGGGGACAGGGTCAAGGCCAACAAGCCGCCATTGGGCGACCAGGTGGCCCCGGAGTTGATGCCCGGTCGGGCGCTGACCCGCGTGATGCGGCCGCCAGAGAGGTTGGCCACATAGGTGTCGGGGTTGCCCGCGGCGTAGCCCGTGTAGGCGATGCGGGTGCCGCTGGGGTCCCAGTCGGGCTGGATGTTGATCGAGCCGTTCCTGGTGATGGGGGTGAGGCCATGGCCGTCAAAGTCGACGACGTAGATCTCCTTGTTGCCCGCGAAGGTGCCGGCCACGGCGAAGCGGGTGTTGAAGGGGCCGGAGTGGGCGAAGAGGCTCTCGATGACCTCATTGGCGGCCTTGTGGGCCAACATGCGCACGCTGGAAGCGCCGCCCGAGAAGGCCTTGGCCCCCTGCTTGCTGCGGCCGGGCACATGGTAGACCCAGACCTCTGAGCGCATGCCGCCGCCCTGGTCGCTCAGGCCCGTCTTGACCAGGATGGAGGCGCCGGGCACCTCCCAATCTTCGAAGCGGAAGGAGCCCGGGCGCAAGCCCGCGGTGGAGGCCTCGATATAGGCGGCGGGATCGATGATGTCGAAGTAGCCGGTCAGTTCGAGATCGCGCTTGAGCACGCTGTAGAACTCTTCTTGGGCGGCGCTGCCGCCGACCGGGCGGGGCAAGGCCAGGGCGTAGCGCACGGCGCCGGGTTTGAAGCCGACATCAAAGCCGAAGCGTTCGATGGGGGCCTCCTGGGCGCGGGGATCGGCGCCGACGAAGAGGCCGCCGAGACCGGCGACCAGCAGGCCCAGGCGAAGGGTCCGGGAAGATCGGAGGGGCGGGGGGAGCTGGCTCACTGCTTATCCGATGCCTTCAGGTTGATGAGCACGCCATTGCCCGCGGCGCGTGCGTATTTTTCGGGCGGCGGCGGGAAGCGGCGGGTCTTGTGCACCGCCAGCAGGCCCGACCGGTCGAAGGCGGCGTCGCCGCTGCTCTTGAGGATGCGCGGGTTGCTGAGGGTGCCATCGGCGCCGATGTCGACGACCACTGCCACCACATAGTTGGGGTGGCTGGTGACCGTGGAGGGCAGGGGCGTCCAGTTGGGCAGGATGGCGGCCCGGCACTTGTCCACATACTCGCTGAGCACGGGATCGAAGACGCCGCCCGGCCCCCCCACGATGGTGAAGTCGCCTTCGACGCCGTTGGGATCGGTGGCCGGGCGGTCTTCGGGGCCCACCTGGGCGTTCATGTCGCGCAACAGATCCGCCCGCTTCTTGGCCCGGGCGGCCTCGTCGTCTTTCTGGGGAGGCGGCTTCTCGGCGCCAGGCGGCTTGGGGGCATCCTCCTTGGGAAGCTGCATCTCCGAGGCCTTGGGGGGCTCGGGTGGCGGCGGGCTGTTGTCCGGCGGTGTCTCGCCCTTGGGCGGATCGGGCGTTCTCATTGCCTTCTGGGGCAGGCCGGGCGCCTTTAGGGGCGGCGTCGCCGAGATCCAGGTCACGTCTTCGGGCTTGAAGGGCGGGTCGTCGGGGCCCACCAGGGCCTCGGCGGCGACCAGGCCCAGCAGCAGCAGCGCATGCCCGGCCAGAGAGACCCCGATCTCCCAGGTGGGGCGCCGGCCGTGCTGGGCCATGAGCTGTCCGATTCCGGCCATATCAGTGCTTGATCCCCGGCTGAGTGACCAGGCCCACCCGGGGCATGCCCGCGGCCGTGACCGCCGCCATCAGCTGGGCGACCTTCTCGTAGGGCACCTGTGCGTCGGCCTGCAAGAAGACGTCCTGGTCGGGGTTGGCCTGGGCGATGGCGGCCAGCTTTCCCTGCATCTCTTCGAAGGGGAACTCGCTCTGGTTGATCAGGTAGCGGCCATCGGCGGTGATGGCCAGAAAGACCTGGCTGTCGCTCTTCTGGGATAGGGACGGCGCGTCGGCGCGGGGCAATTCGACGTCGATGCCGGTGGTCATCATCGGCGCGGTCACCATGAAGATGATGAGCAGCACCAGCATGACGTCCACGAAGGGCGTCACGTTGATCTCGGCCATCATCCCGCGGTCGTCACCGCCAGAGGACATGCCCATGGCTACCTCCCGCGGAAGTGACGCTTGACGATGTTGAGGAAGTCATCGGAGAAGTTGTCCATCCCGGTGCTGAGCACCCGGATGCGGCTGTTGAAGTAGTTGTAGGCCATCACCGCGGGAATGGCGGCGGCGAGGCCCACCGCCGTGGCGATGAGGGCGTGGGCGATGTCGGGGCCCACCGTGGCGACGGTGGCCTGGCCGGTGGCGCCGATTTTTTGAAAGGCCCTCAAGATGCCCCAGACGGTGCCGAAGAGGCCGATGAAGGGGGCCGTGGACCCGGTGGTGGCCAGGAAGGTGGTGAGCTTCTCCATGCCGGCCCGCTCCGAGGACATGGAGCGGCGCAAGGCGCGGGCCAGGTTGTCTTCGCCGCCCAGGCTGATGGCAGGGCCGGCCTCGGCGGCGGGGCTGGCCTCGGCGCCGGTGAGCTTGCTCAGCTCGACATAGCCGGACTTGAAGACCTGCGCGATGGGAGAGCCCGCGTAGCGGTCGATCTGCTCATAGACCTGGTCCAGCCGCCGTGCCTTCCAGAAGGCTTCGAGGAAGACCTGGGACTGCTGTTCGGCCTTGCGCAGGGCGGAGAACTTGTTGAGGATGATGACCCAACAACCCACCGACATGCCCACCAGCACCAGCAAGACGAGCTGGACCACGAGGTCGGCGTCGGTGATGAGCTCGAGGATGCCCGGCTGGGCGTTGGCTTCGACCTGGCCCACCACGGCCAGGTAGATCTGAATCGCGTCCACCATCCACGCTCCGCTGCTGGGCGGTTCACCGACGTGCAAGCCACGGCGGGTCGGGTCGCGACACCGGCCCCCCAGGAGCCTTGCCGCGTCAACGGCTTAGCCCGCTGGGAACCCCTGCGGGGTACCGGGCCATCCCGTCGGGGGTCTTATTGTGAAAGGCCGCCGGTGACCCGCGGGCCGGCCCACGCGCTCATTCCACCCTGGACATTTCCGATGTGGGCCCCGCCCAGGCTGGCGAGAAATTCGGAGGCCGCCGCCGACCGGCTGCCGGCCTGGCAGACGCAGAGGATGTGGTCGGTCTGGCCCAGCTCCTCGTAGCGCTGGGGGAGCTCGTCCACCGGGATGTGGATGGCCTGGGGCGCGTGGTCGGCCTCGAATTCCGAGAGGGTGCGCACATCGACGAGAATCCAGGGGCTGTCGGGCGCTTGCAGCAGCTCGACCGCCGCCAGCGAGTCCAGCTGGCGGACCTCGCGCCGGTCCGCGGCCGCTGCGGCCTGCTCGCGCTCGGCTTCCAGGCGCAGGCCTTGGGACTCGGCCAGGGCTTGCAGGACCTCGCGCACCGGGGGCAGGCCGCGGGCCGCCCAGGCGATGCGGCCGTCTTTTCCCACCAGGACGACGTTGTCCTTGAGGACCGGGCGCCAGCGGGACGAGGCCCGAAAGCGCCGTCCGTCTACGGCGAGGGGGTCGAATAGCAGGGCAAAACCCAGGTCCAGGGCGTCTTTCAGGGGGCGCAGGCGATCGGGGGGCAGGGTGCAGATGCCAAAGACCGCCGCGCCCATCTCCTCGATCTGCGGGCGGGCCGCATCGAGGGCCCGCAGCCATTCTCCGGCGGCCTGGCCATCGGCCTTGCCCAGGAAGGCCAGCAGGATGGGCCGCTCGCCGGCGTAGTCCGTCATGCGGATCCACGTGCCGTCCTGCGCGGTCAAGGACAGATCGGGGGTGGGCGCCCCGGCGGCGGGGGGCCGCCAGGTGAGCAGGTTGCCCAGGCGGGTGGCGAGGGACATGGAGCCTCCGAGGTCCCAGCGTCCTACCGCAGGCCCGCGGCCGGATCCAGCGCAGGCCGCCCTGCGTCAGCCCAGCTCGATCGCGTCTTCTACCGTGTCGTCTCCGAAGGGGGCGCCCGTCCAGGCCCGCGCAAAGACCGCAGCCATGCGTTCGGCGTGCTGGCGGCCGGTGCGCCGGGCCTGCCAGGCCGAGAAGCCCGCCGCGCTGGCACCCGGAATCGTCATGTTCAGATCGGTGAAGGTGGTCGTCG